>CAVVRV010000008.1:0-88908 GCA_963750625.1 uncultured Gammaproteobacteria bacterium | reverse complement strand
AAGAAGATTAAAGGCCCGTAAACACGTTTTCAAACGAGGGACGAAAGGATCGGGGTCGGAAAATAGCGTAACCCTAATATGGGCGCAGATCATCGGCATATTTATTCTCGGTATAGTCATGCTCGTATAGACATTGTATCTATGCGGTCATTGTGTTACCGCTGTTTTTATTTAGATAAATGAAGCCTGAAACGGCGTTGACCCGCTCACGGAAGCGGATCAAGGGCTCAAATTGACTACACTATCAAAGCAGTATCATGCAGGAGATTGACGGTGGGGCTGCTGACGCCATGATGGCGTCATAGAAAAACCATAAAGCGGCGCGCGCCTGTTAGCTCAGTCTGACCCAAAATAACCACGTAAAAATTTCGCTAGGCAAACCAGCGAACCTGACGATTGAATGCTTTTAGGTAGTGTCATGGAGTCTTACCAGAATAACTACCGACACCAGGAAAGGACCTTAATGCCCATCAAGGACCGTCTCCATCGAAGTGAGCTTGCCGTCCCCGGGAGCAATCCGCGCATGCTCGAGAAGGCCCCCACGCTCGGCGCCGATATCGTGTTCATGGATCTCGAGGACGCCGTGGCGCCCGCCGACAAGGAGCAGGCGCGCAAGAACGTCATCCACGCCCTGCTGCACCACGACTGGTCGCGTTGCGCCGTTTCCGTGCGCATCAACGCGCTCGATACGCACTACTGTTACCGCGACATCGTGGATATCGTGGAGCAGGCCGGCAAACACCTCGACACGCTGCTGGTTCCCAAGGTTAATACCCCCGAGGACATCTACTTCGTGGCCACCTTGCTGTCGCAGATCGAGGCGCACAAGGGCCTCAAACCCATCGGCATCCACGCGCTGATCGAAACCGCGCGCGGCATGGCCAATGTCGAGGACATTGCCGCGACCTGTCCCGAAAGAATGGAGGCGCTGGTTTTCGGCGTGGCCGACTTCGCGGCCTCGACCCAGGCGCGTGTCACGCACATGGGCGGAGCCAATGCGGATTATACCGTGCTCACGCACGCGGATGGCGGCGGTCGTGAACGTCACTGGAACGATCAATGGCACTACGCGCAGGCGCGCCTCGTGGTCGCCTGCCGCGCCTACGGCCTGCGTCCGATCAACGGGCCGTTCAGCGACATCCAGGACGCCGAGGGTTATCGCTCCGCCGCGCGTTCGGCGGCCGCGCTCGGTATCGAAGGCAAGTGGGCGATTCATCCCTCGCAAATCGCGCTCGCGAACGAGGTGTTCACGCCCACCGATGCCGAGGTCACGCGCGCCGAGCGGATTCTGGCGGCGATGGCGGATGCCGCCAAACGCGGCCTGGGGGCGGTGACGCTCGATGGCCGCATGCTCGATGCTGCCTCGATCCGCCAGGCCGAGGTCGTCATGGAGAAAATGCTACGAATCAAAATGGGTCAGGAGCAGCCGGCATGAATATTCACGAGTTCCAGGCGAAGGATTTGATGCGTCAATACGGCGTGCCGGTGCCCGCGGGCAGCGTGGCGCACAGCGTGGAACAGGCGGCGGCCGTGGCCGAAGAGCTCGGCGTCAGCCGCTTCGTGATCAAGGCGCAGATCCACGCCGGTGGCCGCGGCAAGGCCGGCGGCGTCAAGCTGGCCCATACTGTTGACGAAGTGCGCGCAGCGACCGATGAAATGATCGGCCGATCCCTTATCACCGCCCAGACCATCCGCAGGGGCAACGCGTGCAGCGCGTGCTGATCGAGCAGGCCGTCGACATCGCGCGTGAAGCGTACTTCGGCCTGGTCATCGACCGCACCAGCCAGCGCATCACGATCATCGCCTGCGACGGCGGCGGCGTCGAAGATCCAAGAGACCGCGCGCCAACGAGCCGGCGCGCATCCTGCGTGAAGCGGTGGACCCCGCGGTCGGATTGCTCGATTCCAGTGCCGTGAGGTCGCCGCGCATCTGAAATGGGCGGTAAACAATTGCCCGCCGCGGTGAAGCTGATGAAGGCGCTGTACCGCTGTTTTCGCGACAACGACGCCGTGCTCGATCCAGTCGATCCGCTCGCCGTCACCCTGGACGGCCGTTGCTCGCGCTGGACGCGAAAATGCAGTTTGACGACAACGCCATCTACCGTCGGCCGCACATCAGCAATCTGCGCGATTTCGACGAAGAAGACCCCGAAGGAAGTCGAAGCCGCCGCGCACGGCCTCAACTACATCGCGCTGGAAGGCAATGTCGGTTGCATCGTTAACGGCGCGGGCTTGCCATGGCCACCATGGACGCCATCGCGCTTTCACGGCGGACGGCCGGCGAATTTCTCGACGTCGGCGGCGGCGCCTCCCGGAAAGAGTCACCAACGCCTTTCGCATCGTGCTGCTCGACAAGAACGTCAAGGCGGTGCTGGTCAACATCTTCGCCGGCATCAACCGCTGCGACTGGGTGGCGGAAGGCATCGTGCGCGCGATGCGTGAACTCAACGTCAAAGTACCGGTGGTCGTGCGCCTCGCCGGCACCAACGTGGAACAGGGGCGCGCGGTCCTGGCCCAGTCCGGTCTGAAATTTCTCACTGCCAACAATCTCGACGATGCCGCGGCCATGGCCGTGCGCGCCACCAGCGGAGCTATCGCCCATGAGCATCTTTGTTAATAAATCCTCGCGTGTCGTCATCCAGGGCCTGACCGGCCAGCACGGCAGCTTCCACGCCGAGGAATCCATCAAGATCGGCACCAATGTCGTCGCCGGCGTGACCCCCGGCAAGGGCGGCACGACGCATCTCGGCATTCCCCTGTTCGACACCGTGCACGAGGCGGTGGCGCGCACCGGGGCCGACGTCGCCGGCATTTTCGTGCCGCCGCCGTTTGCCGCCGACGCCATCATGGAAGCCATCGACACCGGCATCCGCACGATTGTTGTTGTTGCCGACGGCATCCCGGTGCAGGACATGGTGCGCGTCAAGCGTTATTCCGCCGGGCGCGACGTGGTGATCGTCGGCCCCAACACGCCGGGCCTGATCACGCCCAATGAATGCAAGGTCGGCATCATGCCGGCGCATATCTACAAACCCGGAAAGATCGGCGTGGTATCGCGCTCCGGCACGCTCAATTACGAAGCGGTCGAGCAAATGGCCGAATACAAGCTGGGACAGTCCACCTGCGTCGGCATCGGCGGCGATACGGTCACCGGCACGGATTTTCTGACCGTGATGCGCGCCTTCAAGGACGACCCGGACACCGAGGCGGTGGTGATGATCGGCGAGATCGGCGGCAGCCAGGAGATCGAGGCCGCCGCGTGGGCCAAAGAACATCTCGGCAAGCCGCTGGTTTGCTTCATCGCGGGGATGACCGCCCCGTCACGGCGGCGCATGGGCCACGCCGGCGCCGTCATCGCCGGCCCGGCCGACACGGCGGCGGCCAAGATGGAGCGCATCGAGGCACTCGGCGCGCACGTCGTGCGCAACCCGTCAAAGATCGGCGAGGCCGTGCACCGCGCTGTGCAGTAGCGCCATCACACAATTTACAATGAAATCTCTCCGCTGCGCAGCCACAACGCCGCATAACCTTGCAATGGCGGTGAACTCCATCCAACCGATTCTTTTCAATGGGGCGATCGAGATCGATACTGGCGTCTCCGGCCCCTAGAACGTGATACGTCGGGTTGCCGCTGACTACCTCGGGTGTTGATCGCGCGATGATGATGGCAATGGATAAGGTGTTTAGATTTTTCTGAGATGATTGGCTTGTTGGCTCGCGAGCAAGGCCGTTGATGACACGTGACTGTGGCACAGCTTCGAGGATCTTGGATTCGATGAAATGAGCTGAAGCACAATGAGCATCGACAAGGCTGCTGATCGTGAGAGTACCGCAGCTCTCCGCATTAGTGAAGCACTGGCAAAGGAGCATGACCAGTCATTCATCTGATAAACGGAATTCGTAGCCGAAAAACACGAAGGAAAGGCTTGCGTCCAGATGAAAAAAGCATCATGCCGCCAGACAACATCGACCGCATTTCTTAGGTGTCCTTTGAATCGATTCAGCCATGCTTCGGAAACACGAGCACGCGCAGGCTGGCGTCTTCACGCTCACGGAATTTCAGCCACTACCAAGGCGCGTATCAAGGTATTACGGTGCGGTCTAACGAAATGGCCGCGATTGATGGCTAAAATTAAAGGTGCTGGATTAGACAACGGCAGTTCCGGATTTCGGCGACATGATTCAGCCTGCTACGTTGATGATTTAATGCTGCGCAGGGTAGACGTAGTTACGGATAGTTCTCACTAGTTTAAGCATTGGCCGTCTTCACACGGCATCCACAAGCGCAGGCTACGGAGTCGAGGAGCGTTAACGCTGGTCGAGGAGATCTGGAACGCATTGCGGTAGAGTGCTGCGATACCGCTGACCCCAGCCCAACGAGACGAGCTTGATCGCAGAATCACCGAGCACGGAGTGTAAACCCCGACGATGTGGTGCCTTCACGGACACGAAATCAAGACTTTGATTACCGTTCGCCTTACGAACATGACGTTTGGCTCTTTTCCGGCGTGCTTGCATGCTACGAGTCGATGAAGGCCGCTTTATGGGGCGGGATCGACGCTCCGGTCGGGTATTAGACCACGCCATTAACATGACGGAGGCGAATCCATGAACGCTTTCCAGTAATGCTCTGGATATTTGCTGCTGTTGGTGCATCGTTTCCCTTATTCGGTGTTCTTTCGCGCCGGTGTTCTTCGGCGAATCGGATCGCGATCTGGCGGTGTTCCATGCGCGTCGCGATCCAAGCGTGTGGCAGCAACGCGCATAAAGAGGTGGATGATGTCGACTATCACTGAAAAGTCTTCGCGCATGCACAACCCGGCGCACCCGGGCGAGATTCTGCGCGAGCTGTATCTCAAGCCCTTGGGCATCACCGTCACCCAGGCTGCCAAGGCGCTGGCGGTAACGCGCAAGCACGTCTCGGCCATTGTGAACGGCCGCGCGCCGGTCACGCCGGACATGGCGCTGCGCTTGGCGGCAGCCTTCGCCACCGAGCCCGAGCTATGGGTGAACATGCAGGCGCAATATGACCTGTGGACGGTGAGCCGGCAGGCGCGTCCGAAGGTGAAGGCGTTGGTAACGAAGAAAGCGGCGTAGCGAATAGTCAGGTCTGGACGAATCCTCGACGGAGTTCAGGCGCCAAAAGGCGCAAGATGATCAGGTGGGACAAGAAATACGGGCAGGATAATTAGAACAAAAGTTGGGGGAAGGTGAGTCATGAATCGACTCGCTGTTATGGCTGTAGGCTGTTTGGTGCTATTGGTGCTATCGGTTTTTTTACTTCGGTGCATCTATTTTTCGGTCCGTGCTCTCGGTTTATCTTCCGAGTTCGAACAAGACTACTGACGCGGCTGAGAAATGATTGAAAGGCAAGAGCTGTTGAAACGTTAAACACTCACGCCTTTCCACAACGGCATCACCACCACATGCAGACAGGCGTGCGCCGCGCGCAGCGCCGCTTCCGCCTGGGCGGCGCTCGGCGCGCGCGCAAAAATAAATCCCAGATAACTGGAACCCTCCGGCAGGGGCACCAGTTCATAGCCTTCGCGCACGTGGATAACGACTTCCTCGATGTACGGTATTTTCTCAGCGGCCAGCACGCCCTCGACGCGCCGCAGGATGCCGGCCTGCGGGATCGGGATCATCAGCACCCCGGCGCCGCCGGTTTCGCTGTTTAACTCCGGGCGTTCACCCAAGGCATGCAACAATACCAATTCCTCCAGGCTGGAACCGGTGCCGAAGCGCAGCAGGCGTCCGCACAGGCCGCCGATGGTGCGCGCGGCGACTTCCAGTATCCATACACCCTGCTCGTTGATGCGGCATTCGGCGTGGATCGGCCCTTCGCGCAGTCCGTAGGCCGCGCACGCGCTGGAGATCGTCTCGCGCAAGGCTTGTTGGGTCGGCGCATCCAGCCGTGACGGCGTGATGTAATACGTCTCTTCGAAATACGGGCCATTCAGCGGATCGGGCTTGTCGAAGATCGTCAGGATTTCGAGGCTTCCCTGCGTCAACAGGCCTTCCACCGCCACCTCGAAACCGGGAATGAATTCTTCCACCAGAATGGTTTCGCGTTCTTCCGCTTCGCGCAACCCGGCGCCCGCCAGCAATACCTGGATGCGTGCCGCCGCCTGCGTGAGTTCATCGAGGTTGTCGGCGCGAATCACGCCGCGGCTGGCCGCGAGCGCCACCGGCTTGAGCACGCAGGGAAAGCGAATGTCACCGATCTGCGCGGCCAACGGACGCGTGAGGTCGAGCCGCCAGTGACGCGGCACCGGCACACCGGCCTGCGCCAGCCGCGCGCGCGCCAGGTCCTTGCGCCGTGCCAGGTGCACCGCCGCGGTGGGATTGTGGGGAAGGCCGAGTGCCGCTGCCGCGAGCGCGGCGATTTCGGTGCTGGCGTCGTCGCTGCCGAGCACGGCCGCGAACGGTCGCCGTTGGGCTTCGCGCAGAATGGTTTGCAGGGAGGCTTGGGTATCGCCGAGGTCGAGGTGCAGGCCATCGGCGTAGGCACTGACCAGGGAATGCTTGGCCTCGGAGGCGATTAATACTTCAATGCCGCGGGCCTTGGCCGCCGCCAGGAACGGTGCGGTGCGGTAACTGTCGTGCGGGGCGATCAGCAGAACGCGGCGTGGGGCCGCGTTCCGGCCGGGGGCCGTGACCGGCCTAGAAACCGCCGCCGCCGCATCCGCCACAGGTGCCGTTGCCGCCAACCGCCTGGAACACCTTGTTAAACACAAAGCTCGAATCGCGAAAATCGATCTCGCTGCCTTGCAGATAATTGAGCGCGACTGCATCGACGTAGATCTTGAATCCCGGGCCTTCGAGGACACTGTCGTAATTATGGTCGACCGTATTGTCGGCGTAGGTCATGTCGTAGGTCATGCCGCTGCAACCGCCGCCCGAGACGAACACGCGGATGCCGGCGAATTCGCCGTCGACTTCCTTGAGCATTTCGGCGAACTTGGCCTGTGCCGCCGGGGTGAGCCGCATCTCGGCATCGCCGATGCGGGTGGAATATTCGATTGATCCCATGACATTACTCCTCATTCATTAATCCTGATGCAAGGAATGGTACTCGATTTAACCGAATTCAAGAAACCGCCGGCGTTAAATCACCGCAATTCATGTGGCAATGGCCTATGGCCGGGTATTCCGTACTACAATGCGCCATTCGATTTACTCACGAGAGAAACGCATGGCACGCATCGTTCGCTGCGCCGTACTGAAACGCGAGGCCGAAGGCCTGGAGCGCCCGCCGCATCCGGGGGCCTTGGGCCAGCGCATTTTCGAAAACGTATCGAAAGAAGGCTGGAAGCAATGGCTGCAACGCCTGGCCACGATCATCAACGAGAACAAACTCAGCACCGCCGACCCGGGGAGCATCAAGGTCATCGAGCAGCACATGCTCGGATTCCTGTTCGGCGAAGGCGATATGGGCAAGCTGCCGGCCGGCTTCCAGCCCGCCGGCGGAAAAAAATAACCGGCCTTAGCTCCTCTCATAATCGTGATCCGGTGCAGAAAAAATTCCGGGTCCAAGATTCCCCTCACGCCTGCTTAAGCCGCTGCGCAAACTCATCCGCGAAACGATCAACGGCATTCCAGTCCGTGTACTCGTAGTCGCGCGTCATGTCGGTGTCGTCGCCGGCGATGCCGGCGATCATGCGCATCAGTAATCGCTTGAACACCCCGTACTTGCTGTACTGCAAGGCACCGGCGAAGGTCGCCGTCTGCGCGGGGTGCCAGTCGACCTGGCGCAGAAACGTCTCCAGATAACGCCGCGCCGCTTCGGGCTTCGCGCGCGCGCCGCCGGCGCTCAGGCTCACCGAGAAGAAGGCGCTGGGTCGTGCCGTCAGTGCCGTGCGGAAGCGACGCACCAGCGCACTCAGAAAGCCGGGGTGATGGCCGTAGTGAATAGAGGAACCGACGATCACCCCGTCATAGCCCGCCGGCTCCAGACCTGCTGGAACGGCGTCAGCACGGTGTATTTCAACTTCGTGTCCCTTACCCCGAAGACGCTGCGCAATCCGTTCCGCAATGCGCGCGGTGTGGCCTTCGGTGGTGGCGAAAAGGATCAGAATGCTGGACATGTGGCTAGTGTTTCTTGGTTCCTAACTTTTGAGATAGCAGGCGTGCGGTTTACAGTGCGTCCTTGCTGAAAGAAGTGTTAACAGAATGGTTAGCCATAATTCTGCGCCTCGATGTTCCAACGGCGACGAAGCAAAGGAAGATGCTTGAGTGCTGGCAGAGAAGCCCAGTAAACGGCAAGGCCGGCCGCATCAGCGGCAAGATCGTACAATGAAAAAGATCGATATGGTAAGAAATACTGAATGACCTCGATTAATAGCCCGAAGCCTAATAGCGGAAGAACTTTGGAAAGTCCGAAATTTTTCCTGGGAAACGAAAAATCTGCCAGAAATCCTAAAACATAAAACGCCAAAATATGATTCACCTTGTCATTCATATTTTCGACCACTGGATAATTTATTTGCGTCGTTGCGAGATGCATAACAACTGCCAAAGCCGCCAACAATGCCAGCCTGAAGGTAATAATATTGGTTCGTGGCAAATCCATATTGGGTTTATTTTTCTAAGGATTAACAAACAGTCTAATTAAAACGGTTTTAGTGTCGCCGCCTAATCTTGCACCCTACGCCGATAATGGAGAAATGGGAGGGAGTCACATGTAACTGCACGAATTGATATATGGTGGGCCCGCTAGGACTCGAACCTAGGACCAAGGGATTCACTCTGCCCCACTGTTTCCAGCGGGAGTGGACTATCTCATCGCCCTCGACACACTGCCATCCAGATGAGTCGTTCGGGCGCGGGACGCTCGAAGCCTGTGATTAAGGACGCTTAAGTCCCCAGGTAGTCTCTGCACCTTCCGGAAGTGTACTCCCGG
The DNA here is from genome assembly GCA_963750625.1 of uncultured Gammaproteobacteria bacterium. Taxonomy (GTDB): domain Bacteria; phylum Pseudomonadota; class Gammaproteobacteria; order Acidiferrobacterales; family Sulfurifustaceae; genus Sulfuricaulis. Next base: position 80,007 of record CAVVRV010000008.1, on the reverse strand, counting down.
CTTGGCTCAGGATTGCCGGCAACCCCGATTGAAATCATCGGACGCTACGGTTTCCCTGAATTCATCCCGTTCATCTCATGCCTTTCAGCATGAGCGCACCATTACGATGAGTCCCCTGCTCTAACCAACTGAGCTACAGGCCCAAAAGACAACGGGCCGGATTATACCGGCCCGTTGCGGGTGTGGATAGAACAGTGACGGCTTAATCGAGGAAGCTGCGCAAATGCTCGGAACGGCTCGGGTGACGCAGCTTGCGCAGCGCCTTGGCTTCGATCTGGCGGATGCGTTCGCGGGTCACGTCGAACTGCTTGCCGACCTCTTCGAGGGTGTGGTCGGTATTCATGCCGATGCCGAAGCGCATGCGCAATACCTTGGCCTCGCGCGGGGTGAGCGTCTCGAGAATCTCCGAAGTCGCGTATTTCAGGCCGCTGCCGGTCGCGGCATCCGGAGGCGCCACGGAATTGGCGTCCTCGACGAAATCGCCCAGATGCGAATCCTCGTCGTCGCCAATCGGCGTCTCCATGGAAATCGGTTCCTTGGCGATCTTGAGCACCTTGCGGATCTTGTCTTCCGGCATGTCCATGCGGCTCGCCAGCTCTTCCGGCGTGGCCTCGCGGCCCATTTCCTGCAACATCTGTCGGGAGATGCGGTTAAGCTTGTTGATCGTCTCGATCATGTGCACCGGGATGCGGATGGTGCGCGCCTGATCGGCGATCGAACGCGTGATCGCCTGGCGGATCCACCACGTCGCGTAGGTCGAGAACTTGTAACCGCGGCGGTACTCGAACTTGTCCACCGCCTTCATCAGGCCGATATTGCCTTCCTGGATGAGGTCGAGGAATTGCAGCCCGCGGTTGGTGTATTTCTTGGCGATCGAAATCACGAGGCGCAGGTTGGCCTCGACCATTTCCTTCTTGGCGCGGCGCGCCTTGGCCTCGCCGATCGACATGCGGCGATTGACTTCCTTGAGCTCGCCGATCGGCAGGCCGGCACGTTCCTCGAGGTGCTTGAGCTTGTCCTGCACGGCGTGAATCGCGTCGGTATGATTCTCGATGACCGCGGCGTTGCCTTCACCGCACTTGATCGCCTTCTTGACCCAGCGCTTGTTGGTTTCGTGGCTGGGGAAGATCTTGATGAACGTCTTGCGCGGCATCCGCGCCTTGTTCACGCAGATGTCCATGATGACTTTTTCCTGCTCGCGCGCGTATTCCACCAGCGCGCGAACATATTCCACCAGGCGGTTGATCTGTTTCGCGACGAATTTGGTCTGCATGAATTCGTCGGCGAGTTTGGCCTGAACCCGCTTCACTTCCGGGCTGTCATAGCCCTTCTTCTCGATGGCCTTGAGCAGATTCATGTGCAGTTTGCGGATGCGCGCAAAGCGGATCAGCGCCTCTTCGCGGTTCGGGCCGGTTTCCTCCTCTTCGCTGCCACCGTCGCCGGAGCCGTTCTCTTCGTCGTCATCGACATCGGCAGCGGCCTTCTCGCTCGGGACTTCGGGCAGGGGCAGTTCGGTCGCATTGGGATCGACAAAATCCACCACCAGGTCGGTCAGACGCATCTGGTCGATCTCGACCAGATCCATCATGCGCACGACTTCGGCGATCGCCGCCGGGCAGGCGGCAATGGCTTCGGTCGTCTGGCGCACGCCGTCTTCGATGCGCTTGGCGAGGTCGATCTCGCCTTCGCGCGTGAGCAGTTCCACCGTGCCCATCTCGCGCATGTACATGCGCACCGGATCGGTGGTGCGTCCGAATTCGCTGTCGACGGCCGAGGTCACCACCTGCTCGGCCTCTTCCGCGGCCTCTTCTTCGTCTTCCGCCGGCGGCGGGGTTTCGGTGGTTTTGAGCAACAGGGTATCCGGATCGGGCGCTTCGTCGTAAACCGCGATCCCCATGTCGTTGATCATGTTCACCACCGCCTCGATCTGGTCGGTGTCATGAACATCTTCGGGCAAATGGTCGTTGATCTCACGATACGTGAGAAAACCTTGGGCTTTACCCTGAATGATCAGCTTTTTCAGCTGCGAACGTTGTGTTTCCTGATCCATTGAAATACCGTCTGCGGGTTTAGCCGCCTGAAAATAGTCTGTGTTGGAATATAGAAGCGCGCAAAACGCGAAAGTATAGCTTAAGTGGTTGCTCGCCCCAAATTTTTCAATGGCGAGAAGGAGATAGACGTGAATTGTCTCTCTTCACACTCAATAACCGTGCCAATTCGTCTTTTTCCATCTGGTTTAAACCTTGGGCATGCTGTTTTTGCAAAAGTCGTTCGGTTCTCTGCTTGGATGAGGCAGCGCAAAGACGATTTATTACCGAGTCAAATTCCATTTCCACGTTCTCGGCCATGGCCGGATAGTCCCAGACCGCCAGTCTGGAGAGATGATGTTGGTATTCACTATCGCTAAAACTCTCAATAATAGCGGCAGTATTCAGCGTTGGTGAATTTTTCAGCAAGCCATACAGCTCTAAAAACAATGGCATCCCTGGCAGATCAAGGCCGGCAAGCTCGCTTTCATTGCTCAGCTTTTTCGCCAATAGCCGGATGCTGCAACATCAGGGCAATTGCCCGGCGCACGATGGAAGGCGGCTCCTGGGGCCCGCTGGAGGACCCGCGCCTCGCTGGCCTGAAAACATTGGCCGGCTCCGCGTTCCCCGACGGTACCGGCAACTTGCCCACATCCATGCGGCTCAATTCCGCCAAGCGGTCCAGCATCATCTGGCGCAAAACACCTGTCGGCATCTTGGACAGCAGCGGACGCGCGAGTTCCACCAGCCGGGCACGGCCGTCCATGCGGTTCATGTCCACCTGGCGCATGAGGTTGTCGAACAGGTATTCCGGCAGTGGGGTCGCGGTCTTCAGGCGCGCCAGAAACGCGTCCCTGCCCTCCTTGCGCACCAGCGTGTCCGGGTCCTCCCCTTCCGGCAGGAACAGGAAACTCGCCTGCCAGCCCTCGCGCAGTGCCGGCAGCGCGTTATCCAGGGCGCGCCAGGCGGCCTCGCGGCCGGCGCGGTCGCCATCGAAACAGAAAATGACCTCCGGGGCATGGCGGAACAGGCGTTCGAGATGGTCGCGCGTGGTCGCCGTGCCCAGCGTGGCCACGGCGAAATCCACGCCGAACTGGGCCAGCGCCACGACGTCCATGTAGCCCTCGACCACCAGCACCCGGTTCTCGCGCTTGATCGCCTCGCGCGCGTGAAACAGGCCGTAGAGTTCGCGCCCTTTGTGGAACAGCGGCGTCTCGGGCGAGTTGAGGTATTTGGGCTCGCCCTTATCCAGTATCCGCCCCCCGAAGGCGACTACCCGCCCACGATAATCCTCGATCGGAAACATGATGCGATCACGGAAGCGGTCGTAATAGCCGCCACCTTCTTTTTTCACCGCCAGGCCCGCGCGCGCCAGGGCTTCGCGGCTCGCGTCATCTTTGCCCAGGGCGCGCAGAAGATTGTCCCAGCCGTCGGGGGCGAAACCCAGACCGAATTCATGCGCGATCTCGCCGGTGATGCCGCGTCCCTTGAGATACTCCACGGCCCGGCCGGCCTGCGGATGCTCGCGTAGTTGCTGCCGGTAGAAGCGCGACGCTTCACGCAGAATCTCGAGCAGGTCCGTGCCGCTGTCCTTGTCTTGTCCGGAAACCATCCCCGCTTCCTTGGGAACCTTGAGCCCCGCGCGGGCGGCGAGATCCTCGACCGCCTCCACGAAGCTCATGTGCTCGTAGTCCATGAGAAAGCCGATGGCCGAACCGTGCGCGCCGCAACCGAAGCAGTGGTAGAACTGCTTGTCGACACTGACGGTAAACGACGGGGTTTTTTCCTCGTGGAACGGGCAGCAGGCCTTGTAGTCCTTGCCGGCCTTTTTTAGCGGCACGTAAGAATCGATGACATCGACGATGTCGCTGCGCGTCAGTAACTCGTCAATGAACTGCTTGGGGATGCGGCCGGCCATGCGGGTATTCTAAACAGGCCGGTGAAGCGCGGGAACGGAATGAATTTATGGAGCGGATTTACCGGGAAATAACGCGGTCCGGATCAGGCGGCGCCGAGCTTGGCTTTTATTTTGCCGCCCACTTGCCCCATGTCGGCCCGGCCCTGGAGCTTGGGTTTGAGCACGCCCATGACCTTGCCCATGTCCTTGACCGAACTCGCCCCGGTGGCGGCGATGGCCTCGGCAATAAGCTTGTCGATTTCGGCGTCGCCCAAGCTGCTGCGGCAGATAGGCCTGAAAGATGGCGATTTCGCCGGATTCCTTGTCGGCCAGTTCCGGGCGCCCGCCTTTCATATACTGCTCGATCGACTCACGGCCTTGCTTCACGAGTTTTTCGATCACGGCGATGACCTGCGCGTCGTCGAGCTGGATGCGCTCATCCACCTCGCGCCGCTGGATGGCGGCGCTCAGCATGCGCAGCGTGGTCACGCGCGACTCGTTCTTGTCGCGCATGGCCTGCTTGATGTCGTCTTTGATTTTTTCCTTAAGGCTCATCGCCCAAGGGACGGATGAAAATCAGGGGCGGGTGCCGGCGGCAGCGGCGGGTGCGGGAGGACGCGGATTGTTCCGACGCATGAGCTTCTTCAGTTCGCGCTTGCGTGCCGCGGCGGCCTTGCGCTTGCGGATTTCGGTCGGCTTTTCGTAGTGCTCGCGGCGACGCATTTCGGTGAACACGCCCGCCTTTTCGCATGAGCGGCGGAAACGGCGCAGCGCCATCTCAAACGGCTCGTTATCTTTAACCCGGACTGAAGGCATTGTTCTCCTCGCAAAATAGGCCCGCCAAAACGGGCCGGTCAGATACGGAAAGGCGGCGATTCTATAGATTCCCGCCGGATTTGTACATCCAGCGCCCGGTGCCGGCGGCTGGCCCCCTGAAACGGGCCGGCGGCGTGTAAAATCGGCCCATGCGCGTACTCGGGATAGAAACCTCCTGCGATGACACCGGCGTAGCCCTCTACGATTCCGGCCAGGGCCTGCTGGCGCATCGGCTGTTTTCCCAGACCGAACTGCACCTCGATTACGGCGGGGTGGTGCCGGAACTGGCCTCGCGCGACCACATCCGCAAGGCGCTGCCCCTGATCCGGGCGGTCATGCAGGAAGCCAAGACCCGTCCGGACCAGATCGACGGCATCGCCTACACCGCCGGCCCGGGGCTGGCGGGAGCGCTGCTCGTGGGTGCGGCCCTCGGCCGTTCGCTCGCCCTTGCCTGGAATGTGCCCTGCGTCGGCGTTCATCATATGGAAGGGCACCTGCTCTCGCCCATGCTCGAACCCGACCCGCCGGCTTTTCCTTTCACCGCGCTGCTGGTCTCGGGCGGGCACACGCTGCTCGCCGACGTGCAGGCGCTGGGCCGTTACACCATCCTGGGTGAATCCGTGGACGACGCCGTGGGCGAGGCCTTCGACAAAACCGCCAAACTGCTCGGCCTCGGTTATCCGGGCGGACCCGCCATCGCGCAGGCGGCGCTGGGCGGCGACCCCAAGCGGTTTCAGTTTCCACGGCCCAAGACCGGCCGGCTCAAGACCCAGGGCGCGCATCCGGGACTCGATTTCAGTTTCAGCGGCCTGAAGACCGCGGTGGTCACCGCGGTACAAAACCAGCCGCTGACGCCCCGGCTGGTCGCCGACATCGCCGCCTCGTTCGAAGAAGCCGCCGTGGATGTGCTGGCGATCAAGTGCGAGTGGGCGCTCGAGCAAACCGGCGCGCAGCAACTGGTGGTGGCCGGCGGGGTCAGCGCCAACCGGAAATTGCGCGAACGTCTGAAACTACTTTCTGAAAAACTCGGCGTGCGCGTGTTTTTTCCACGGCCGGAATTCTCCACCGACAACGGCGCCATGATCGCCTACGCCGGATATCTGCGTCTGGCGGCGGGACAGCATGAGCCGTTGGCTTTCGGTGCGCGGGCGCGCTGGCGCATCGAGGAAATCGGCGCGATCAAAAACTGACTAACGCCCGATCTTGGTTTCCGTGCCGGCGATGAGATTGCGGATGTTGGAGCGGTGCCGGAATATCAAAATCGCGCTCATGACGATCATGGTCGCCAGATAGGGAGTGCCCGGCGACAGCCACGCGACATACAGCGGCGCGAGCCGCGGACGCGGTGAGCGCCGCCAGCGAGGAATAGCGGAACAGCAGCGCCATGAGTATCCAGGTGGCGAGCAATGCCAGGCCCACCCAGGGATTGAGCGCGAACCACACACCCAGCGCCGTCGCTACCCCCTTGCCACCGCGGAAACTGAAGAACACCGGAAACAGGTGCCCGAGAAAAGCGGCGAAACCGCAGAGCGTGATGATCACGGCATCGGCGGTCAGGGCGCGGGCGATCAGCACCGGAATGACCCCCTTGAGAATATCCCCTAACAGCGTCAGCACCGCTGCCGTCTTGCCGCCGTAACGCAGGATATTGGTCGCACCGGGATTCCTGGAGCCGACCTCGCGCGGATCCTGAAGGCCCATCGCGCGCGCGATCAGCACCGCGGTCGATATGGAACCGAACAGGTAGGCCGCCAGCGGCAGGAGATAAATCAGCATGGGGCGCTATTGGAATGTGTTTGCACCGGTGGCGTCAAGAGACAGCACCGGGCTTTTTGGTTATATTTCCACGACAATCACGAGCCCGCCCCATGGACATCATCTACCTCCACGACCTCAAGATCGAGTGCATCATCGGAATCTGGGAGTGGGAACGCCGCGTCAAGCAGACCATCATCCTCGACCTCGACATGGCCGCGGACATCCGCCGTGCCGCGGCCACGGACCGCATCGACGATACGCTCAATTACAAGGCCGTGGCCAAGCGACTCATTGATTTCGTCGGCAACTCGCAATTCCAGCTGGTCGAAACCCTGGCCGAGAAGGTCGCTGAAATTCTGCTTGCCGAGTTCAAACTCAAGTGGGTGCGGGTACGCGTCAACAAGAAAGGCGCCGTCCGCGGTGCCGGCGACGTGGGCATCATCATCGAACGCGGCGAGGCGTAAGCCTGTGCCGCGGGTGCACATCGGGATCGGCAGCAACATCGACAGGGAAAACAGCATTCGCGGGGCGGTGCGCGAACTGGCGGTGCATTACGGCCCTCTCACCCTGTCCCCCGTGTACGAAAGCAAGGCCCATGGTTTCGAGGGCGATAACTTCTACAATCTCGTGGCGGGCTTCGACACCGCCGAGCCGATCGAACGCATCAAGGAAACGCTTTCACACATCGAGTTACGCTTCGGGCGCAGCCGCCGGGAAAATCGCTTCAGCGCGCGCACGCTCGATCTCGATCTGCTGCTCTACGACGATATCGTGCGGCATGACAGCCAGGCCAATCTGCCGCATCCGGACATCCAGCGTTACGCCTTCGTGCTGCGTCCGCTGGCGGACATCGCGCCGGATCTGCGGCACCCGGAAACGGGGCTCAGCTGCGCCAGGATGTGGGAGCAGTTCGGTTCAGGAAAACAGGAAATCTGGAAAACGGATTTTGATCCGCGGTCGTAATGCAACGATGCTTCCTACATCACCACCCAGCGTCCGCCGTCCACCGCCAGCACCTGACCGGTAATGAAACCGGCGTCGCGGATCAGGAACAGCGCCGTGCGCGCGACGTCGTCGGGTTCGCCGGAACGCTTGAGCGGCGTGCGCGAGATGATGCGTTGCTTGGACATTTCATCGAGGTCGCTCTCGGGCCAGAGGATGACCCCGGGGGCGATGGCGTTGACCCGGATCTCCGGACCCAGCTCGCGCGCCAACGCCTTGGTGAGCATGATCACGCCGGCCTTGGCGACGCTGTAGATGAGATAACCGATCAGCGGGCGATCGCCGTAAATATCCGCGATGTTGACGATACTGCCGCCGGTTTTCCTGAGGTGCGGCACGGCCGCCTGCGCGAGAAAATACGGTGCCTTGAGATTGGTGCCCACGATATCGTCCCACTGCGATTCGGTCGCCTCGCCGACAGGGGTGGGATAAAAGCGCGAGGCGTTGTTGATCAGCACGTCGAGTCGATCGAAGGATTCGACGGTTTCGAACACCAGGTTCCGCGCCTGGCGCTCGCCGCTGTTGAGGTCCCCGCGCACCAGCATCACCGATTCCGGCCGGTTCTGGTGCAATTCCTCCTGCAGGGCGTGGGCGGCCTTTTCCGAAGTGTGATAATGAATCACGAGCTTCATGCCCTGGGCATGCAGCATGCGCGCCACGGCCGCGCCGATGCGGTGCGCGCCACCCGTGATCAGGGCTACCTTGCCTTCGAGGGGGTTGTCCGCCATAAATGAAGCCCTACGTCTGACTAGCTATCGCTGCGTTCGTCCTGACATATGACTGGTAGCCCTACTCGCTTCGCTCGTTCGTCTTGATCATAGAATATCCAGTATAGTTCCTGACTCGACACGATACCGGTTGCCCGTCCTTGCGCCAAGCCGCCCGATGAAATCGCCCGACCGCCATGGCCAGACGGCCAGTCCCGACCCGCACGCCTTGCCGCCGCCCGACCGCCGAGGAACAGGCGCACAGCAGCCAAGCTCCAGCAGCTTATTCGCGAGGAAATCGCAGCATGCGGCGGGCTCATTTCCTTTGCCCGTTTCATGGAACTGGCGCTCTACGCCCCGGGGCTGGGCTACTACGCGGCCGGAAAGCACAAATTCGGCGCGGCGGGCGACTTCGTCACCGCCCCGGAAATGGGTTCTTTGTTCGCGCGCTGTCTCGCGCGTCCGTGCCAGTCGATTCTGGCGCAACTCGGGGGCGGCGATATTCTGGAGGCCGGCGCCGGCAGCGGCGCGCTGGCGGCCGACCTGCTGCTCGAGCTTGAAGCGCTGGGCCGTCTCCCGGAACGTTATCTGATTCTCGAACTCAGCAACGAATTGCGCGATCGTCAGGCCGAGACGCTCCGGCGCAAGGCGCCGCATCTTCTGAAACGCATTCACTGGCTCGACACGCTGCCGGCGAGTTTCCGCGGCATGGTGCTGGCCAACGAACTGCTCGACGCCATGCCGGTCGAGCGTTTCCGGATCGCGGAGGACGGCGTCCGGCAATTACACGTCGCGTGGGAAACTGACCGCTTCGTGTGGCGGGAAAAACCGGCGGACGAAGCGATCCGGGCTCGCATCGAACCGCTCGCCCTGTCGCCGGGTTACACTTCCGAAATCAATCTGCAGGCCGAGGCCTGGGTTCGAAGTGTCGCCGATATCCTGAAGCAGGGCGTGATGCTGCTCGTCGATTACGGCTTTCCGCGCGCCGAGTTCTACCATCCGCAACGCACCGACGGCACGCTCATGTGCCACTACCGTCATCGCGCCCATGACGATCCGCTGAAACTCATCGGTCTGCAGGACATTACCGCGCACGTCGATTTCACCGCCATCGCCGAAGCCGCAACCGGGACCGGTCTGTCGCTGCTCGGCTACACTTCGCAGGCGGCGTTTCTGATCGGCTGCGGACTGGAGCAATTGATGTCGGCCTCGGATCCGGAGGACGTGCGCGCCCACCTCGGGCTGACGCAGCAGGTCAAGAAGCTCACCTCGCCGCACGAGATGGGTGAGCTGTATAAAGTCATCGCCCTCGGGCGCGGCATCCAGGAACCGTTCCCGGGATTTGCGGTCCATGACCGGCGCGGGCGCCTCTGAATTGAGCGTAAGTAAAACAATGATCAAAACGATAGTCACCGACATCGAAGGAACCACCTCCTCGCTGTCCTTCGTAAAGGACGTGCTGTTCCCCTATTCGCGCCAGCACATGGCGGAGTTCGTGCGCGCCCACGCGCAGGAACCGGCGGTGCGGCATGAACTGGATGAGGTGCGGCGGCTGAGCGGGAAGAATCTGACCGAAGCGGAAGTCATTGAACAGCTTACTCGCTGGATCGGCGAGGACAAGAAGCTCACGCCGCTGAAAAGCTTGCAGGGCATGATCTGGGAAGACGGCTACAAAAAAGGCGACTTCAAGGGGCACATGTACGAAGACGCCGTGCGCCATCTGCAACAATGGAAACAGGCCGGTATCCGGCTGTATGTCTTTTCCTCGGGCTCGGTCCAGGCCCAGAAACTGCTGTTCGCGCACACCGGCTACGGCGACCTGACGCCGCTGTTTTCAGGCTATTTCGACACGAATATCGGCAACAAGCGCGAGGCCGGTTCCTACCGCAAGATCGCCGCGGCCATCGGCAGCGCGCCCGATGACATCCTGTTTCTCTCCGACATACGCGAAGAACTCGACGCCGCGCAGGCGGCGGGAATGCAAACCATTTGGCTGGTAAGGGATGGGGCTATCGATCCCAAGGCGGCACACCGGCAGGCCCGAAACTTCGACGAAATTACGCTTTAAGTCGCCGCGCCCAGAGGTCGTGCTCGCCCGCGCGCGTGACGCGGACCTCGCAGAAATCACCCGGCTTCAGGCCCTTCGCGTCCGCGACATAAACCACGCCGTCGATCTCGGGCGCGTCGGCACTGGAGCGGGCCACCGCCTGGCCTTCCTCGATGCCGTCAACCAGCACCGTCAGGGTCCTGCCGACCTTGCGCTGCAATTTTTCCGCGGAGATTTCCGCCTGTAATTCCATGAAGCGCGCCAGGCGTTCCCGCTTCACTTCCTCCGGCACCGCATCGGGCAGCGCATTGGCCGCGGCGCCCTCCACGGGCGAGTAGGCGAAGCAGCCGACGCGGTCGAGCTGCGCCGCGCGCAGGAAATCGAGCAGCTCTTCAAACTCCCGCTCCGTCTCGCCCGGGAAACCGACGATGAAGGTGGAACGCAGCGTGATGTCGGGGCAAACCGCGCGCCAGTTTTCGATGCGCGCCAGATTGTTCTCGGCGCTGGCCGGGCGCTTCATGAGCTTCAGTATCCGCGCACTCGCGTGCTGGAACGGCACGTCGAGATACGGCAGGATTTTCCCCTCCGCCATGAGCGGAATGATCTCGTCCACGTGCGGATAGGGATAAACGTAATGCAACCGCACCCACACGCCCAGTTCGCCCAGCGCACGCGCGAGTTCGGTCATGCGCGTCTTGACCGGCCGGCCGTGCCAGAAGCCGGTGCGGTATTTCACGTCCACGCCGTAGGCGCTGGTGTCCTGCGAAATCACGAGCAGCTCTTTCACGCCCGCCTTGACCAGATTTTCCGCCTCCTGCATGACCTCGCCGATGTCGCGGCTCACGAGATCGCCGCGCATCGAAGGAATGATGCAGAAGGTGCAGCGATGATTGCAGCCTTCGGAAATCTTGAGATAGGCGTAATGCGCGCGGCGTGAGCCTGATCCCCTGCGCCGGCACGAGATCGGTGTAGGGGTCATGCGGCTTCGGCAGGTGCGCGTGCACCGATTGCATGACTTCCTCGAGCGCATGCGGGCCGGTGACCGCCAGCACCTGCGGATGGGCTTGCTTGCACGATGTCGCCCTTGGCGCCGAGACAGCCGGTGACGATGACGCGGCCGTTCTCCGCCAGCGCCTCGCCGATGGCGTCCAGCGACTCCTCCACCGCGGCGTCGATGAAACCGCAGGTATTGACCACCACGAGATCGGCGCCTGCGTAATCCGGCGAGATCGCATAACCCTCGGCGCGCAACTGCGTGAGGATGCGCTCGGAATCGACCAGCGCCTTGGGGCAGCCGAGGCTCACGAACCCGACCGTCGCTCCCGACGTCCTGTCTTTCGCGACATTTGTACGTCCCTGTACATCACGGGGAACGGGAGCAGCGCCGGTCTGCGCGGCCGGGCGTGAAGGAACCGCTTTGGACATGGCTTATTCCACCTTGAGGTAGGCGTAGCCCTGGTGTTGCAATTCCGCGATGCGCACCACGCCGGAGGGCACCAACGCTACGCCAGGAATGATCTTTTCCCTGGGCAGGTGCACGGCCTCGCGCGTGATCTCGCAAAGCTCGAGCTTCACGCCCTCGTTGTCGCGCAGTGTCGCCAGCCGGCCCAGCAATTCCGCGCGGCGCTGCTTGAGAGCGGCGTCCTCGGCAAACGGCGTGCCGGCGAGCTTGTCCTGCGTTACAAAACGAATGCCGTAGGAAACGAACACGATACGCACGTCATATTCCTTGCAGCTCGGACTGATAGGTCGAAACCATATTATGGATATTGGACAGCATGGCGCTGAAGCGGCGCGGGTCGGCAAAATCGGCGTGGTACACCACTTTGATCACCTCTTCCGCCGGCTTCGCGGCGGGCTGATCGGCGGCAACCGCATCCAGGATGCCGGCCGCCCCTAACAGCAAGATTGCCAGCAGCATCCGTGGCAACGGATTACACAGTCTCTTGATCATGGTTCACCTTCCTGACTAGCTCCCGGACGGACGGGAGGAATCCAATGATAACACCTGACGCACGGCGGCGATGCGCGCCTCGCGGATACGGGCGCCGATGTCCGGGCCCTGGCCGCCACCCGCGGCGATCGCCGCCGTATCCACCGCGCGCGCGGCGGCGAAGACGTTTCGGAAAAGCCCGGCCTGGGGATAGGGCTTATCCTCGCTGCCATGGCGGCCGCGGAAATCGGCCTCGCAGGCGGTAACGAACAGGTCCACCCGCTCCGGCCGGCGGAACGCGTCCATGGCCTCGAGCGTATCGACCACGGTCGCCGGGCGCAGTTCGGCGATCTTGTGGCAGTGCGCGTGAAAACGCGCGGCGATCAATGCCAGGTCACGGTGCTCGTTGGGCACGCGAAAACGCTGACAGAAATTTTTTACCAGCTCTACGCCGCGTTCCTCGTGGCCGATATGCTGCGGCCATTCCTCTTTCGGCGTGTTGCCCTTGCCCAGATCGTGCATGAGCGCGGCGAAGCGCACGCGCGTGTCGGGCGAGAGTTTCGCCGCGGCATCGAGCACCAGCATGATGTGCACGCCGGTATCCACTTCCGGGTGATGCTTTTCCGGCTGGGGAACGCCAAACAGCGCGTCGATCTCGGGAAACAGCCGCGCCAGCGCGCCGCAGCCGCGCAGGACTTCAAAAAAACGCGAGGGTTTGTCTTCCCCGAGTGCGCGCTCGAGTTCCGTCCACACACGCTCCGCCACCAGATGATCGACCTCGCCGGACTCGACCATCTGGCGCATGAGCTGGTTGGTACCGTGCGCCACGTGGAAACCCCATTTGGCATAGCGCGCCGCGAAGCGCGCCACGCGCAGGATGCGCACCGGGTCCTCGGCGAACGCCGGCGAGACATGGCGCAGCACGCCGTTGCGCAAGTCCTCGGCACCGCCGAAGGGGTCAACGAGCTTGCCCTGTTCATCCTCCGCCATCGCGTTGATGGTCAGGTCGCGCCGCTTGAGATCGTCTTCCAGCGTCACGTCCGGAGCGGCATACACCTTGAAGCCCTTGTAGCCGTGGCCCGATTTACGCTCGGTGCGCGCCAACGCATACTCCTCTTTCGTGACCGGATGCAGAAACACGGGGAAATCCGCGCCCACGGGCTTGAAACCCTGCGCCACCATTTCATCCGGGGTGCCGCCGACGACGACATGGTCCCGGTCCTGGACCGGCAGACCCAGGAGCTTGTCGCGCACCGCACCGCCGACGAGATAGATTTTCATTTGACAGACGAACGAGCATAGCGAGTTGGGCTCCCTTTATCTCGCCATGCTAATGTGTGGATGCCATTTACGCCAAGTAGCGATTTGCATGACACTCGTTTCCCGCTTCTTCGCCCTGCTTCTGCTGATCACTGTCCTCAGCGGCTGTGCCGGCCCGGCGTATTACGCCCAGGCCATCTCCGGACAGCTGGAGATACTCGTCAAACGCCGGCCGGTTGAGGAGGTGCTGAGCGACCCCGCCACACCGGAACAAACCAGCCGCCAGCTCGAGCTGGTCCAGCGCCTGCGGGACTTCGCCAGCCAGGAGCTGGCACTGCCGGACAATCGCAGTTACCGGACCTACGCGGACCTGGAACGACCGTTCGCGGTGTGGAATGTATACGCCGCGCCCGAACTGTCGCTTGAACCGAAACGCTGGTGCTTCCTTGTCGCCGGCTGCGTCCCCTACCGTGGCTACTTCGCGCGCGACCAGGCCGAGCAATTCGCCGCGAGTCTCAAACAGAACGGCTATGACGTTTACGTCGGTGGCGTGCCGGCCTATTCGACACTGGGCTGGTTCAACGACCCGCTGCTCAATACCTTTATTCAGCGTCCCGAAGCTGATCTCGCGGGGCTGCTGTTCCACGAACTTGCGCATCAGAAAATTTATGTCAGCGGCGACAGCGCCTTCAACGAATCCTTCGCCACGGTGATCGAACTCGAAGGCGTCAAGCGCTGGTTTCAGCAAAGCGGCAATGCGAAAGAAGCCGAGGCTTATCGGCAGAAAATCCAGCGGCGCGAGGAATTCACCGCGCTGGTGCTGAAACACCGCGCGCGACTCAAGGAAATCTACGACTCGACCATGAGCGATGCGGAAAAGCGCGTTGCGAAAGCGCGAGTGTTTGAAGAACTGCGAAATGATTACGCAAAACTGAAATCAGGCTGGAACGGCTACGCGGCTTTCGACAACTGGTTCAAACAGGACCTCAACAACGCGCACCTCGCCGCAATAGGTTTATACAACCAGTATGTCGCGGCGTTTCAGACACTGCTGGCGCAGCAGGCGGGCGATCTTGCCGCCTTCTATGGAGCAGTAGAAGAAATTAAGAGCATGCCAGCAGCTGAACGCGACGTGGTTTTGCAGAAATTTGGTGGGTCTGAGAATTAACTCTACAGACTGGATTCCCGCTTTCGCGGAATTACATGTGATTAGCGCGATTCGAGATAGGTCGGAGCAATTGCCTCGAGGCTCGCTGGCGTGATGCCGAACACCGCGGGGAAACCTTTTTCGCACACGCTGTCCACTTTGAGCGAACGATAATTGTCGAGCGAGAACGGCTTGCCCGGCGCGAATTCCAGCGCCGCAGCTTGCAGATACGACAAGGCATCGTTCAGTCCGATGATGCACACGCGCTTGCCGATGAGCCTGGCGACGTATTTCACGATCTCGCGCAGCGTGTACACTTTCGGGCCGCAGAGGTCGTAGTGCTGCCCGAAGGTCTTGTGGTTGTCGAGTGATTCTACAAACGAACGTACAACGTCTTCGACATACACCGGCTGAAAGCGCGCCTGGGGACAGGCGAGCGGGAACACGCCGGGCGTGAGGCGCAGCAGGCCGGCAAAGCGATTCAGAAAGCCATCGCCCGGACCGAAGATGACCGAAGGGCGGAAACTCGTGACGTGAAAATCCGCGCTCTCGGCGCGGTGCACCGCCTCCTCGCCCATGGCCTTGGTGCGCAGGTAATGGCTCGGGGCGGCGGGTGAGGCATGCAGCGCGCTCATGTGCAGCAGGCGTGTCACGCCCGTCTGGCGGCAGGCCTCGACGATCATCGAAGGCAGCTCGGTATGCGCCCGCGCGAAGCCGCGTCCGTCCCGGCCTTTTTCGTTGAGGATGCCGACCAGGTTGATGACGGTGTCGCGGTCCTCGAACTGCTTGCGCAGAAATTCGGGGTCGTACACATCGCCCTGCACCAGCCGCACCGTCGGCAACACCAGCAGATCGCGCTGGCGTTCGCGGTGGCGCGTGAAGATGACGATGTCGTGTCCGGCCTCGGACAGGCGCGCGGCGAGGCGCTTCCCGACGAAGCCGGTTCCGCCCAGCAGGCAGATTTTGTGCGTGGACATGGGTAGGGCGTTTGAGTCCGGAAATATCAGCCAAGTTCTACAAGCCCCGGCGCACGGGGTCAAGCGCCGTCGATGCCACGAGGCGATTGGCGTGCGGAAAACCGTTGGAGGGAATTCGAGAGCCCGATCAGGGTGAAGGATGTTTGACGCGCGCCGGGCGGCACAACGTCTTTTTAGTCCTCCGGGCGATAGACGGAATACCCGATGTTGCGGCGTTTGGACGCATACATGGCCACGTCGGCGCTCTTGCACAGGGTGGCGACATCCTCGCCGTGCTGCGGATACACGGCGATACCGATGCTGCAGGCGCTCTTGAGCGTGTTGTCTCCGACCTTGAAAGACGGCTCCAGGACCTTGATCAACTTCTCGGCGACCTTCACCGCCCCGGCCTCGTCGGTGGAGGGAAGCACAAGGGCGAACTCGTCGCCGCCGAGCCGGCCGGCCGTGTCCGATTGCCGCAGGACGCGGCGCAGACGCAGGGCTACCTGCTTCAACAGGCTGTCGCCCGCGTCGTGCCCGTGCCGGTCGTTGACCTCCTTGAACTGATTGAGGTCGATCATGATAAACGCCAGCGGTTTTTTCTCGCGCCGGGCGATCAGGATTCCCTGCTGCAACCGGTCCTCGACCAGCGAACGGTTCGGCAGGTCCGTCAGCATGTCGTGCAGCGCCAGGTGTTCGAGCTCCTTCACCGCGTCGGCCAGGGCCGAGGTCCGCTGCGCCACGCGCCTTTCCAGCTCGGTGTTCAGCGCCTGCATATCGCGCTGGTAGGCTTCGGTTTCTTCCTTGACCTTGTTCAGCTGGTCGAACAGCGCGGCATTCTCGATGGCAAAACTGACCTGGGTGGCGAAAAGCGACAGCAGATGGAGATCGCGTTTGGTGAAGTCCCCGCCGCCGATCTTGTTGATCCCGGCCAGACCGCCGAGAAAATGACGTTTGCCGACGAGGGGCACGAGCAGGATGCTGCCCGCTTCCTTCTCCCATTTGTTGCGCTCGGCCTCATCGAGTTCATCCAGCACGCCGTGCCACCAGGCGCGTTTGTTCCGCAATACCCAGCCACAGACACCGATGTCCGTGGGCAGCGACTGGCCCACGATCTCGTCCGCGTTTTTCCCGCACCCGGCCTGATAGGTGTACTCAGTCCCGTTATCGTCCAGTATCGGCAGCAACACGGTTTCGGCCATGATGAGATTCCGCGCGCGCTCCACCGCCAGCTGAAAGACCTTTTTCAGGTCCAACTCGCTGTTGATCGCGTCGGCGGTTTCCTTGAGCAGCGAAATCTCGATTTCGCGGTCGCGCAGCTCGCTTTCAAGAAGAAAGATGTGCTTTTCCAGATTCACCAAAGGAGTTTCCCCTTCACTAATAAATTCCGTTTTAACGAGGCGCTAACAGCCTTCAGGATTCATGTTCCGTATGGCGGAGTGACATGTCAGCGGGGCCACATTGGAAGTGTAGATCAACCAATTCGGGCAAGGCGGCCCCTCCCACAGGATGGGCGACAGGATATGGCGACCGGGACGGGCGGCCTGATCCGGGCCGCCGGTGCTCACTTTTCCGCGGGATAGACGCTCTGCATGCGCTCCTGCAGGCGCGCCGGGCGGCTGCCGAGGCGATGGTCGTACACGGTGGTATAGGACATGACGTTTTTCACGTAGTCGCGCGTCTCGCCGAACGGGATGGTTTCCACCCAGATGTCGGCGTCCAGCGTCTTGTCCGGCAGCCATGAGTTCACGCGGTTCGGACCGGCGTTATACGAGGCCGTGGCCAGCACCTGGTTGCCGTTGTTGCGGCCGAGCACCTCCTTCAGGTAACTCACGCCCAGGCGCAGGTTGTTCTCGATGTTGAGCAGCGCGCGATTGTTGCGGATCGGCATGTTGAGCTTGCGCCCCGTGAGCCGGCCGGTGGACGGCATCAGCTGCATCAGCCCGAGCGCGCCGGCCTGCGAGCGCGCGTCCACGACGAAGGCCGATTCCTGCCGCACCACGCCGTAAACCCAGCTGGGGTCGATGCCATACTCGGTGGCGTTGGCCTCGATCGTGTCGCGGTACAGCAGCGGGAAACGCAGTTCGAGATCGTCCTGTTGATCGCTGCGCGCCACCGTGAGGATGGCGCGGTCATGCCAGCCCCACTGGCGCGCGATCACCGCGGCCACGGCCAGATCGCGGTTGTTCAGGCGGCGCGTGGTCCAGTTCCACTGGCGGCGCGAGTCGGTCACCTGTCCCATCAGATACAGCTCCTGCGCCATCTGGATGCCGGGACGCGCCAGCATCGCGCTCACCTCTTCCGGAGTCGCGTCGGTGCTCACGTGCTGCATGGAGTAGTCCATGCCGGCGCGGTCGGCGGCGAGAAAGCCGTAGTAGCTGCGGTCGCGCGCGAGGGTCTCGTAGAGGCGGCGCGCCTCATCCTTGTTGCCCGTGGACTCGAGAATGCGCGCGGTCCAGTAGCGCCATTGGCTGTCTTGCCGCTGCTCCTCGCTCAATCCCGCGATGAAGCGCTTGGCCATTTCCCATTGCCCGGCGCGCAACGCCGTCTTCACCCGCCACAGGTGCAGCGTCATGTCTCCCGGATCGGCGGACACCGCCGACAGCCACATCAGCGCCTGCGGCAGCTGGTCCTGCGCCGCGAGTATGCCGATGTAGCGCAGAACATAATTGTCGTCCTCGCCGAAGAACTGGTATTTTTGCTTGAGCAAATCCCACTGCACCATGGCCTCCTCGGGATCGCGGTAGGCAAGGCGCACCACGCCGTGTTTGACGATCATGCGCGCCACCGGCGTTTCGACCGGATAGGCGATGTTGTGCAGCTCGCGCACCGGATCGCGGTGCATCGCCTGCCAGCGCCTGACCCACACCCGCTCGGAGGGATCGAGATATTGCGCGAGCTCGCCGGCGAGACGCAGGTTGCGCGACTCCATCGCCAGACGGATGCGCGCCCAGACCTTGTCGCTGGTCATATGCCCGGCCTTTTTCCAGGCGGCGAACACCGGTTCGCAGGTCCGGGGCAGTTCCTTGCCGGTGAGCCAGAGTTTTTCCACCTCGGTCATGAGGGCGGCCTGCTCCTCGCTCGTCTTCAGCAGACGCGAAAGACGCAGGCACTGCAATTCGGGATCGTCCTCGATGTCCTGGTATTCCTTGAGGAAAGTCTTCCAGTCGCCGCGGTCCGCCAGCACGCGTAACCATTTCTTGCGGATGGTATCGCTGATCGGCGCCTGGCTGTTTTCCGCGAGAAAGCGCCGGAGGTCGGCCGCGGGTGTGGAGGCAACACGATTCTTGATGGATTCATATTCGAGATAGCCGCGCAGGATGTAACCGTCCAGGCGCGCGTACAGCGTCTTGAAACGCGCGGTCTGACCGGCCTTCAATGCCTCGATCGCGGCCAGATAATCACGGCGGTTGGCTTCTTCGTCCTGGATCAAATCCTGTGCGAACGACACCCCACCCGCGCTCGCCAGCACGGCCAGAAGTAAAAAAATCGAGAGGAATCGCTGCATGCTGTCTTATTATATATAACCAGTCTGGAATTATTGCGGCGGCATGAATCTACTTTACATGTTGAGCACGCCCGTCGTCGTCGCCCCAGTAATAACGAGTAACCGGTCTTCGTTCAAGAACAATCGTGCCGGGTCATCAATGCCACTGAACGGCCAAGGATATACCTATGACCATGGAAACTATCAATCCTACCACCGGCGAGCGGTTGAAAACCTTCGATGTATGGAATGAACGGCAAATAGAGGCGGCGCTTGCCGATGCAGCGGCGGCCACCGCCGGCTGGCAGGCGACCTCGTTTGCCGAGCGCGCGCGACTGTTCCGCAACGCGGCCGCCGAACTGCGAAATAACGCAGCACATTATGCAGGAATAATCACGCTTGAGATGGGCAAGATCGCCAGGGAGGCGCGCGCCGAAGTGGAGAAATGCGCCTTGGGTTGCGAGTTCTACGCCGAACACGCCGCGACCTTCCTCCGGGACGAAAAAATCGAATCCGACGCAAGCAGCAGTTACGTCGCTTACCTGCCGCTCGGGACCGTGCTCGCGATCATGCCGTGGAACTTCCCGTTCTGGCAGGTGTTCCGCTTTGCCGCGCCAAGCCTCATGGCGGGCAACACGGCGGTGCTGAAACACGCCTCGAACGTTCCGCAATGCGCTCTCGCCATCGAAGAGATTTTCCACAAAGCCGGCTTCCCCAAGGGCGTATTCCGCACGCTTATGATTTCTGCCGCGCAGACGGAACAAGTCATCGCCGATCCGCGCATTCACGCGGTGACGCTCACGGGCAGCGACGCGGCCGGGAGAAAGGTGGCGGCGGCCGCCGGGGCAAACCTCAAGAAATCCGTGCTCGAACTCGGCGGCTCGGATGCTTTCATCGTCCTGCCGGATGCCGATCTCGAACAGGCGGCGTCCGTCGGCGTGGCCTCGCGCTTTCTCAACTGCGGACAGAGCTGCATCGCCGCGAAGCGTTTCATCCTGGTTGATTCGATCGCCGAATCCTTTATCGAACTTTTCAAGCACAAGGCCCATGCCCTGCGCCTGGGCGATCCGGCGCGCGAAGACACCGGGCTCGGACCCATGGCGCGCGCCGACCTGCGCGACCAGCTGCACCAGCAGGTGGCGGATTCGGTGACGACGGGGGCGACGTTCGCGCTGCACGGCGGGCCGGCGGCCGGTCCGGGATTTTTCTACGAGCCCACGGTCATCGACCATGTCGGCCCCGGCATGCGCGCCTACGAGGAAGAGCTGTTCGGTCCGGTGGCGATCATGATCCGGGCCAGGGACGAGGACGCCGCGATGCGTATCGCCAATGACAACCGCTATGGGCTGGGTGGGAGTGTGTGGACGCGGGATGTCAAAAAAGGCGAACGGCTGGCGCGGCGCCTCCAGTCAGGCGCGAGCTTCGTCAACGGGCTGGTGAAAAGCGACCCGCGCCTGCCCTTCGGCGGCATCAAGGCCTCGGGCTACGGACGCGAGCTTTCTGTCCACGGCATACGCGAGTTCGTGAATATCAAAACGATGTGGATCAGATAACTCCGGGGCCGCTAAAAAAAGAAGCCGGGCGAACCCGGCTTTGCGATGTGATCGGCAACGCCAAACTATTTTTTGGTATCAAACAGGTAAGTGAATCCGACGCTGAGTACATTGGCATACTTGGGGCCGATACTCCCCAGATCATAGCGCTCATATTCAAGACGAGCGCTTAACGTCTTAGAGAAATCGAATTGCGCGCCGAGACCGCCAAAAATCTGTATGTTCGTGGTGGTCTGTGTGGAGCTAACCCCTGCTTTCGTTGTCGTGATATCGGATTTCGGTCTGTCCAGCCCCAGCTTGATGAGGGCACCGAACTTCGTGCCCATGGGGATAAGCCCTACCAGCGCCGCGGTGAAAGCCGTGGTCTCGCTGTTCCCGGTAACGGCTGCACCCGATATCGTGCCTTCGGCGCTGGACTTGCCCAGATATGAATAACCAAACTCTGCAGAAACGTATTTTTCAAACAGCTGCATTCCGACAAAGGCCTTCCACGCGCCGTCATTTCCATCGGTGACGCCGGAAAACGGCTGGTTAGGGAAGAAATCGCCGCTGGTCACCTCGTAACTGTTCTTGCCCACGCTTGCGCCGCCATACCAGTCGAAGGCATATACCGCCGTGGACAGAGAAGTCGCTGCGAACATCGCGCTGACGGCAATAAAAGCCCTGATGTGGCGTGTCATTGTTTTACGTTTACCACGCATGAATCTCCTCCATTTATGTTTTTTCAACGTTGTAATCCACCCCTACCCCCCTCAAAGAACGGGCGAGCAAAGTAAAATACCGGACGTACAATAATCCCCGCGTTCAACCAGGTCAATAATATCCGCCCGCCGTCCGGCCCTGCGCTAGCTGATTGATAACGGGGCGGTTTCGCAATCGGATTTATCTATAAAGCTGAACCGGACCCGCTTCAGAAGCATTAAGAGATGCTCAACGGCGGGCGGGCCGCTTGTACGCCCACCACAGCAACCCGATGCCGAGCAGAATCATCGGCAGGCTCAATATTTGTCCCATGGTAACCCAACCGAAGGCGAGATAGCCAAGCTGAGCATCCGGCTCGCGTACAAGCTCCACCGTAAACCGGAACACCCCGTAGCAGAACAGAAACAGCCCTGAGACAGCAGCCTCCGGTCGCGGCTTGCGCGCATAAATCCACAGAACAAGGAACAGCACCACCCCTTCGAGGGTAAATTCGTAAAGTTGCGAAGGGTGACGCGGCAGCGGTCCGGCGTTGGGAAATACCATCCCCCAGGGCACGTCGGTGACGCGACCCCAGAGTTCATGATTGATGAAATTGCCGAGACGGCCGGCGCCCAGGCCCAGCGGGGTCAGCAGCGCGACAAAATCGGCCACGACAAAAAACGGGCGATGGGTTCGGCGCGCATACAGCCACATGGCGATGATGACACCGAGCAGACCGCCGTGGAACGACATGCCACCGGTCCAGATGTAAAAAATCTCGATCGGATGCGCGAGGTAATAACCGAAGTTATAGAAAAGCACATAACCGATGCGGCCGCCGAGGATGACGCCGAGCGCGCCATAAAAAAGAAAATCGGCGATTTCCTGCGGGTGCCAGCCGGAACCGGGACGCTTCGCGCGGTAAATGCCGAGCCACCACGCGCCGAGGAAACCGACGAGATACATGAGTCCGTACCAGTGGACCTTGAGCGGGCCGAGATGGATGGCGACCGGATCGATGTCAGGAGCAAGCATGGGGCGGGATTATGAATGAGACCGGTCGCCAGCGCTACGCGGGCTCAGGCGGCCTTTTGCACCGCGAGCGTCCCGGAACGGCCGTCCACTTCGCCTTGAATCAACTCACTGACCGGAATGCGATCGCGTTCGCGCAGATGCTCGCGCGCTAAATCGTCCAGGCGGACGAAACGAACATTCTGTTTTTGCGCCTGCGCCAGCAATGCGCGGAACAGATCGATCTTGATCATGCCTTCAATCTCGGCGTGTGTGGTCAGCACATTGAGTTGTCCCGGACGCAGCCATGACAGGTACTGTTCGACCAGGCGCTCCTCGGGATGTTCCGGGCGTCCGAGCAATTCATCGAGCGTCGGCAACGTCGTCGGAATCTGCAAAGTCTTGAACACGATACCGTTCGCGCGTGGAAAAAAGGCGTGCGTGCCGCGCGTATCGCTGGCGTACAGCAGGCCGGCGTCATCGTAGGCCGCCAGACTCAAGGCGTTCGCCTGCCAGCCGGCGGCGCCGGCGGTTTGCGCGGGCTCTCCGATAGATGCGCTCGAACTCGCGGCGCGCCTTGTCGAATTCGGCGTAAACCTCGGCGCGCGACATGCGCGCCAGACCGTCCTGCCAGCGGATGTGATCGTAACAATGGATCCCGACTTCGTGGCCGCGGTCGCGCGCGGCGCGCAGGATCGCTTCGTTGCGCCGGCCGATGTGCGGGCCGGGCCACAGCACGCCGTTCAGCAGGGTGCGCAGCCCGTAGGTAGCTGACGACACTGGTGCGCGCCACCTTCCGGAAAAAGCCGGGCCGGAAGATGCGCCGGATGGCACGGCCGGTGTTGTCAGGACCGAGAGAAAAGAGAAAAGTCGCCTTGATGCCGAATTCGTCGAAGAGATCCAGAAGCCGCGGCACGCCGACGCGCGTGCCGCGATCGGTATCGACATCGACCTTGATCGCGAGGCGCGTCTCCGGCATGGCCGCCGTTCAGGCTTCCAGTTCCTGCGACGGGCCGGCCGAGATGGTAATCGAGCGTCTTGCGCAGCGCCGTCTTGAAGTCGGTCACGGGCTTCCAGCCCAGGTATTTCTCGGCGTTACGGATCGACGGCACGCGCGTCAGAATGTCCTGATAACCCTTGCCGTAATAATCGCCCGAGTTCACCGAGACGAGGCGGGTCTTTTCCGCCAGCGGAGCATACTTGGGATAGGTCTTCACGAGCGCGAGCACGGTCTCGGCCAGCTCGCGCACCGACATGTCGTTCTTCGGGTTGCCGATGTTGAAGATGCGCCCGTCGGCGCAGCCGTCCTTGTTTTCGATGATGCGCATGAGCGCGTCCACGCCGTCGTCGATGTAAGTGAAGCTGCGCCGCTGCGCGCCGCCGTCGACGAGCTGGATGTCCTTGCCGCGCAGGATGTTGCCGATGAACTGCGTGAGCACGCGCGAGCTGCCTTCCTTGGGCTCGAGGATGTTGTCGAGCTTGGGGCCGATCCAGTTGAACGGCCGGAACAGGGTGTATTTGAAGCCTTGCTGCTGGCCGTAGGCGGCGATCACGCGGTCGAGCAGCTGCTTGCTGCACGAATAAATCCAGCGCGGTTTGTTGATCGGCCCGAGCACGAGGTTCGAAGTCTCCTCGTCGAACTCGGTGTCCGCGCTCATGCCATACACCTCGGAGGTCGAGGGGAACAGCACGCGCTTTTTGTAGCGCACGCACTGGCGCACCACCGCCAGGTTGGCCTCGAAGTCGAGCTCGAACACGCGCAGCGGATCGAGTCACGTAGGTCGCGGGCGTGGCGATGGCCACGAGCGGCAGCACCACGTCGCATTTCTTGACGTGGTACTCGATCCACTCCTTGTTGATGGTGATGTCGCCCTCGACGTAGTGGAAACGGTCGTGGCCGAGGCACTGGTCAAGCTTGTCCCGGCCCATGTCCATGCCGTAGACCTCCCAGTCGGTGTCGCGCAGGATGCGCTCGGTCAGGCTGTTGCCGATGAAACCGTTGACACCGAGGATCAAGACTTTAAGGCTCATGCTGACTCCGTTCGAAAGATGCGTATGTTAAACCGATGGCCGTCTGCGATGTCGCTTCGCCCAGAACCTGATCGAGCCGCAGGCCATGCGTGCCGCCCTCCTGCTCCGGGCCGCCGCGCCACTGCCATTTCGTTATTTCCAGGGAACCGTTCCCCGCCGCCACTCGCAACGGTGCGATCGAAACCACCTGGCCCGGCCGGCCGGCGCCATCCGGACGCGGTTCGGCCCACCAGATAAAGAACCGGCGGCCGTCCACGTCCGTGAAAGCCCCGGGATAGGGATGGGTCAGCGCGCGAATGAGATTGAAGATTTGCCGGTTGTCGGCGTGCCAGTCGATGCGTCCGTCATCCGGTTTGCGCCCGCCGAAGTAGCTCGCCTGCGATTCGTCCTGCGGCCGGCGCGGCGCGTGACCCTGTTTGATCGCGTCCAGGCTGCGTTCCAGAACCCGGCGCGCGGCCGCTGTCACTTTAATAAAGACATCCTGCGCCGTGTCGCGCGGGCCGATGGGCACCGCTTCCTGATCCACGATATCGCCGGCATCGGGGCGCTTGACCATATGGTGCAGCGTCGCGCCGGTCTCGGTTTCGCCGTTCAGCACCGCCCAGTTTATCGGCACCCGCCCGCGATACTTCGGCAACAGCGAACCGTGCAGGTTGAACGCGCCGAGGCGCGGAATGTCCAGGATCTCCTGGCAGATCATATTCCGGTAATAGAACGAAAAAATGATATCCGGCTTCATCTCGCGCAACCGGGCGATCCATTCCGGCGTGTTCACGGAATCGGGCGTGTGCACCGGGATGCCGTGCTGGCGCGCGAGCTGCGCCACCGACCTGAACCAGATTTTCTCCTCGGGATTGTCGCGATGCGTGAACACCGCGAGCACGCGGCTGCCGCGGGAAATCAGCGCATCGAGGCATTCGACACCGACGTCGTGGTAGCCGAATACGACGATACCGGGCTCAGTCACCTTTGCCCGCCTTCTGGGTTTCGAGTTGCTCGTAGATATCGCGAATCATGAAGCGCGGGCGGCGGCGGACTTCCTGGTAGATGCGGCCGATGTACTCGCCGATGACGCCGAGCCCCATGATGCCGACGCCGACCAGGAAATACAGGATCGCGAACAAGGTAAACAGGCCTTCGGCTTCCGGACCGATGATCAGCCGGCGGATAAACAGGAATATCACGAACAACAGGCTGCCGGCGGCGATGAGCATCCCGAAGAATGTGAATACCTGCAGCGGCACGACGGAAAAGCCCGTCATGAGATCGAAGTTGAGACGAATCAGGTCGTAGAGCCGGTACTTCGAGGTCCCGGCCGCACGCGCGGCGTGTTCGACTTCAACCTCCGTGGGATTGGCGGCGTAACTCATGGCCAAGGCCGGAATAAAGGTCGAGGTTTCGCCGCTGGCGGTGATGTGTTCGACAATATTGCGGCGGTAGGCACGCAGCATGCAACCCTGATCGCGCATGCGGATGCGCGTGGTGCGCTCGCGCACCGCGTTGAGCAGGCGCGACGCCTTGCGGCGGAACCAGGAATCCTGCCGCTCCTTGCGGTAGCCGCCGACGACGTCATGTCCGTTCTCGATCTCCGCCAGCAGCTTGGGATTTCCTCCGGCGGATTCTGCAGGTCGGCGTCGAGCGTCACGATCACCTCGCCGCGCGCGCGCTCGAACGCCGCCATGATCGCCATGTGCTGGCCGAAATTGCCGTTGAAGTCGATGACGCGCACCTGCTTCGGCCGTTGTGTGTGAAAATCCTTGAGCAGCACCAGCGAGTTGTCGCGGCTGCCGTCGTTGGTGAAGAGGATTTCGTACGGCTTGCCGACCTTGTCGAGCACCGCGGCCAGGCGCAAGAACAGCGCCGGCAGGTTTTCCTGCTCGTTGTATACCGGAATCACGACGCTCACATAAGGCTTGGTCACGTCACTTCCTTCCGAACAAATCGGCCATGGCGGCGATCGCCCGGTCCTGGTCGGCGTCGCTCAGGCCGGGGAACAACGGCAGGCTCACGATACGGTCGCCGATGCTTTCGGCATTCGGAAAATCGCCGGGTTTGAAACCGTAATGTTCGCGGTAATAAGGATACAGATGCACCGCGCGGTAATGCAGCCCGGTGCCGATGTTACGCTCCTTCATGCCCTGCATGAAGGCGTCGCGGTCCATGCCCGCGGCCGCGGGATTGATCAGCGGCGTGTACAGGTGCCAGGCGTGGCGATGCGCGAATGCCGGCGTGCCGGGCCGGGTCCACTGCGGCCAGTCGGCGAAAATTTTCTGATAGCGCAGCGCCAGTTCCGTGCGGCGTTTGATGAAACCGTCGAGCGCGGGCAGCTGGTGCAGGCCGAGCGCGGCCTGGATGTCCATCATGTTGTACTTGAGGCCCGGCGTAATGATCTCGTAGTGCTGCGAACCGCTCTTGCCGAAACGGTTCCAGGCCTCGCGGTCCATGCCGTGAAAGCGCAGCAGCGCGACTTTTTCGGCCAGTTCGTCGTCGCGCGTCACCACGCAACCGCCCTCGCCCGTGGTCATGTTCTTATTGGGGTGAAAGCTGAACACCTGGGTGTCGCCGAAGGCGCCGATGCGCTTTCCTTTATATTCCGTGCCGATGGCGTGCGCCGCGTCCTCGATCACGCGCAGTCCGTGCTTGTCCGCCAGTTCGTACAGCGGATCGAGGTCCACCGGCAGCCCGGCGAAATGCACCGGCATGATGGCGCGCGTGCGTTTCGTGATCGCCCGGGCGAGCTTCGATACATCCATGTTGTAGGTATCGAGCTCCACGTCCACCAGCACCGGCTTGCCCCCCGCGAGCACGATGGTGTTGAGCGTGGCGGCAAAGGTCATCGGCGTGGTGATCACTTCGTCGCCGGGCTTGAGTTCCAGCGCGAGCAGCGCCAGGTGCAATCCGGCGGTGGCGGAGGACAGGGCGAGCGCGTGCGGTGCATTGAAGTAGCGCTTGAGTTCTTCCTCGAATTTCTTGACCCGCGGGCCGGTGGTGATCCAGCCGGATTCCAGGCAGGCCACCACTTCATTGATGGCCTCGCGGCTGATCGAGGGCCGCGAAAACGGCAGAAATTCATCCGTCATGGCGGCATCCTAGCTGCGGGTGACCAGATACACCCCGGCGATGATGATGAGAATGCCGGTGATGCGCGTCAGCGAAAGATTTTCCTGGAACAGATAGTAACCGGCCACGGCGTTGACAATGTAACCCACGGACAGCATCGGGTAGGCGAAACCCACCTCCACGCGCGACAGCACCAGCAACCATACCGCCACGCTCAGCACGTAGGCGAACAGGCCGGCGAGCACGAACGGGTTGGCCGCCACCTGCAGGCCGATGGGAACGAAATTCGCCCAGGCGAACTCGAAATAGCCGACGCGGCGCATGCCTGCCTTGAGCAACAGTTGCGCGCCGGCGTTGAGCAGCACACCCAGCAGAATCAGCGGGAGATAGTTCATGGTAGCCCCATCCTGTTGGTCACCAGCACAGTCGATCCGGTCTGCGCGAGCAGGTAAAACTGCCCGCGCCCTTCAGCCCGCAGTTTGTCATAGTTGCCCTGCCCGGTCAGCAGGTAGGCCCGGTGCGGCCCATTCCAGCGACGCCGGAAGGAGGCCTCGTCGATCATCCAGCCGCTCACGTCCTCGGCCTCGATGCCGAACCGCAGTTCCCCTTTCCAGTCGACGACGGTAATGCGCCGCTCGAGATACACCGGCAGGTCCTGGTAATACTCCTGGTAGGTCATGACCTCGTCGCCCGGCTGCAGCCGCGGCTTCAGGATCAGCGCCAGTTCCTTGACCGAACGCTTGTGATCCAGAAACACGAATCCGCGGTCGGCCACCGCCAGAAACACCGCCGAAGTCAGCGCCAGTGCCACGACGGTCCAGAGCGGGCGCCGCAGGAAACTGACGCCGAACGGCACCAGGGCCGTGGCCAGCAGGCTTCCCAGAATCACCCAGGCGTAACCGCCGAACACCGCGGCGTACTCCGCCACGCGCGGACGGTCCGGGGTGGTCTCCGGGACAAACACCAGCACCAGAGCGAGCATGAATCCGAGCGCGAGCAAGGCCCAGGTTCCGGCGCGCAGGCCCGCCGACGAAGCCGGATCCCAATGCAGTGCAAGATAGCGCGCCATCAGCAGCGCCAGCGGCGGCAGGATCGGAAGAATGTAGGGAACCAGCTTGGAATCCGAAAACGAGAAGAAAGCAAACACCAGCCCCGCCCACAGCAGCAGAAACAGACCCTCGCGGTTTTCGTGACGCGCGCGCCACGAAACCGGCCAGCTCTTCACCACGGCCTGCGTCAGATAGGCAGTCCACGGATAGAAACCCGCGAGCAGCACCGGGATGAAAAACCACGCGGGCTCATAGCGGCCATGCACCTTGGTGAGGTAGCGCTGGAAATGCTCATGGATGAAATAGAAATGCGCGAATTCCGGATTGGCGCGCGCCGCCGCGATATGCCACGGCGCGGCGATGAGCAGAAACAACGCCAGCCCGGACGGAAGATAAATCGACTTGAGCAGCCGCCACTCGTTCAGGATCAGGATCCACGCACCGATCACCAGCGCCGGAATCACCATGCCGATGAGCCCCTTGGTCAGGGTGGCGAGCGCGGCGCAGGCGTAGAAAGTCCAGAAATAATTCCGGCGCGCGCGGCCGGGCGGTTCGCGCGTGCCGAGCAGGAACGCAAACAGCGCCACCGTGAGCAGCGCCGATACCGCCATGTCGAGCGTGACGGCGCGCCCGAGAAAATAATGGAGCGGCGCGGTCGCAAGCACCACCGCCGCGATCAAACCGGTGCGCCGGTCGTAAAGCTTGCGCCCCGCGACATACACCGCGAGACAACCGATGAGGGCGAACGTCGCCGGCCACAGGCGCATGGCCCATTCGCTGATCCCGAAAACCTTGATCGCACCGGCCTGCAGCCAGTAGAACAGCACCGGTTTCTCGAAATACTTCACGCCGTTCAAGCGCGGCGTGACGTAATCGCCCGTGACCGTCATCTCGCGCGGAATCTCGACATAACGCCCCTCGTCCGGCTGCCACAACGCGCGGCTCCCGAGCCCCCACCCGAAAAACACAGTGAGCAGCAGCGTCAGCAAAAGCATGTCGCGCCACCACGTCCGGTCTTCCGGAGCAGGAACGGGTGATGTGAGGGGTTGAGAAACGAACATTTCGGGTGACGGTTCCGTGTGCCGGAGCGAATAATTCAGTCCTTGCGCGATGGCGGATTATTCCAGAAATCCCCGGCGGAACCGAGCAAAACTAGCATCGCGCGAGGCAAGCCGATATAGTTGACCATATTTGTCGGGATATAAACATGGGTCAATCAGCACACACCAACCGCCTCATCCACGAAACCAGTCCTTACCTTCAGCAGCACGCGCACAACCCGGTGGACTGGTATCCGTGGGGCGCGGAAGCCTTGGAAAAGGCGCGCCGCGAGGACAAGCCGATTCTGGTGTCGATCGGCTACTCGGCTTGTCACTGGTGCCACGTGATGGAACACGAGTCGTTCGAGGATGAAGACGTCGCGCGCGTGATGAATGAGCTGTTCGTGTGCATCAAGGTCGACCGCGAGGAACGTCCCGATCTCGACAAGATTTATCAGACCTCGCACCAGGTCCTGGCGCAACGCCCCGGCGGCTGGCCGCTCAACATGTTTCTCACACCGGCCGATCAAATGCCGTTCTTCGGCGGGACGTATTTTCCCAAAACACCCAAATACGGCATGCCCGGATTCACCGAGCTGCTGCGCCACGTGGCCCAGGTCTATTCCCAGAAGCGCGATGCCATCCGCGAACAGAACGACTCGCTGCGAGACATTTTCACGCGCCTGCAGCCACCGGGTCCGGCGCCGGGCGTGCATCCCGGGCCGGAGGTGCTCGACCAGGCACATACCGAATTGCAGCGCCAGTTCGACGCGCGCTGGGGCGGCTTCGGCGGCGCGCCGAAATTCCCTCATCCCACCTCGATCGATCTGTGCCTGCACCGCTGGCAGCAGAGTGTCCGCCATGGCTCGGAAGATCAGCAAGCGCTAAGCATGGCGCGCGACACGCTCACGGCCATGGCCCACGGCGGTCTCTACGACCAGGTCGGCGGCGGCTTCTGCCGCTACTCGGTGGACGAACGCTGGGAAATTCCGCACTTCGAAAAGATGCTGTACGACAACGCCCAACTGCTGGCGCTCTACGCCGATGCCTGGCTCGCGACCGGCGACGCGCTGTTCCGGCGCATCGCCATCGAAACGGCGGAATGGGTGATGCGTGAAATGCAGTCACCCGACGGCGGATATTACTCGGCGCTCGATGCCGATTCCGAGGGTCACGAGGGAAAATTCTATGTCTGGACCGCGGAGGAGATCCGCCGGCTGCTGACAGCCGATGAATGGGAAACCGTGGAGCGTCGCTTCGGATTGAAGGGCACGCCCAATTTCGAAGGCCACTGGCATCTCAATGTGCGCGCCGATTACGCGACCCTGGCTCTCGAACGCCAGTGCACGGAATCCGATGTCGCGACGTTGCTGGAATCAGCGCGCCGCAAACTTTATATGGCGCGCGATAAGCGCGTACATCCGGGACGGGATGAAAAAATCCTGACATCGTGGAACGGACTCATGATCAAGGGCATGGCGCGCGCCGGGCGGGTGCTGGGCCGGCCCGATTTCATCGCCTCGGCCGCGCGCGCACTGGATTTCATCCACGCGCAGCTGTGGCGCGACAACCGGCTGCTCGCCACGCACAAGGACGGCAAATCGCACCTGAATGCCTACCTCGACGACCACGTGTTCCTGATGGAAGGGGCGCTTGAATTGCTGCAGGCGCAATGGCGCGCACCGGATCTCGATTTCACTCGCGCCCTGGCCGACACCGTGCTCGAGCATTTCGAGGACGAAAGCCACGGCGGCTTTTATTTCACCGGCGACGATCACGAAAAGCTGGTTTACCGTCCCAAGCCTGTGGCGGACGAGGCCATCCCCTCCGGCAACGGCGTAGCGGCGCTCGTGTTCCTGCGCCTCGGCCACCTGCTTGGCGACCTCAATTACCTGCACGCGGCTGAGCGCACACTGGAGGCGCTGTACACCGGCATCCGCCAACAACCTTCCGTCCACGGGGCACTGCTGGTGGCGCTGGAGGAACAACTCGATCCGCCCCAGACAGTGGTGCTGCGCGGAACGCCCGAGGCGATGCAGTCCTGGCAGGCACTGGCCGGCCGCGACTACCGTCCGCACCGGCTGGTATTCGCGATCCCGGACGGCGCGAAGAATCTCCCCGGCGTGCTCGCCGAGCGCAAGGCCATGAACGGAATCACCGCCTACGTCTGCGCGGGCCACGCCTGTCAGGCGCCAGTGACGAACCTGGCGGACTTCGAGTCGTCCTTGAGCTAGCCGGGGGTTGCCAGGCTTCTCCGGCCATGGCATGCGCGTTATGCTGTCCCGGTTGCAAAAATTCAGTTCACGCTAAGCGAGGCGGGTTCATGGCAAAAATGCTGGCGGATTTCGTGCGCGAAGCGCGCGCCCGCATTCACGCGATCAGCATCGAGGAATTCGATGAGATGATCGAGAACCATGACGACGTGCTGGTCGTGGATGTGCGCGAAGCCGAGGAGTTTCACCGCGGACATATTCCGGGCGCGCTATCGATTCCGCGCGGAACCCTCGAAAGCGCCGCGGACACAAGCTGCCCGACGCGCGTGGACAAACTGTGCGCGGCACGCGATTCGACGATCATCGTCTGCAGCCAGAACAATGCGCGCAGCGCACTCGCGACCGACACCTTGCAGCAGATGGGTTTTCAAAAGGTCTATCTTCTCGTCGATGGAATCAGCCGCTGGGAAGCACAAGGTTTGGCGCTGGCCAGGGACTGAGGCCAGGCGCGCATATTGTCAGCTGCCTGATTCAGCCGGTAAATGCAGCAGTTTTGGCATGGTGCGAAAGTTCGTGGCATGGAATATGCAGAATTTCCTGGCAAGTAAATCAAGACCTGCCAGGAAACCACTCCCTTGCCCGACTCCAACATTCAGCCGCCACGCGTCTCCGCACTGGCCATCGAGCCCGCGGCTTCGCCCGCGCCCGCTGGAATCCTTTCGGGCCTGGGTCGTCTGTTCACGGCCGCGCGGAAACTCCACGAGCGCGAGAAATCCCGCATCCGCGCTGAGATCGCGCAGGTGCCGGGACTGATGGCGCTGCTGATGAAGCCGCGTAATGGACAGAAATGGACCCGGGCCGATCGCGCCGAACTGCGCGCCCAACTGCGCCGGCTTTCACGACTGGGACTGTATCTGATGACCGCGGCTATTCCCGGCACCAGCCTGACACTGCCGCTGCTGGCGTGGTGGCTGGACCGGCGTCAGCGCCGGCGTGACGGCGATCCGTCCAGCAGCATGACATCCTGATTCCGCGTCTCAGCGGAAATACGCGACGTAACTGTACAGCACTGCGTAAAACAGCAGCATGGCCAGAAGATTCCAGTGGCCGTTGTTGCGGAACAATACCTGCCAGTTGAAAAACCGCACCGCCGGATCGGTCAGTTTGCCGAACGCGGGCAGAAAGCGGTTCACGCGCGCGCCATAATCGCGGTAGGGCTGACCCAAAATTTCCGTGAGGCGCCGCTCCTCGCGCTGCACGCGGTTGACCATGTAAAAATAGTAGAGGACGACATAGGCAATGGTGAGATAGACATTGCCGAGCAACAGCACTAGGCCCAGGATAAGAAAGAACCGGCCGAGGTACATCGGATTGCGTACCAGCACATAGGGCCCGCGTGCCGTGAGCTGCTCGTTCTTCACCAACGAAGCGAACGACCAGAGCTGGATCGCCTCGCCGAAAAGCGACACGAGAAATCCGCCCGGCAATCGCGAAGCATCGGTATAACGCGCGAGCACCACGAGGAACACCAGAAACAAAACGTAACGCAGCCGGAGAAACAGCTTGCGCGCGCGCGGGTGATTGAAAGCTCGGTGAATCGCGTCGAACATGGCCTGGCCTGATTATTAATCCTTCACAAATGTAATTGAAACGAAGGCTACGTATATAACTAGCTCTCTGAGGTTATCGTGGTGCCGGATCAATAATCGAACCTCTTAAGATTGCTTGTGATTGTGGCGGCAAGCGTCTTCTGCTCAAGGCAGGCCCTGCTTATCAGGCCCGCCCCGGATGGCATTCATGCCGCCGCAATAACGGCCGCGATTATACGGGGACTCCCGCGCCATTCCCAACCGGGCGGAGATTGCGAGTTAGAAAATACCCGGGAAAAACAATATAATCAGCCCTCAACTCTCCCAAGCCGACGAAGTGACCCATCGTTCATGCAAGATTATATAGTAGCGCCACAGTGCAATTTATTCTGGGCGCGGTTCTTTCCGTTTCTGCGCTGGTGGCCGCTACTTAACCGGCAAACACTCAAGTCCGATCTGATGGCCGGCCTCACCGGGGCCGTGATCGTGCTGCCGCAAGGCGTGGCCTTCGCCCTGATCGCCGGATTGCCGCCGGTGTACGGCCTGTATTCCGCCATGGTCCCGCCGATCATCGCCGGCCTGTTCGGATCCTCGCGCCACCTGATCTCCGGACCGACCACGGCCATCTCCATCGTCGTCTTCGCCACGGTTTCCAAGTTTGCCGAGCCGGGGAGCGCCCAGTACATCAGCATGGCACTGATGCTGACCTTTCTCGCCGGTGTCTACCAGTTCGTGCTCGGCCTGGCGCGCATGGGGGCGCTGGTCAACTTCGTCTCGCATTCGGTCGTCGTCGGCTTTACCGCCGGCGCCGCGATTCTGATTGCGACCAGCCAGCTGAAGCATTTCCTCGGCATCAAGATTCCGGCGGGCGAATCGTTCCTGCATACCTGGCAGGATATTTACCGCCAACTGCACGAGATCAATCCCTACGTCACGGCCATCGCCGCGGTCACGCTGATCGCGGGCGTGCTGTTCATACGCTTCAAACCGCGCTGGCCCGGCATGCTGATCGCCATGATTTTCGGCAGCCTGCTCGCGGCACTGCTCGCCTACGAAACCAAAGACATCCAGCTTGTCGGCAAGCTGCCGGCGCACCTGCCGCCGTTTTCCGTGCCCGATTTCTCGCTCAAATCCATCAAGACGCTGGGCAGCGGCGCGCTCGCCATCGCCATGCTCGGGCTCGTCGAGGCCGTCTCGATCGCCAAATCGGTCGCGCTCAAGTCCCACCAGCGCATCGACGGCAACCAGGAGTTCATCGGCCAGGGCCTGGCCAATGTCGTTGGCAGCTTTTTTTCGAGCTACGCCTCATCCGGTTCCTTCACCCGCAGCGGCATCAACTACACGGCCGGCGCGGTCACGCCCATGGCCGCGATTTTTGCCGCTATTGCCCTGGCGTTGATTCTGCTGATCGTGGCGCCGCTCGCGGCGCACCTGCCGATCGCGGCGATGGCCGGGATCCTGCTGATCGTGGCGTATCGGCTCATCGATTTTCATCACATCTCCAACATCCTGCGCACCAGCAAGCGCGAAACGGCGGTGTTGTTGACCACGTTCTTCGCCACGCTGTTCGTGGAACTCGAGTTCGCGATATACGTCGGCGTGATGCTGTCACTGGTGATATACCTGATGCGCACCTCGCGCCCCGGCATCGTCACGCGCACGCCCGACCCGCACTCCCCGGGACGGCACCTGGTCACCGATCCGAAGCTGCCCGAGTGCCCGCAGCTCAAGATCGTGCGCGTGGACGGTTCGCTGTTCTTCGGCGCGGTGGATCACGTTCAGGGCGAGTTTCAGCGATACCTGGAAGAGGACCCGGGGCAGAAACACCTGTTGATCATCGGCAACGGCATCAACTTCGTCGACATCGCCGGCGCCGAGATGCTGGTCCAGGAAGCCAATCGCCGTCGTCATCTGGGCGGCGGCTTGTACCTGAGCAAGATAAAGGCAGAGGCCTGCAAAATTCTAAAGCGCGGCGGATTTGTCGACAAACTGGGCGACGAACATATCTTCGTCACCAAGGCGGATGCCATTCAGACCATTTTCAATCGACTCGATCGCTCCATCTGCGAGCGTTGCGACAAGCGGATTTTCCTTGAGTGCCAGAGTATCGAGTACAAGGGGGAAAAACCGCTGGTGGCCGATAAAACGGCGGCGGCGTAAACAGCATCAGCTCATCAGCCAAAGCGGTCGAAAAGCACCAACACCCAAACCAGCGCCACGAGCAGCAACGAGAGAAACACCGCCGCCGAAGCGATGTCCTTGGCCCGGCCGGAGAGTTCATGCGGTTCATTCCCGATGCGGTTCACCGCCGCCTCAACCGCCGAATTCAGCAACTCGACAACCAGCACCAGCACCAGGCTGCCGACCAGCAGCGAGCGCTCCACGCCATCCCGGCCCAGCCACAGGCCGAGCGGCGCGAGTAAAACAAACAACGCCATTTCCTGACGGAATGCCGCTTCATTCACGAGCGCCGCCTTGAGGCCGGAGACGGAATAACCGGCCGCGCGCCACACGCGCCGCAGGTCGAACAATCCATTCGGCGATGCCATCGGCTAGCCGGCCGGCTTCCAGGTGAGATCAAGTTCGCGCGCGGCGCGCACGTCGTCGAGGCGCTTCACGGGCAAGCGTGTGCGGCGCGCCCTTGACCACCTCGGGATTGGAACGCGCTTCCTTCACGATCTCCTCCATCGCCGCGATGAAACCATCGAGTTCTTCCTTGGCCTCGGTCTCGGTCGGCTCGATCAGGAAGCACTCCGGCACGAGCAGCGGGAAATAAGTCGTCGGCGCGTGGAAGCCCTTGTCGAGCAGGCGCTTGGCGACGTCCATCGCGCTCACGCCGGTCTCGTCCTTGAGCTTCTTGAAGGTGAGCACGAACTCGTGCGTGGCGCGACGCATCGGAAACGCCATGTCGAAACCGCGTTTCGCCAGCTCGGCCATGATGTAGTTGGCATTGAGCGTGGAGAACTCGGCGACACGGTGCATGCCCTCGCGCCCCAGCAGCCGCGCGTACACGTAGGCGCGCAGCAGCACGCCGGCATTGCCCATGTTGGCGGACAATCTTCCGATCGTCTGCGGACGGGTCTTTTCCGTTTCCCAGAGATATTTATTCTGCACTTTGCCCACGATGGGCACCGGCAGGAACGGCTCCAGGCGCTGCATTCGCCGCCACCGGGCCGGCGCCCGGACCGCCGCCGCCGTGCGGCGTGGAGAAGGTCTTGTGCAGGTTCATGTGGATCACATCGAAACCCATGTCGCCCGGCTTCACCTTGCCGAGGATGGCATTGAGATTCGCGCCGTCGTAATACAGCAGGCCGCCGGCGTCGTGCACCATCTTGGCGATCTCGGTGATCTTGCGTTCGAACACACCGAGCGTGGACGGATTGGTCAGCATCAGCCCGGCGGTCTGCGGGCCGACCGCGGCCTTGAGCAGTTCGAGATCGATGTCGCCGTTGGCGTCGGTCGGAATCTCGCGCACCGTGTAACCGCACATCACCGCCGTCGCCGGGTTGGTGCCGTGCGCCGCATCCGGCACCAGAATCTCGGTGCGCGCCTTGTCGCCGCGCGCATTCGTGATAGGCGCGGATCATGGCCACCCCGGCGAACTCGCCCTGCGCGCCGGCCATCGGCGTGAGCGACACCGCCTTCATGCCGGTGACGTCCTTCAGCATCTCCTGCAATTCGTACATGCAGGCGAGAAATCCCTGGCCGGTGGATTCCGGCGCGTACGGATGCCGCCCGAGCAGACTGCGGCAGCATGGCCAGCTTGTTGCACGCGCGCGGGTTGTACTTCATGGTGCACGAACCGAGCGGATAGAACTGCGTGTCGATCGAGAAGTTCTTCTGCGACAGCCGCGTGTAATGCCGCACCGCCTGCATCTCGGACACTTCCGGCAGCAACGGACGTTTCTTGCGGCGGAATTTTTCCGGAATGTCCTTCACCTCCGCTTTCGCGAGTGGGGCCTGCGATGGATTGCGGCGGTTGGTTTGTGACTGTTCGAATATCAGCATGTCATTAACTCGATCAATTTGCATTAGACATTACATTTGTCGAGCCTGCTTCGCGTGCGCTTGTGAGATAGATGCCTACTGCTTGTTTTCTGCATTGCGTGTTGCCTTCGTCCCCGGCGTTGCCACCCACCGTTTATATTCGGTGTTCAACCATTTGTTGATGCTGGTGCGTGCCACGATCCAAAAATTGGGTCGCTCGTCGAGTTTATCTGAAGTTCCACCGTAACGGCAAAATCTCGCTGTCGAAAGCTGCCGGAATTTTCTCCGTCTTTCTCTGCATCCACATCGCAATGGTCGATTGCCCTGACGGTTTTAACGCGAATTTTCGCATCACGCCTGCCATCAGTAGCCAAAATGTCGAAAGCCAGCTGCGTTCCGAGGAGTTAGGGCAGCGATTGTTCCTCTGGTTAGCTCCGCCATAACAGAATGCTCCCAGCGTGCAATCAGCGTACCTTCGCCTGCTTTGATCCTTCCGTGCATTAGCGTGTCACTCGTGCGTCAGCTGATTCCCGCCGTCGCGGAAATGACGGCATCATAAACTTCCGATATTCGCCTCATCTCGTCCTTCTCCCGGCAGGGAGAGCGAAGATTTCACTTCAACGCGGCCAGCGCCTTGTCGTAATTCGGTTCCTGCTTGATCTCCGGCACCAGCTCGGTGTGCACGACCTTGTTGTTCTCGTCGATCACGACGACGGCGCGCGCGGTGATGCCGGCGAGCGGGCCGTCGGTGATCAGCACGCCGTAGTCCTTGGCGAAGTTGCGGCTGCGCATCATCGAGAGCGTCTTCACGTTGTTGGTGTTCTCGGCGCTGCAGAAGCGCTTCTGCGCGAACGGCAGGTCGGCGGAGACGATCAGCATCACCGTGTTCGGGTGCTTGGTGGCCTGCTCGTTGAATTTCTTCGTCGAAAGCGCGCAGGTCGGCGTGTCGAGGCTCGGCACGATGTTGAGCAGCTTCTTCTTGCCCTTGAAATCCGCAAGCGACAGGTCCTTGAGATCGGCATCCTGCAGTTTGAAGTCCGGCGCGGGGCTGCCAACCTTGGGCAGGTCGCCGTTGGTGTTGATGGGGTTACCAGCGAGTGTGATCTTGGCCATGGTCGTGTCTCCTCAGAATTAGACGTTGGGGTTTGTTTTGACGGCGCACGGCGGGTCCAGCCGGCGCCTGCTCACGATGCGTTCCAGATGGAACGCATATTGCTCGATGTCTTCCGGCGTGCGGGTTTCCGTGGCGCACACCAGCAGCGACTGCCCGAGATGCGGGTAATGCTCGGTCAGATCGTAGCCGCCGAGTATGCCCTGGGCCTCGAGCGCGCGCAGCGTCTCCGGGACCGGCACGTCCAGCCGCAGCACCGCCTCGTGGAATACCGGGCGGTCGAATACGCGTGTCACACCGTCGATCGCCGTGAGTTTCTCAATGAGCGCCAGGGTATTGGCATGGCAAGACTGCGCGACGCGCTCCAGTCCCTCCGGCCCCAGCAGCGCCATATAAATGGTGGACGCCGTCACCACCAGACCCTGGTTGGTGCAGATATTCGAAGTCGCCTTGGAGCGGCGGATATGCTGCTCGCGCGCCTGCAGCGTCAGCGTGAAACCCGGCTTGCCGTCCTTGTCGACCGTGCGCCCGATGATGCGCCCGGGCATCTGCCGCACCAGCGCCTCCTTGCAGCACATGAAACCGTAGTACGGTCCGCCGCGACGACAGCGGCGCGCCCAGCGGCTGGCCTTCGCCCACCGCGATGTCCGCGCCCTTCGCGCCCCACTCGCCCGGCGGCGTCAGCAGCGCCAGCGCCGTCGGATTCACGAGCCCGATGACGAGCATGTCGTGCGCATGCGCCCAGTCGGTGAGTGCATCCACCTCTTCCAGCACGCCGAAGAAATTGGGCTGCGGTATCACCAGCGCGGCGAATTCGCCGCCTTCGTACTGCTTGAGCGATTCCGGAATGATGTTGCCGCATTCCATGCACAGCGGCATTTCCACGAGCTCGATGTTCTGGTTCGTGACGATGGCGCGCACCACGCTGACGGTATATCGGATGCACCGCTGCGCGGCATCAGAATCTTGCGCGACTTGCTTATGGGCACGCACCGCCATCAGCACCGCCTCGGCCAGCGCCGAGGCGCCGTCGTAGAGCGAGGCGTTCGAGACGTCCATGCCGGTCAGCGAGGCCATCATGGTCTGGTATTCGTACAGCAGCTGCAGCGTGCCCTGGCTGGCCTCGGCCTGGTACGGCGTGTAGGCGGAGTAGAACTCGCCGCGCGTGACGATCTCCCACACCGCCGCCGGAATATGGTGCTCGTACGCGCCGGCGCCGATGAAATTGGTATACGCGCCGTCCTGGTCTCGGCGCGCTCCTGCATCAGGCGCGTGACTTCCATCTCGCTCAGGCCTTCCGGCACCTGCGTCAGCTTGCCGGCGCGGAGCTCCGCGGGAATCTCGTCGAACAGATCGTCAATCGACTTGACGCCGATGCCTTTCAGCATCGCTTTGATGTCGGCGTCGGTATGCGGAATAAACGGCATGGCGTAATCCTGTGAGTTTATACT
Source organism: uncultured Gammaproteobacteria bacterium (assembly GCA_963750625.1). GTDB lineage: Bacteria > Pseudomonadota > Gammaproteobacteria > Acidiferrobacterales > Sulfurifustaceae > Sulfuricaulis. Next base: position 40,194 of record CAVVRV010000008.1, on the reverse strand, counting down.
AGCGCCAAGGCGCCAAGAAAAACTGATTTCACTGAGCCTGCGTCTTGGCGGTTCATCAGTGCTTCTCGACGCAACCAGCGCTTCGTAGGCCTTGGCGTCGAGCAGGCCGTCGAGCTCGGCCTTGTTCGCGGGCTTGAGACGGAACATCCAGCCGGCGCCGTAGCAGTCCTTGTTCACGGTCTCGGGGGAATCGGCGACAGCGTCGCATTGGCCTCGACGATCTCGCCGCTGACCGGCGCGTACACGTCGGAGGCCGCCTTCACGGATTCGACCACGCCGCATTCCTTGCCGCTCGTGACTTTGGTCCCGGCCTGCGGCAGGTCGACGAACACCATGTCGCCCATGAGATCCTGGGCGTGGTGCGTGATGCCGACGGTGACGCTGCCGTCGGCGTTCAGCTTCACCCATTCGTGCGATTTCGTGTACTTAAGATCTTTCGGAATATTGCTCATGATTCCCTCTCGCTTTTAAAGACCACTAGCTCATATGCCGATTGCGGACAAATGGATATTTGACGACGCGCACCGTCGCGGGCTTGCCGCGCAGGTCGACCGTGGCGCGATCGCCGATTTTCACCGCGGCCGGCACGCGCGCCAGCGCGATGGCCTGATTGAGCGTGGGCGAAAAACTGCCGCTCGTGATTTCGCCTTCGCCCGCGCCGTTGCAGATCACCTTTTGATGGTTGCGCAGCACGCCCTTGCCTTCGAGCACCAGCCCGACCAGCTGGCGCGGTACGCCGTGGGCCTTCTGTTTATCCAGCACCTCGCGGCCGATGAATTTCCGGTCGGACGGTTCGAGCGCCACGGTCCAGGCCAGGCCCGATTCCAGCGGCGTGGTGGTTTCGTCCATGTCCGAGCCGTAGAGATTCATGCCGGCCTCCAGACGCAGAGTGTCGCGCGCGCCCAGTCCGATGGGCGGCACGCCGGCCTCGTTCAGCATCTGCCAGGTGAACGGCGCGGCCTTGGCGGGAAGAATGATCTCGAAACCGTCCTCGCCGGTATAGCCGGTGGTGGCGATGAACAGCTCGCCCACGGTCGCGGCATGAAACGGCTTGAGGGCGCCGGCCGGCGCGCGCAGCGCTTCGCCCAGGGCCTGATAGACCTTCTCTTTCGCGTTCGGTCCCTGCACCGCGATCATCGCCAGATCGTGGCGCGGTGTGACCGTGAGCCCGCCGAATTCCTTGGCCGCCGCGTTCACCCACGCCATGTCCTTGTCGCGCGTGGCGGCGTTCATGACCACGCGGAACCACTGGTCATCCATGTAATAGACGATGAGATCGTCGATCACGCCGCCCTTGGCGGTGAGCATGCAGCTGTACAGTGCCTTGCCCTTGGTCTTGAGCTTGTCGACGTTATTGGCCAGCAGCAGGCGGAAGAAATCGCGGACCTTGGCGCCCTTCACGTCGACCACGTTCATGTGCGAGACATCGAACATGCCCGCAGTCTTTCCGCACCTTGTGGTGCTCCTCGATCTGGGAGCCGTAGTGCAGCGGCATGTCCCAGCCGCCGAAGTCCACGATCTTGGCGCCCATCTTGAGATGATTGTCGTATAACGGTGTGCGGTTACCCATGTGAAACCTTTCCTGTCGGACAAGCCGGCATTGGTCGCAAAAAACAAAAAGGGCGATGGCTTCAAAAACCATCGCCCCTCTGTCCGGTAACCTGAGAGCTTGAGCCCCTTCGGTGGGTGAGCCGTGCGGCCCGCCTCTCTCCAGAGACGACCCAAGGCTGCGTCAGCAGCCGATGGTGAATCCTGCGGTCCTTTTGCCTGAGCGATTCCGGGCGGGTTGCGCCTTCGGCGCCACGCGCATCATCCGCGTGGTCTCTCCCGCAGGAGAGCGTGTCGAGGGCGGGACTATAGCGCAGCCCCCCGCGGGCGCCAAGCCGCGCGAAATTTTACGGGAATTCGACGACCTATCGCGCCTTGTTTCCGCGCGGGCCGTAAACAGGCTTTACCGTGAAGACGATCGGGATGGACGGGTGGCCGGTGCGGCGCCGCACAGCTCGCGATAGGGGATGGAATGTTCGGTGCTGTAACTCACCACCCATCTCGAGTTGCCGGGCAACCCGAGCGAACCCCACAAGCGATAGGTAATGTCCACGGGGCGTGAGGGAACAGTCGAATCATTCTGGATGTCGCAGGGTATATGCACCCGGATTCTGGCGCTGCCGGAATTACCCTCGATCGGAACCTCGCTGGAGGTTCCGCGGTAAGGCGCCGCTACCGAGGCCGTGATCTTTCCGGCGGCGGCGGACGTTTTGCTGTAACCGAGCAACGCTTCCACCGTGTTGACACCCACGCCGCCGAGCAGGCGATAACTCTGGACCGTCAGCGGTTTGCCGGACGGCGCGGCCGGACCGAACAGTTTGTTGATATCGGCCGCGGTAACTTCCTTGCGGTTATTGTCGGTGCGGCAATCCGGATGATACCGCGCGGGATAAGCGCCGATCCGCCCCGAATCGGAAAACTTCACGATGAACCGGGGATACGATGTGCTCTTGCTCGTGTCCCAGTTCATCTGATGATCGATCCGGAACTGCTGTCCGGGCGACAATTGGGCAATGGCGATCGGCGGCTGCACCGGATTGCCCAGCGGGTTTGCCTCGGAATCCTTCTGCGTGAGCACCATCTGCAGACGATGCGACGGGCTGGTGGCAGTCCACGTGGCGGTGCCGAGGTTTTTCACGACGCCGGTAATGCGCACGCGCCCGGTGGTGGGTCCGGTTTTCGAAATCAGCGCCATCTCGATATCCGCGGCCGGGTCGGCGCAGGTGATGGAGGCCGGTGCCGACGAACCATCAGCCGCTTCAGCGCCCAGGCTGAAAGCGGCCAGCATCGCGGTACAGCACCCCGTAGTGGTCAACAGGTATTTCATGTTTTTTTTAGGCGGTCGGCGGTAACTGTCCCCGCCCCGACCCCGATTAGTGAGAGATATTACACTGCTTGAGTCCGGTGCGGGAAATACCGCCGCACCCGGTAACCGGATTAGATCCGGGACGTGGTGCGTCGCACCACGCATGTGTTCTTCTTAAAATAAAACGAAATGACCGACAATATATCGCTGTCTGTCTTTCAGCGTCACCATACAAAGAACTGAATGAACCACATGCCGGCGGGCAGTGCCATGCCGGCGAGCACGGTTCCGAACGCCAACCGCGCCGCCGATAGGTCGTTCCGGTTTTCGCCAGCATGCGCCATGCGAGCCACGCGCTCCAGCCCACCGCCGCGATCAGCAGCGCGGCGCGGGCACCGGAAACCCAGGCGAGCGTCAGGCCTTCGGCCCGCAACAACGTCACCGTGAGCATGCTCAGGCCGAGGAAGGCGCCGATCCCGGCGAGCGGAATGAGCGCATAGGCCAGACGCCAGCGTTCACCCGGCCGCCCCAGCCATTTTTCCGCCACCCACAGCGACAGTCAGCAGCCAGCCGCCGGTAACCAGCGCCACCGTGCCGATATAAAACAGCACCAGCAATCCGTCGAGCCAGGTAAAGACGTCGTTCGCCTCGGGGTAATGCGTCAGCAGCCACCATGGGGCGTTATCGGCCAGTAATGCATAGGAGTCATGCGCCACCAGCCAGGTGGCGATGGATTGCTTCAGCGCCACGAACCAGGGACTCGCGCTCCATTGAAACGCCCCGAGCGCCACGCCGAGCACGCCGAACAGCAGCAGGATCACCTCCCAGCGTGAAACCGCGCCGGGTGAAAGCCTCAGCACCTCGGCGTTGGGCGAGCGCGCCGCCAACTGCACCGCGTCGCGATGCCCGCTGCAACGGCCGCAGGCGTGGCAGGCGGAAGCGCCGGTCATGCGCGGAATGTCGATGAGCGTGGCACACGCGACCGCGGGCGTGCTGGCCGGTTTCGATCTCCATGCCGCGCGGTCCACGTGGAAATGCACCGGCGCCAGACGCGCCAGCAACCCGAACACGCCGTTGGCGGGACACAGGTAGCGGCACCACACGCGCGCGCCGCGCCCGTACACATAGCCCACCGCGAGCGCCATGAGCGACGAGCCGCCGAGGATCAGCAGGGTGGCCTTGGGATACTCGTACACGCTCAGCAGCTGGCCGAACACGGTGGTCATGACGAAGGCCACGAACGGCCAGCCGCCCCAGCGAATCCAGCGCGGGATCGGGTATTGCAGGCCGCGGCGGCTGACGAGTTCCGTGAGCGAGCCTTCCGGACAGAACACGCCGCACCACACGCGCCCCATGAGCATCATGGACACCATCACGAACGGCCACCATACGCCCCAGAACGCGAATTGCGCCAGACGCGTGAGATTGTCATATATGTGCGCCGAGTCCGGCGGCAACGGCAGAAACGCCGGAATAATCACCAGCGCAAAATAAACCACGACCACCGTCCACTGGATGGCCTGAATGACGGAACGATGCCGCTGCATGGCATCGCCCAACGCCTGTAACCAACCGGCTTTACGGCGGATGAACGTGACCGGACTTACGACGACGCTGTCGACTTGCGTATCCATGTTCGAATATCCGCCGCGCCTTTCAGATCACTTGACGACGATCCGGCCCTTCGCCGTCTCGGGATGAAACTCGCCATAGAACGGATAAACCCCCGGCTTGAGCGCGGGAAACACCAGAAACGAAGTCGCCCCCGCCCCCAGCACCTTTTCCCGGCGCGGGTTATCGGATTCGAACTCTTCCGGGCCCGGCCCCTCGTTGGTGATGACGATCTTGAAGCGCGCGCCGGCGGGAACCTCGATGGTCTCCGGGTGAAAGTGTCCGCCCTTGGCCGTGAGCTTGAGCGTAAGCAATTCCTCGGCCCCCGCGAACCCGGAGCCGGCGGCGAGCCACAGCGCGGTGGCGATGACGAACTGGGTGTGACGAATGATCATGAGACGTCTCCTTTGCCGGGGGCTGTCGTAAATCAGAACGTGAGCTGGGCGCGCAGACCGATCAGGTTGACGTCGTTTGCCGCGCCGTTGCCGGCGGGGCGGCTGACATGCTGCAGGTCCGGCGACAGCTCGAACTGCTTGTTGATGCGCCAGCGGTAATACAGCTCGATGACCTGCTCGGCGCCGCTCGCGGCATAACCGAAATCGGGCGTTGCCGTCGGCATCGGCGTCGAGGATCGGTGCATCGTTGCGGAAGTCCGCGCTGGTGCGCATTTGTCCGACGGCCACGCCCACGGCATCCGCACCTCGGTCCCAGTAACTTCCGCCGAACTCGGCGCCCAGCGTGAGCGCCCGGTCGAAACGCACCTTGCCCTTGGTCTGGTGGCCGTAGCGGCCGAACAACGTCGTGGCGTCGCCGACGCGCTGGTCCACGCTCAGTCCCCAGCCGGTGTGGACCTCGGTCGTGGTGTCCGCTTCGTTGGCGTAGGGCGTGGCCTGGCCGTTGCGCCACAGGTAGAAACGGTAGTGACCGTTCAGACCGCCGAAGAATTTTTGTGCTGTCTCGAGCTGAGCGATGACGAAGGGTTTCTCGAAACTGTTCGAGAACTGTGCGCCACTGCCCGCGCCGAAGACGCCGAGCGAGGCGTCCCAGGTGAGCGGCCTTTCCGTCTCGTTGTGATAGGCGAAGCGCAATCCCGGCGTGAAGCCGAAACTATCCACGCCCACGTCTCCACCGGCGTCGAGCAGCGGGTTGTGCACGAACGCGGTATTGAGGAAGCGCGTGGTCTCGTCGTCGGCGATGGTGTTCTGGTCGAAGAACAGGAACGGGTCCATCTTGCCGAAGTTGAAGCTGAGTTTTTCGCGCGATTGCGGCTTGAAGCCGCCGAGCGGCAACGGCACGTCGAGCTGGTACCAGGCTTGCGCGAGCAACACGGTGGCGTCATCGTCGGGCCGCGCCCCCTGGACGTGGAAACCGGTCGCGTTGACGCCGCCGAACGTGGGCAGGATACGCGTAAGCCCGTCGCCCTGGCCCATGCGGAAGTGCGCGAACAGCTTGCCTTCGGCGTTGCCGATCTCGCCGCCGGGCAGGCTCACGGAAACGTCGGTGCGGTAGTTCCACTGGCTCTCGCTCGATCCGTCGGTGGTGGCGCTGCCGCTGGCGTTTTGCGCCACGGTCGTGAACGAGACGCCCGCGGTAATGCCTTCGAGCGATTCGATCGTGCGCGCCTGCTTCTGCATCGAGAGTGTCTGGAACTCCACGGCCTTCAGGCGCGTGGCGAGTTCCGGTTCGTTTTCGCTGACACGCCCGCCTTCCAGCGCCTTCTCCAGTGTCCTCGTTCTTTTTCTCGAGACGCTTGATGCGCTCGAGCAGTTCCGCGTTCGAGGGTTCGGCGGCGAACGCCGATCCGGCGCCGGCGAGTGCCAGACCGACGGCGCCGGCCAGAGCGCCGCGACGTAATAGCGGCGCGCCCATTCGATATGCCAGGACGAACGAGCGCAGCGAGCAGGGCTTCATTAATAGCCTCCCTTCTTACCGATGCCGGCGAAGGTGAAGTCGTACTCGACCGTGAAGGTCTTGAACCAGGGGCGCACGCCGGTGAGGCGATCGGTGTGGCGGCCGAAGTGCTTGCCGTAGGGGTTCTCCGGGGCGTTCGGAGGATAGATGGTGTACTTGAGATGGTACTTGCCGGGGCCGGCGAGCTTGACGTTGTCGCCGTAATGCGGACCGTCATTGGCCACCATCGGCATGAAGTCGCCGGCGGTCTTCCAGTCGCTGCCGACTCTTGCTGATCTCGTACTTGACCAGCAGAGCTCGGAATCCACGCGCCCTCTCCAAATCCGTTCGGGTTGTCGCCCAAGGCATGGATATCGGCCTCCATGTGCATGTCCGATTCCGCCGCCTTGCGCATCATGCCTTCCGGCTCCATGTCGATTGGTTGCAGATACACGGCGCCAATCTCCATGCCGTGCGTTGCTGCGGCTGACCGATGGGATATTCCACCGCGCCCGAAATCGTCGGCAGACCGGCAAGACCTAACGCTATTCCAACAACCACTGACCGACTAAACGTATGCATTGTTTTGCTCCTCAGATTTTCATTGCTGTTCCGGTTCCAGCGCGTAGCGCCCAGACCCGATTCTCAAAATTCCCATTCAACCCGGGCCCGCACCAGTTGCTGCTCGCTCGCCTTGGTCTGTCCATAAGCGACACCGAGACTGGCAGACAGTCCATGTCCGAACATGATGTCCACGGCGGGAGAAATCAGGTGTTTCTGTTCATCCCGGCCTTCGAAATCACGCAACGTCCCGAAGTCGCCGAAAAAATCCAGGCGCGGATGCCAACGTTCATCGAACCGGTAGATCACTGAAGCCGCGTACTGCAAGCTCCCAGCCGATCATCCTCTTCCGCGCCCTTCAGGACTTTCTCGAATATCGGATTGACGTCGAGCGTCCATTTGCCGAAATCCTTCTCGATAATGCCGCGCAACTCCAGTTCGGCATCATTGTCATCATTGCGCGGGAATTCGACTTCGGCGTACAAACCGAGGTCCACCGGCAGTTCGCCCTTTTCGGCAAAACGTGTGCGTGCGTGCCAGCGGCTCGCCTTGAGATCCCAGTCGTTCTGGCCGCGGGCGCGCGAATAATCGACGTAGCCGGCGATTTCGGTTTTTTCGGTGACGCCGTAACTGGCTTCGAACGAAGTGCGGGTCAGTCCCTTGTTGTTGTCTGGCACCGGCATGTCCTGGCTTCCCCGGCGCGTGTAGGTCGTGAAGTTTTCCAGCTCCACTTCACCTTGGGCGGCGGTTTTGTACGGATAGACTTCGAGTTCGAAATAATTGAGGGCGTGTGCGGCATGACTGAGCAACAGTGCCGTGCCTCCCAAAAGCGTGCGGCTCGCGAGCCATGGAATGGATTTAATGTTGTTGAATTTCATGGTTTTTTTCCTATTATATAGTAATGAGAATTATTTACATTTAGAAGGCAAAAAAATGCCGGCAGAATGAATCAAATATGTTTCTGCTCGGCTAGGTTCCGACGGCGTTTACCGGCTGGACTTTTGCGGAAGCGGAAGGAGCGCTGCCGTAAAAACGCATGAGCACAGCGATGCTGACAAGCGTGGCGGCGTAAAACAAAACCTGCATGCCGCTCGGATGATCGGCGTAGCCGACCAGCGTCTGCAACACGCGTCCAAAAACGCTGTTCTGTGCCACGATGCCCGACGTGTCCCACATGGACTGCACCAGCGGCGGCAGCAGGTCCGCCTGCGTCAGGAACCCGGCCGCCTGCGCGGCCATGCCGGCCGCCAGCAGCGTGATCATCCATGTCGTCACCGTGAACAGGTGCCGGCTCGAGATACGCAGCAGGCCGCGATACATGAGCAGGCCCATCATCGCGCCCGACAACAACCCGAGCAGACCGCCGGACAACATCAGACCGGGTGAATCCTGCTGTGCGACGGCGATACCATAGAGGAACAACACAACTTCCGAACCTTCGCGTAATACGGCGAGACCGATCACCACCGCCAGCATATACATCGAGCGGTTGCCGAGCTTGACGGCCTGGCCCATGTCACGCATCTGCTGCGCCATTTCACGACCGTGGCGTTTCATCCATACGTTGTGCCAGCCGAGCATCAGCACCGCGAACAGCATGATTCCCGCGTTGAAGACTTCCTGACCAACGCCGGCGAGCGCGGAGGAAATCGCATCGGCAAACCAGGCCACCAAGCCCGCTCCGGCCACGCCGGCCATGATGCCGAAGCTGACCCACTGCCGCGTCGCGCGAGCCCCTGGGTGGCGGCGAGCACGATACCGATAATGAGTGCCGCTTCCAGCACTTCACGGAACACGATAATGGCGGTTGCCAACATGACGCTGAACTCCTGAACTGATTTGAGCTTACTTGGCTACGATCTGGCCCTGGGCCGTCTTGGGATGAAACTCGCCGATGAATTTGTATGTCCCCGGCTTCAGCGGGCCGATGATGACTTCCGCGGTTTTTCCGGCCTTGATGATTTTTTCCCGGTTGAGATCCGAACTTTCGAATTCTTCCGGTCCGGGCCCGTCGTTCTTGATGACCAGTTTGATCTTCTGGCCAGCCGGGATTTCGACCTGCTCCGGCGAATAACGGCCGTCCTTGATGGTGAGATTAAAGGCCGGCAGGTTTTCAGCGTGCAGCGGCAGCGCGATCCCCAACGACAGCAACAGCGCCGGCACCATTACCCAATATTTGACGATCATGATCTCTACCCTTTCTCTGGTTTTAATGTCACGCCAGGGATTGTTTCATAATCTTAATCTAAATGCAAATCGTTCTCAATTAGATTCAGGCGCCATAGACCTGCAGTCTTCGCTGTCGGAAAACCGTATTAACCCATTGATCTGAATTATATTTACTGGCTGCTGCGGGGTTGGAGCGGCAAGCCAGAGTTTTTCCATGCCGGGCGAACTCCACAGCTGACCCGCCTGATCGACGATAAGGCCGGAGAGCCCGGGTGTCTGCGAAATCAGGGCACGGCCCCACGCCGTCCCGCGGACCATGATGGCGAGGGTATAGCCGTTGACCTGCTCGAAGTCGTTCGCGACCAGCGTCACCTGTTGCGGGCCTTCCGTGGGATAACCCGTGCGCGGGTCGAGGATGTGGTGATAGCGCTTTCCGTCCCTGAAAAAATAACGCTCGTAATCGCCGGAGGTCACCACCCAGCCCTGCGTCAATTCAACGGTGCCAAGCAGCACATCCCCGCGCCGGGGATGGCGAATGCCGATACGCCAGGGACGTCCCTGATGACTCCCCATGACGACCACATCGCCGCCGCCGTTGATCATCGCGTGCGCGATCCCGCGACGCTTCAGCGCCTGCATGCCGGCATCCAGAATGTAAAGCTTGGCGATGCCGCCCAAATCCATGCGCATGCCGTGTTGCTTGAGCAGCACGGTCCGCTTCTTTTCATTCAACATGACATGGCGGAAGTTCACGAGCGGCAATGCATGCCGGATCTCGTCCGGCGATGGCATGACGGGATTATCCGGATCGAAGCGCCAGAGCTTGAGCGAGCCGACCGTGATATCGAAAGCTCCATCGCTGCGCTCCGACACCCGCCGCGCCATGGCCAGCACTTCCATCAGTTCGCGCGGAACCGTCACCGGCTGCGCGCCGGCCTGGAGGTTGATCCGGCTCACCACGCTGTCGGGGTTGTAATGATTCATCATGTCCGACAGGCGCGACATCTCGCGGTACGCGTCGTTTACACCCTGCTCCAGAACCTCGCGCCGGGGCCCTTCGACCGTCATGCTCACCACCGTGCCCATCAGAGGACGGGAATCGGCGTATTGCCGAAGCTCCGCGGCCACGTCGCCCGAGCGGATCAATACTGTCACGAACACCGGCGAAGGCGACGACAAAAACGGACAGGAGGCGCTTAGGATACGGCATGGAATTCGGCGACGACCGGGGCGTGGTCGGAAGGCCGTTCGTGTTTCCGGGGTTCGATATCGATACGACAGCCGCGGCATTCCGACGCCAGGACGGCGCTGCACAAGATGTGATCGATACGCAAGCCGTGATTGCGGTGGAAGGCCCCCGCGCGATAATCCCACCAGCTGAAGCATTTATCCGGCTGGTCGAACTTCCGGAATACGTCCAGCAAACCAAGCCGGAATAAGCCCTGAAACGCGGCACGCTCTTTTTCGCTGAAAAGCACATGGCCCTCCCAGCGTTTCGGGTCGTGCACGTCGCGCTCTTCCGGCGCAATATTGTAGTCCCCCAGCAGTGCCAGCTTCGGATGGGCTTTCAATTCTTCGGTGAGATATTTTTCCAGCGCCGCGAGCCAGGAAAGCTTGTAGGAGTATTTTTCCGATCCGACCTCCTCGCCGTTCGGCACGTACACGTTAACCACACGCACGCCGTCGATAGTTGCCGCGAGCAGGCGCTTCTGCACACCGTCCGCATTGGGCAGCGAGGTGATGATTTTTTCGGCCGCTGTTCGGCTCAGCGTGGCGACGCCGTTGTAGGTTTTCTGGCCGGTGTAAACCGCCTGATAGCCGATATCGCGAAACGCCGCGGCGGGAAATTCCTCGTCCGTAATCTTGGTTTCCTGCAGGCACAGGATGTCCGGGGCCTCCTTCTGCAGCCACGCCAGGACCTGCGGCAGGCGCACGCGAATGGAATTCACATTCCATGTCGCGATTTTCATGGACAGGGGTATCCGGCCTTCGGCTTCAGGCCGGTTTAGTAACGGCGGGTGGGACGGTAACCGGAATCGCTTGAAGCCGGGGCCTTGTCATTTCCCTGGCTCTCGCTCGCGGAGGACTCAGATGTCTCGATTTTCGGATAGCCAACCCCGTCCAACTCACCTTCCAGCACGGATTCCACATAACCCTTCATGACTTTCTCACCGATCATGAGTCGTGGGTGCCGACAAGGATCCAATTTTTTTCTTGAGGGTCTGCTGCAGCTCCGGATTGGCATTCAGGTTTTGCTCGGTAAACGGCACCTTGCGCTTCTGCAGATAGAGGCGCGCGAGGTCGCAGGAACCGCAGTCGGGAACCGAATAAAGGACGACCGGATACTTCTCCACGACCTTGGCGAGCGTATCGTCCTCCTTGTGCTTGTTGCCGGTGCCGAGCACTTTCTCTTCGACGCGATAGCCAGCGCCCTCCGGCGGCGGCTGATCGTGATAAGAAATACGGCCTTGGCTGTCCACCCATTTGTACAGGGTGTCCGCCTGCGCCGCGGGAATTCCGATCGCCATCAGCGCCGTGACAAGCAACAGGTTTATCCGTCCCATGGTTTAAATCCTCAAATACATGCCGCCTGATCGTTTGCGTATGGACTCGCGCAGCCATTTAACACCGGCGGCGAATCCAATCCCTAGCATAGCAAAGGAAATTCCCAGCCACAGGTAGCTGAAGCTAAAACCGGCGTCCTTCGATGATTTGCCGACCGGCGGCGGCGCGACGGGTGGCGGTACCGGCACCGGGGTCACCGTTGGCGGCATGGCCGGTTTGTCCGCGACTTCCTGCTCAAGTGTTTTAATTGTTGCCGCCTGTTCTGCCGCGGTGGCCTGGGCTTTCTTGAGCTGAGCCTGCGCCTCCGCCGCCTGAGACCGGCTCCTGGCCAGATCTTCCTGAAGCTTGACCAGTTGCAATCGGGCGGGGGCGTCGGGGGTGAGATAACGCGCCTCGGCCCAACCCACCGTCCCCTGCGGATCGCGAACTTGCACGAAATTCTCGACCCGCTCGATCGCCTCCAGGGGCGTACCGGTCTCGACGGTTTTCACCACCGCGCCGGTTTCCGTGGCCTCGGCGCGCAGGCCGATGCGCATGCGCTCGGCGACATATAAGGTTTCCGCCCGGGCGCTGGTGAAAATACCCAACATGGCCAGCACCAGCAGAGCGCGATGACTTCCTGTCATGGTTCCTCCCGTCAAACCGTCAAACCGGAATGCCGCAGCAGCGCATCGATCTTCGGCGCGCGGCCGCGGAAATTCACGAACAATTCCATCGGTTCACGCGACCCACCCTGCTCCAGAATATTCTGCAGGAATTCGAGACCAGTGGCTCGATCGAAGACGCCGCGCTCCTCGAACTTGCTGAACGCGTCCGCCGACAACACCTCGGCCCATTTGTAACTGTAGTAACCGGCGGCGTAGCCGCCGGCGAAAATGTGTGAAAAACCGTTCTGGAAACGGTTGAACGCGGGCGGGATGATCACGGCCACTTCCGACCGCACCTCATCCAATAGCTGCTGCACGCTTTTTCCGCTCTCCGGGTCGTAGCCGCTGTGGAGACGCATGTCGAACAGGGAAAATTCCAGCTGCCGCACGAATTGCATCCCCGATTGGAAGTTTTTGGCGGCGATCATTTTGGCATAAAGATCGTCGGGAATCTTCGCGCCGCTCTGGTAATGCCCGGCAATGAGATCCAGCGCCTCACGCTCCCAGCACCAGTTTTCCATGAACTGGCTCGGCAATTCGACCGCGTCCCAGGCCACGCCGTTGATGCCGGCGACACCGACGTAGTCCACCCGGGTGAGCATGTGATGCAGGCCGTGTCCGAATTCATGAAACAGCGTGATGACTTCGTCGTGCGTAAACAGCGCCGGGCGGCCTTCGACCGGCGGCGAGAAATTGCACACGAGATAGGCCACCGGCACCTGCACGCCGCCGGTGATGCGCTTGCGATTGATGCACTCGTCCATCCAGGCGCCACCGCGCTTGTTGGCCCGGGCATACAGGTCCATGTAAAACCGCCCGCGCACCTCGCCCGCCGTGTCGCGGATTTCGTAGAAGCGCACATCCGGGTGCCACACCTCGACGCCTTTGACTTCAGTAATCTTCAGGCCATACAACCGCCCGACCACCTCAAAGACACCGGGCACGACCCGGGTTTCCGGAAAATAGGGGCGGACGTCTTCCTGCGAGAAATAGTACTTGGCTTGCTGAAGCTTCTCGGAATAGTACGCGATGTCCCAAACCTCAAGCTGCTCCACGCCGTGCGCCTCGCGGGCGAAGCGTTTGAGCTCATCGAAATCCTTCCGCGCCGCGGGCCTGGCGCGCGCTGCAAGGTCATTCAGAAAATCCATCACCTCGGGGACGGTCTTGGCCATGCGCGTTTGCAAGGCGTATTCAGCGTAGTTCGCAAACCCGAGCAACTGCGCCGACTCGCGGCGCAGCTTCAAGAGGCGCACGATCAGCTCGCTGTTGTCCCATTTCCCGGCCGTCGGTCCCTGATCGCTCGCGCGCGTGGTAAAGGCCTCGTACATCTGTCTCCGCAGCTCGCGGTTGTCGGCATAGGTCATGAAGCCGATAAACGACGGTCCCTCGAGCGTGAAGCGCCATCCTTCCAGATTTTTTTCCTGTGCGTCCTGCCTGGACATGGCGCGCGCGGTCTCGGGCAAACCGGCCAGATCCTGTTCGTCGCTGAGACGCAAGTCCCAGGCCTGGGTGGCGTCGAGCACGTTTTCCGTGAACTTGCTGTGCAGCGCCGCAATCTCCTGTTGCAGCTGCTTGAAGCGCGCCTTTTCCTTCGGCGGCAGTTCCGCGCCGGCGAGACGAAAATCGCGCAGGGTGTTTTCGATGATCTTTTTTTGCGCCTGGGTCAGTTTTGAAAATTCCGGGCTCGCGGCGATGGTCTTGTAACCGGCGTAAAGCCGCTCGTCCTGCGCCAGTTCCGTGAAGTAGTTGGTGACCTTCGGCAGACCGGCGTTGTACGCCGCGCGCAGCGTTTCGCTGTCCATGACCGCGTGCAGGTGCGACACCGGCGACCACATGCGCACGAGCCGCTCGCGCATATCCTCGATCGGCTGGGCGAAGCTGTCCCAGCTGCGGACAGCCCCGGCGGCGAGCAGGTTTTCCAGGGCACGGCGATTTTCCGCCAACACCTGCTCCAGCGCCGGGCCGACGTGTTCCGGCAGAATGGCACTGAAACGGGGCGGTTGCGTGAGATCGAGCAGGGGGTTGGCGGCGAGAGAGGTGTTTTCCATGCAGAACTATTATAACGTGCCGCCCTGATGACCGCCCCCCACTCTGCATCCCACCCCTACGACGCGCTGACGCCCGAGATCATCCTTGAGGCCGTGGAAACCTATGGCATGCGCTGTACCGGGGGGCTGCTCGCGCTCAACAGCTACGAAAACCGTGTCTACCGTGTGGATACCGAGGACGGCGCGCCCTGCGTGGCCAAGTTCTACCGCCCCGGCCGCTGGGACGAGGCCACCATCCTCGAAGAACACCTCTTCGCGCAGCAGCTGGCCGAACACGAAATCCCCGCCGTGGCGCCGCTGGCGCGCCGCGATGGCGCGACGCTCAATCATTACGGCGGTTTTCGTTTTGCCGTCTTTCCGTGGCAGCCGGGACGCGCGCCGGAATTGAACTCGCGCGAGGACCGTGCCCTGCTCGGCCGCTATCTCGGCCGGCTGCACCGGCTGGGCGCGGCCGAGCCGTTCCGCCACCGGGCGCGCCTCGGCATCGAGGAATTCGGCCACCGGTCGGTGCGCTATCTGAAACAGCACGATATCGTGCCGGAGGAATTGCGCGAGTCGTTCTTCGCCATCACGGCTTATCTGTTCCCGCCCATCGAAGCCGCGTTTCGCGCCGCCGACGATGCCGCGTGGATACGCCTGCATGGCGACTGCCACCTCGGCAACATTCTCTGGACCGACACCGGCCCGCATCTGGTGGATTTCGACGACTGCCTCACGGGCCCGGCGGTTCAGGATTTGTGGATGCTGCTCTCCGGCGAGCGCGAGGAAATGGAACTCCAGCTGGCCGACGTGCTGTCCGGCTACGGCGAGTTCATGGAATTCAATTCCGCCGAACTGCGCCTGATCGAACCGCTGCGCACGCTGCGGATGCTGCGCTACATGGCCTGGCTCGCGGAGCGCTGGGACGACCCCGCGTTCCCGCGCAACTTTCCCTGGTTCAACACGCGGCGTTACTGGGAGGAGCAGGTGCTCGACGCTCAAACAGCAGGCCGCGGCGCTCGACGAACCGCCGCTGTCGTGGATGGCGTAGCGCGCCGGTTTTTTTCTATAATCGCGGCCATGGCCATCCGTCCCTACAAGAACATCCTGCCCACGATCGGGCCCCGGGTTTACATCGACGCGGCGGCAACCGTCATCGGCGATGTCGTCGTCGGCGAGGACACGTCCATCTGGCCCATGTGCTCGGTGCGCGGCGACGTGAATTACATCCGCATCGGCGCGCGCACCAACATCCAGGACGGCAGCATCCTCCACGGGACGCATGAGTACGAGGGCGTGCCGGGAGGCTGGGCGGTGGTGGTCGGCGACGATGTCACCATCGGCCATCAGTGCATCATTCACGGCTGCACCGTCGAGTCGCGTTGCCTCATCGGCATGGGTTCCGCCATCCTCGACGGCGCGATCCTGCGCGCCGGTGCCTTCCTCGGCGCCGGCAGCCTGGTCACCGAAGGCAAGGAACTCGAAGGCGGTTATCTGTGGATGGGCCGCCCGGCGAAGCGCGTGCGCGAACTGACCGCGGAAGAAAAGGCCTGGTTCGAGTACTCGGCCGGGCATTACGTGAAACTGAAAAACGATTACCTGAAGTAAGCGAGGGCGCCCTTCCGTCTCAGCGTTTTGCGCGCGGTTTCCGCCGCGCCGGTTTTCTTTTCCCCGTCCCCTCCGTCGAAACCAGGGTGGATACGATCGCCTGCGCGTGCTGCGCTGTTGCGGCTTGAGACGGCGGTATTTTTCCAGCAGTTTTTGCTCTTCCTTCGACAGCGCGGCGGATCCCTTCCGCTCCACCCGGTAGGCCCCGGCCTCCTCCGCCACCCGGTTCAGGTTGGTCGAAGGCACGCCGGTGAGGATGTACTGCACGTCCATGCCCAGCCGGGCGCAGGCGGAAAGCAGGTCCGCCGGGATCGGCGTGCCGCGGCCGCCCGGTCTCTCGTAGTTGATCACCGTCCATTTGGTCACCCCCAGCGACTCGGCCAGTGCCGACTGGCTCAGGCCGAGCCGTGTGCGCTCTTCCTTCAGACGTCCCGGTGATGAACTTTTTACACTACCTGTATTGACAGGTGTAATTTTTTGCACCATGCTTTCTTGACAAGGACATGAAAAGGTAATGCTGAATAACTTCAGCTAAATCCTAACACAAGGAAGAACAAGAATGGATTACCTGGATATGAAATACGCGCTCGCCAAGAAGGGCTACACCCTCACCCGGGTGGCCGAAGAGCTGGGTCTGTTCGGACCGCAATCCGTGCAACAGGTGCTGACGCGCAAATACATCAGCGCCCGCGTCGAAAAACGCGTTTCCGATATCACCGGCATTCCGCTGGAAGTGCTTTTCCCGGGCCGCTACCTGCCGACGAAACCGCACCGGCGCGCGGACGTTTCGAATCAGCTTGATAAAAACCGTAACAGCGGGCGGACGTGAAGCACGAATCAAGCTGAACATGTATAGCGAATTTCACTCATTGCCTGAACCAGGGGGAGACCATGTCGAGACCGTTCCGCAAGCTTGATCCCGTGAAAGTCATCAAACTCAAACGCCAGGGTTTATCGAATTCCCTGATCGCCCAGCGCCTGGGTGTGACACAGGGCGCGGTTTACCACGTATTGCGCAAAATGGATATTACCGGTGGGTGCGGCAACGACATGGTGCCCGGCGCTCTCGCGCGTGTTAGTGACAATTATTGACCCGGCACGATAGTTCTTGATGGCGGCCGCTGACGACTTGGATCCCGGGCCGGGAGAATGACAACCCGCCACAGATAATCAAGAGATTCATGCCGCCGAAAAATTATCCGCCCTTCCGCAAGGCGGCGATCACATGTTTCGTCTCCGGCCGCACGCCACGCCAGAGCATGTACGATTCCGCCGCCTGTTCCACCAGCATCCCGAGGCCGTCGGCGGCGGTCGCGGCGCCGTGCAGCATGGCCCACTCCAGGAACGGCGTGGGCTTGTCGCCGTACATCATGTCGTAGGCGACCGCCCCGGAGGTGAACAGGTTCACCGGCAGCGGCGGCACCTCGCCTTTCAAACTCGCGCTCGTGCCGTTGATCACGACATCGAAGCGCTTGCCGACCAAGATCGTCGTAGCCAACGGCCTCGACCTTGCCGATATGCGCGAAGGTCTTGGCGAGTTCCTTCGCCTTGGAAACCGTGCGGTTGGCGATGACGAGCACGGCGGGATTCTGCTTGAGCAGCGGCCCGAGCGCGCCGCGGGCGGCGCCGCCCGCGCCCAGCACCAGAATTTTTTTGCCTCGCAGGAGAACGTTCAGGTTCTTCGTCAGGTCATGCACCAGGCCGGTGCCGTCGGTGTTGTCGCCGAAGATTTTTCCGTCGGGCTCGAAACGGATCGTGTTGACCGCGCCGGCGAGTTTCGCGCGATCGCTCAGATTGTCCGCGAGCCGATACGCCTCGAGTTTGAACGGCACGGTGATGTTGAGCCCCTTGCCGCCCTCGGCGCGAAACTGCTCGACCGCCTCGGCAAAACCGTCGGTATCGACCCACAAGGCGGTGTATTCGATGTTATGGCCGAACTGGTGCGCAAACTGCTTGTGTATCACCGGCGACTTGCTGTGGGCGACGGGATTGCCCATCACCGCATAACGCGCCGGGGTTGTGTCTTTTTCCGCCATGATTACCGCCGTTCCAGCCTTGAAATCCTGGCGGCCTATTCTAGGCTATTGCCCGCCGACCAGCACGAGGATGGCGCCCAGCGCCACGGAATCCGGTGGCTATATCAGCACGGTGATCAGATAAGCGAGATAACAAAATCCGTTGAATAAAAGATGCTTGGGGCGAAGATTCCCGCGGCGCAACATGAATAACAAATAGGCGCTGGCGACGATGGTCAGGGCCAGCCCCGCCATCACCTCCCGGCGCGGCTCCCAGGGCGTCAGCAAAATCCCGAGCGCGGGCAGGAGCGAGCCCTGGAACACCATGGCGCCGGTAATGTTGCCGAAGGCGAGCGTGTCCTTGCGCTTGCGGATCCAGATAATGCTGTTGATCTTCTCCGGCAATTCGGTGGCGACCGGCACGATCAGCAGCGCCAGCGCCAGCGCCGAGATGCCGAGCCAGGCGGACAACTGCTCCACGCCCTGCACGAAACCATGCGCACCAAACACGATCAGCGCCAATCCCATCCCCAGCTGCACCAGCACCGTGAACAGGTTTTCCGGCACGTTGATGCGCCCCATCAGCCGCACCAGGAACAGCGGCTCACCCGCCTTGGTGGCATGTCCGTCAGCCACCAGGCTGGCCGAGGCGCGGATGGTGAGCATGAGGTAGATGAAGTAGACAAGCACCAGCGATAGCGCGATCAATGCACGCATCCAGGTCGCGTGATGCGGGACGAATATCGCGGCCGCACTCATGCCGAAGGCCAGCAGAAACCACTGCAGGTCGCGCGTCAGTCCGGAGCGCTCGGGATGGAACTCGTCCTGCCAGCCGCGCTTGTGTACGGCGAAGACCGTCATCAGGAACAGCGTGAGCGTGGACAGCATCAGCGGCGCTCCCAGGATCGCGCCCACGCTCACCTCCTCGCGCACCTCCTGGGTGCTCGCGGTGGAAAGGATCGCCACGATCGGCACCATGGTCTCGGGAAGGGCCGTGCCCACCGCCGCGAATATGGAACCGGTCACGCCTTCGGAGATTTTAAGCCGCTCTCCCAGGTGCTCGAGGGCATTGGTGAAGGTTTCCGCACCGATCAGGATAACGAGCAGCGCAATGAGAAGAACGCCCAGAGTCATGTCAGGAATTCCGTTCTGATTCCTATTTCTTTTCCATGCCGGGTGGCCGGGTTTCGATCAGCGACGGGCGCGCGCTCACGCCGGCGAGCCACTGCGCCAACCGCGCGTGGCGGCCGCGCCAGTTGTGCGGGTAGCGGAAGTCGATGTATTCGAGCGCCACCGCCATGACCAGGTCGGCCAGGGTGAAACGATTCTCCATGAGCCACGACTCCCGGCTCAGGCGCTGCTCGGTGTATTCAATCGAGCGCGCGATCTTGTCTTCCTGACGCCGGACGTTTTCAGCCGACTGTTGTTCAGCGGGCCGCCGCAATTCGAGCAGGCGGCTCACGGTGGCGTCCAGCATGCCGTCGGCCAGCGCCTGCCAGCGCAGCGTCTCCCAGCGCGCCGCGCCCGAGACGGGGAGCAGCGCCGGCGCCTTGAGCGAATCGAGATACTCGACGATCACCGGAGAATCAAAAAGGACATCGCCATTGTCGAGCGCCAGCGCCGGTACCTTGCCGAGCGGATTGAGCGCGGGAATCGGGCTGTCCGCGGCCCAGGCATCGGCCACGACAAACTCGCAGGCGAGATTCTTTTCCCGGATCAGGATGCGGACCTTGCGCACGTAGGGCGAAGTCAGCGACCCATACAGTTTCATGCCATTGTCTCCCACAGATAATGCAGCACCAGTCCGGCGAACACCGCGGCGCCGAACCAATTGTTGTTCAGAAAAGCGCGAAAGCAACCGTCACGCGTGCGTTCGCGCATCAGGTGTTGCTGATACAGCGCGAACCCGAATGCCGCCGCCAAGCCGGCATAATACCGCAAACCCAGGCCAGCGAGCGCGCCCGAGTACGCCAGCAGCGACAGCGTGAGAACATGGAAAAGCAACACCATCACGCGGTCGTGGCGGCCGAACAGGATGGCGGTGGATTTCACCCCGACCTTTTGATCGTCGTCCCGGTCCACCATGGCGTAGGCCGTATCATAAGCCACCGCCCAGCACACGTTGGCGGCAAACAGTATCCAGCCCACGGGCGGAATACCGCCGGTCTGGGCGGCAAACGCCATGGGGATACCCCAGCCAAATGCCGCGCCGAGATAGAACTGCGGCAAGTGCGTGAAACGCTTGACGAACGGATAGGACGCGGCGAGAAACGCGCCGGCGAAGGAAAGCAGGATGGTCAGGCGGTTGAGCGTGAGCACCAGCGCAAACGCGATGAGACACAACGCCGCAAAAAGCACGAGCGCTTCGCGCGGGCTGACGCGTCCGGCGGCGATCGGCCGGTCGCGCGTGCGTTCCACGTGCGGGTCGAAATCGCGGTCGGCGTAATCGTTGATCACGCAACCGGCGGAGCGCATCAGCACCACGCCCAGCACGAACACGGCGAGCACGTGCAGATCGGGCCGGCCGTGTGCGGCGATCCACAACGCCCACAGTGTCGGCCAGAGCAGCAGCAGGATGCCGATCGGCCGGTGCAGGCGCATCAGCCGCGCATAGTCCTTGAGCCGTTCCACGATCATCATTCCATGAATTCAGGAATGTCCGGCAGAAAAAACTCGCACACCAGCAGCGGCTTGCCGCCGAGCCGGAACAGCGAACGCCGGCCCCAGATCACCGCGGGTTTGGCGCGCAGATGGCGCGCCGCCAGGCCGTAGAGTAAATCGGTGGGAGTAAGACAGGTGACTTCCACCTCGCTGCGCTGCATCGACGGGTCGGCGAACAGCACCGCCCCGAGGGAACGCGTGCCGAGACGGGCGAAGCGGTGGAATTTGCGCGCCAGCGTCGGCGGTGGAATGATCGTGCGCGCGTAGACCCACGGCGTATCGCCACACATCAGCTGCACCTGGCGAACCACGGCACGCGTACCGTGCCGCATGCCGACCGCGCGCGCCTCGCTGCACAGCGGACGCGCGCGCCGCTGGTCGAGCAATTGGACATGAAAGTGCTGGCGGCAATGACCGATCAGGCGCTCGGTGAGCGAGGCCGGATCCAGCAGCCACGGAAGGTATTTTTCCGGGATCCCGGCGCGGTTGAGCCGCCGGACCGGTCGCCACAGCGGCTCCGTGCATCGTGGCGACACCGGGCTCACAATTGCCATGCAATGTTATCAATGATTTATGGGTGCCGAATCGTAGCAGAAACGACCTATCCGGTCAGCGGAAACAGGGGCGCTGTTCATCCCACCTTCCTTTGGGAAATCATATAGAGAAGAGGCCGTGCCACGCCCACGCGCAATTTAAGAACAACAATCATTTTGCGGAGAAATAAGTGAACATTTTGACGTCGGTCCCGCGCGCATGGCTCAAGTCGGTTTTTTTCTTGGGCGCCGGCTTGCTGCTGTGTCCGTCAATCGCCGCAGCCGACATGCTGGCCGTCGCGGTGGGACGCGGGAACATCGTGTCGCAAGGATCGAACGCCGTGTTTCTCTCTTACCAGAAAAACGCGCCCAAACTGTTCAACCGCGAAAGCCTCTATGATCTCACGCTCGGCTACTGGAACGGTTCGACTCGCAACACGCGCGCTCACGTTCGCGCGCGTCGTGCGTTGGAAACTTTCAACGAATATTATTTCGCCGGGACACTCGGGATCGGCGTGGTCGACCACACCACGGATCATCTGGGCACCACCGGGCAATTCATGGTGCGCCTCGCGTTCGGGCGCAAATTCGGAAAATACGACCTGTCCATCGGCGAGACGCACTACTCAAACGGGCAAACAGTTTTGGCTCAATGGCACGGCCCGAACATGGGCGAAGATTTCCTGACGCTGATGCTGGCGCGCGAATTCTAGCGTTCCGGATTTTCAGACGTTGCCGTAGGTATCGGCGCCGCTGAGCCAGCGCCGCACGATCGGGTCCACGCTCTCGGGATGTTCCTTGAGGAGCAGGTCCGCCAACTGCTGCACGCGCGGAAGCAAGGCATGATCCCGCAGCAGGTCGGCGATGTGAAATTGCGGCATGCCGGCCTGGCGCGTGCCCAGCACCTCTCCCGGGCCGCGCATCTCCAGGTCGCGCCGCGCGATCTCGAACCCGTCGCTGGTCTCGCGCACCGCCGCGAGCCGCGCCCGCGCCATCTCCGACAGCGGCGCTTGATACAGCAGTACGCAGTGGCTTTCGGCCTGGCCGCGGCCGATGCGCCCGCGCAGTTGATGCAATTGCGACAGCCCCAACCGCTCGGCATTTTCGATGATCATGAGCGAGGCGTTAGGCACATCCACGCCCACTTCGATGACGGTGGTGGCGACCAGCAGGTTGATCTCGCCGCGCTTGAACGCGGCCATGATTTTTTCCTTTTCCGGCGGCTTCATGCGCCCGTGGATCAGCGCCACCTTGAGTTCGGGCAGCGCTTCGTGCAGCGCCTGCGCGGTATCGGTTGCGGTTTCCAGTTCGAGTGTCTCCGACTCCTCGATCAGCGGGCAAACCCAGTAGGCCTGGCGGCCGGCGGTGCAGGCGTCGTGGATGCGGCTGACGACATCGGCGCGGCGTGCGGCCGGAAGCGCCACGGTCTCGACCGGTTTGCGTCCCGGCGGCAGCTCGTCGATCACCGACACGTCGAGATCGGCATAGAGGCTCTGGGCCAGGGTGCGCGGGATCGGGGTGGCCGTCATGATCAGCTGATGCGGACGGCGCGAGCCCACGCGCCCCTTCTCGCGCAGCGCGAGGCGCTGATGCACGCCGAAGCGGTGCTGCTCATCGACGATGATGAGTCCCAGGTCGGCAAATTCGACGTCTTCCTGAAACAGCGCCTGGGTGCCGACGGCAATGTCGGCCTGGCCCGATCCGATTTTTTCGAGCGCGTCCTGGCGCGCACGGCCGTTGAGCTTGCCGGAGAGACCGGCCACGACAACACCGAGCGGCTCGAGCCAGGCGGAAAAATTGCGCAGGTGCTGATCGGCGAGCAGCTCGGTCGGCGCCATCACCGCCACTTGCAAGCCGCTTTCGATGACGCCCAGGCTCGCGCAGGCGGCGACGATGGTCTTGCCCGAGCCGACGTCGCCCTGCACCAGGCGTTGCATCGGATGCGCCTTTCGCAGATCGGTCAGGATTTCATCCAGCACCCGCTGCTGCGCGCGCGTGAGCTGAAACGGCAGACGCGCGAGCAACTGCGGCATCAGCTTGCCTTCCCCGCTCATGGCGGGCGCGCTTTCCGTCTGCACTTGCGCGCGCAGACGCTTCAGACTCAGGTGATGCGCCAGCAGTTCTTCGAAGGCGAGGCGCGTGACCGCCGGATGTTTGCCCTGCGCCAGCAACTCCACCGGGGTGTGCGGTGGCGGCTGATGCACCAGCGCCAGCGCCTCGGTCAGCGTGGGCAGACGCAGCTCCTGCAATACGGCGGGCGGCAGCCATTCCTCGATTTTTTCCAGATATTTTTCCAGCGCCTGGCGCGCGAGTTTGCGCAGGCTCAGTTGATGCACGCCGGTGGTGGCCGGATACACCGGCGTCAGGTTTTCCTCCACCTTGGCGGGCTGAGCGCCATCGGTGAATTCGTACTCGGGATGAATCATCTCGAGACCCGCGGGACCGAAGCGAACCTCGCCGAACAGGCGCAGACGGCGGCCGCGCGTAAGGTTCGCCTGTTGCGCGGCGCTGAAATAAAAAAACCGCAAATGCAGATGGCCGGTGCCGTCGCTCACGCGGCAGATCAGGCTGCGCCGGCCGCGGAACACCACGTCCGCCAGCTCGATCTCGCCCTCGACCACGGCCTCCATCCCGGGCCGCAGACCGCCCATGGGCAGAACGCGCGTGCGGTCCTGGTAACGCAGGGGAAGATGGAACAGAACGTCCTGCACGGTGTGCAGGCCGAGGCGTTTAAGCTTTTCCGCGAGCTTGGGTCCGACTCCCTTGAGACTGGTCACCGGCAGTGAGGCAATATCCATAATTATCGAATCACGCCGGAGGGTACGGCTGATGAGGGCCGGAAGTGCGAGGACGTGTGGCGGTCAGCGGCGACTTTTCGTCTTGCTGCTTTTACCGCGCCTTGGATTTTTTTGATGTTGTGGCAGGTTTATCCAGAACCAAAATCGCGTCCATCTCCACGGCCGCGCCCTTGGGCAGCGCGGCAACGCCGACCGCCGCGCGCGCCGGATAGGGTTCGCGAAAATACTGCGCCATCACTTCGTTCACCAGCGGAAAATACGCCAGATCGATGAGAAACACGTTGAGCTTCACCACGTCCTGCAGGCTGCCGCCGGAAGCCTTGGCCACCGCGCCCAGGTTTTCAAATACGCGCTGGATTTGCGCGCGCATGTCGCCGCTCTCCAGCGTCATGGTTTCCGGAATCAGCGGAATCTGACCGGCGAGATAAACCGTGTCACCGGCCTTGACGGCCTGGGAATATGGGCCGATGGCCTGGGGGGCTTTGTTGGTTTTGACAATCGTTCTTTTCACGCCTGCTCCTTAGTAGTGGGGCACTGCTGATTTCAGATTTCTGAAGAACGTCAACCCTTCTTGCGGTTGATCCGCACCACCGATTCGATCGCCCGGATGCGACGCATGATCTGGGCCAGATGCCCGCGGCCGCGCGCTTCGAGCGTGAAGTCCATGGTGGTGTACTGGCCGTCGCGATCGTCGAACGTGACGGTGTCGATATTGGCGCCCTGCTCGGCGATGGCCGCCGCGATCGCCGCGAGCACGCCGCGCTGGTTCTTGACCTCGACCCGGATGCTCACCGGGAACACGGTCTGGATGTCCTTTTCCCACTGCACGTCGATCCACTGTTCCGGGTGCTTGCGGAACTTGGCCACGTTCGGACAATCCTCGGTGTGCACCACGATCCCGCGCCCCGCGGACAGAAAACCGAGAATCGGATCGCCCGGTATCGGCCGGCAGCAGCGTGCATAGGTCACCACCACGCCCTCGGTGCCGCGGATGGCGAGCGTCGGCGCCTTGTCGCGCGCCGGCCGGCGCTTGAACAGTCCGAAGAAACGATGCTCCTCCCCGGCTTCGGCCTTGGGCGCCTCCGGCACGAGTTGACGCGCCACCACCGCCGCCAGCCGGTTGCCGAGTCCGATTTCGCCGAGCAGCTGGTCCCAGTTGAGGAGCTTGAGGGATTTCAGCAAGGATTGACGGCTTTTCTCGGTCAGTTGTGACGGATCGGTGCCGAGATCCTTGAGCGCCTGCTCCAGCAGCCGCCCGCCGAGCTTGGCCGATTCGTTCAACTTCTGGTTCTTGAGGAAACTGCGGATATGCGCGCGCGCCTTGCTGGTGACGACGTAAGTGAGCCAGGCGGGATTGGGGTGGCTCCATTCCGCGGTGATGATCTCGACGTGATCGCCGTTGCGCAGGGTGGTGCGCAAGGGCACCAGTTGATGATTGACCTTGGCGCCGATGCAGCGGTTGCCGACGTCGGTGTGCACGTCGTAGGCGAAGTCGATGACCGTGGCCTCGCGCGGCAGTTTCTTGATTTCGCCGTTCGGCGTGAACACGTACACCTCGTCCGGAAACAGGTCGACCTTGAGGTGCTCGAGAAATTCGCTCGGGTTCCCCGCTTTTTGCTGGGTTTCCAGCAGGTCCTTGAGCCACTGCAAGGCGCGCTGCTGCATCGGGTCGGCGGCGGTGTCGCCGCTCTTGTACAGCCAGTGCGAGGCCACGCCGGCCTCGGCCACGCGATTCATCTCGCTCGTGCGGATCTGCACCTCGATGGAAACCCCGAAGGGACCGAACACCACCGTGTGCAGCGACTGGTAGCCGTTGGCCTTGGGAATGGCGATGTAGTCCTTGAACCGGCCGGGGATCGGCTTGTACAGATTGTGAATCATGCCGAGCGCGCGATAACAGTTGTCCACCTTGTCCACGACGACGCGAAAACCATAGATGTCGTAGACCTGGTCGAACGACAGGTGCTTCTGCTCCATCTTGGCGTAGATGCTGTAGAGGGTCTTCTCGCGACCGACGACCTCCGCGGGCAGGCCTTCGCGTTCCAGCTGGTTGAGAATGGCGGTGCGGATCTTTTCGACGATCGCCTTGCGGTTGCCAAGACGCTTGCGCACCGCCTCGGCGATGATGCGATGGCGCATCGGGTGCATCGCGGCAAAGGCCAGATCGCCCAGCTCCATCGCCCACTGGCGCACGCCGAGGCGGTTGGCGATGGGCGCGTAGATGTCGATGGTTTCGCGCGCGATCGCGCGGCGGCGGTCGGGATTCAACGCGCTGATGGTGCGCATGTTGTGCAGACGGTCGGCGAGCTTGATGAGAATGACGCGGATGTCGCTCGCCATGGCCAGCAGCATCTTGCGGAAGTTCTCCGCCTGCGCCTCCTCCTGCGACTGGAATTCGATGCGGGTGATCTTGGAAACGCCGTCCACCAGCGCGGCGATGTCCTCGCCGAACTCCTCGGCGATGCGTTCCTTCGCCGTGGGCGTGTCCTCGATTACGTCGTGCAGGATCGCGGCGGTGATGCTCTTGGCGTCGAGATGCATGCCCGCGAGGATGCGGGCGACTTCGATGGGGTGGTAGATGTAAGGCTCGCCGCTGACGCGGATCTGCCCTTCATGGGCCTCGGCGCCGAACAGGTAGGCGCGATAGACGTCAGCGACGTCCTTCGGATCCAGGTAGGTTTCGAGAACCGCGCACAGGTCGCTGATCTGAAACCGCTGGCCGGGTGACGGCGTCGCCGCGGCGGCGGACGGCACCGACTCAGGCTTCGGTTCCGCCCTCTTTGCCGGCGGCGGGGGCAACGTCGATCCCGCCGGTTTGGTTTTGGTCGGTTGTGTCTTCATCGGCCTCAAGTCCGGCTTGCGGCGCTTCCTCGTCCAGGATGGCATTGGTCACGAAACCGCCGGCGATCTCGCGCAGGGCGAGCACCGTGGGCTTGTCGTTTTCGCGCTCGACGCAGGCTTCCGCGCCATTGATCAGCTGGCGCGCACGACGCGTGGCCACCAGCACGAGCTGAAAACGGTTATCAACATTATCCAGGCAATCTTCTACGGTAATACGGGCCATACCTATACCTCAGTCATCTGACAGGAAACGCGGCGGTGCCGCAGGGTTTAATACTATATAAAGCACGCGCCCGAGCCAGCGGACCGGGCGGATCAGGGACATGCAGCTCAATGCATCTTACTGATAAGCGGCGGGTTTTTCCAGCCAAGGAAGCTCCGATTAAGCCCGTTCGTGGTGAGCCCTTCGACTTAGCTCAGGACAGGCCCTCGAACCATGAACAGATGGCGGTCCTGTAATTACAGTGTTTGCCGCTCACCCCCTTCGGCTGGCTCAGGACAGGCTTCGACCAGCTAAGGGCGAACGGAATGACTTAAATCTGAGCTTCCCTAGACCCCGGCAAGCAGTGCCTGGATATCGACCTGGACCGGCCGAGGAGTGCCTTCGCCGCGGATAATGGCCTGCAAGTCCTTCAGGGCAGTCTCGAAATCATCGTTGACCACCACGTGGTCGAATTCCTGGTAGTGGCTCATTTCCGACACCGCCTCGCGCATGCGCCGGGCGATCACCTCCGGCGTGTCCTGGCCGCGGTTGGTCAGGCGTTCCTCCAGCGCCGCGCGCGACGGCGGCAGGATGAAAACACTGACCGACTCCGGCATCTTTTCCTTGATGGCGCGCGCGCCCTGCCAGTCGATGTCGAGAATGATGTTCTTGCCCTGGCGCAACAGGTTCTCGGTCGCGGCGCGCGAGGTGCCGTAGGAATTGCCGAACACCTTGGCGTGTTCCAGAAACCGGTCGGCCGCCACCATCTCGTCGAACTGTCGCCTGGTTCACGAAATAATAATGCACCCCGTGCTGCTCGCCCGGACGCGGCGCGCGCGTCGTGTGCGACACCGAGAACGCCAGGTCCGGCAGGCGCTCGACGAGCGCCTTGGCGAGGCTGGTCTTGCCGGTGCCGGAGGCGGCGGAGAAAATAAAAAGTCTTCCCTTGTTCATCACAAAAAATAGACAGGATTAACGGGATTGGTCAGGATTCACAGGATTAAAGAAAAATTTGTATTTGTAAAATGAATCCTGTTAATCATGTGAAATTTATTGTTACTCGATATTCTGCACCTGCTCGCGCATCTGCTCGATCAGCACCTTGAGTTCCACGGCGACATTGGTCAGGCGCGTGTCGGTGGACTTGGACGACAGGGTGTTGGCCTCGCGGTTGAGTTCCTGCATCAGGAAATCGAGGCGCCGGCCGGCGGGACCGGCCTGGCCGAACACGCGGCGGATTTCGGCGAAGTGCGCCGTGAGCCGGTCGATCTCTTCGGTGACGTCGGACTTCTGCGCGAACAGGACGATCTCCTGCTCGAGGCGCGCGGGGTCGAGCTGTTGTTTGATTTCTTTCAGACGCGTCTCCAGACGTTCGCGAAATATCCGCACCGCCTCCGGAATCAGTTCCTTCGCCTTCACCACCAGCTGCTCCATGGCCTGCAGGCGCTGCAACATGAACTCCTGCAGGCGTGCGCCCTCGCGGGTGCGCGTGGCGGCCAGTTCGTCGAGCGCGGCGCGCGAGCGCCTCGAGCGCCGCGGCGCCCAGGCTGTCGACGTCGAGCGGTTGGGCCTTGAGCACGCCCGGCCAGCGCAGGATGTCGATGGCGCGCAGCGGCGAAAGGTCGGTGTAAAGTCCGCGCAGGTGGCCGGCGGAAACCAGCAACCGCTGCACCTGGTCCTCGTTGAGCTCGATCGCGCCCGCCGCCACCTCGCCCGCCTGGAAGCGCAGGGTGCCGTCCACCTTGCCGCGCGCCAGACGCGCATTGATCAGCTCGCGCACGCGCGGTTCGAGTACCCGCAGCTCTTCCGGCAGGCGCAGGGCGATCTCGAGATAGCGGTGGTTGACCGAACGCAGCTCCCAGGTAAGCGCGCCCCAGGGCGTCGCGGCCTCGCGACGGGCGAAGGCGGTCATGCTGGCGGTCTGGGGCGGGGATTTGGCGCGGCTCATGGCAGCGCGGATGGTAAACCGCGGGTTTGCCGGGAGCAAATCCGGGCCGCGGCAGTCCAATTTCCACGGCCCGCGGTTCCGGCCATATATAATCAGAGGTGGAAACACCGAGCGCGGGCCGAGCCCGCCGGTCAACACCGAACCGGATTTCATGACAAGCACCGACGCCCTGCCCTCTGGCTACCTGCTGCACCAGTACCGCATCTCCAAGATCCTTGGCGGTGGCGGCTTCAGTATTGTCTATCTGGCGCGCGACACCCGGACGAAACAGCTGGTGGTGATCAAGGAATACATCCCCGGCGAACAGGCCACGCGGCGCGACGGCGAAACCGTCGAGAGCCTCTCGGTCGACACGGCCACGACCTTCAACACCGGCTTGAAGCGCTTTCTCGACGAGGCCAGCGCCCTCTCCAAGATCAACCATCCGAACATCGTGCGCGTGATCGACTTCTTCCGCGAGAACAACACCGTTTACATGGTGATGAACTACGAGCAAGGCAAGGACCTGCGCTGGTACATCAAACGCCACGACGGCCGCATGAGCGAAAAATTCATCCGCACCGTCTTCCCGCAACTGCTCATCGGACTGCGCGAGCTGCACAGCCATCGTCTGCTGCACCTCGACATCAAGCCGGCGAACGTCTATCTGCGGCCGGGCGGCTCGCCGCTGCTGCTCGACTTCGGCGCGGCGCAATCGCAGTCGGTGGAGGCGCGCAGCCGGCGGTCCGCACACGCTGACGCGCGGCTTCGCGCCGTACGAACAGCACACGCGCGGACATATCGGTCCGTGGACCGATCTTTACGCCTTCGGCGCCACCATGTGGGCGTGCATGTGCGGCAAGGCGCCGCCACCGGCCCTCAAGCGCGCCGAAGGGACACTTACAAACCGGCGGTACGTCAGTTTGCGGGGCGCTATTCGCGGCCGCTGCTCGAGGCCGTGGACTGGTGTCTGCAGATGGACCAGCTCCAGCGTCCGCAGAAAGTGGATGACCTGCTCGATTTTCTCAACAAGGAACCGGCCGCGGCGCCGGAGCCGCCGACGGAATCCTTCCTCGATCGCCTGACCCCGAAGTTCTGGCGCGGGCGGAAATGACGGCGATGAAATACCAGATCACGCAATTCAGCCTGCGCGGCGCCCGGCGCGTCAACGAAGACCGGGTGGGCTACGCCGAACGCGACAACGCCGTGATCATGGCCGTGGCCGACGGCCTCGGCGGGCATCGCGGCGGCGAGGTGGCGGCGGAGATCCTGGTGCAAACGCTATTGCACACGTTCCAGACGCTGCGTCATCCGGTGGTGCAGCGCCCGTCGGTGTTCCTCGCGCTCGGCATCCTCCAGGCGCACCATGCGATTATCACGCGCGGCCAGGACAGTCAGCCGCCGATCGAGCCACGCACCACCTGTGTCGCCTGCCTGGTGCAGAACGGTTATGCCTACTGGGCGCATGTCGGCGACAGCCGCCTGTACCTGTTCCGCCAGAATCGCTTCCTGCTGCGCACGCAGGATCACACGACCATCGAGGAACTGCACCAGGGCGGGCTGCTCACCGAAAAGGAAATGCTCGACCATCCGCAGAAAAGCCACCTGCTCAACTGCCTCGGCGCCGCCACCACGCCCACGATCAGCATGGGCGAAGAGACCTTGCTGCAGCCCGGCGACACGCTGCTCGCCTGCACCGACGGCCTGTGGGAGGCGCTCGCGCCCGAGGAGATCGCGCGCTATTTGAAGGCCGCGGCGCTGGATGAGGCGGTGGAGGAAATGCTGCTCGCGGCGCAAAAGAAAAAACAGCAGGCCTGCGACAACGTCAGCGCCGTGTGCCTGCGCTGGGAAGACGCGATTACCAAAAGTCCGCCGGTGCAAGGCAACGCCGTGGCAAATATCAACGAGGCGATGCTGCGCGAAGAAGCCAGGCATCATCTTCCCCATGTCGCCAAAATGCCGCCGAGAAAATCCACGGTGGCTTCCGAAGAAACCGCGGACGACAAGAACAAACCGCTGGAGAGCCGCATCCAGGAGATCGAGGACTTCCTCAAGAAGTTCGAGCCCAAGGGGTAAACGGTGGGTTACGCGGCTGCGCCGCTAACCCACCCTACATATATAAATCTTTATCTTGCTTCTTGTATCTTGTATCTTGCTTTCCGCTCCTAAATCTAAGAAAATCCATGCGACCCAGCGGACGCCGTCCCGATCAATTGCGCGACATCCGGATCACGCGGAACTACACCAAACACGCCGAAGGCTCGGTGCTGATCGAGTTCGGCGACACGCGCGTGATCTGCAACGTCAGCGTCGACGAAAAGGTGCCGAACTTCCTCAAGGGCAAGGGCCAGGGCTGGGTCACGGCGGAGTACGGCATGCTGCCGCGCTCCACCGGCAGCCGCATGCACCGCGAGGCGGCCTCGGGCAAGCAGGGCGGACGCACCATGGAAATCCAGCGCCTGATCGGGCGCGCGCTGCGCTCGGCGGTGAACATGAAGCAGCTGGGCGAACGCACCTTCACCGTCGACTGCGACGTGATCCAGGCCGACGGCGGCACGCGCACCGCGTCCATCACCGGCGGCTGCGTGGCGCTGGTGGACGCCATCAACCATCTGCGCGCGCGCAAGCTGCTCGACTACGAATCCGCTGCAGCATCTGGTGGCCTCGGTGTCCACCGGCATCTTCGGCGGCGAAGCGGTGCTGGACCTCGACTACGCCGAGGACTCCAACGCCGGGACCGACATGAACTTCGTGATGGACGACGCCGGCGGCTTCATCGAAATCCAGGGCACCGCCGAATGCCAGACCTTCAGCTCTCGAGGAAATGCTGGCGATGACCAAGCTCGCGCAAGCCGGCATCCGCAACCTGCATCGACCAGCAGAAAGAAAGCGCTCGGATTAACGTGAGCAAGACCCTCGTCCTTGCGAGCAGCAACCCCGGCAAGGTACGCGAGATCAACCAGATGCTCGCGGGCCTGCATCTCTCCGTCGTTCCGCAATCCGACTTCAAGGTTATCGATGCGGAAGAAACCGGCCTGACTTTCGTCGAAAACGCGCTGCTGAAAGCGCGCAACGCCACGCGCCACACCGGCCTGCCCGCGATCGCCGACGATTCCGGCATCGAGGTGGATTATCTCAACGGCGCGCCCGGCATCTACTCCGCGCGCTACGCCGGCAAGAACGCGAGCGACGAACAGAACCTGCGCAAGCTGCTCGACGATCTCGTCGGCATCCCGGAAGCCGAACGCACCGCGCGTTTCCAGTGCCTGATGGTGTACCTGCGCCACGAGTTCGATCCCACGCCGATCATCTGCCAGGGCACGTGGGAAGGACGCCTATTGCTCGAACCGCGCGGCGGCGAATGGCTTCGGCTACGATCCGATTTTCTTCGTGCCGACGCACAACTGTTCGTCGGCCGAGCTGCCGCCGGAAGTGAAAAATAAATTGAGTCATCGGGGGCAGGCGTTGAGATTGTTGGTCGCGGCGCTGGGGCATACGCATCTCTGACGATTTTCCTTATATGTAGGGCGGGTTAGGCGTTTCTTGCCGTAACCCGCCGAACAATTAATCCCGTCTCCCCTTGCGGGAGAGGCCGGGATGAGGGGTAAATATGTCTGTCGAGCGGCCTTCGGCCGCACTCAAAGCTAATTGCGGGTGGCTCCGCCCCTGCACCTGGGTGGCTTTCTTTTGTTCGGCCAAAAGAAAGCCACGAAAGAAAAGGCCGCCCGGAGCGCGCGACAACCCCTTCCTCCGTTCCTCGCCCCACCGGGCGCTCGACCAACTCGCCGGGCGCAAAATACGCGCCTCGGGCTCAAACACGGGCTCGCTTAAAAACTCCCGGTGGGGCTGCGGTACTCGGCGCGCGCTACGGGGCCTCTGAACAAAACCTTTTTCCGGGCTCGGCTTGACTCAGGGGGTGGATAGCACAACCATACCATAAGTTACACGACAGTTTTTAAATCGAATTTCATAGTGCATAATATCTTTGGTGAGCTAAGCCAATGACATCTAAGTCGATTGCATACAGACGCACAACGAATTGAAGATCATGCGGCATCGCCTTCTTGATGAACACTGTTCTCAGTATTCCGGAATGTCGAAGCCACTGATCAATGACGGCGAATTGCCTCTACCTGGAATCTGCAAGAGAACGCGGTGACACCGCCAGTAAGCTAATTGGGTCAAAGAACTCGTACAGAAACTATGATGACAAAGTATGGCGCTTCGCTGTCCTTGATTCTGACTGGAGCAAGGACGACTGAAAGACTCTCTCGATTTCATTAGCAAGCCAAGATCACTTACGGGTCTCGAAGAAATCAACTCATGAAACGTGCTCTCGACATTTGCAAGAAATTCATGACAATGGTGTCCAAAACATGAACCAGTTGCCTGGTTACTGACAATTACTCACATCTGATCATCGTCGCTACAAGAGTACCAATCGACGAGTGAGATTCGTGTATATTCGAAACACTCCAGTGACTAGGTATACGACATCGTCGCCAGGCAGATCGATATGAAAGCTTCAGCGAAGGTCGAATACAAAATTGAAGAAGCCACCTGAGTCACCTTCGATACAGGATGCTCTATGATGCTTACGACGAGCAATCCGATTTGTGATCAACCAATTCTGGTAGAAATAACAAAGGATCCCAAACAAGGCTGAGTACATGATTGCGACTATTTGTCCTGCACAAGTCTAGCACAGGACATCCATCAACATCCACTTGACGCATTGTAGACGCCACGATGAAGATAATACACAATTTCAATGACTTTGTCGATTCATACTTGAACATAGGGAGAACAAGACAGTTGAAGATCGCACGCAGTCAATACAAATAACAAGTAGAATAACGAGATGAAACACGACCCCACTTGGCGCTGGAAAGTCATCATCGCCTTCACGGCGGTCTATATCATCTGGGGCTCGACCTATCTCGCGATCCGCGTCGGCGTGCAGCAATTGCCGCCGGCGCTGTTTGCCGGCGCGCGTTTCGTCACCGCCGGTATCTTGCTCGCGATCTACGCGCGCCTGAGCGGGCAGAAATTTCCAACGCACTCTGCGTGAATGGCGCACGATTGCGATCACGGCGCTGTTCATGCTGGTCGGCGCCAACGGTCTGGTGGTGTGGGGCGAGCAGTGGGTGCCGTCGAACCAGGCGGCGCTGATCGTCGCCACCACCGCGCTGTGGCTCGCGGGCTTCGGCACGCTGGGCGCGCACGGCCAGAAGCTCTCGCCGCGTACCGTGCTCGGGCTCGCGGTCGGTTTCTTCGGCGTCGCCATGCTGCTCCTGCCGGAAAATGGTTTCACGCTGGATCATTTCTGGGCGCAGCTCGCGGTGCTGGGCGCCTGCCCGCTGTGGGCGGCCGGCTCCATGGTCGCCAAGCGCGGCCATCTCACTACGCCGCCGCTCATGGTCGCGGCCTTGCAATCGCTGGTTGCCGGCATTGTTTTCTGCAGCTTCGGACTTCGCCGCCGGGGAAACCATGCGCTGGAGCTGGTCGCCGCAGGCGATGGCGGCGCTCGCCTATCTCATCATCTTCGGTTCCTGCTTCGCCTACGCCGCGTACATCTGGCTGCTGCACGAAGTCAGTCCCTCGATGCTCGGCACTTATGCCTACATCAATCCGCTCGTGGCGGTGGTGCTCGGCTGGCTGGTGCTGCAGGAAACGCTCAGCGCCATGCAGATGGCGGGCACGGTGGTGATCCTGATCGGCGTGATGCTGGTGAGCATCACGCGCCCCAGGGCGCTGGCGGCGCCGAGTCAGCGGACCTAGCGCAGCTCATGTCGGTGCGCTTCGCTGACGCTCAGCACACCCTACAAAACTACAGACGCAGGAGTAACATTCCCCTCACCCCTGCCGATCTCCCGGAGGGAGAGGGAGTTATTGTTAATTACCAGTCACCCAAGACGCTCCGAAACTGATATAATCGCGGCTTCCCTCTCCGTCCGCATCCGCGCATGCTGAACTTCGCCTCGCTTCCGCCGCTGTCGCTCTACGTGCACATCCCGTGGTGCGTGCGCAAATGTCCGTACTGCGATTTCAATTCGCACGAGGCGCGCGGCGAAAATTCCGGAACAGGAATACATCGACGCGCTGCTGCGCGATCTGGAGCAGGACCTGCCGCGGGTGTGGGGCCGGATCGTGCACACCATCTTCATCGGCGGCGGCACGCCGAGCCTGTTCTCGCCCGAAGCCATCGATCGTCTGTTGTCGGGCATCCGCGCGCGGCTGCCGCTCGATCAGAATGTAGAGATAACACTGGAAGCTAATCCCGGCACCGTCGAGCTCGAACGATTCAAGGGATTCCGCGCGGCGGGCATCAATCGCCTGTCCATCGGCATCCAGAGTTTCGACGAAGAAAAATTGAAAGCCTTGGGCCGCATCCACGGGCGCGAAGAGGCGCTGCGCGCCGCCGAGGCCGCGCGCGCGGCCGGCTTCGACAACTTCAATCTCGACCTCATGTTCGGCCTGCCCGGTCAGACGGTGGAACAGGCGTTGGCGGACATGCGCACCGCGATGGCGCTTCGCCCCACGCATCTGTCCGCGTATCAGCTCACCATCGAACCGAACACGCTGTTTCATGCGCGTCCGCCGACGCTGCCCGACGACGACATCACCTGGGACATGCAAAGCCGGTTGCAGACCGAGCTGGCCGCGGCGGACTACCGGCAATACGAAGTCTCGGCCTATGCGCGGCCGGGATACGAATGCCGGCACAATCTGAACTACTGGAAGTTCGGCGATTATCTCGGCATCGGCGCCGGCGCGCATGCCAAGATCACCGCACGCCGTCAGGCATCACGCGCCTGTGGAAAGTGAAACATCCGAACGAATATCTGCGCACCGCCGGCACGCCCGAGAGTATCGGCGGCGAGCAGCAGCTCTCGCGTCACGACGCGGCGGCGGAGTTCATGCTGAACGCGCTGCGCCTGGTCGACGGCTTTCCTTCGCCGCTGTTCCAGGAGCGCGCCGGGCTGCCGATCTCGGCCTGCGAACCGGAACTGGCGCAGGCCGAAAACAAGGGACTGATCGAATGGGACGCGCGCAGCATCCGCCCGACACCGCAAGGCCGGCGATTCCTGAACAATCTGCTGGAGCTGTTCGTGTGAAACGGCGCCTCGCCCTGCCCGCGATCCTGGCCGTGGCGGCCGTCATCGCCGTGAGCGTCGCCTTGCTGCTGCCGTCGTCGGCGCCGCCGCCGGAAACGGAATTCACCCTGCTCGACGGACGCAAGGTCACGCTGCGCTCGCTGCGCGGGCGGCCGGTGCTGGTAAGCTTCTGGGCCACGACCTGTCGGCCCTGTGTCGAGGAACTGCCCGACCTCGTCCGGCTGTACAACGACTGGCATCCGCTCGGGTTCGAGCTGATCGCCGTGGCCATGCCCTACGACCCGCCGGCGCTGGTGCAGGAATTCGCGCAACGCCGCGGCCTGCCGTATCCGGTCGCGCTCGACGTGCAGGGCAAGCTGACCAGCGCCTTCGGCGGCGTGCCGTACGTGCCCGCCGCGTTTCTCATCGCGCCGAACGGAAACATCGTGCTGAACTCCACCGGCCGCTTGGACACCGACAAGGCGCGGCGTATCATTGCGAAATACCTGAAAGGAACGGCGTCCTGACCCCCATGAGGGATTATTTCATCGAGCAGGCGGACTACCAGCGCTGGGCCAGCGCCGAGCTTTTCAAATCCCTCGACTCCCTGAGCGACGAGCAGCGCCAGGCCGACATCAGCCTGTTCTTCCGCAACATCCACAAGACCGTGGATCACATCCTGGTCGTGACGCGCAACTGGCGCGCGCGGCTGGCGGGCGAATTCGGCAAGGTCAAAAACCATGACGCATCGCTCTACGACGAGTGGGAGGAACTGAAGCCCGCGCTGCTGGACGAGTTCGCACAACTCAAATCCTGGCTCACGCAGAAAAAGCCGGAATGGTTTCAGCAGGTCATCGAATACCCCGGTTCCGATGGCACGAAACGGCGCGTGTCGGTCCGCGACGGGCTGATCCACGTCATGACGCACGCCGTGCATCACCGCGGCCAGATCAGCTGCGGCGTGCACGCGCCTGCACGTGCCGACGCCCGAGATGGATTTCCTGTACTACCTCCGGCGGAAACAAAGCTGACCGATGCTCTGGGTCAAATCGCTGCACATCATTTTTCTCATCACCTGGTTCGCCGGCCTGTTCTACCTGCCGCGCCTGTTCGTGTACCACAGCATGATGGCGGCGACCGACCGCGAAGGTAACGAACGCTTCAAGGTGATGGAGCGCAAGCTGTTCTTCGGCATCATGACCCCGGGCGGGATTCTCACCGTCGTCTTCGGGCTGTGGCTGTGGCTCGGTTACTCATGGAGCGGCCGCTGGCTGTACGCCAAGCTGGCGCTGGTGGCCGTGCTCATCGTTTACCACGTTTACTGCGGCAAGCTGATGCTCGATTTCAAGCATGACCGCAACCGCCACGATCACGTGTATTACCGCTGGTTCAACGAGTTTCCGACCGTGATTCTCATCGCGGTGGTGGTTCTGGTCGTGGTCAAACCGTTCTGATTATTGACGGGTATCATTGATTTTTGGCCGCGGCGGCCGTATTTATCCATCTCAGTCGCCGATCAAAAGACTCACTATAACCAGGAGGCGGGGAGGAAGTAACAAACCTGGAGAGTCGCATGTATTACCGGATCATACCGGCCGCGCTGCTGTTGCTGGGGCTCACCGCGAGTCCCGTCGTCCGCGCCGAAACCTTCAGCCTGGAGCAGGCGGTCAGCCATGCACTGGCGCATAACCCGGACCTGCTTGCGATACAGGCGCAAAGCGCCGCGGCGATCCGCGCGCACCCAAACCGCCGCCGGGGCGCGCCTGCCGAGCCTCGGCGTTTCCTACAGCGCGCGCGCCAGCAACAATCCGCTCGACGCCTTCGCCGACAAGCTCAACACCCGCAGCGTCACCACCCAAGACTTCGATCCCGCGCGCCTGAACCATCCGGGCACGAGCGACCTGCACATGACGCAACTCGCGCTGCGCCTGCCGGTTTACAGCGGCGGCCGGCTTTCGTCCTCGCTCGCCAGCGCCGAGGAAATGGAAAAGTACGCTCGGCTGCAATACGAGCGCGCGCGCGAAATCACCGCCTTCCAGACGCAACGCGCCTACCTCGCGCTGCTGGCGGCACAGGAAGCGCTGACCATCGCCGACGACGCGGTCAAGGCGGCGCAGCAACACGCGCGCAGCACGGCGCAACTGTCGCGCGAGGGCCGCACCGTGGTTTCCGACAAACTCACCGCCGAGGTCAATCTGGCCGCGGTGCAGGCGAGCCGCGAACAGGCCGTCACCCGCGTCGAGACCGCGCGCAATCAGCTGAAGCTGGTCATGGGCCTGCCGCTCGACCGCGACATCAACCCGGCGTCCGCGCGCGTGGACGTCGAGGCCTCGCGCGAATCGAACCTCGCCGACAGCGAAACGCGCGCGCTCGCCGGCCGCAAGGATCTGGCGGCGGCGCGGCCCAGAGCCAGGCCGCCCGGGCACGCGCTCCTGGCGCTGCGGGTCCTCCTCGGCCCGGTGGCGGCGCTCGTCATGGCGTTCATGATCCACCGCACGCTGCTGATCCCCCAGACGATGGCGGCCACGAAGGGCCTGTTTTACGTGGCGACGCTGGCCGTCATGATGGGCGAGATCCTCGGGCGGCTCGTCCTCTTCCGGACCTCGCTGGCCTCTGAGGGCTCCTACTCGAACGGGTGGATCACGCTGACCAGGACTCCGCGCGAGCTGCGACTGAGATCGAAGCCCACCACCATCCCCTCGCGCAAGGCGTCGATGCGCGGGATCGGGCCCCGCACCTCGACGAACGGGAACTTGAACGGGTACTCCCGACCGGTCGCGTCGCTGCGTAGGGTGCCGCTCTCGCTGCCGTAGTACACGCGCACGATGACGCCCCGGTAGTATCGATCGACGGGGGCCTCCGCCGGCCGGACATTCTCAGACTACCTCGGGAACCTGCATGACGTACACAAACAACCCAAGCTGCTGGATCGCATTGGCGAATTTCTCATAGTCGACCGGCTTGGTGATATAGACGTTGCAGCCGAGGTCGTAGCAGTGCTGGATTTCGGACTTATCATCGGTCGTTGTTAGCACCACCACGGGTGACGCTCTAAGATGCTCGTTCTCCTTGAGGCGTTTCAAGATATCGATGCCGGACATATCCGGTAAATTGAGGTCCAGCAGGACCAGCAATGGCTGGCCTTTGTTGACGAGACCGGAGCCATCGGAACCGAACAGGAACGTGATCGCACTCGCACCGTCCGCAAGCGGCACGATCTTGTTATGGACTCCCGCTCGACGGAGGTTCCTCTCGATGAGGCGAGCGTGGCCTTCATCGTCTTCGACCATCGCGATTGTAATTGGGTTGGTCATGCCATCATCTCACTTACTGGCAGAGGCGCCTTCTTGGGCAACGTCACTTTGAATATCTTGGGCAACGTCACTTTGAATACGGAGCCGCGGTCAGGCTCACTCTCGACGTTGATCGAGCCCCCGAGGCGCCGCACAAGCGCACGCGTGTGAGCGAGGCCGATGCCATCGCCAGGCCGGTCCTGAATGCCCGATCGTCGGAACAGATCAAAGATACGCTCACGATCCTTTGCATCGATACCGCGACCGTTGTCGTGAACCTCGTAGGTGATCGCTCCGTCGATTCGGTCGCTCGGACCTCGATGCTCCCAGGCACGCCGGCCCGCAAATACTTGACCGCGTTGTCCATCGAGATTCGAGAACACCTGTTCGAGGGCGAGGCGGTCGCTGGTGATCGTCGGAAGTTCTCCAATGCTGATCTTGGCGTTGACGTCCTGCGCTTGATGAGCCAATGCCTCCAAAGTAGATCGCAACAACTGCGACATGTCGATGAATTGCGGCTGAAACTGACGCTGCCCCTCGCGCGACAGCTTGAGAAGGGCGCCGATAAGTCGATCCATTTTCGCAACCGATGATTTGATGAAGCTGAGTGCTTCTTCGACGTCGCTGCGCAGCGCCTCATCGCTTTCACCGTGCTGCTCGTCCCCGACTTGCGCACGCAACGCTCCGAGCCGCTCAAAGATTACCTGCTTCCGCCAAGCGTCGATTTCGCTGGCGAAACCCATGATATTGACGAGAGAGGCGAGCGCAAGTCGTGGCTGACGATGTATACAAACCGCTAAATCTCCTCATTCGCCTCGCTGAGAAGAGCAGTCTGGTCGCGCAGGCGCTGATCGAGCTTTTTTTGCTCGGCTTCGACCAGCTTGCGCGCGGTGTT
>CAVVRV010000007.1:0-31008 GCA_963750625.1 uncultured Gammaproteobacteria bacterium | reverse complement strand
TCATGCCTTACCGGATCATACCGGCCGTGCTGCTGTTGCTCGCGTTCACCGCGAGTCCCGTCGTCCGCGCTGATACTTTCAGCCTGGACCAGGCGGTCGCTGCATGCACTGGCGCACAACCCGGAGCTGCTTGCGGTGCAGGCGCAAAGCGCCGCCGCGACCGCGCGCACCCAAACCGCCGCCGGGGCGCGCCTGCCGAGCCTCGGCCTTTCCTACAGCGCCCGCGCCAGCAACAATCCGCTCGACGCGTTCGCCGACAAGCTCAACACGCGCAGCGTCACCACCCAAGACTTCGATCCCGCGCGCCTGAACCATCCGGGCACGAGCGACCTGCACATGACGCAACTCGCGCTGCGCCTGCCGGTTTACAGCGGCGGCCGGCTTTCGTCCTCGCTCGCCAGCGCCGAGGAAATGGAAAAGAACGCGCAGCTGCAATACGAGCGCGCGCGCGAAATCACCGCCTTCCAGACGCAACGCGCCTACCTCGCCCTGCTGGCGGCGCAGGAAGCGCTGACCATCGCCGACGACGCGGTCAAGGCGGCGCAGCAACACGCGCGCAGCACGGCGCAACTTTCGCGCGAGGGCCGCACCGTGGTGTCGGACAAGCTCACCGCCGAGGTCAACCTGGCCGCGGTGCAAGCGAGCCGTGAACAAGTCATCACCCGCGTCGAGACCGCGCGTAATCAGCTCAAGCTGGTCATGGGCCTGCCGCTCGACCGCGATATCAACCTGGCGTCCGCGCGCGTGGATATCGAGGCCTTGCGCGAATCGAATCTCGCCGACAGCGAAACGCGCGCGCTCGCCGGCCGCAAGGATCTGGCGGCCGCCCGGACCCAGAGTCAGGCCGCCCGGGCGCGGGTGCAGGCGGCGCGCGCGGCCCACAAACCCAGCGTCGATTTGATCGCCACCAGCAACTGGTACGACGACAACCCCGGCTTCGACAGTCATTCCTCGAGCGTCATGGGCGTGGTGAGTCTCGACCTCTATGCCGGTGGCCGGCACCAGGGCGAGATCGGCGCCGCGCTCGCCGAGGAAAACGAGATGCAATGGCGCGCGCAGGCGCTGGAACAGTCGGTGCGCAACGACGTGCGCGCGGCGCATGACAATCTGCGCGAAGCCAGGGCGCGGCACGCGACCGCCGCCGACAACGTCGAACGCGCGCGCGAAAACGTCCGGCTCGTCGACCAGCGTTACGGCCAGGGACGGACGATACTCATCGACCTGCTGCAGGCGGAGCGGTCTTACACCGACGCGCGCATGGAGGAACTGAACTCGCGTGTCGATCTCGAAGTCGGCCGCGCGGCGCTGCGGCTCGCGGAGGGCACGCTGCCGTTGCCGGAGGGAACCGCCCCATGAGCCCGGCACGCCTGGTTCTTGTCGCCATGCTGTCCGCCCTGCCGCTCGCCGGCTGTCAGAAAAAAACGCCCGCACCGCCGCCGTCGTTGCCACAGATGAACCGCCCGGTGTTCGCGCTGCAAGTTAAGCCGGCGGAGTTGCTCAGAATCCGCATCCCGCGCCAGGCGCTGGTGGAGCGCGGCGGTATCCCCGGCGTGTTCGTGCTGAGCCCGGCGGGCGAGGCACGCTTTCGCATGGTGCGTCCCGGCGGCACGCCGGGAGCGCAGGTGGAAATCCTGAGCGGGCTGCACGGCGATGAAACGCTGGTGCTCGGCGACCTCGCCGACGTGCACGACGGCAGTCCGATCAACCGCGTGAGCCGCTAGTTTCGCCGAGCCATGGCCAGAGAAAAACCATCCGGGGAAACCGGTTCCGATAACGGCCTCAACCTCGCCGGCCGGATCGCCGGCTATTTCATCGACAGCAAGCTCACGCTCCTGGTCATGCTGTTCGCGTTCCTCGCGGGGATGTTCGCGTTCCTGGTCACCCCGCGCGAGGAAAATCCCGCGGATCGTGGTGCCGGCGGCGAACATTATCGTCTCAGAAACCCGGTGCCTCGCCCGACGAAATCGAGCAGCTCATCATCAAGCCGCTCGAGGCGATACTCCAGGGACTGGCCGGGCGTCGAGCACACCTACGGCATGGCCATGAACTCGACGGGCGTGGTGAGCGTGCAGTTCAAGGTCGGCCAGAACAAGGAAGACTCGCTGGTCAAGCTGTACGACCGCATCATGAGCAACATCGACCGCATGCCGCCGGGAACGCTGCAGCCGCTGATCAAGCCGGCGGACGTGGACGACGTGCCGATTCTGACGATCTCGCTTTCGTCCAGCACGCTCGATGATCGCCAGCTGCGCGCCATTGCCAACGACGTGCTCGAACACCTGCGCCGCGTGGAGGGCACGTCGGTCGCGTACGTGCACGGCGGACGGCCGGCGCGCGATCAACGTCAGTCTCGATCTCGACCGCCTGCACGCCTACAACGTCACGCTGTCCGACATCCGCCAGGTGGTCGAGCGCCACCAACGTCGACATTCCCTCGGGCGCGTTCGTGGGCGGCAATCGCGTGGCCTCGGTGCCGGCCGGCGGCATGCTGAAGCAACGCGGACGACGTCGGCAACCTGGTGGTGGGGCTGGCGGCGCACCGGCCGGTGTACCTGAAGCAGGTGGCCACGGTCACCGACGGCCCCGAGGAAATCGAGCGCGTGCACCGCATCGGTTACGGACCGGCGTACGCCGGCCAGCGGCCGGCCGACTACGAAATTCCGGCCGTGATCGTCTCGCGTCGCCAAGCGCGCCGGGACCAACGCGGTCACGGTCGCCGACGAAACGCTGCGCGAACTGGCGCGCATCCGTCCCACGGTG
The DNA here is from genome assembly GCA_963750625.1 of uncultured Gammaproteobacteria bacterium. Classification (GTDB taxonomy): domain Bacteria; phylum Pseudomonadota; class Gammaproteobacteria; order Acidiferrobacterales; family Sulfurifustaceae; genus Sulfuricaulis. The sequence goes on along the minus strand of CAVVRV010000007.1, from coordinate 28,248 downwards.
ATTCCCCGACACGTGCAGGTGAACGTCACGCGCAACGACGGCGCCAAGCGCCAACGACGCGGTCAACACGCTCATCGAGCATCTGGCCATCGCCATCGGCACCGTGGTGCTGCTGCTGATCGCTTTTCCTCGGCTGGCGCGCCGCCTCGATCGTCACCATCACCATTCCGCTGATTCTGTTCATCACGCTCGCGGTCGGCATGGTCGCGGGCCAGAGCATCAACCGCATCACCCTGTTTTCGCTGATTCTGTCGCTCGGCCTGCTGGTCGACGACTCCATCGTGGTGATCGAAAACATCTATCCGCCATTACGCCAAGAAAGGCGCCGACCGGATGAAGTCAGGCAGTCAGGCGGTGAACGAGATCGGCAAGCCGACCAACCTCGCGACCTTCACCGTGATCCTCGCGTTTCTGCCGATGTTGTGGGTGACCGGGCATGATGGGGCCGTACATGGCGCCGATCCCGTTCAACGTGCCGGTGGCCATGCTCGCTTCGCTCGTCATTGCCTACACCGTGGCGCCGTGGGCGGCGTACCGCTGGCTCAAAGGACACGAATCTGACGCACGAGGCGCACGCGCACGAACACCGCCGGGCTTGGCTGGAACGCCACTACGTGCGGTTCATGCGCCGGCTGATCGACGAGCAGCGGCACGCAAGCGCATTTTTTCATCGGCGTCTGGCGACGCTGATGCTGCTCGTGCTGCTCATGCCGGCCTTCAACCTGGTGCTGTTCAAGATGCTGCCCAAGAACAACACCAACACCTTCAACGTCACCGTCGACATGCCCGAGGGCACGAGCCTGGAAGAGACCGATCGCGTGGTCGCGGCGCGTGGGCGACGTCGTGCGCCGCCACCCGCAGGTGGTGACCTACGAATCCACGGTCGGCGAACCGGGCGTGATCGACTTCAACGGTCTGCTGCGCGGCGCCGGGCTCCAATCGCGGACCGCACGTCGCCGAGGTGCGCGTCAACCTGCGCGACAAGCACGAGCGCTCCGAGTCCTCGATCGATATCGTCGCTCTGGAACTGCGCAAGCCGCTCGCGGAACTGGCGCAGGAGACCGGCGCCAATATCAAACTGGTCGAAGACCCGCCGGGCCCGCCGGTGCGCGCCACCATCCTGGCCGAGCTGTATGGGCCGGACTACGCACAGCTGCGCAAGATCGCCAAGGAGCTGCGCGCCGAGGTGTTCGCCAAAACCGCAGACGTGGTGGACATCGACGACTCCAGTACCGACGATGTAACCGAGTACCGCATCAACGTCAACCGCGAGAAGGCCACGCTCGCCGGCATTCTGCCGGCACAGGTGGCCGAGACGCTGCAGGCGTTCCTGGCCGGCTACAACGTCGGCACCGTGCACATCGAGCTCGAAAAGGAACCGGTGCCGATCCGCTTCCAGATCCCGGTCGCCGACCGGGTCGAACCGGCCGACCTGCGCAAGATCTTTTTCGCCAATCCCCAGGGGCGTGCACGTGTCGCTCACCGACATCGCCGCCATCGACAAGGATCACGACGCCCAAACCGATCCTGCACAAGGACCAGCGGCCGGTGGTGTACGTCACCGGCGAGCTCGCCACCACCTCGCAGGTGTACGCGGTGCTCAAGATGTGGAGTTACCTGCGCAGCCATCCGACTGCCGGGCGACGTAAAGCTCACCCAGTATTTCATGGGCGACCCGGACACGCTCGGCTACAGCCTGCGCTGGGACGGCGAGATGCGCCTCACCCTCGACGTGTTCCGCGATCTGGGCGCGGCGTTCATGGTCGCGCTCGTCCTCATCTATCTGGTGCTGGTCGGCTACTACCGCTCGTTCGCCACGCCGCTGATTGTCATGGGCGCGATTCCGCTCACCGTGATCGGCGTGCTGCCCGGGCACGCGCTCTGGGCCAGTACTTCACCGCCACGTCCATGATCGGCGTGATCGCGCTCGCCGGCATCGTGGTGCGCAACTCGCTGCTGCTCATCGATTTCATCCTCGACTTCCGGCGCGAAGGCCACGCGCTGCGCGAGGCCGTGATCCAGGCCGGCGTCACGCGCATGCGCCCGATCCTGCTCACCGCCTTCGCCATCATCCTCGGCACCTTCATCATGGTCTTCGATCCGGTGTTCGGCGGACTCGCGGTGTCGCTGATCTTCGGCACCTTCGCCTCGACGGTGCTGACGCTGTTTGTGATTCCGCTGGTCTATTTCATATACGAAAAACGCCGTAACGCCGGCTAACCGGCGCAGCACGGTTAAGATCGTCAGGGCAAGCACTCCGGCGGCAGATGTGCGCGGATCAACTCACCGAGCCGGCGTGCCGCCTCGGCGCGCGCGCCGCGGGCGCGCCACACGAGCCCGATCAGCCGCGTGGGTTCCGGTGCGGCGAACGGCCGCAATTCGATCAGGCGTTTGTCGGGGCGCGCGCCGCCCTGGGTCGAAAGCCGCGGCAGCAGCGTGCAGCCGATGCCGGCCGCAACCATCTGGCGCAGCGTCTCGAGACTGGTCGCCTGCACTTCCTCGCGCGACGCACGCATTGCCGTCCCGCAGACGTCGAGCGCCTGATCGCGCAGACAGTGTCCTTCCGCGAGCAGCAGCAGGTTCTCATCGGCGAGGTCCTGCGGCTGCGCGTGCTTTTTCTTCGCGAGGCGATGGCCTACCGGCAGCGCCAGCTCGAACGGCTCGCGAAACAGTTCCATCGTCTCGAGTCCCTCGTGCGCCACCGGCAGCGCCAGCAGCGCGGCATCGAGCGTGTGTTCGTGCAGGGCTTCGAGCAGCTGGGCGGTGAGACTTTCGCTCAGCAGCAGCCGCAGCTTCGGATAGGTCTTGCGGATCGCCGGCAGCAGATGCGGCAGCAGATACGGCCCGAGCGTCGGGATCGCACCCACGCGCAGCGCTCCGGCCATCGGGTCCTGTGCGGTGCGCGCGAGCTGCGCAAGCACATCGGCCTCCTCGACCGCGCGCCGCGCGTGCGGCAGCAGCGCCTCGCCGAGCGCCGTGAGGGCCACGGATTTCTTGGTGCGCTCGAACAGCGCCACGCCCAGCTCGTCCTCGAGCTTCTTGATCTGGCCCGAGAGCGTGGGCTGCGACACGAAACTGCGCGCCGCCGCCTGCCCGAAGTGGCGCGTTTCGGCGAGCGCGATGAAGTACTTGAGGTCACGCAGGTTCATATCGGTCCTCCGGCGGGACAAAAATGTATATAGGTAATTCCTATCATACTGACTTGAAATAACGATTGGAACAATTAAACGTCCGGGCCTAGGCTGCGTCTCACCAAATGGCGGGCCGTGACGCCGTTAGCCGGAACCGGCGGGCTTTTGATTGCCGTCAACGAACCGTTCCGCAACCGGGATAGGCTCCGGGAAATTCACGGCGAACCTTAATGTAACGAATGAAAGGAGAGAACACATGTCAACCGAAGCAAAGTGCCCGTTCCATCACACTGCCGGTGCCGGCCCGTCGAACCGGGACTGGTGGCCGAACCAGTTGAAGCTGGACATCCTGCGCCAGCATTCCTCCAAGTCCAATCCGATGGGAGAGGACTTCAACTACGCCGAAGAATTCAAGACGCTCGACCTGGAGGCCGTGAAGAAGGACCTCCGCGAGCTGATGACCCAGTCGCAGGACTGGTGGCCGGCGGACTTCGGCCACTACGGACCTTTGTTCATTCGCATGGCCTGGCACAGCGCCGGCACCTACCGCACCGGCGACGGCCGCGGCGGCGCCGGAACCGGCAACCAGCGTTTTGCACCCATCAACAGTTGGCCCGACAACGTCAACCTCGACAAGGCGCGCCGGCTGATCTGGCCGATCAAGCAGAAGTACGGCCGGAAGATCTCCTGGGCCGACCTGATCATTCTCACCGGCAACGTCGCGCTGGAATCGATGGGCTTCAAGACCTTCGGTTTCGGCGGCGGGCGCGAGGACATCTGGGAACCGGAAAAGGACATCTACTGGGGTGCCGAGAAAAAGTGGCTGGAGGACCAGCGCTACTCCGGCGAGCCGAGAACCTCGAAAATCCGCTCGCGGCCGTGCAGATGGGCCTGATCTACGTCAACCCGGAGGGCCCGAACGGCAACCCGGATCCGGTCGCTGCGGCCAAGGACATCCGCGAGACCTTCGCGCGCATGGCGATGAACGACGAAGAGACGGTGGCGCTCATCGCGGGCGGCCACACCTTCGGCAAGACCCACGGCGCGGGCCCGGCCTCCCATGTGGGTCCCGAGCCCGAAGCGGCCGACATCGAGGAGCAGGGCCTGGGCTGGAAGAGCAGCTTTGGCACCGGCAAAGGCGGCGACCGATCGGCAGCGGCCTGGAAGTCACCTGGACCACCACGCCGACGAAGTGGAGCAACAACTTCTTCTGGAACCTGTTCGGCTACGAATGGGAACTGACCAAGAGCCCGGCCGGTGCGCATCAGTGGATACCGAAGGGTGGCGCCGGCGCCGGCACCGTGCCGCATGCCCACGACAAGTCCAAGCGTATTGCACCGACCATGCTGACCACGGACCTCTCCCTGCGTTTCGACCCGGCCTACGAAAAGATCTCGCGGCGCTTCATGGAGAACCCGGACGAGTTCGCCGACGCCTTCGCCCGGGCCTGGTTCAAGCTGACGCACCGTGACATGGGGCCGCGCGCACGCTATCTCGGCCCGGAGGTTCCTGCCGAAGAGCTGATCTGGCAAGACCCCATCCCCGCGGTCAATCACAAGTTGATCGATGAGAAGGACATTGCCGGCCTCAAGGGCAAGGTGCTGGCTTCGGGCCTGTCGGTCGCGCAACTGGTGTCGACCGCCTGGGCGTCGGCGTCCACGTTCCGTGGCTCCGACATGCGCGGCGGTGCCAACGGTGCCCGCATCCGTCTGGCGCCGCAGAAGGATTGGGAAGTCAACCAGCCTGCCCAGCTGGCGAAGGTGCTCAAGACCCTGGAGGGCATCCAGAGCGAGTTCAACCGCGCGCAGACTGGCGGCAAGAAGGTGTCGCTGGCTGACCTGATCGTATTGGCGGGTTGCGCAGGCATTGAGAAAGCGGCGAAGAATGCCGGTCAGGATGTGACGGTTCCGTTCACGCCGGGCCGCATGGACGCCTCGCAGGAACAAACCGATGTCGAGGCCTTTGCCGTGCTGGAACCGATCGCGGATGGCTTCCGCAACTACCAGAAGGCCAAATACACCGTCTCGGCCGAGGAGCTGCTGGTGGATCGGGCGCAACTGCTGACGCTGACCCCGCCGGAGATGACGGTCCTCATTGGCGGCATGCGTGTCCTGAATACCAACGTCGGCCAGACACAACACGGTGTCTTCACCGAGCGGCCGGAGGCGCTGACCAACGACTTCTTCGTGAACCTGCTCGATATGAGCACCACCTGGAAGGCAACCTCTGCAGACAAAGACCTGTTTGAAGGCAGTGATCGCAAGACTGGCAAACCGAAGTGGACCGGCACCCGTGTCGACCTGATCTTCGGCTCAAACTCCGAGCTGCGCGCCCTGGCCGAGGTCTATGCAACGGCGGACTCGCAGAAGAAGTTCGTCCATGACTTTGTGGCGGCCTGGAACAAGGTGATGAACCTGGATCGCTTCGACCTTGCGTGATTCCGGAGGATCGGCCTTCAAGGTCTGATGCTGATTCGCCTCGACCTGGCATCGGGTTGTCCCGGGCCAGATGTCGCCAAGAGTCTCGGGGTCGACGTGAAGGAAGTGAAAGCGGCTTGAGGGCTGACCGGGCGCGGAGAACTATCCGCGCCCGGCATCTTCGACAGCCGAAAGGAAACGAACATGTCAGCCGCAGCGATTTTTGCCAGTCAGTTTGCCCAAGGTGAAGTCCAAAGGCGCACGCCGTGGACCGCTCAGCGGTTCGTGCGCAAGCTGGGCGCGTGGGGGATTTGCCTTCTTCGCGCCCAAGGGCATCGCCTGGCTGATGCTCCCCCTGATGGCGATGTACTTCGCCTGATGAGCACGCGCGTCACCGTCAAATCGCTCGTGCTGCTGCGCCACGCGCAAAGCCCGTGGAATCTCGAGAGCTGTTACCGACTGCTTGGAAAGAACGCGCCGATGATCCAGCCGCTGCGGTGACTTTCCTTCAGTCCCACAACCTCCGCCACCAGCGTTTGCGGCCCTCCGGGCGGTGATCGTGGTCTTTCAGTGTCACGGGCGGCAACCGGCTCATGACCCAGCCGGGCAATGGCGGGTTGTCGCTGAAACCGCACTGCACGCCGAGATTGTTCGGATCGAAGATCTTGATCATGGAAGGTTCGGTTTTGCTGTCGGTGTAGACGATGCCGCAATAATCTTCCTGATGCTCCTTGCGCAATAGTGCATCGACTTCGTTGAGGAAATTATTGACCTGCTCCGCGGTGGACGGCTGCACCGGGGCCGGTTCACCGATGGCGTACACGTACCAGCCGGCGGCGGCATTTTTCCGCACCACCTTCCAGAAAGCGTCCAGATCCTCCCAACGCAGCAGGCTGGTGAAGTGGCCGCGAAACGCAGAGTAGAATGGGTTTTCTATAGGCGCGGGATGCATGATTTTCTCTCCGTAATGATATGCATTGATTACACCACCGTGGCCTGCGGCGCAACGGGCGGCTTGATTCTGTCGAGAAACGGATATTCAAAACGCGCAGTCATGATGTTTGGTGACCACGAGCGAGAGCGAGAAGTTCATCCACCGACCACTGGTCGTCGGCATGCGATCCGTACTTGCACGCTAACACCCGCCCGTCGGTGCGATCAGAAAATCGGCGGGGAGCCCCAGCGCGCCCTTTCCCCACGAGCGGTATGCCTGGAAGTCCTGTGGAAGCATGCGGATGACATTGGGCAACGCCATCAGCAATGCACGCGGATTCAGCAGCGCGCGTAAGCCCGGATCCGACGCCGAACTCGGCATAGAGCTTATCCTCGGGTGTCGGCGATAACGGCGAACGGCACATCTGCCGTGATGGCGCTGTAATGCTCGCCGTGGTGGAACGGAACACGACTACCTCACGTATTCCCGCTGCCGTGATTTCGTCATAGCGCCGCACAAAGGAATGCAGGTGCACGCTGCAAAAGGGACAGCCCGCAAATCTCCGGAACTGAAGATGGACGAGATCCTTCGCGTCCGGTACCTGCACCGGCCTGGACTCGGTGGTCACGAGCGTGCGTTTGCCGATCACCTCGCCGGACAGGATTTTTTTCACGATTCGCGTCCTCCGCGTCTAGATAAACAGGCACACGTCGGATTGCTGCGCCACCGGCAGAAAGCTGGCCGCGCCGATCCAGTCCTTGACCTCGGGGATGAAATCCTCGCGCGAGTAGCCGAACAGGTCGACCGTCATCTGGCACGCGACCAGGTTCACGCCGGCTTCGACGCACACGTCGCGCAGTTCCTGAATGGAAGCCACGCCGTTGTTCTTGACGGTCTTCTTCATCAGGCCCGTGGCGAGCTTCTCGAAGCCGGGCACGCCGGCCATGACGGCGTTCGGGATATTCCAGTTGATGCCCTGGAACCATTTCGGCCCGAACGGCATTTTCATCGGCATGCCGGGATTGCCCAAGGGGCTGACCTGGAGATTGAGTTCTTTCTTGAGCAGTTCGAGCCCGTAAAACGTGAAGAACACCGACACGTCCCAGCCCAGCGCCGAGGCGGTCGAGGCGAGAATGAACGGCGGATAGGCCCAGTCCATGGTGCCCTTGGTGGCGATGATGGCGAGCGACGGCGTCTTGTTCTCCTCCACCTCTTTCAGTTTTTTCGCGAAGCGATCGTCGAACCAGGCATCGAGTGCCGTGCCGTGTTTCTGCAAAAGTTCGCTGGGAATGCTACCGGATGACTTTTCAGCTAGGTTTGACATGATTGCCTCCTTTCAAAGGCTGGCTGTTTCACCGACGGAAGGATATCCGTCAGTGTTTGCGGATCTGGAAAACGTACTCGCCTCCGTCCTGCTCGGAGGAAACCAGTTCGTTTCCGGTCGCCTTGCAGAAGGCGTCGAAATCCTTGACCGAGCCCGGGTCGGTGGCGCGCACGCGCAAAACCTGGCCGTGCTGCAATCCGTTGATGGCCTTCTTGGCGCGCAGAATCGGCAGCGGGCAGTTCAATCCTCGGGCATCGAGTTCCTGTGCTGTGGTTGACATGGTCATCTCCTGTTTGGGTTGAGGGAGTCTTCAGAATTCAGTCAGGCCGGCTGGCACAGGCGCGGCCACGGATAGCCTTCGGCCTTGAGATCGGCCAGATGCTCGCGCACCGCCGTGCGCCAGTCTTTCTTCGGCGAATAGCCCAGTTTTCGACGGGCATAATCGTTGGGGCAAACCCAGTTCTCGCACAGGTGCACGATGGAGCGCGTCAGAAACGGCGAGGAGCCCGGCATGACCGGCTTGAGCGCTTCCATCAGCCAGCCGAAGGCATAACCGGCCGGATAGGGAACGCTGTAAAGCGGCTTGGGGAAACCGGTCTCGGCGGCGATGAATTCAACGACTTCGCGCAGCGTCGGAAATTCAGCGCCGCAAATGTTGAATGATTCGTAATCGTTCAGATTTTGCGCCAACGACGCCAGCATGAACGCGTTGCCCAGATCCGTGTCGGCCACCAGGGGCAAGTGCTTGCGCCCGCCCGCGAGCCACGGCACCAGATAGGTCCGCAGCCGCGGTACCAGTGCCGGCAGCATGCCCAGGCGATTCCCGGTACCGACAAAATGGCCAAGACGCATCGTGATCATTTGCGTACCGCGCGAGCTGTTGGCGCGCATGTAATGGTCGAGATCGATCAGGCAGTCGAGATGCGGCCAGAAACCGGTATGTTTCGTTTCCGAGAAATCATCGAGGGGTTTGTTGTCTTTCGCGACCGCGCCGATCACGACCGTGCTCGTCTGAATAAAGCGTTTTACACCGTGTCGAATGGACTGTTCGATGAGGTCACGGGTCGGTTCAAAAAAACGCTCGCGCTCCAGCGCCTTGTGGTTCCACATCGACGCCCAGTTACCCGCGCTGCAGATGACATCGACTTCCTTCACGACCTCGCGCCGGTAATTCCCATCCATCAAGTTACCAATCCGTACCTCACCCTTGAAATTTCGCGGGAGTTTCTCGCGTCGCCGGCAGGCGGCGATCGGTTCAACTCCGGGTTGCACCGCCATGGCTCTGAGTATGTTGCTGCCCAAAAATCCCGTGGCGCCCGTCACCAGTACACGAATCTTTTTTTCCGTACTCATGGTTTCTCCCGATTATTCTGATTTGTTCTCAGTATGGGCTCACAAGGAGTCCACCCATTTCTTGAGCCGGGATGTTTCCCGCAGGATCAGTTCCGGCTGGCCGAAGGTATGCGTCAGCAGGCTGACGCCCTGCAGCACCGTCACCAGATGCAGGGCGAGATCGGCGGATTCCGTTCCCTTGCCGAGCAGACGAAACTGCCGCTCGGTCCACGACAGGATCGCGGCCATCAAGGTCGCCGCCTTCTCCGCGAGCACTCCCCCGTCCTTGTGAAGTTCCTGACAAAGGCTGCCGATGGGGCAGCCGCTGGCGGCCAAGGCCTCGCGCTGACTCTCCACTTCTTCAATCAACGCGTGGATGCGCTTTCTCGGGTCCGGAAGCTTGTCCCACGCGGCGATGAGACCACCATAAAAATTCGCCCGGTGCTCGATCAACGCGTGCCCGATGTCTTCCTTGGTTTTGAAGTAGTAGTAAACGTTGCCCAAGGGAACCGCGGCCTCCTGGGCGATATCCGCCAGCGTGGTCTGGTTAAAGCCCTGCTGATGAACCAGCTTGTTCGCCGCTTCGAGCAGGCGCGAGCGTTTGTTGGTCTCTTTAATTTCCATTAATATATCAATTACTTATATTATAAGTAAGTTATCTAACTAAATTATGGGACGCTAATATAGATCTGTCAAGGAAAATATCTGTTGCCGGCAGAAAGAGAGGGATAAAACGGCGGCCATTCAGCGACGCCTCGCTGATGGATGCCCTGACGGGTTGTCTAACGGGAGCATGGCCCGGCTTCGGGTCCGGCCGGAAAACACCACGCTATACTGCGTTCAATCATTGAGGGGCAAGACATGGATACCCTGACACACGCCCTGAGCGGTGCATTACTGGCGCGCGCGACCGAACCGGAACGGCCGCGAACCGATCAGTTGCCGCGACGTACACGCATGTGGATCGGCTTCATCGCCGCCGCGTTTCCCGACAGCGACTTCGTCACACGCTTCATCGATCCCCTGACCTACCTCACCACGCATCGCGGCATCACGCATTCGGTCATCATGTTGCCGCTGTGGTCATTGTTGCTGGCGCTGCTCTTCATGCTGCTGGTGCGAAAAAAATATTCGTGGCGCGCGTTCGTGGGCGTGGTGGCGCTGGGCATAGGCATCCATATCGCGGGGGACGTGATCACCGCCTTCGGCACCATGATCTTCGCGCCGTTCTCCGACTGGCGCGCGCAGTTCCCGACCACCTTCATCATCGATCCGTATTTCACGGCCATCATCGTCGGCGGGTTGATTGCCTCCTTCCTGTGGAGCGCCACGCGCCGGCCGGCCGTGATCGGGCTTGCGGTGCTAGTCGCCTACGTCGGATTTCAGGCCGTGCTGCATCAGCGGGCGACCGCGATAGGAGAGGCTTACGCGGTGAAGCATCATCTGGATGCGGGACAGGTCCAGGCAATTCCGCAGCCGTTCTCACCGTTCAACTGGATGATCGTCTTGCCGCAGAAGGACGCCTACTATCTCGCTTATGTCAGTCTCTGGCGCAGCGAGATACCGGAATTTCCGCCCGCCGGCGCCAACTGGCTGTACCAGGTGAATGCCTCATACTTTCCGGTGGCCGATGCCATCTGGAAACGCGTCCCCCGCTTCGGAGCCAGCAATGAGGCCAACCTGGCGGAACAGGTGTGGTACTCCGAGGCGCTCGCGCCGTTCCGCCGCTTTGCGGAATTTCCGGCGCTGTATCGCGTGGATCATAAAAAGGATGGTCTGTGCGTATGGTTCAACGATCTGCGCTTCGCACTCGCCGGAAGAACCATGCCGTTCCGATATGGAGCATGCCGGAACGGGACCGACACCGTCTGGCGCATACACCGCCTGTTCAGCGACGACAACGGGCTGGAAATCCTCGACGCCATTCCGCATTAATAATTCTTCCGTCACAGTGAACTCGGAGCACACAGGGATTTCTGAAATATCCTGGTACCATTTTTTTCTCCGTGTTCTCTGTGGCTCAAGCTAATACATATCCATCGGGTCGACATCGAGCGACCAGCGCACCTTTTTGCTGAATTTCGACTCGGCCAGTTGCTCCACCCATTGACTCAAAAAAGTATGTAACGGAGCACGTTTCGATGACTGCACCAGCAGCTGCGCGCGGTAGCGCCCGGCGCGCCGTTCCATGGGCGCGGGGACCGGCGCCATGATTTGCACGCCTTTCTCCGGCACCAGTCGCACGGCCAGCGCATGCGCTTCGTGGAGAAATTTGAGCGCCGCGCCGGGCGCCGGCGATTCGGCGCGCAGCAGCGCGAGATGGCTGTAGGGCGGGTAGCCGGTTTCGTGGCGCTCGGTGAGCGCAAACCCGGCGAAACCGTGGAAGTCGTGCCGCTGCAACGCGTTGAACAAGGGGTGATCCGGATGCCAGGTCTGGATCAGCACCTCGCCCGGCTTGTCCGCGCGTCCGGCGCGGCCGCTGACCTGCATGATCAGCTGGAACAGACGCTCGCTGGAGCGGAAGTCCGTCCCGTACAGTCCCTGATCGGCGTTGAGTATCCCGACCAGCGTGACGTTGGGAAAGTCATGGCCCTTCGAGAGCATTTGCGTGCCAACCAGGATGTCGGCCTCGCCGGCGTGGACACGTCGCAGTTTTTCCTCGAGCGCACCTTTGCGGCTCGTGCTGTCGCGATCGACACGCTCGATGCGCGCCTTCGGGAAAAATTTCTGTCAGCGCCCCTTCCACGCGCTCCGTGCCTTCGCCGAGCGGATGCAGATTTTCCCCCTGACAGGACGGACAGCGCTGCGTCATTTCCTGTTCGGCGCCGCAATGATGGCAGAGCAGCTTCTGTCGTTTTTGATGCAGCGTCAGCTGCGCATCGCAGCGCCGGCACGGTGCGACCCAGCCGCAGTCGAAACACATCCACACGGGGGCGAAACCGCGTCGGTTCAGAAACAGAATGCTCTGCTCGCCCTTCGCGAGCCGCGCCGCGATCGCCTCGCGCAACGGCAGTGACAGGCCTTCGCTGGGCTTGAGCCGCCGCATGTCGAGCAGGCGCACCTCGGGCATGCCGGCACCGCCCGTGCGGTCCGGAAGTTCCAGCAAGGTGTACGTACCGTCGCGTGCATTCCGCAGGCTTTCCAGCGACGGCGTGGCCGAGCCCAACACGATGGGAATTTTTTCCCGCGAAGCGCGCATCACGGCCACGTCGCGCGCCGAATAACGGAAGCCGTCCTGCTGCTTGTAGGAGGCGTCATGCTCCTCGTCGACCACGATGAGACCGGGATTCTTGAGCGGCGTGAACACGGCGGAACGGGTGCCGAGGACTATTGGCGCTTTTCCGTCACGCGCGGCGAGCCAGGCATTCAGGCGCTCCTGATCGTTCAGCCCGGAGTGCAGCACCGCGATCGGAACGCGAAAACGCCGTTCAAAACGGCCGACCAGCTGGGGAGTGAGGCTGATTTCCGGCACCAGCGCCAGCGTCTGCTTTCCCTGTGCCAGCACTTGTGCGATGACATTCAGATAGACCTCGGTTTTGCCGCTACCGGTGACGCCGTGCAGCAGGTAAGGCTGGAAGCGGCCGAGATCCGCGGTGATCGTGACTACCGCGGATTGCTGTCCCGGATTGAGTTCTGGCGAAGCTTCGGTATCGCGATCGAGACTGGGCCCTGAATCACGCTGGTGACTGCTCACCCACCCTTTGGCATGCATTGCCTTGAGCCCTGCCGCCCAACGGGGCGAGATTTGTGCCAATTGCACCGCGTCGAGTCCCTCCGGTGCCGCCGCCAAGACTTGCAGCAATCGCTTCTGTGCCGGCGCGCGCTTCAGGGTTTCCGGATCCACGGCCCTGGCTTCGGACGTGAGTGTCCATACGGTCACACCGCCGATGACAGCGGCACGGCCCTGACGCAGACGCGCGGGCAGGGCCGCATGAATCACCTCGCCGAGAGGATGGTGATAGTAATCGGCTGCCCAGCGCAGCAGGTCCAGCAGCGGCGGCGCGAGCAGGGGGACGGCATCCAGCGACTCTGTGATCGGTTTGAGCCGGCTGTGGGGCAGATCGCTTCGCGCTACTTCACCCACCACTATACCCACCACCTCGCGACGACCGAATGACACGCGCACGCGCGTGCCGGGTGGCAATTCAACCGGAGATAAATAATCAAACGCGCGGCGCAGAGGAGTGGGGACGGCTACTTGGATTATGTGCGAGGACGCAGCCATGGCGGCGACTCTATCACGGGCGGCCACCACCGCCCGAGGCGCCAGCTTTTTCTGCGGTCGCGGCCAAGCGGCTCAGGGTGGCGTCTCTCTAACGGGACGGAACCGCAACTTAACTTCAGCTGGAAGTAAATTCGCCCGTCGCAAAATGAATTGCGCGTTTACTGTGCAAAACGTGAAACACTGCGGCTCCACGTTCACAATTTTGTCATGAACTCCCGCTAACCGCTTGTATCTAAAAGGGGTGTGCGTTACTCACAAAATCTGTGGATAACAATGTTAATGACAGGACTGTCGCCATTTCAGTGCTGGGAATTTTCAGGGTTTTTGTTAAATTGATTAAAAAATAAACTGACGTTTTATTCATTTATAAATCAGTCACCTACATGAAAATTCCCGCTATTTCTCAAGGCATATTTGCCCATGAGAATATGCTGATTCTTCCGCCTGATTGACTGTGCATAAAGTAGACAGCTGGAACATTATTTTCAGGAAAAAATGCCTGCAATTTGAGCACGCCTTGGCTAGGCAGCAGACACCACAGCGATTAGGATGCGGGCGAACATGGATGAGGGCTTGGATGATGGCGGGTTAAGGACATGATCAGTCTGCGCAAGGCCCAGGATCGCGGACATTTCAACCACGGCTGGCTCGACACCTCCCACACGTTTTCCTTTGCTGACTATTACGACCCCGGTCAGATGGGCTTTTCGGTCCTGCGCGTAATCAACGAAGACATGGTGGCGCCGGGCAAGGGCTTTGCCACCCACGGACACCGGGATATGGAAATCATTACCTACGTCCTGGAGGGTGCGCTCGAACACAAGGACAGCCTGGGTACCGGCTCGGTGATACGGCCCGGCGAAGTACAGCGCATGAGCGCGGGCAGCGGCATCACTCACAGCGAATTCAATCATTCAAAAACCGAACCGGTGCATTTCCTGCAGATATGGATCCTGCCGGATCGCAAAGATCTGCCGCCGGGATATGAACAGAAATTCTTCACGCCACAGGATACGGCATGGCCGATGGCGGCTGGTCGCCTCCCCCGATGGCCGCGAGGATTCGGTGACGATTCGCCAGAATGCCTTCCTGTACGTTACCGCGCTGAACGACGCCGAATCCGTCGAACACCGCCTTACCAGGACGGTCGGCCTATCTTGCACCTTGCCCGTGGACGGGCGACTGTTAACGGGCAGACACTCACGGCGGGAGACGGGGCGCGCATCAGCGACGAGACGGAAATCCGCCTGACCGGCCGGCAAAATGCGGAGGTCCTGCTATTCGATCTTCCGTGACTTTCGGAACAGATTTTCAGCCATCATTTTCAAACCCGCGACAAGGAGGAAGAACATGAAGAAAGCATGTAAATGGGCGCAACAATACGGGCCGCTGATCGGGCGGCTACTGCTGGCGAATTTGTTCATCGTCTCCGGATTCAAGAAGATCACCGGCTTTGCCGGGACGGCGGGCTACATGGCCGCCAAGATGCCGAGTCTCGATCCCAACCTGATCAAGCTGATGCTGGTGGTGACCATTGCCGTGGAGCTGGGTGGCGGTCTGATGGTGCTGATTGGCTGGCAGGCGCGCTGGGCGGCCACGGCGATTCTGCTATGGATGATTCCGGTGACATACCTCTTTCATGCCTACTGGGGGCTGCCACCGGATCAGATGCAGATGCAATTCATCCAGTTCCATAAAAACATGGCGATCATGGGCGCCATGCTATACATCATCGCCTACGGGTCCGGTCCCTACAGTCTGGGAAAAGATAACTGCTAGCGACGGTATTCGACGGCGGTACGGGCTGCGGAAAAATTCGAGGAAGCAATATCGCTGAACACCTGTTCAGTTATGCAGGCGTATCAGCTTGGGATGGCGCTTGGCCAGACCCCAGGATGACTGCTTGAGCCACACGGCGAGTTCTTCCGCCGACAACGGGCGGCTGATGTAGTTCCCCTGCGCGGTGTCGCAACCCAGTTCGCCCAGGCGATTGAGGGTTTCCTCATTCTCAACGCCTTCTGCCACGACCTCGAGCTTCAGGTTGTGCGCGAGATCGACGCTGGTGCGCACGATGGCCGCGTCATTTTCGTCGCGCACCATGCCGATGACGAATGACTTGTCGATCTTGATGGTGTTGACCGGCAGCTTCTTCAGATAGGACAGCGAGGAGTAGCCGGTTCCGAAATCGTCAATGGCGATTCTCAGGCCCATCGCCGACAGGCGCGTGAGCACCTCGAGGGCACGCTCCGGTTCCGTCATCACCGCGCTCTCGGTGATCTCGAGCTCCAGCCAGTGCGGTGAAATCTGCAGCGCCGCCAGCTGCTCGGCGAAGGCATCGGCCAGGTAGGGATCCTGCAAGTCGCGCACCGACAGGTTCATGGAAATGGTAATCGGCACGCCCTTGTCCTGAAGCATCTGCCCCTGCCGCAGGGATTCGTTCAGTACCCAGGGGGTAAGACTGCGGATCATGCCGGTCTGTTCCAGCAGCGGGATAAAGGTATCCGGCAGCAACAGTTCCTCGCGCGGATGATTCCAGCGCACCAGCGCCTCCACACCCGTGACCTGGAAAGTTTTGAGATTGACCTTCGGCTGGTAGTAAAGCACGAACTGCTCCTGCTCCACGGCATGGCGCAGTTCGCCGAGCAAGGTAAGGCGCGTAGAGTTGTGCTGGTCGAGCTTGCTGTCGTAAAGGGCATGTCCGCTGTTGGCATGCTTGGCCGAATACATGGCCACGTCGGCGCGCTGTATCAGGATATTCGCGTCCACGCCGTGGTCGGGGTAAAGCGCAACACCGATGCTCGCGCCGATGTCGAGACTCTGTTCCTGGATTCGGAACGGCGCGCGCAGCGCCTGCAACAACATGCGCGCGGCCATGGTCGCGTGTTTATCGCTGACCGCGGGCAACAGGATGGCGAATTCGTCGCCACCCATGCGCGCCACCGTATCGATGTCGCGCAGCTTGCTGCGCAAGCGCGCCGCAACTTGCTGCAGCAGCAGGTCACCGACCTGATGTCCCAGGGTATCGTTGATGTCCTTGAAACGGTCGAGATCCATCAGCAGCAGCGCGAACGGCCGGTAGTCGCGCTTGGCCTCTTCGATCGCCTGTTGCAAGCGCTCATGGAACAGTGTGCGATTCGGAAGTTTCGTCAGCGGATCGGTAAACGCAAGGCTTTCGAGACTGTCGTAAAGTTCCTTCAGCCGCGTTGACATGCTGTTGAATCCAGCGCCGAGTTCCGCGATTTCCCTGTTACCGGTGGTCATCACGTGCTCGCCAAAATGGATTTTGTCCGAGCGCAGCTTGCGCACCTGGGTCACCAGGGTTTGCAGCGGTTTAACGGTGATTTTCTGGATGACAAACCACACGATCAGGACTGCCAGCAATGCCGCGCCGGCGGCGGCCAGCATGGCCATATTTTCGGTATGTGCCAGACCGGCATAAAACGGCGCCATGTCTCTGAGGGCGGCGACGGTGAGCATCGACTTGGCCGGCGCATAAACATTCATCGTCTGTTCCACAATGATGGCGCGATCCATGTCTTCATCCGACTTCGGCCAGCCGGCGGACTTGTACAGCACGGTGCCGTCGGCCAGGCTGAGCTTGAGCGAAAGACCCGCGAAAGCCGACTCCGCGGCGGCAAAGTTGCGCAACATGTTATAGGTAATCTTCAGGTAGCCGTCGCTGGAATTCTCTCCCAGCGATTGGATAAATTCGTAGCGCATTTCCTTGCCGACGATGCATATTCCGCCCATGGGCTTGAGACGTTCGGTGCCGATGCGGCGCGCGGCCTGGGCGCGCAGGTTCTGGCACGACGCCTGATTCGGATCGATATCCAGCGAATCCGCCGGCGTGCCGGCGATCGGATTGAAATTCCCATCCAGCGCCTGAAGCGCAATCAGGTTTGATTCACCGAATTTGAAATTGGGGTGCTGCGAAAGCTTGTTAAGCTGGCGGCTTGCCACGGGGATATTCTGTTTGCGAACAGCCGCCATCAATTCCGGATCGGACTTGGCGATCTGCACGATTCCGCGCGATTCGTTATCGATCTCCTTGCGCAGATTCGCAAGCCAGGTCCGCGCCTGCTCGTTGACGGTGGCGCGTTGGGATTCAAGGGCGAAATCGTGCCAGACGTGTCCGCTCGCGAGCACGAAAAGTGCGCACAACAATCCCATCACCGCTATCGCGGTAATGAGGCTGGCGCGCATCGATATCTGGTTAAGTTGCATCGTTATTCTTGATCGCCATCGCCGTTTCCGGACGATTAACCAATGATGCGAATCCTTTCGTTGATGTCCCCGATCCATTGGAACTCCGAGCACCTCCTGGTATGTCAATTCCCTGACCCGCTGGCTGAAATAGCCCGCGCTACCTCAGCGGCGGTCTGAAAAATGCTGCAAATCTAATGCCATGAAGAAGTCATTTTTATCATATTTATAATCAAAGACTTACATATCCATGATGCAGGCAAACACGGCAAAACTCGCGAAATTTCGCACTCAACGGGATGGATGACGAGATTGGTCGGCTTTTCGGCAGAAAAATCTGCCGTTGTCTGGCAGTCCGATGCGGGCCCCGGCTTCTCGCGCACCGACTTTATCCCTACATTAACGGGGCCAGGCGGGGACAAAATGGAAACAATCTGGACAACGGTGGCACAGCGCATCTCCGATGCCACGGGCGCATTGTTTGCGGCCCGCTCACAACATGCCGTCGGCGGCGGGTGCATCAACAGCGCCACGGTTCTCGAGGATGGCAAGCGCCGTTACTTCGTCAAGCTCAATGACGCAGCACGTTTTAGTATGTTCGAGGCGGAAGCGGAGGGTCTCAAGGATATCGCGCGGACACGCAGCGTGCGCGTTCCCGAACCGGTGTGCTGGGGCACGGCCGATGGTTCCGCATTTATCGTGCTGGAATTTCTCGATCTGGGAGGCACCGATTCGCGCAGCCTGGAAAAGCTCGGGCAACAACTGGCGCAGATGCATCGTGCCACGCATGATCGATTCGGCTGGCGCATGGACAACACCATCGGCTCGACACCTCAGATCAACACGCCCACTTCCGACTGGCTCGAGTTCTGGCGCGATCGTCGCCTGGGCTTCCAGTTGAAGCTGGCAGCCCGGCATGGCCGCAGCCTCATGAACAAAGGCGAGCGCTTGATGGCGGACCTGGGGGAATTTTTCCATGGTTACCGGCCGTCACCGTCGCTGCTGCACGGCGACCTGTGGGGCGGCAACGTCGGCGCGGCGGAACAGCAGCCGGTGATCTTCGATCCCGCGGTTTATTACGGCGACCGCGAAGCGGACATTGCCATGACCGAATTGTTCGGCGGATTTTCAGCCCGGTTCTATCAGGCGTATCAGGAAACCTGGCCGCTCGATACCGGCTATAAAGTGCGCAAAAACCTGTACAACCTTTACCACATCCTCAACCACTTCAATCTCTTCGGCGGCGGTTACGGTTCACAGGCGGAGCGCATGCTGGACTCGCTCCTGGGTGAACTGCGTTAAGCGCTTACGGCCTGGCGAAACCGATGAGTGTCTCGCGCAGCTCTTTTTTCAGGATCGCCGCGGCCTGATCCAGCGCCCGCTGGCGGGACACGGCATGATCCTGGGCTGAAGCCTTGATGTCCCAACGCCGGCTGCCACGCACACGATCCGCGGCAATTTCCCGAAGCGTGACTTCCATCGTGCCGCGCTGCCAGTACCAGCCTTCCCGCAAGCCCAGATCGTCCAGCGCCAGATTCGCGACCAGAACGTAATCCGGTTTCTCGCCGGTCGCGATCAGAAATCCGGCGCCGGCCACCGCCCCGCTGACGGCAGCGGCGAACCCGGGAGGCGCGTCGGGGGCGGTCTCAACCGCCACCCGCACACGCTTGAGCAGCTCGGAGAGATCGGCGTCGAGCTTCGCGGTATTCCATTCGGACTCGGCGCCGCGTCCGGTCGGGTCCACGATGCGCAGGGATTTCTGATAACCCACGCGTTCCCTTTGCGCGTCCAGTGCGTGCTGGGCGGCGCCGATTTTCATCAGGATATCCGCGGCGGCGCGCGACTCGTCGAGGTATTTGCGCGTGGCGGCATCGAGACGCTCGATTTCCTGGCGCAGGCGCATGGAAGCCTGCAAGCGCGGCAACACCGCGAGTGCATGCTGCGTCCCGGTCTGGGGGTCCTGCCAGACCTCGGCGATCTGGATGCCCTCGACAATCTGATCGGCACGGGTGGTGAGACGGCGCGAGGCTTGCGCGGCATATTCGCTGGCGGGTTTTGCTTTCTTATCGGCGCTGTCCGATTTCTGATGGAAGGTCTGAATGTCCTCGCTTTCCACGGCCACGGCCACTTCAAAAATTTTCGCCAGGTCGGCGCGCGCCCGGTCGCGTGCTTCCTCCGCCGTGGCCGCCTGCCCGCGGCCAACCAGGTATTGCTCGCTGGGATACTTTTCCGCAGGGCCGTTGACCCAGTCCGGCATGGCGGGGTGGGAGGCGCATCCGCCCGTCGCGATCAGGGATACAGCCAATGTCGCCGCGAGAAGTGCGCCAGGGATGGCGCGGTTCAGAACCGGAACGGCCGAGGTGCATTTCGGACCTGAGGAGAATTTTCATCGTGGACTCCTCGGGGTTGTCACGTTGGGCGCAATCCAGTGGGGCGAGAGATAGGTCTTCGCGCCCTGGCGTATGGTGATATTGGCGTATTCCTGCGTGGCCACGATCTGACCATAATCGCCCAGCAAATCGACTTTAACCGTGTAGGTTCCGGGCGGCAAGGGCACACGCGCAAGATAGACGCGCGACGGCAGCGTCAGCCAGCTGCGCGTGTCCGCACGCTCCGTCACCAGCCCGGCGATTTCCACCGCCAAGGCGGCCACGGCCGCGCCCGCATTGTTCTGGTTCTGCTGGCGCGCGCTCTCGCGCGCGGCCTTGGCCATCTGCGCCTTGACCACCGCGCGCGCTACGGCACGTGCCGTGATCGCCGGTATCCTGGCCTCCAGGTCCTTGACGGCGATGGCACCGATGTCCTCGGCCAGTTCCGCCGGCGCGCTGACGTCCCCCGCGGCCACGCGCGCACCGGAGACCGGCGTAAAACGCGTTTCGAAATACGGCAGGGCGATGCGCACGATATGGCCCGAGGCGGGGTCCACGACGTTGGCGGCCTGCTCGCGCTTGATCGGGGCCAGACCGTCGTTCAGGATGAACACCAGCTCGCCTTTCTGCGCCAGCTCCTCGGCGCTCATCCAATGTTCGATCTGGAATTCCTTCTGGTATTGCCGCATCTCCTGTGACAGTCCCAGCTGCTGCGACAGCCGCAACAGGTCCTGCTTGAGATAGTTCGGGACCGTGACCCCGTATTTCTCGCGATAACGGCGATAGGCCTCGTAGGCCTGGCGGTAGGAGATCATCGCGTCGCTGCGCTCGCCCATCTCCTCATAGATCATGCCCGTGAGGTAACGCGCGAGCGCGTCCTCGGTATAACGGCTTTCGGGAATCTTCTGGGCAATTTCGCGCAACCGTTCGTCCACCTGCAAGGCCTCAACGCGCGCGTCGATGAGATCGCCCAATTGCAGGTAATTGAGCGCCGTGTACAGGTGCACCAGCACCTGCTCGTAGGTTTCGCCGGTGTAGCTGCGTGTCGCGTCGTTGATCGCAAACGACAGGGCCTGCTCACGGATACTCACGCCGTAGAGTTCGTCCATGCTTGCCTTGGCCGCTTCAAACGTCCGGTTGGAGGCGGCGAAATCGCCGCTCATGCGCTCGAGCATCGCCTTGTTCAGGAGGTACACCACCTGGTCGCGCTTGGGGTAGCGCTGTTTTTCGAACGCCTGCAGTGCCGCCCCGAAGTTCTGCGCCGCCATGTCGTTTTCGATGACGCTGAAGGAATCGCTGTAGCTGGCGCAACCGGAGAGCGCCAACAGGACGGTCGCCAGGACCCACCCTGGCGGCGGGAAGACACGGATAGCGCGCCGGAGGCGCATGACGGCCCGCCGGGGATCAGTAACGGAGATTGCCGCGCTTGACGAACTTCTTGATCTTCTTCTGCCCAATCCAGGTTTTCACGTTGTCCGCGAGGCTGATGAGCGTGAGGTCCACCTGATAATACCGCACCTGGCTCGAACCGGAGGTATCGATAATGGTATTGATCGTTCCCTTGAGCATGTAATCGGCCCCAATCTCCTGGCCCATGGGCTTGCGCGTGGCCTCGGCGGCGTTAATGTCCTGGTCCTTGCGCTCCTCGCGGATTTCGCCGCGTTCGCCTTTGGAGGCGACGAACTGGATCTTGCCGGAATTGATGAGGGCGCGCTCCATGTCGGCGGTGAAGGTGTTCACGTTGACGTGCTCATTGCTGAGATTCAGCACCTCGCCCACGATCACGGCGGGCTTCTTTTTGTGTGTGCGCGTGAACTCCGGCAGCCAGTCGCGCGACAGCACGTCCTGGATCATCTCCTCGGAAACCAGGCGCGAGTCGGTGTCGTTCCAGGCCCCGGAAAGGTCCTTGACCTCGGCCGTGTCAATGCGCTCCACCGACGTGCCGCAACCGGCGATGGACAGGGCCAGCGCCGACACGGCCAGCGCCAGCACCAGCCTTGAATTTGCACGGAAGGAAAAGCCCATCATTGTATTCTCCTTGGTCAGCCGGTCGAAAATGTTGTCGGCGTTGCGTTCCACATACTGGCGCACGTCACCGTTCATGTCCTGGGCGCCCGATACGGTGCTTTTGACCTGTTTCATGTCGAGCTCGGCGATGGAGTAAACGATATTCGTCTTTTTGTCCTGCCAGCGGGCGATGATCTTCGCGCCCGCGAGATTCATCTTGGACAGGTTCTTGATCTGGCGCGAGACCGCCTCTTCGGAAACCTTGCTGTCACCGGACTTGGCCGCCGATTGATAGTCGTTCGAGACGACATCCAGGTAAGAGGAAAAAATGCGCGCCAGTTCCGCGCGCGCCCGGTCGTCGGCGGTGGCGCGCTGCAGCGTCACCTCGCCCATCGGCGATGCCGAACCCACGCCGTGGAACAGCCGGCCGTCCTTGTCATTGACGTAACTCGTGCCCTTGTTGACCCAATCCGGCGCGCCCTTGATAAGCAGATCGCTCTCAAGCTGCGTCTGCCCGGAACATGCCGCCAGCATCGCGGCGGCTGTCAGCAGGATCGCCTGCAACAGGAATTTCGGCTTGTTCATATTGCCTCCTTGGCCAATGGTATTGCGCAGAGTTTAAACGCCAACGATCGGGAAAAGCAAAAAACCGCGGCGTTTTCATGTCATGATAGCACCGTTGATTCCAACCTCCATTCAAGGTGGCCGCATGGATATCCAGTTTCTGGGCGCGGCGCGCGAAGTCACCGGTTCATGCCACTTGGTGCGCTGTGGCGACCGGCGCCTGCTCATCGACTGCGGCCTGATCCAGGGCGCGCCCGCCGACGAGGCGCGCAACCGCGCGCCCTTCCCCTTCGCCCCCGGCGATATCGACGCCGTGGTCCTGACACATGCCCACCTCGATCACTCCGGCCGCCTGCCGCTGCTGGTCAAGGCCGGTTACCGCGGGCCGATCTACACCCACCGCGCGACGCGCGACCTGTGCCAGATCATGCTCCGGGACGCGGCTTCGCTGAACGAGAAGGACGCGGAACACGAGAACCGCCGGCGTCAGCGCCAGGGCAAGCGCCTCGTCGAACCGCTGTACACGCGCAGCGACGCCGAGAAGGCCATGCGCCAGTTTCAGGTGCTCGACTATGATGTCGAGAAAAAAATCCTGCCGGGCGTGCAGCTGCGCCTTCAGGACGCGGGGCATATCCTCGGTTCGGCGATCGTGGAACTGTGGCTCGAGGAAAACGGCCAGACGCGCAAGCTGGTGGTCAGCGGCGATCTGGGACACGCGGGCGCGCCGATCCTGCGCAATCCCGAGGTCGTGCGCGAGGCGGATCTGGTCGTCCTCGAAAGCACCTACGGCGACCGCGAGCACCGCGCCTGGGAAGACACGCTGGCGGAGCTGGGCGAGGTGTTTCGCGAGGCGCGGCGCGACCAAGGCAACATTCTCATCCCCGCCTTCGCCGTCGGCCGCAGCCAGGAGCTGATCTACTTTCTCAAGCAGCACAGCCGGGAATGGGGTATCGATCAATGGACGGTCTTTCTCGACAGCCCGATGGCGATCGAGGCGACCGAGGTCTATGCCCGGCACTGGAAACTGTTCGATGCCGAGACCACGCGGCGGCGCAAAAAAGACGGCGATCCCTTCACCATGCCCAACCTCCATTTCAGCCGCACCGCCGCGCAATCCATGGCCATCAACCGCGTGCGTACCGGCGCCATCGTCATCGCCGGCAGCGGCATGTGCACCGGCGGGCGCATCCGGCATCACTTCAAGCACAATCTCTGGCGCGAACAGTGTCACGTGATCTTCGCCGGATTCCAGGCGCGCGGCACGCTCGGCCGCCAGCTCGTGGACGGCGCCAAAACCGTGAAGCTCTGGGACGAAACCATCCGCGTGGCCGCGCAGATTCACACCGTTGGCGGTTTGTCGGCCCACGCCGGCCAGTCGGGTTTGCTGAACTGGTACCGGAACTTCGAACGGCATCCCGCGGTGGCGCTGGTGCATGGCGAGCCCGAACCGATGGACGCCCTGGCCAAGCGCTTGCGCTCATTACGTGCGTCGGTTCTGACACCGGAAGCGAACGAGCGGATTGACCTGATGGCATTGCCACGCGCGCGCTGAACAGCGGTACGTCAATAAACCAGACAGACAACTCCTCGACGGCAATGACCCGCCTCCACCCCCAGGACCACGGAAGAGCACCGGAATTCTCACGCTGTGACAGATTGTCGCAGGCGTTTTTCGAAACAGCTTGCCGACACGATTTTAGAGGCGTTAGATAATCGCGATGAATAGTTCTGTTTGCCGCAAGGGATTTCGCCGGCGCAGAGTACGCTTGACCTGAATCAAGCACAAAGTAACGTGATGTGCGCATAATATTTTCTTGTGCGAGCGATGTTCAACAATAAAAACAGAGTGCACGCTCGCCAATGAAGTCTCTTCAATCTCATTAGTCGTTTAATTGATTCATCCACTCGAGGAGATGCGTGATGAAAATACAAAATTCACTATCCACATTGTTGCTGACCGCGGCTTGCCTCGCCGGCTGCGCCACGGAACCGCCGCCGCCCGCCAAGGCGGCGCCGGCGACACCGGCCGCCGCCGCACCCGCCCCGGCCGCCGCCGCCGCACCCGCGCCACCCCCAGTCCGGCCGCGGTCGTGAAACATGATCAGCAACTGCTACTCGTGTCACGGCACCGACGGCCGCAGTCCCGGTGCCATCCCCAGCCTGACCGGCAAGAACGCCGAGCAGGCGTTGCTGCTGCTCAAGGAATTCAAATCCGGTCAACTGGCCGCCACGGTCATGACGCGCCACGCCAAGGGCTATACCGACGCGGAACTCGAGGCGCTCGCCAACTACATCGGCACCAATCTCAAATAGGGGAATGACATGAGCAAAATTACACGCAGAGATTTTCTCAAGATTGCCGGCGCGGCGTCCGCGGCCGGTGTGCTCGGTTATGCCTCGACGGCCCGCGCCGCGGAGGGCGGCAAGGGAGCCGCCCGCGTGGTCGTGGTCGGCGGCGGTTTCGGCGGCGCGACCTGCGCCAAATACCTGCGCCGGCTCGATCCCGGCGTGGCCGTGACGCTGATCGAGCCGAGCACCAAGTTCATCACCTGCCCGTTCAGCAACCTCGTACTCGGCGGGTTGCGCACCATGGACTCCCTCACCCAGAACTATGACGCGCTGAAAAAGAAGCACGGCGTCAATGTCATGCACGACACCGTGACCGCCATCGACGCGGCCGGCAAAAAGGTGAAGCTCAAGAGCGGCAAGACCCTGAGCTACGACCGCCTGGTGGTCTCGCCCGGCATCGACTTCAAGTGGGACGCGGTCGAGGGCTACAGCGAGAAGGCCGCGGAGGTCATGCCGCACGCCTGGAAGGCCGGCCCGCAAACAGTGCTGCTGCAGAAGAAGCTCAAGGCCATGAAAAACGGCGGCACCTTCATCCTGGTGTCGCCGCCCAATCCGTTCCGCTGTCCGCCCGGACCGTACGAACGCGCGAGCATGGTGGCGCACTACCTCAAGGAGCATAAGCCCAAGTCCAAGATCATCATCCTGGACGCCAAGGACGCCTTCTCCAAACAGGGTCTGTTCCAGGACGGGTGGAAGAAGATCTACGGCGACATGATCGAGTGGGTCCCGGGGGCCAAGGGCGGCACGGTGAAGACGGTCAACGTGAAAAAGATGACGCTGGAAACCGAGCTCGACAAGCACAAGGCCGACGTCGTGAACTTCATCCCGGCACAGACCGCGGGCAAGATCGCGCATCGCCTCGGGCCTGGCCGACGACAAGGGCTGGTGTCCGGTGGACCCGAAGACCTTCGAGTCGAAGCTGCACCCCGGCATCCACGTCATCGGCGACTCCTCGATCGCCGGCGCGCTGCCGAAGTCCGGCTTCGCCGCCAGCAGCGAGGCCAAGATGTGCGCCGCCGCCATCGTCGCCCTGTTCAAGGGCGAGACGCCCGCCGAGAACTCGCTGGTCAACACCTGCTACAGCCTGATCGCGCCGAAGTACGGCATCTCGGTCGCGGGCGTGTACAAGGTGACGGAGAAAGGCATCACCGAGGTTCCGGGCGCGGGCGGCGTGAGCCCGAAGGACGCGCCGGATTCCTTCCGCGAGCAGGAAGCGAAATACGGCGCCGGCTGGTACGCCAGCATCACCTCGGACATCTGGGGCTGATCGCAGATTCTCCTCCAAAGTTGTATTAAGGGCGGCGCCAGCCGCCCTTGTTTTTTGGCGCGCACACGCAAAGACTAGGCGCGAATGAATTCCCAACCGACGCTTTCCGCGGGTGTGGTCGTCGTGCGGCGCACTTCGCGGATCACTGGCGCTACCTGCTGCTGCGCGTCCGCGACTACTGGGATTTTCCCAAGGGCATGGTCGAACCCGGGGAAGATCCGCTGGCGGCGGCGATCCGCGAAACGGAAGAGGAAACCACGCTGACCGATCTCGACTTCCGCTGGGGACAGGCTTACATCGAAACCGAACCCTACGGCAAGAACAAGATCGCGCGTTACTATCTCGCGGAATCGAAAACCGGCGAAGTGAGCCTGCCGGTCAGCGCCGAGCTCGGCCATCCGGAGCACGATGAATACCTCTGGCTGGATTATGAAGCGGCGCGACCGCTATTGGTGCCGCGGGTGCTGGCGGTACTGGAGTGGGCTCGAAAAATAATTTAGGAATTTTTTCAGATAACGTGCAACACGCTCAACGGCGCGCGTTTATCGCGTCCGCTGGGAGGTGCAGTTAGCGCGGTCTTTGATCGATCACACCCATGTCTATTCTCCTTGGAATTACGCCCTACAACCTACCCCCATAACTTGTGTTCTGCATAGTTAAATTGCTTAACCACAAGAACGGCTTCATTGGCGTCCGCTTGACATCGATTGGCCAGTCCCTCGTTAATGCCATCTTGGCACACTCGAATTGCAAGTCATATTCCTCGATTTTTATCATACCCTACGCTGAGTACCACGCGAGAAAAAGTTTTCTATCGTAGAAGACGGGTTGTTCAGGAATCTCGAAGATGTAGCGGAAGCATACGACACCAGCTCAAAATTCACGCCCTCCCAGAAACCATGTCTGATTAGGAAATATTGCTCCTGAGCAGAATATCCAACTAATTCGTACATCACATTTGGCTTTCCTTCTTTCTCCCAGAAACCATCAAACGGTTTTGGTGAATCATGACGCTTAATTGCGGGCCCCTTTAGTGGACGGATAGTAGTGATCCCCTCAGATGACGTCACACTACCAGCAGGTGGTGGCATCCAGATGGTTTCAGCGTCCGACACGCACAGTTCTGGGGGAGCTTTTTATTGCATACGAGATCGCGCAGTTCATCAGAGTATATGCCTACCACTGAAACAGTCAGCGATAGACCGAGTAACATCTGGTAAAGACGAATATGCATGTCGGCGAGTTCCACTAAGCGCATAACTAGAATTAGACGACCTAAATGTCGTTTTATAAAACGACAAAGTACTGTATATCAGTGCAGCATATTCTTTTGAGTCTTGTTATTTCAAGCACTTACGTTTTTTTAGTACAACCTAAAACAGAAACACAAACGCAGCACAGCGCTTTTCAGGCGATCTTTCTGACGTCATGCTGCGCGAGCAGCGCCTTGAGCTCCGGCACGCAGGAACCGCAGTTCGTCCCGGCCCTGAGGCGGGCGCCGATGTCGGTGGCAGTCGCGCAGCCGGACTGGATGGCTTCGAGAATCGCCGCCTCGCCGACGCCAAAGCAGGCGCAGACCTGGCGGCCGCTGTCGCGGCACCCCTTGGGCGGGATGCCGGCCAGCAGCCCGGCGCGGGTCGGAGCGTCGAGCGCTTCCAGCGCGAACAGGCCGGCCAGCCAGTCGCGTGGCGGGAGTTCCGGGTTCGGACCGATGAAGATGCAGCTTTCGAGTTTCCCTTTGGTAAGGCGCGCGGCGCGGTAGCGGCGCGCGGCCTTGTCGAAGTATTCGATCCACTCGACCTTTTCGTCCTGCGCGCACAGCACCGCGCGCGCCGCCGTGGCCCAGTCTTTCGGCAACTCATCGCCGGCCAGTTCGTAGCGCCACAGGCCCGACCCGCGCGCCGCTGCCCAATACAATGGTGGAATTCCTTCTCCCTCCGGGAGGCGAGACTGGGTTGTCACCGATGTCCGGTGGACATCGGTGCCGTCGAGCGGGTGCGCGGTGGTTGGCGCACCCCGGCAGGAAACAGGATGAGGGTGAGAAAAT
This sequence comes from uncultured Gammaproteobacteria bacterium, assembly GCA_963750625.1. Classification (GTDB taxonomy): domain Bacteria; phylum Pseudomonadota; class Gammaproteobacteria; order Acidiferrobacterales; family Sulfurifustaceae; genus Sulfuricaulis. Next base: position 79 of record CAVVRV010000007.1, on the reverse strand, counting down.
CCACCCGAATTGTCCCCCTCACCCCCGCCCTCTCCCGGAGGGAGAGGGGGTTGTCGTGAGGCACGCTTTATCGCTGAGT
>CAVVRV010000006.1:0-48816 GCA_963750625.1 uncultured Gammaproteobacteria bacterium | reverse complement strand
GTCCTCGATTTCGCCGTCGTTGACGTCCTTCATCACCACCATGTTGATCTTGATCGGATGCAGGCCGGCCTGGCGCGCGGCCGCCAGCCCATCCAGCACCTTGTCCAGTTTTCCGCCGCGGGTGATGGCGGTGAAGCGTTCGGGTTTGAGCGAATCGAGGCTGACGTTGATGCGCTGCACGCCGGACTGAAACAGCGCCCGTGCGTGCTTTTTCAGTTGCACGGCGTTGGTGCTGAGGGACAGATCTTCCAGTCGCGGCAGCGCATTCAGTCGCGCGGCCAGGTCGGGCAGATGGTGGCGCGTCAGCGGTTCGCCGCCGGTGAGGCGCACGCGGCGCACGCCCAGCTCCGTGAAGGCGCGTATCGTGCGCTCGATCTCGTCGAACGTGAGCCATTCTTCCGGTTCGGAAAAATCCCGATAGTCCGCCGGCAGGCAATACATGCATCGCAGATCGCAACGATCGGTGACAGACAGACGGACGTATTCAATCGTCCGGTTGAAGGGGTCGATCAGTCTGGGTTCCATCTTGCGTATCACTATAAGAGTACCCGGAGGCGCTGTACACCACGGAAACAGTGTGGGATTTATCCGGCGCACATCGGCCCGTTTTTGCCGAGTGCAATCATGCCGACCTGCGTTTATTCCGCCAGTGGCGGGCGCAAACAGATATCGGGAGGTGCTATTTCAGGAAATCGTCGGCGTTCAACGCCTGGCCGTTCACGCCGCGGCTGTCGGGTCCGAGCAGATAGAGATAGGCGGGCATGATGTCATCCGGTGCGGGGAGGGTCAGGGGATTTTCGCCGGGATAGGCGCGGGCGCGCATGCCGGTGCGCACCGCGCCGGGGTCGAGACTGTTGACGCGAATGCGGGCCTCGGTGGCGCACTCATCCGCAAGTATCTGCATCAGTCCTTCGAGCGCCGAAACACGACACGCCGTAGGCGCCGCGGTAGGCGCGTCCTTCGCGGCCGGCGTCGGCGCTGGTGAACACGATCGAAGCATCCTCGGATTTCCGCAGCAGCGGAAGGCAGGCGCGCGTCAGCAACCAGGCGGCATGCAGGTTTACTTGCATCACGCGATACCACATGTCCGGCTCGTAGAGTTCCATCGGCGTCAGCGTGCCGGCGTCGGCGGCGTTGTGCAGCAGGCCGTCGAGGCGGCCGAATTCCTTTTCGATGGTTTGCGCGACTTGTTCGTAATGTGCCGGCGTGGCCTGGGCGAGATCCAGCGGCAGAATCGCCGCCTGTGGCGCGCCGCGCTTTTCGATTTCGTCGTAAACTTTTTCCAGCTTGGCAGCGGTGCGGCCCAGCAGGATCACGTTCGCCCCGTGCGCCGCGAACGCCAGCGCCGCCGCGCGTCCGATGCCGTCACCGGCACCGGTGACGAGGATGATGCGCGAGGCGAGCAGCTTGGGAGCGGGGGTGTAACGCGGCATGGATGGGCAGAGAAGATTCCGGTGGTTATGTGCCGTCGCGGCGGCACGGCCCGCGGATTGTAACGCATGCAGCGCCATCGCGCAGTGGTCAGGAACGGCAATACTTATTATGATGTAGCCAGGATCAAGACAGAGAGGAAGTCATGAAGAAATTCTTTATCGGTTTGGTGCTGGGTCTGATCGTTGCCTTTCCGCTGGGCATCAACTTCGGCAAGGACGTGCCGCTGTTCAGCAATCCGTTCGCCGCCAAGCCCGACATCACCGAGCGCGTCAAGGAACGCACCGACGAGATGCTCAAGGAAACCAAGGAAGCGATCCACGACGCCACCAAGCCGGCCACGGACAAGCTTCAGAAATAAGAAATTGGCAGCCGTATCAGGCGAAGGTTGTCTTGCCTTCGTCGTTGACGCAGATGCGGTTGCGTCCGCTGTTCTTGGCCATATAAAGGCGGTTGTCCGCCACTCCCAGCAGCTGATCGATATCTTCCCCGGGGTCCACGCCAAACGAGGCGATGCCGATACTGACGGTGATCGGCACGATTTTGTCGCCGACAATGAACTGTTCACGCTCGATCGAGGCGCGGATGCGTTCCGCCAGCACCGCCGTGCCCAGGCGGTTGGTATCCGGCAGCAGGATGGCGAATTCCTCGCCGCCGATGCGCGCCACCGTGTCCACGTCGCGAGTCAGTTCCGTCATGATATGCGCGACCACGATGAGCGCCTCGTCGCCGGCCTGATGGCCGTAGTTATCGTTGATTTTCTTGAAGTGATCGATATCGAGCAGGATCACGGAAATGTCCGACACGTAGCGCCGCGCCATCGCCAGCGCCTTGGCGCCATTTTCGAAAAAGGCGCGCCGGTTCCTGAGCCGGGTCAGCGGATCGGTGGTCGCCAGTTCCGCCAGCGCCAGCTTGCTGGCTTCGAGCTCGCGAATGGTATGCGCCAGCCGGTAGTGCACGTTCACGCGCGCCAGCAGCTCCATCTCGTCGATCGGTTTGGTGATGAAATCGTTCGCGCCGTTCAGAAACGCCAGGTTGCGGTCGGTGTTGTCTTCGAAGGTGGTCATGACAATCACCGGGAGATTCTTGACGTGATTGTTCTCGCTCTTGCGGATTTTCACCAGCAGCTGATGACCCGTCATGTTGGGCATGTTGATGTCGGTGATGATAAGTGCGATTTCCGGATTCTTCGCGATAACATCACAGGCTTCGACCCCGTCGCTGGCGTGCAACAAACGGTAATGGCTGCCGAAATATTTTGACAGCAGCGCCTGGGTTGTCGGGGAGTCTTCCACCACCAGCAGCAGTGGTTGTTCGTCCGGATTCTTGGTCTTTTTTGTTGGCACGTTATGTTGCGTGGTCGGTGTCGTCATCATTGGCGGCGTCAGCCAAAATATAGCACGCCCCAGACCGATCAATTTTTCGGCAAAATCTAGCCTGGCTGCACGTCACGTACCGCCTTATCGATTCGCTCAGGCTCTTCCAGCGCCTTGTCTCCGCCCACGCCCATTTCGGAAAACTTGCGTGCCCCCGGCAGCAGCTTGGCTTCGAACGAGCCGACGGTCTTGTTGTAATCGGCCACCGCTGCCGTTCAGGCTGCGACCGAGTTTCATGAGGTGTTCGCTGAAGGTGGCGAGCCGTCCGTACAGTTCCTCGCCGACCTCGCGGATGTGCTCGGCATTGGCGGCGAGGCTCTCCTGGCGCCAGCCGTAGGCCACGGCGCGCAGCAGTGCGACGAAGCTGGTCGGCGTGGTGAGAATGACCTTCTGTTTCAGGGCGTCTTCCAGCAAGCTGCGATCCATGTCGAGTGCGGCGCCGCAGAAACTGGTCGCCGGGGATAAACAGGACCACGAAGTCCGGCGCGTTCTTGAACTGCGTTCCAATAGGCCTTGCTGGCAAGTTCGCGCACGCGCTCGCGCACCTTGCGCGCGTGATGTTCCAGATGTTTGCGGCGCGTCTCGTCGTCGGTCGCCTCGACGGCGCTCAGATAGGCGTCGAGCGGCGTTTTCACGTCCACCACGATCTCGCGCCCGTCCGGCATGCGCACGATCATGTCCGGGACGCATCCGGCCGTGCATCCGTGTCCGTGTGTTCCTGTTCGTAGAAGTCGCAGTGCTCGACCATGCCGGCCAGTTCCGCCAGGCGCTTGAGCGTCATCTCGCCCCACTGGCCGCGCACCTCGGGCCGGCGCAGCGCCTGCACCAGGTTGCGTGTCTCGCCCTGCAGCAGTTGCTGGGTCTGGACCATGGTCTCGAGATGCTTGGTGAGCGAACCGTAGGCTTCCTTGCGCTCGTTTTCCATCAGGCGGATCTGCTGCTCGGTTTTTTCCAGCGCCTCGCGCACCGGCTTGATCAGGTTCTCGACCGCCTTTTCCTTCAGTTCGAGATCGCCCTTGGCCTGCACGTGGAACTGCTTCAGGGATTCCTGCGCCAGTTGCAGAAACGCGGTGTTGTTCTCCTGCAGCGCGTCGGTTGGAGAGGGCGATAAAGGTCTGCTCGACTTCGGCCAGTTTTTCCTGCGCCGCCTTGCGTTCCAGTTCGAGCGTGGTGGTGAGTTCCGTCACGCGTTTCTGCGTGCGCAGATGGGCGATGAGCCAGCCGAGCGCCCCCGCCAGCAGGATCACGATCACTGACAATAATAAGAGTGACGGTGTTGTCTCATGCGTTATTCGAGCCAGGTCGAGAATGTTCTGCGGGCGTGCGGATCATGCCGTCGGCGCCCCAGTTTTGCGGCGTTTCATCCTTACTAATGTAGCCGAACAGCGCCACCAGCGTCTTCATGCCGGCGTGCCGGCCGGCCTCGATGTCGCGCTCGGCATCGCCCACGTACAGGCATTCTTCCGGTTGGCTGCCGGCCAGCGGTGCAGGCGTGCAGCATCGGCTCGGGATGCGGCTTGCGATTGGCGACGGTGTCGCCGCTCACCACACAGACCGGCGCCGGCGAAAGATTCAGGCTTGCCACCAGCGGATCGGTGAGGAACGCCGGTTTGTTGGTGACGATGCCCCAGTTGATGCCTTGCTGCTGCAAGCGATTTCAGCAGCGGTTCGATGCCGGCGAAGGGTTTGCGTGTGCTTGCAGAGATCGGCGGAATAGAGCGCGAGAAACCGTTCGCGCAGCCGGTCGAAACCGGCATCGCCGGGACCGACGCCGAATCCGAGCTTGATCAGCGCCGTCGCGCCGTGCGATACCTCGGGCCGGATGGTTTCGTAGGGCAGCGCCGGCTTGCCTTGCTCGACCAGCAGCGTGTTCAGCGCGTGCGCCAGGTCCGGCGCGGTGTCGGCCAGCGTGCCGTCGAGATCGAACAACACCGTGCGAATCTTAGAGGTCATCTCTAAACAATCTCGCTCCGCCCTGCACAGCGAGTGAGCGCCAGGGAGAGGGGCCAGAATGGCGCGTTGAATCCCAACACCTGGCGTTCCTGACGTCCTGGCGGTGAAATATTTTTGATGGTTCTACTCACCGCGCGTGGTGTAGGCGATGTAGTTCACGTCCACGCCACGGCCCAGCCGGTATTCGCGCGTGAGCGGGTTGTAATGCATGCCGATCAGCTCGCGCATGGTCAGGCCCGCGTGCCGCGCCCAGCCTTCGAGTTCCGAGGGCTTGATGAATTTCAGGTACTCGTGCGTGCCCTTCGGGAGAAGATTCAAGACGTATTCCGCTCCGACAATCGCGAACAGCCACGATTTGGGATTGCGGTTGATGGTGGAGAAGAACACCTGGCCGCCGGGTTTGACCAGCTTGGCGCAGGCGGCGATGGTCGAGGCCGGGTCGGGCACGTGTTCCAGCATTTCCATGCAGGTCACGACGTCGAAGGCTTCGGGTTGCTCGCGCGCCAGGTCCTCGGCGCTGATGTAGCGGTAATCGACCTTGTGCCCGGATTCCTTGAGATGCAGCTTGGCCACCGCGAGCGGCGCCTCGCCCAGATCGATGCCGGTCACGCGCGCGCCATGCGCCGCCATGCTCTCGGCGAGAATGCCGCCGCCGCAGCCGATATCGAGCACGGTCTTGTCCTTCAGCCCGACGCGATCATTAATATAGTTGAGGCGCAGCGGATTGATCTCGTGCAGCGGCTTGAACTCGCTGTGCGGGTCCCACCAGCGCGCCGCGAGCTGCGCGAATTTGGCGATCTCGTCCGGGTCGACGTTTTGTGCGGTTTGGGCCATCGGTCACAATGCTAATCGAGATGCTGTCATTTCCGCGAAGGCGGATAGTCTAGGGTTCGACGAATCGCGCGATTGCACGTGACGTTGATCATCTGTTAATCCTGTCTATCCGCCCTTTATCTTATCATGCCACGCCTGTGCTTTGTCCCGCAGGACGGCTTCGTCCAGGCTGGTCAGCTGGTGTTTCGCGAGCAGATGCCGGCCGTTCACCCACACGTCCGAGACCTGATCGCGCGTGGCGGTATAGACGATCTGCGACACCGGGTCGTAAACCGGCTGGCTGGAGATGGCGGAAAGATCAATCGCCGTGATATCCGCGGCCTTGCCGGCGGTGAGCGAACCGGTGCGCGCCTCGATGCCCAGCGCCCTGGCGCCGTTCAGCGTCGCCATGCGCAGCGCGGTGTGCGCCGGGATCGCGGTGGCGTCACCGCTCACGCCCTTGGCGAGCAGGGCGGCGATGCGCATTTCCTCCAGCATGTCGAGATTGTTGTTGCTGGCCGCGCCGTCGGTGCCGAGCGCCACGTTCACGCCGGCCTTCACCAGCGCCTGCACCGGGCAGAAGCCGCTCGCCAGTTTGAGATTCGATTCCGGGCAGTGGACGACGCTGACGTTGTCCTCGGCGAGCGATTCGATCTCGGCCGGCAGCAGCTGGGTCATGTGCACGGCGATCAGTCGTCGGACCGAGCAGATGCCGAGCTTGACGAGCCGCGCCAGCGGGCGCATGCCGTGTTGCTTCATGCCGTCGTCCACCTCGTGCGCGGTTTCGTGCACGTGCATGTGAACCGGAATATCCAGCTCATCGGCGTACATGCGGATTTTTTCCAGCGGCGCATCCGATACCGTGTAGGGCGCATGCGGGGCGAAGGCGGTGGTGATGAGTTCGCTGTTGCGCAACTCGTCGTGCAGCATGAGGCCCTTGTGCAGGTATTCGTCCGCTGTTCTGCGCCCAGGCGCTCGGGAAATCGATCATGATCAGGCCGACGCAGACGCGCATGCCGGCGTCCATGCATACGCGCGCCGTGACGTCGGGAAAGAAATACATGTCGTTGAAACAGGTGGTGCCGCTCTTCAGCATCTCGGCGATGGCCAGTTCGGTGCCGTCGCGCACGAAATCGGGACTGACCCACTTCGCCTCCGCCGGCCAGATGTGATTGTTCAGCCAGTCCATGAGCGGCAGATCGTCCGCCAGCCCGCGGAACAGGCTCATGGCGGAGTGGGTGTGCGCGTTGACCAGGCCCGGGATGACGGCATGGTGCTGGCAGATCGACCGTCTCCGTCGCGCGATAGTGCTTGGCGGCATCGGCTGTCGGCAGGACTTCGACGATATCTTTCCGCCGTGGATGGCGATGCTGTGATGGTCCAGTGTCTTGCCGTCGGGTTCGACGGGAATCACCCAGCGGGCGTTTATTAAGGTGTCGATGGTTTGCATGGGTTGTTATTTTGGCGTTGGGCGAGGGGAGTATAACCGAGGGTTGTCATCCCCGCGAAAGCGGACGATCCAGGCTTTGAATGGTATCGCGCGCCTTGCGCGCGATCTCAACAGCTACTTGTGGGTGGCTGACCCACGGCAGGTGACTTTTCTTTGCTTGTCCAAAGAAAAGTCACCAAAAGAAAAGACACCCCGGAGCGCCGCCGCTTCAAAGACGAAGCGGTTCCCTCCGTTCCTCGCCCCACCGGGCGCTCGCCAACTCGCCGGGCGCACACTACGCGCCTCGGGCTCAAACACGGGCTCGCTTAAATACTCCCGGTGGGGCTGCGGTACTCGGCGCGCGCTACGGGGCCGGTTAGCAACACCTTTTCCGGGCTTGGCTTGACTCAGGGGGCGGGAAGCACAAACATGGCATTCCACAACAGAAAGTAGGGTCAGACTGAGCTAACCCGCCTTCCTCGGACACTTTTGAAGGGTGACAATACCCGCGGAGGTGTCAGATGGGAAAGCAGAAGAACAAGCAGAATCCAGAGCGGCAACGCACGCGCTTCAGCAAGGAATTCAAACTCGAGGCGGTCCGGTTGCTGGAGAGTAATTAAAGGTGCCAGGCTCAATTACGAGCACCAAAAAACAAGGGCCAGCTTGCGCTGGCCCCACCTGATGAAGACGGCAAAGGATATTGTGGGGTTATGTGCCACCCCACAATTAGGCTTTCAGACTTTCGGCCAGCGCGGACTACTGATAACTAACTGCTCGCGCGCCTTCCTTCTTATTTCGATTCGGCTTGGATATCGACGCGGCGATTCATCGCGCGGCCATCGGCGGTGGCATTACTGGCCACTGGATTCGACTCACCCATGCCCGAGATCACGATGCGTTTCTGGTCGACGCCGTTACTAACGAGATATTCCTGTGCGGCTTGGGCGCGACGCATCGATAAGTCCTTGTTATATTTCTCGCTGCCGATGCTGTCGGTGTAGCCTATGACCTGAATGGTAGCGTCTTCAGGAAGTTTTTTTATCTGGACAAGGGCTTCATCGAGCCGTCGCTTGTCTTCCGCCCTCAGTACCGCCTGATCGAAATCGAACTGGGCTTTCTCGGCGATATTGATGGGTTCCGGTCGCGGTTCGATAGCAGCGATTTCGGCAGCCGCTGGAGCTGCGGGTTCAGCCGGGGCCGGCGCGGCGGCGCGTGGTAGGAGCTCGGAGTCGCATTCGGTGGTCGCCGACTGAGGACTCCAGTCTGAAGTGCGCACGCAGTCACCGCTGTTGTTGCGCACGACACTTCCCGCGTTGTCATGCGCATAGCCGCTGCTCATAAGATCCGAAGCGGCAAAACTTAGCGGGGCTGCAACAAGACATCCGCCTGATATCAGGCTGGCCAATAATATTGGTTTCAGTTCCATGTCAGTTCTCCTTCTTTGCAAAGAGGAAAACCCACGCAAATCATTCGATAAAACACCGATAGCGTGGATCAACGTTATATTGGCAGGGCCGTACTTACGAAACCTTGATTTCACGCAAAGTTGCATTGTGAAAAAAGTATTCGGACCTGCCCCTTCAATTCCTGACGGTCATTGTCTCTGCGTGCCTCAAGCGATACTGTGCGCTATCGCGCATACAGCGATATAAATAATTTTAATAATTGAACAACCGGGCTCAGGTCACAGTTTTCGCTGATAAAGAAATATTCTGAAAACCAGTAACAAAATGGCGAATAAGCCTGCAAAAAGTTTTTGTTGTTTCATGCCGTGATCCGCCGGGTGAGTGTTGGTGGCCGGAGGCCGATACAGCGGAAGTTCTTTACTGCTTTTGCGGCTAATCTAAACCTCCCGCCGGCGAGGGCGTCCACGCAGGGTGTCTGGGCGTGGATCAGGGGCATACGTTATACTTTGCCCGCCATGGCGAGCGCCCCATCCAATACCATCCTTTACGACAAAATCCGCGCGGTCGAATGGGAAAACGGCCGGCTGAAACTCATCGACCAGCGCATGCTCCCCGGCAAATTCGAACATCTATATCTCGACCATCTCCCGGAAAGCGCCAAGGCGATCACGGACATGGTGGTGCGCGGGGCGCCGGCGATCGGCGTGACCGCGGCCTATGCGGTGGTGCTGGCGGCGCGGGACCGTTATAAGGAAAACCCCGACGGCTGGCAGAAGGCGATTCAGGCGGATTTGAATCTGCTGGCCGAGGCGCGCCCGACGGCGGTGAACCTGCGCTGGGCGGTGGAGCATATGCGTGGCGTCATCAATGCCGGCATTCCGGGCGATCCGGTGCCGGCGGCTGCTGGCGGAGGCGCAACGCATCCACGCCGAGGACATCGCCGCCAACCGGCGCATGGGCGAGCTGGGCGCGGCGCTGATCGAGCCGGGCAGCGGCGTGCTGACGCACTGCAACACCGGTGCGCTGGCCACCGGCGGTTACGGCACGGCGCTCGGGGTGGTGCGCGCCGGCTATGCCGCCGGGCAGATCAAGAAGCGTGTTTGCCGACGAGACCCGCCCCTGGCTGCAGGGCGCGCGCCTGACGGCCTGGGAACTGGTGCAGGAGGGCATCCCGGTCACGCTGATCGCCGACAGCGCCGCGACCTAGTTAATGAAGCAGGGCAAGGTGAAATGGGTCATCGTCGGCGCCGACCGCATCGCCGCCAATGGCGATACCGCCAACAAGATCGGCACCTACATGACGGCGATGGCGGCGCGCCACCACGGCGTGAAGTTCATGGTGGTGGCGCCCACCAGCACCGTGGACATGACCACCCCGGACGGCTGCGGCCATCCCCATCGAGACCGCGCGCCGAGTCCGAGGTGCTGAATTTCGGCGGCACGCGCACCGCGCCCGAGGGCGCACAGGCCTGGAATCCGGCCTTCGATATCACCCCGGCCGAGCTGATTGACGCCATCGTGACCGAAAAAGGCGTGGTGCATGAACCCCACCCGCGACAAGATGGTCGCGATGATGAAACAGAGCTCTAAAACCAGCTTGTTTTAAGCCGTTTTTTACCGCCTCTCGACGCCGTCCAACCCCCCGGTTTTTAAGTGCAGATAGGGGGGTAGGCATGCTAGAATTCCGCGCTTCCACCGGTTCCGGAACCGGCAGAAAAACTAATTACTTATAAGTTAATTATCAATAAGTTAACCGCGATCGGTTAACTGATTTCGACATGGAACAATTCGCCAAAGAAACCATTCCGGTCAATCTCGAAGACGAGATGAAACAGTCCTACCTCGATTACGCCATGAGCGTGATCGTGGGCCGGGCGCTGCCGGACGTGCGCGACGGCCTCAAGCCGGTGCACCGGCGCGTGCTGTTCGCCATGCACGAGCTCGGCAACGACTGGAACAAGCCCTACAAGAAATCCGCGCGCGTGGTCGGTGACGTCATCGGTAAATACCACCCGCACGGCGACACCGCGGTGTACGACACCATCGTGCGCATGGCGCAGGATTTCTCGCTGCGCTACATGCTGATCGACGGCCAGGGCAACTTCGGCTCGGTCGACGGCGACGCCCCGGCGGCCATGCGTTACACCGAAATCCGCATGGCGCGCATCGCCCACGAGATGCTCGCCGACCTCGACAAGGAGACGGTCGACTTCGGCCCGAACTACGACGGCAGCGAGCACGAGCCGCTGGTGATGCCGGCCCGGCTGCCGAACCTGCTGATCAACGGTTCGTCCGGCATCGCGGTCGGCATGGCGACCAACATCCCGCCGCACAACCTGAACGAGGTCATCAACGCCTGCCTGGCGCTCATCGACGACGAGAACATCACGATCGACGAGCTGATGCAGCATGTGCCCGGCCCGGATTTCCCGACGGCGGCGATCATTACCGGCGTCGACGGCATCCACGAGGCCTACCGCACCGGGCGCGGGCGGGTGTACGTGCGCGCGCGGGTCGAGATCGAGACCGACGAGAAGCGCGGCGGCGCCAGTCCATCGTCGTCACCGAGCTGCCGTACCAGGTGAACAAGGCGCGGCTGCTCGAGAAGATCGCCGAGCTGGTGCAGGAAGGCAAGATCGAAGGACATCGCCGAGCTGCGCGACGAGTCGGACAAGTCCGGCATGCGCATGGTCATCGAGCTCAAGCGCGGCGAGGTCGCCGACGTCATCCTGAACAACCTCTACGAGCACACGGCGATGCAGAGCGTGTTCGGCATCAACGTGGTGGCGCTGGTCGACGGCCAGCCGCGCCTGCTGAATCTTCAAGCAGCTGCTCGAAGCCTTCATCCGTCACCGGCGCGAAGTCGTCACGCGCCGCTCGATCTACGACCTGCGCAAGTCGCGCGAGCGCGCGCACGTTCTCGAAGGCCTGGCGGTCGCGCTGGAAAACATCGACGAGATGATCGCGCTGATCAAGGCGGCCAAGGACCCGGACGAGGCGCGCGTGGAACTGCTGGCGCGCACCTGGCCGGCGAAGCTCGTGACCGAGATGCTGGCGCGCGGGCGCCGCCGACCTGACCCGGCCGGAAGGACTGGACAAGATTTACGGACTGACCGCGAAGCGGCTATCGCCTGTCACGGAAGTGCAGGCGCAGGCGATTCTCGATCTGCGGCTGCACCGCCTCACCGGCCTCGAGCAGGAGAAGATCTGCGCAACGAATACGCGAAATCCTCAAGACCATCGCCGACCTGCTCGATATTCTCGGCAATCCCGGGCGCCTGATGAAGGTGATCCGCGACGAACTGATCGCGATCCGCGACCAGTACGGCGACAAGCGCCGCACCGAGATCGTGCAGAACCGCGTCGAGCCTGTCGATGGAGGATCTGATCGCCGACGAGGACGTGGTCGTGACCATGTCGCACGCCGGTTATATCAAGTCGCAGCCGCTGACCGCCTACCGCGCGCAGCGCCGCGGCGGACGCGGCAAGACCGCGACCAGCATGAAGGAAGAGGATTTCGTCGACAAGCTGCTGATCGCCAGCACCCACGACACGATCCTGTGCTTCTACCAGCCTCGGCAAGGTGTACTGGAAGAAGGTGTACGAAATTCCCGCAGGCCGGGCGCGGCGCGCGCGGCAAGCCGATCGTGAACCTGCTGTCGCTCGACGAGGGCGAGCAGGTCAGCGCCATCCTGCCGGTGAAGGACTTCGAGCAGGGCGGTTACGTGTTCATGGCCACGTCCGACGGCACGGTGAAGAAGACCGAGCTCACGGAATTCACCCGTCCGCGTTCCAATGGCATCCGTCGCCATCGAACTCAAATCGAGGCAACCGCCTGGTCGGCGTCGGCCTCACCGACGGCACGTGCGACATTCTGCTGTTCAGCGATGCCGGCAAGGTGGTGCGCTTCACGGAAGAAGACGTGCGGCCCATGGGCCGCACCGCGCGCGGCGTGCGCGGCATCATGCTGCAGAAGGACCAGTCGGTCATTGCGCTGATCATCGCCTGCCCGGACGCGGTCAGCGGCGCCACCACGGTGCTGACGGCGACGAAGAACGGCTACGGCAAGCGCACGCCGCTCGAGGATTACCCGAAACATCGCCGCGGCGGCCAGGGCGTGATCTCGATTCAGGTCAGCGAGCGCAACGGTTCCGTGATCAGCGCCTGTGCTGGTCGGCGACGAGGATCAGGCGATGCTGATCACCGAGCGGCGGTACATTGATCCGCACGCGCGTGAAGGAAATTTCCATCGTCGGACGCAACACCCAGGGCGTGACGCTGATCGGTCTCGACGAGGGCGAGCATCTCGCCGGCCTGGAGCGGGTGGCGGAGTCCGAGGACGAGGAGTAGATAACCGATAATATGTAGTCGCAGCGGCGATTACAGTCATGCGGCGACCGGCTTGAATTCGTTATCTGAGAACAGATCGACATGACAAGAATATTCAATTTCAGCGCGGGCCCGGCGGTGTTGCCGGAGGAGGTGTTGAAGCAGGCGCAGGCAGAACTGCTCGACTGGCACGGCAGCGGCATGTCGGTGATGGAGATGAGCCATCGCGGCAAGGAGTTCATCGCCATCGCCGAGAAGGCCGAGGCCGATCTGCGCGACGCTGCATGGACATCCCGGCCAATTACAAGGTGCTGTTCCTGCAGGGCGGTGCCTCGGCGCAGTTCGCCATGGTGCCGATGAACCTGCTGCGCGGCAAAAAATCCGCCGACTACGTCAACACCGGCGAGTGGTCGAAGAAGGCGATCAAGGAAGCGAAGAAATTCGGCGCGCGTGAACGTCGCCGCCACCGCCGAGGCGACCAAGTTCACCACGGTGCCGCCGCAGAAGGACTGGAAGCTCGATCCGGACGCGGCCTACGTGCACTACACGCCGAACGAAACCATCGGTGGCGTGGAATTTCCGCTTCGTGCCGGAGACCGGCAAGCGTGCCGCTGGTGGCGGACATGTCCTCGACGATCCTGTCGCGTCCGATCGACGTGACGAAATTCGGCCTTGATCTACGCCGGGGCGCAGAAGAACATCGGCCCGGCCGGGCTGACGATCGTGATCGTGCGCGAGGATCTGATCGGCAGGTGCTGCCGCCGGCACGCCCTCGATGTTCGACTACAAGATCCACGCCGACAACGGTTCGATGTACAACACGCCGCCGACCTACGCCTGGTACATCGCCGGCCTGGTGTTCGAGATGGCTGCTGAAGAAGGGCGGGCTCGAGGCCATGGCCGAGATCAACCAGCGCAAGGCCGGCAAGCTCTATGCCGCCATCGATGCGACCGGCGGCTTCTACAAGAACCCGGTCGAGAAGCCGAGCCGCTCGTGGATGAACGTGCCGTTCACGCTCAGGACGACGGCGCTCGACGAACCGTTCCTCAAGGGCACGAAGGCGGCCGGCCTGGTGCAGCTCAAGGGGCACCGCTCGGTCGGCGGCATGCGCGCCAGCATCTACAACGCCATGCCCGAAGCCGGCGTCGATGCGCTGATCGCCTACATGCAGGACTTTATGAGTAAGAACGGCTGAACCGCAAGCGCAGCGCCGCATGTCGGTGACTTCGCTCGAGATGTAACGATTTCATTCGGAGTGATCCTGCACTTGGCGTCCTGCGGTAAAAATTAATTATCAGAAGTCAGGATCGGAATAATGTTCAAGATTCTGACACTCAACAACATCTCTCCGCTCGGACTGGCGCGCCTGCCGAAGGACAGTTCCAGGTCTCCACCGACATGAAGGAGCCGGATGCGCATCCTGCTGCGTTCCTTCAAGATGCACGACATGGAAATCCCGAAGAGCCTCAAGGCCGTCGGCCGCGCCGGTGCGGGCGTGAACAACATCCCGGTCGAGAAACTGACCAAGATGGGCATCCCGGTATTCAACGCGCCCGGGCGCGAATGCCAACGCGGTGAAGGAACTGGTGATCGCCGGCATGCTGCTGGCCTGCCGCCATATCGGCCCGGCCTGGCGAATTCTCGCGCGGGCTTTCCGGCACCGACGCCGAGATCAGCAAGGCGGTGGAAGCCGGCAAGAAGAACTTCGCCGGCTTCGAGCTGCCCGGCCGCACGCTCGGCGTCATCGGTCTGGGCGCCATCGGGCGCAACGGTCGCCAATGGCGCGCTGGCGCTGGGCATGAAGGTGATCGGCTTCGATCCGGGCATCACGGTCGAGGGCGCGTGGCAGTTGTCGGCCGACGTGAAGAAGGCGAACAGCGTGGACGAGCTGTTGCGCGCCGCCGGATTTCGTGACCTTCCACGTGCCGCTCATGGAATGCGACCCGCAATCTGATCAACGCCGAACGCCTCAAGCTCATGAAGGACGGCGTCATCATTCTCAACTTCGCGCGCGAGGGGATCGTCGATGACGCCGCGGTGAGCGCCGCGATCAAGGCCGGCAAGGTGTACGGCTACGTTGCGACTTCCCGAGCAACCTGCTCAAGAACCACGAGCGCGTCATCACGCTGCCGCACCTCGGCGCCTCGACCGCCGAGGCCGAGGACAACTGCGCCGATCATGGTGGCCGAGCAGGTGCGCGATTTCCTCGAGAACGGCAACATCCGCAACGCCGTGAACTTTCCCGGAAGTGGTGCGTGCCGCGCGAGACCGCCTATCGCCTGATCGTGGCCAATGCCAACGTGCCGAACATGCTCGGCCAGATCTCCGAAACCCTGGGCGAAGCCAAGCTCAACATCCATGACATGGTCAACCGCTCGCGCGGCGAACTCGCCTACACCGTGGTGGACCTCGACAGCCCGATGACGGATGACTGTGCGTCAGAAGATCGCCGCGATATCGGCGGCGTGCTGATGGCGCGCATCGTTTGAGCGCTATGGGCAAGAACGGCAAAAATGGCGGAGTCCGCGGCGCGATCAAAGTGCGCTGCGCGCAAGAATCGACGCGCTGGATGACAAACTCCAGACGCTGATCAGCGAGCGCGCGCAGTGCGCGCAGGAAATTGCCGAGATCAAGCAGCAGGCCGGCGAAGCCAATTTCTATCGACCGGAACGCGAAGTGGAAGTGCTGCGGCGCGTGATGGCGCGCCATCATGGCCCGCTGCCGCAGCGAGGAAATGGCGCGCCTGTTCCGCGAGATCATGTCCGCCTGCCTCGCCCTGGAAATGCCGACTGCAGATCGCCTTTCTCGGTCCCGAGGGCACCTTCACCCAGGCGGCGGCGCTCAAGCACTTCGGTCACTCGGTGCAGACCGTGCCGCTCGCCGGCATCGACGAGGTGTTCC
The DNA here is from genome assembly GCA_963750625.1 of uncultured Gammaproteobacteria bacterium. GTDB lineage: Bacteria > Pseudomonadota > Gammaproteobacteria > Acidiferrobacterales > Sulfurifustaceae > Sulfuricaulis. Next base: position 33,177 of record CAVVRV010000006.1, on the reverse strand, counting down.
GCGAGGTGGAATCGGGCGCCGCGCATTTCGGCGTGGTGCCGATCGAGAACTCAACCGAAGGTGTCATCAACCACACGCTCGACATGTTCGTGAACTCGCCGCTGCGCATCTGCGGCGAAGTCGAGCTGCGCATCCACCATCATCTGCTCGGCAAGGCCAAGACCTCAAGACAGCCGAAGCGCGTGCTGTCGCACCAGCAGTCGCTGGCCCAGTGCCGTGAATGGCTGGACGCCAAGCTGCCCGGCGTCGAGCGCGTGGCGGTGGCGAGCAACGCCGAGGCCGCGCGTCTGGCCGCGACGGATGCTCGGTGGCATGGCGATCGCCGGCGAGTTCGGCGGCCGAGTCTTTACGACCTCAAGATGCTGGCCTCCAATATCGAGGACGAGCCGGACAACACCACGCGCTTTCTGATCATCGGCACGCTCGAGCCGCTGCCGAGCGGCGATGACAAGACCAGCCTGCTGTTGTCCAGCCGCAACCGGCCCGGCGCGCTGCATACGGCTGCTCGCGCCGCTCGCCCAGAATCGCATCAACATGACGCGCATCGAGTCGCGTCCGTCGCGTCAGAGCATGTGGGAGTACGTGTTCTTCGTCGACATCGACGGTCACGTGAAGGACCGCAAGCTGGCCAAGGCGCTGGACGAGCTGGAGAAGGAGGCGGCATTCCTGAAGTGGCTCGGTTCCTATCCCAAGGCGGTACTGTGACGTCGCTGGCGGCGGACATCCTGCGCCTGGCGATTCCCGGTGTGCGGGGCTCTCGCCCTATCAGCCGGGCAAGCCGATCGAGGAACTGGAGCGCGAGTACGGCGTTACCAACGTCATCAAGCTCGCTAGCAACGAGAATCCGCTCGGGCCGAGTCCGCGGGCGCTGGAAGCGGCGCGCGCAGGCCTTGCGCGATATCCATCGTTATCCCGACGGCAACGGCTTTGCGCTGAAGCAGGCGCTGGCCGCGCAAGCTCGGCGTCGCTCCCGGAACGATCACGCTCGGCAACGGTTCGAACGACATCCTCGAACTGCTGGCGCGCGCCTTCGTGCAGCCGCGAGAATGAAGTCGTGTTCTCCGAGCATGCGTTCGCGGTTTATCCCATCGTGACGCGCGCGGTCGGCGCCCAACCCGTCGATCACGAAAGCCAGAAACTGGGGCCATGACCTCGCGGCCATGCGCGCCGCGGTGAATGCGCGTACGCGCCTGGTGTTCATCGCCAATCCCAACAATCCGACCGGCACCTGGCTCGCCGCCGGGGAGCTCGAGGCGTTCATCCAGTCCATGCCGGCGCATGTGCTGGTGGTGGTGGACGAGGCGTATTTCGAGTACGTCAACGAAGCGGCTTATCCGAACACCATCGCCTGGATCGGCAAGTACCCGAATCTGGTCACGACGCGCACCTTTTCCAAGGCCTACGGCCTGGCCGGGCTGCGCGTGGGTTATGCCGTCTCCAGCCCGGAGATGGCCGACGTGCTCAACCGCGTGCGCCAGCCGTTCAACGTGAACAGCATCGCGCTCGCCGCGGCCACGGCGGCGCTGGGCGACGAGATGCACGTGGCAGCGCGCCGCCCAGGTCAATCGCGAGGGCATGCAGTTGCTCGCCGGAGCATTCAAGTCGTTGGGGCTGCAAATTCATTCCATCGGTCGGCAATTTCGTGTGCGTGGATTTCGGCCGTCCGGCCGCGCCGGTTTACGAAGCACTGCTGCGCGCCGGCGTGATCGTGCGCCCGGTGGCCAATTACGGCATGCCGAATCATCTGCGCATTACCATCGGCCGGCCCGAGGAAAACCTGCGCTTCATCACGGCGCTGAAGCAGGTCATGCATGATCAATAAGACTCTGCATCATCGGTATCGGACTGATCGGCGGTTCGCTGGCGCGCGCGCTGCGCGCGCCGGGCTATGCGCACGAAATCGTCGGCTACGGCCGCAGCGTCGGCAATCTGCAGCAGGCGGTCGAACTCGGCGTGATCGATCGCGCGGAAGTCTCGCTGACCGACGCCGTGCGCCATGTCGACATGGTGGTGCTGGCGGTGCCGGTGGGCAGCATGGCGGAAATTCTCGGCGAGATCGGGCCGGCGCTGACGGATCAGGCGGTGGTGACCGACGTGGGCAGCGTCAAAGGCAGCGTGATTGCGGCGGCGCGCCATGCGCTCGGCAAGCGCTTCGCGAACTTTGTGCCGGGACATCCCCTGGCCGGGACCGAACAATCGGGTCTGACGGCATCGCAGGCGGATCTGTTCCAGGGGCGGCGCGTGATCCTGTCGCCGGAACCGGAGACCGACGCTACCGCGACGGCGAGCGTGCGCGCCATGTGGGAGGCGGTGGGCGCCGAGGTGGCGACGCTCTCCGCCGTGGATCATGACCGCATCCTCGCGGTGAGCAGTCACCTGCCGCACATGCTGGCCTATTGCCTGGTGGACATGGTGGTGCGGCATGACGATCATCGCGCGATTCTTGAATGCGCCGCGGGCGGTTTCCGCGATATCACGCGCATCGCGGCGAGCGATCCGGTGATGTGGCGCGACATCTGCCTGGCGAACCGCGATGCGCTGCTGGTGGCGCTGCGGCAATACCACGACGATCTCGGCGCGCTGGCGGCGGCCATCGAGAAGGGCGATGGCAAGTGGTTGTGTGAAACCTTCACGCGCGCCAGGCATACGCGCGCCGCCTTGAACAAGAAGTCCGATGTGCAGGCCTAGCGTGGATTCCGGGACGTCTCGTTGCCGTTTTTCCCGCGCGACTGACCCAGAGAATCCTGTCGATTCTGTTTCCGGATAATTTACCGTGAGCAAGACCGTTGACTATATAGTACAGCCCGGCGGCAAGCTGACCGGCCGCGTCCGCGTGCCGGGTGACAAATCCATTTCCCACCGCTCGGTGATGCTCGGCGCGCTCGCCGAGGGCACGACGCGCGTGACCGGTCTGCTCGAAGGCGAAGACGTGCTTTCGACGCTGGGCGCGTTCCGCGCCATGGGTGCGCGCGCCGAGGGGCCGGACCACGGCAAGCTGGTCATTCACGGCGTCGGTCTGCACGGATTGAAAGCCCCGAAACAGGCGCTCGACATGGGCAATTCCGGCACCGCCATGCGGCTCATGGCCGGCATCCTCGCGGGCCAGGCGTTCGATTCCGAATTGATTGGCGATGAATCGCTGAGCAAGCGTCCCATGAAGCGCGTGTCCGATCCGCTCGGCGCCATGGGCGCGACGATCGCCACCGCCGAGGGCGGACGCCCGCCGTTGCGGATCGCGGGCGGCCGGAAATTACACGGAATCGATTACAAGATGCCGGTGGCCAGTGCCCAGGTGAAATCCTGCCTGCTGCTCGCCGGCCTGTATGCCGAGGGCGAGACGTCCGTCACCGAGCCCGCGCCCACGCGCGATCACACCGAACGCATGCTGCGCGGTTTCGGTTATGCCGTGAAGACGCAGGGTGCGCGCGTCAGCGTGCAAGGCGGCGGCCGGCTCAAGGCTTGCGACATCGATGTCCCCGCGGATATTTCCTCGGCGACGTTCTTTCTCGTTGGCGCCAGTATTGCGCCGGATTCCGACATTGTGCTCGAACATGTCGGCATCAATCCGACGCGCATCGGCGTGATCAATATCCTCAAACTCATGGGCGCGAATCTGGAGCTGCGGAATCCGCGCGAAGCCGGTGGCGAACCGGTGGCCGATATCCGCGTGCGTGCGGCCAACTTGCGCGGCATTCGCATCCCCGAGGACCAGGTGCCGCTCGCCATCGACGAATTCCCGGCGCTGTTTATCGCCGCCGCCTGCGCGCAGGGCGAAACCGTGCTGACCGGCGCGCACGAGCTGCGCGTGAAGGAATCGGATCGTATCGCGGTGATGGCCCAGGGCCTGAAGCATCTCGGCATCGACGCGCGTGAAACGCCGGATGGCATCGTCATCCAGGGCGGCCGATTGCAGGGCGGGGAGATCGACAGCCACGGCGATCATCGCATCGCCATGTCATTCGCCATGGCCGCGCTGGCGGCCTCCGGCCCCGTCACGGTGCGCGACTGCAAGAACGTGGATACCTCGTTCCCGGGTTTTGCCGAGCTTGCTGCCCATGCCGGACTGGCAGTCAAAGTACAACGCGGTAAATGAACCACACACCCTTAATCCCGGTCTTGACGATTGACGGTCCGAGCGGCTCCGGCAAGGGGACGGTCGGGCAACTGCTCGCGCAGCGGCTGGGTTGGCATTTTCTCGATAGCGGTGCGCTTTACCGGGCGCTGGGTGTCGCCGCCAACCGGGCGGAGGTCGATCTTGGCGACAAGGCGGCGCTGGCGCGATTGGCCATGACCATGGATATCCGTTTTCGGCCCAGGTCAGGCGGCGATGTGGTGGATGTGCTGCTGAATGGCGAGGAAGTCGGCGACCGGTTGCGGACCGAGGAAAGCGGACGGCGGGCCTCGATCCTGGCCGCCATTCCGGAGGTCCGCCTGGCATTGTTGCAGAAACAGCACTCTTTTCGTCAGCCCCCCGGGCTGGTGGCGGATGGCCGGGACATGGGGAGCGCCGTGTTTCCCGACGCCATACTTAAGGTATATCTCACCGCGACCCCCGAAGTACGCGCCGAGAGGCGCTATAAACAGTTGAAGGACAAGGGATTCGATGTTAACCTTCGCCGGCTTTTGGACGAGATCCGTGAGCGCGATGCACGCGACGCCGGGCGGGAGGCTTCTCCGCTCAAGCCTGCAAACGATGCGTGTATTCTGGATACCTCTCAGCTCGACATTTCCGGGGTAGTTGAGCGTGTATATGGCCTGCTGCGGGAGCGGCATCGGCCGGGGTAACCATGCCTTTCCAGAGTTCGGAAGGGGCGTCCGGATCTTTTACGATCAACCTGACCCGAGTAACCAGAGTCGCTACATGACAGCCATGGCCTTTGCTGCCGGCGATCGGAACCTATCTAAACCTATGACCGAAAGTTTCGCGCAATTATTCGAAGAGAGTCTCAATAAAATCCAACTGAAATCCGGTGAGTTGATCACCGGTGAAGTGGTCCATGTCGATGATAACGTGGTGGTGGTCAACGCCGGACTGAAGTCCGAAGCCGTGATCCCCGTCGCTGAATTCCAGGACGCCCGCGGTGAAGTGACCGTCAAGGTCGGCGACCGCGTGGAAGTCGTGATCGAAATGCTGGAAGACGGTACCGGCGAAACCCGTCTGTCACGCGAAAAAGCCTGCCGCGCCAAGGCATGGGAAGACCTCGAGAAGGCCTTCGAAGTGCAATCCGTCGTCACCGGCGTCATGACCGGCAAGGTAAAAGGCGGTTACACCGTCGCCATGAACACCATCCGCGCCTTCCTCCCCAGCTCCCTGGTCGACGTACGTCCCGTCCGCGACCCCAGCTACCTCGAGGGCAAGGAACTCGAATTCAAAGTCATCAAAATCGACCGCAAGCGCAACAACGTGGTGGTTTCGCGCCGCGCCGTGGTTGAGAAAGAAATCTCCGCCGAACGCGAAGCGCTTCTGTCGGGCCTGGAAGAGGGCCAGACGGTCAAGGGCGTGGTCAAGAACCTCACCGATTACGGTGCGTTCATCGATCTGGGCGGCATTGACGGCTTGCTGCATATCACCGATCTCGCCTGGAAGCGCGTGAAACATCCGGGCGAAGTGCTCAAGATCGGCGATGAAATCGAAGCCAAGGTGTTGCGCTACGATCGCGAACGCAACCGCGTCTCGCTCGGCCTCAAGCAGCTCGGCGACGATCCGTGGGTGGACATCCAGCGCCGTTATCCGGAAGGCACGCGCCTGTTCGGCAAGGTCACCAACATCACCGACTACGGCGCGTTCGTCGAAATCGAGCCGGGCGTGGAAGGTCTGGTGCACGTTTCCGAAATGGACTGGACCAACAAGAACATCCATCCGACCAAGGTCGTGCAGTTGGGCGACGAGGTCGAGGTGATGATTCTCGACATCGACACCGAGCGCCGCCGCATATCGCTGGGCATGAAGCAGTGCCAGCCGAATCCGTGGGAAGAGTTCGCCTCCAATCACAACAAGAATGACAAGATCAGCGGCAAGATCAAATCCATCACCGACTTCGGCATTTTCGTCGGCCTGGAAGGCGGCATCGACGGCCTGATCCATTTGTCCGATCTCTCCTGGGCCATGCCGGGCGAAGAGGCCGTTCACAATTACAAGAAGGGCGACGAGATCGAGGCCATGATCCTCGCCGTCGATCCCGAGCGCGAGCGTATTTCGCTTGGCGTGAAGCAACTCGAAGGCGATCCGTTTACGAGCTATGTGACAGCCCATGGCAAGGGCGCCATTGTGAAAGGCACGGTGACGAGCGTCGAGGCCAAGGGCGCGGTCATTAAACTCGCCGACGAGATAGAAGGATATTTGCGTGCCTCCGATATAGCGCGCGATCGCATCGAGGACGCGCGTTCCGCCTTGAAGGACGGCGACAGCGTCGAGGCCAAGATTGTCACGATCGACCGCAAGAATCGCAAAATCTCGCTCTCCATCCGGGCCAAGGACATGGAGGAGGAGAACGAGGCGGTGCAGGAGTATGCCCGTAAAGGGGGCGCGGCCACCTCTTCCCTGGGTGACAAACTCAAGGAAAAGCTTGGGGGCCATGACAGCTCCGACGCCTGAACCACGTCTTCCGGCGGGAAAAGCATCGGTTTTTTGCAGGGGCGAGGCGGTGATTTCGGTAGTACCGGCGCGGGCTGCCGCTAGCCGCCAGATCCCGAGGCAGCTCTTCTGGAGACAGGAGTAGTGCCCCAGGAAACACGGTTTATTGCGGCTAACTGCGCCCATTGCCGAAGGAGCATTCGCCTCGGGCACGGGGCGCTAGGTTTATTTTGGTCGGTACCCCATGAAACTGCTTGATATCTTTCTACTTATTTTCTATAGGTAGAGTGTATATGACAAAATCTGAACTGATCAGCCTGCTCGCGGCCAAGCAGCCGCAACTGGACTACCGGGACGTGGAACTGGCGGTCAAAGAACTGCTGGAACAAATGTCCGCCGCGTTGTCCTCGGGCGACCGCATCGAAGTCCGCGGTTTCGGGAGTTTTTCCCTGCATTACCGTCCGCCGCGTACCGGCCGTAACCCCAAAACCGGGGCCGCGGTGCAGGTCCCGGACAAGTTTGTCCCCCATTTCAAACCTGGCAAGGAGCTGAGGGAGCGCGTCAACAACGGTACGGAATGAGCGCATTCGCTTTTCGCGGGACATAAACGGCATGTGGGTCACCCATGTCGTTTTTTTATGACTAAAAAATAAGACAAACTAGCCGCCGGATCCCGAGGCGGAGGGCGACTCCCTTCCGAATGGCGGCGGCATAGATCTACTTGAACATGTTTGCAGGGTTGTTATTCTCCCGGCCAGGGATCGAAGCCACCATGCCGCCGCAATAACCAGAAATCCTAGTATGATTTTCGTTATTGAACCGGCGCACCTGTGCCGCCACGGATACCAGTCAATGTCAATCGTTGCCTGCCTTCGTGCGAAAACAATCGCGCCGGGTCAATAATCCAAGGAGGCATCATGAAGCGGATTTTTTATACGGTTCTGGCGATTCTGGTTCTGCTCATTGGCATCGCTTTTGCCATTCTGAACAGACAGTCAGTGGAGCTTAATTACTATTTCGGGTTGAAGTGGAGCGGACCGCTGTCGATGGCGTTGCTGGCCGCCTTTGCCTTTGGCGTGGTGGCGGGTTATATCGCCAGCCTTCGAACCGTGGTGCGAATGCAGCGGCAACTGGTTCAGGCGCGCAAGGAAATCCGCCAGATCGAGCAGGAAGTCATCAACCTGCGCGCTCTGCCGATTAAAGATGTCATCTAATGAAGACCTATGCTTCGTTCGTTCTTGACATATGAATAAAGCCCTACTCGCTCCGCTCGTTCGTCTTGATCGACAAGAAGCCCTACTCGCTGCGCTCGTTCGTCCTGACGACAATGAAGCCCTACTCGCTTCGCTCGTTCGTCCGGACATAATAATATAATGAACGCCACCGATCTGCTGTGGTTGCTGTTACCGCTGGCGGCTGCTTCCGGCTGGCTCGCGGCGCGGTTCGAACAGAAACGTCATGCCCGGCAATCGTTCGATCTGCCTTCGGCCTATTTCAAGGGCCTCAATTTCCTTCTGAACGAACAACCGGACAAGGCGATCGAAGTTTTCATGCGCGTGCTGGAAGTCAATTCGGATACCGTCGAGACACATCTGGCGCTGGGAAATCTTTTTCGCCGCCGGGGCGAAGTCGAGCGCGCCATCCGCATCCATCAGAACCTGATTGCCCGACCCACGCTCGACAAGGAACAACGCAGCCACGCATTGCTGGAGCTGGGCCAGGATTACCTGAAGGCCGGTCTTTTCGATCGCGCCGAAAATCTCTTCCTCGAGCTGGCTGAAATCCGCGCCCACAGCGAACAGGCACTGAAGCTCTTGCTGCATATCTACCAGCAGGAAAAAGAATGGGAAAAGGCGATTTCCATCACCCGCAAGCTGGCGCGCGTGTCCGGCAAAAACCTGGATGAGATGATCGCGCATTTTTACTGCGAACTGGCGGATCAGGACTACGCGCGAAAGAACTATTCCGCCGCCCGCGAGCACCTGAAGCGCGCGTTCGCGGCCGATGACAAGTGTGTGCGCGCCAGCATGCTGCTCGGTGATATCGCGGCGCAGGAAGGCAAGTACCGTGAGGCGATCGGTGAGTGGTGCCGAATCGAGGAACAGGATATACATTACCTCGGCGAGGTGGCCGAGCGTATCGCCGCCGGATTCAAGCAATTGAACGATGAGCAGGGACTCTATGATTATTTCCAGGCTTCGCTGCAGCGTCACGGCGGGGTATCGCTGGCGCTGGCTTTCGCGGACGTCATCAGCAATCGCGATGGCGTGCCGGCGGCGGAAAAATTCATCGTGGACTGGCTGCGACGAACGCCTAACGTGCACGGCCTGCACAAACTGCTGGAACTGAATCTGGTCAAGGCAAGCGACTCAGGGCGAAACGATCTTCTGCTGCTGAAAGGCATCATCGAGGATCTGCGCTCACAACATCTCGGCTACGCCTGCGGTCAGTGTGGCTTCAAGGGAAAGGCGTTGCATTGGTTATGTCCCGGCTGCAACCGCTGGAACACCATCAAACCGGTGCGGGAGGAGTGAATGGAAAATCCGCGTGTCATCGTCGCCCTGGATTTCCCCGACGCCCATACCGCGCAGACGTTTGCGGAACAGCTTTTACCCGCGCACTGTCGTCTCAAGGTCGGCATGGAGCTTTTCACGGCGGCCGGGCCCAAGGTGGTGGAGAATCTGGTGTCGCGCGGATTCGATGTGTTTCTCGATCTCAAATATCACGACATCCCGACGACCGTCGCGCGCGCCTGCACCCAGGCGGCAAGTCTCGGCGTCTGGATGCTGAATGTGCATGTCCTGGGCGGAAAGAAAATGCTGCTGGCGGCGCGCGAGGCGGTTGATCGTCTGGCCCGCCGCCCGTTGCTGATCGGCGTGACGCTGCTGACGAGCCACAGCGCAGACGATGTCACCGACCTGGGGTGGGAGCGGGACGGTGTTGCACGCCATGTGGAGCGTTTGGCGGGGCTCGCCGAGCCTGCCGGTCTGGACGGCGTCGTCTGCTCACCGCAGGAGACGGCCCATTTACGCCGTCGTTTCGGCAAGGATTTTCTCCTGGTGACACCCGGCGTGCGGCCGGCCGGTGCCGCCACCGACGATCAGAGCCGCACGCGCACGCCGGCCGATGCCGTGGCCGATGGTTCCGATTATCTGGTGATTGGACGGCCGATCACACGGGCGGCGGATCCGGTGGCGGCACTCGCGGCGATCAATCGCGAAATTCAGGCCTGATAAATCCTCCGGATGGGCCGACAATCGACAGTAACGGAAAATGCCCGGATAATAGCGGCCAGCGATCTCCGGCGCATCCCGAAGCGCGCCTTAAGACCAGGATAAATTAACAAAGTGTTGCCGCAACTCCTTGAAAAAATCGCCCGCGCCAAGGTACTGGTGGTGGGGGATGTCATGCTGGATCGTTACTGGTACGGCGATGTCGAACGCATTTCGCCCGAGGCGCCGGTGCCCGTGGTGGCGGTGAAGGAGGCAGAAAGAGCTTCCGGGCGGTGCCGCCAACGTGGCGCGCAACGTGCGGGCGTTTGGCGCGAACTGCACCCTGTTTTCCATCAGCGGCGACGACCGCGACGCGGACAGCCTCGAGCGGCTCCTGGGCGAGGCGGATATTCGCTGCCGGCTCGAGCGGGACAAGCTGCTGAATACCACCGTCAAGTTGCGCGTCATCTCCAAGCATCTGCACCAGCAAATGCTGCGCATCGATTTCGACTGTCCCGAGAGCAAAGACGCGCGCGTGAAACTGCTCGACAACTATCTCAAGCATCTTCCGGAATACGACGCCGTGATCATCTCGGACTACGGCAAGGGCGGTCTGGGATACATTCAGGAAATGATCCAGGCGGCGCGCGCCGCATCCCGCCCGGTGGTGATTGATCCCAAGGGCCATGACTACAGCGGTTACCGCGGCGCGAACCTGATCACGCCGAACCGCAAGGAGTTCGAACAGGTCGCCGGCCGTTTCCGCGACAACGCCGATCTCGAGCGCCGGGCCACGAAGCTGATCCAGGATCTGGACTTGGGCGGGATTCTGGTGACGCGCGGCGAGGACGGCATGAGTCTTGTGCAGCGGAGGCGGACAAGTACTGCACACCAAGGCGCGGGCCCGGGAAGTATTCGACGTGACCGGTGCTGGCGACACGGTGATCGCGGCCATCGGTTGCGCCTGGGCCGTCGGAAGCGGGCTGGAAGACGCGGTGCATCTGGCCAACGTGGCCGCCGGCATCGTCGTCGGCAAACTGGGCGCGGCGACCGCGAGCCCCGCGGAAATCATGCACGAACTGTCCGCACAGGAGGGATGATGTACGTCGTCACGGGTGGAGCGGGCTTTATCGGTGCCAATCTGGTCAAGGCGCTCAATGAGCGTGGCGAGAAGAATATTTTCGTCGTGGATGACCTGGAACACGGCGACAAATTCAGGAATCTGGTCGATTGCGAAATCGCGGACTACCTGGACAAACGCGATTTTCTCGAGCGGATCAACAACGGGGAATTCAAGAAGAAGTTCAAGGCGATTCTGCATGAAGGCGCGTGTTCCGACACCATGGAGCATAACGGCGTCTTCATGATGGGTAACAATTACGAATATTCCAAGGCCTTGCTGCATTACTGCCAGGCCAGACGCATACCTTATTTATATGCCTCGTCGGCGGCGGTTTACGGCGCCGGCAAGGTCTTCCGCGAGTCGCGTGAGTGCGAGGGGCCACTCAACGTGTACGGCTACTCCAAGTGGCTGTTCGATCAATATGTGCGTCGCCTTTTTCCGAAGCGGACGGCGCAGATCGTCGGATTCCGTTATTTCAATGTCTATGGCGATCGCGAGCAACACAAGGGTCGCATGGCCTCGGTGGCATTTCATCATTTCAACCAGTACCGCGAGTCCGGCAAGGTGAAGCTGTTCGAAGGTTGCGACGGTTACGGTAACGGCGAACAGCGGCGCGATTTCATCTCCGTGGAGGACGTGGCGGCGGTGAACCTGTTTTTCCTGGATCGTCCGCAGAAGAGCGGAATCTTCAACGTCGGCACCGGCCGTGCACAGACCTTTAATGACGTGGCGGCGGCGGTCATCAATAGTTTTCGGCAGATGTCGGGCAACACCCCCGCGGACCTGAAAAGCCTGCAAAAAGAAGGTCAGATTGCATACATCAATTTCCCCGAAGCGTTAAAAGGCAAGTATCAAAGTTTCACGCAGGCGGACATCGCGGCACTACGCCGAGCGGGTTATAAGAAGGCCTTTCTGACCGTTGAGGAAGGAGTGACGTCGTTATATTGCGCGCTTGTCGCATGCTGAAAATGCGCCCCATGCCTGAAATAGTATTAATTTAATTAACCGAATCATTTTAAATCATGAAGAATACCGTTTTAACCAACAAAAATGTTGCCGTTATCGGGTTGGGTTATGTCGGTTTGCCTTTGGCGGTGGAGTTCGGGAAACACCTGAAGACCGTAGGTTTTGACTTAAGCGAAACCAAACTGGCCTAATTATCGCCGTTGCCAGGATCCTACCGGCAGTGTCAGCGAGATGACCTGCGTTCTGCGACAAGACTTGAATACACCGCGATCCGCGCGACCTTTCGCAGGCCGATTTTATCGTCGTTGCCGTTCCCACTCCTGTCGACGATGCGCATCAACCGGACTTCAGTCCTACTGCTTTCCGCATGCGATATTCTTTCGCCGCACATGAAGAAAGGCGCCATCGTTATATTCGAATCCACGGTGTATCCGGGCGCGACCGAAGAGGTGTGCATCCCGGTAATCGAAAAAAAATCCGGGAAAGCGCTGGAAAAAGGATTTCCATGTCGGTTATTCGCCGGAACGCATCAACCCGGGCGATCACGAGCATACGCTGACCACGATAACCAAGGTGGTTTCCGGAGACGATGCGGCAGACTCTCGAAGTCTGTCGCGCAATTATATGAACTCGTCGTCAAGGCCGGTGTCTGTCGCACCTCCAGCATCAAGGCGGCCGAGGCGGCCAAGGTCATCGAGAATACCCAGCGCGATCTGAATATCGCGCTGATGAATGAACTGGCCATCATTTTTCACAAGCTGGGCATCGATACCATCGAAGTGCTGGAGGCAGCCGGCACCAAATGGAACTTCCTGCCTTTCCGTCCCGGTCTGGTGGGCGGCCATTGCATCGGTGTCGATCCTTATTATCTGACCCAGAAAGCGGAACGGATGGGTTACCACCCGGAGGTCATACTCGCCGGCCGGCGCATCAACGACAGCATGGGAAAATACGTGGCCGAGCAGACCATCAAGCAGATCATTCAGGCCGGCCACTCGGTTAACGGGAGTCACGTGATCGTGCTGGGTATTACGTTCAAGGAGGACTGTCCCGATTCGCGCAACACCCGCGTGGTTGACGTGGTGAACGAGCTCAAAACGTATGGAGTGAATGTCTGGGTTCATGATCCCGTGGCCGATGCCGAGGAAGCGCGGCATGAATACGGCCTGGAGCTGCATTCCTGGGAGAAATTGCCGAAGGCCAAGGCGATTGTGGCGGCGGTGGCGCACAAGGAGTTTCTTAAAAAAGGTATGGACGAGATGCTCATGAAGCTCGAAAAGGGCGGAAGTTTTATAGACGTCAAATCACGTTTCGACGTCAAGGCGCTGGCTTCCGCCGGCGTGCAGGTATGGAGGCTTTGATCCGACGTTGAACGAGGCGAACCGCGAAACGGCTTCCCGCTACTGGTATCTGGTTTACTGCAAACCACGGCAGGAAACCGTTGCCCGGGAAAATCTCGCGCGTCAGGGTTACGAAACCTATCTGCCGTTCATGCGCGATGCACGGCGACGCCAGGGGAGGCGCGTCTCTGTCATCGCCCCGATGTTTCCCCGCTATCTGTTTATCCACCTGAGCAGCCAGACCGACAACTGGGGGCCGATTCGCTCCACGCTCGGTGTGGTTTCGATTGTGCGGTTCGGTCGCGAGGCGGCGCGGGTACCGGACAGTCTGATGGCAGTGTTGCGGGCCCGGGAGGATACGCAGGGTATCCAGATTCTTCCGATCGAGGAATACAAGCCGGGAAGCCGGGTGCGGATCACCCAAGGCAGTTTTGCCGGCTATGAAGGGATTTTTCAGGCGGCCAGCAGCCGCGACCGTGTTACCGTGCTGCTCGATATCCTCGGCCGCGATGCCCGCACCACCGTCGATACTGCCTCGATCGAGCCGGCCTGAGGCCGGAGATTATTGAGGCGACACAACTCTCTTAAGCCATCCGATCGGTTGTTTCCTCTCTTGGCCCGCAAGAAAGTCGGCTTATTGCCTCAATAATCGTGGAATCCATGGGATTTTCATTATTGACCCGGCAGCTCCCGCCATCACTGGCGCCAGGGAACATTCAGTTTTCACATATAAACGTGCCGGGTCAATAATTCTTGACCGGATGGCATGAGGGGTTATAGTGTTCATGTCATGAACACAAAGGCCGACAGGGAAGAAGAGCTGGTTTTGGAGCTGCTGGATGCGGTTGGCAAGCAAAGCAACGTCAGTCAGCGCCATCTGGCCAGCGACATGGGCATCGCCCTGGGGCTGGCCAATTCCTATCTCAAGCGCTGCATCCGCAAGGGATTCATCAAGATCAGCGAAGCCCCGGCCAATCGCTACCTTTACTACCTGACGCCCAAAGGCTTTACCGAAAAAAGCCGGCTCACCGCAAAATACCTGTCCTCATCCTTTGCCTTTTACCGCAAGGCCGGTGATTCCTGCATGGATGTTTTTCAGAAATGCGAAGCGCTGGGCTGGCGCAGGATTCTGTTATACGGCATGTCGGACCTTGCCGAAATCGCCACGCTGCGGGTACAGGAACGTGACGTTCAGATCGTCGGGATTCTTGACCCTCATGCCGAGCGGCGCCGATTCGCCGGATTACCGGTGTGGCGGAATTTCGACCAGGCCGAACCCTTTGATGTCTGTGTGCTGACTGAACTGAATTCACCCCTGGTCAGCTACGCGCAATTGATGAAGGAAATAGAAAAGGAACGCGTGCTGGTTCCGGATATTTTGCGACTCGAATAGTTGTTGGTCTGGTCAGGAATTGAGTAATCCCGACCCGTGCCGGGACGGGACGCCACAAGATGTGTGGAACTATATGTTCTGCATGGCGGTAGCGTGTCAAAATACAGGCTTTAACTTAGAAATTAACAGAAAATGAAAATACTTGTCACAGGGGCCGCGGGTTTTATCGGTTCCGCGCTCGCGCTCCGGTTGCTGGAGCGGGGAGATTCGGTGTACGGCATCGATAATATGAATGACTATTACGACGTCCGGCTGAAGGAAGCGCGCCTCCAGCGCACAAAGGATCATCGCCATTTCGAATTCCAGAAGCTCGACATCATCGATCGGGAAGCCATGGCGGAGCTTTTTCAAAAACAAAAGTTCGATGCCGTGATGCATCTGGCGGCGCAGGCGGGAGTGAGATATTCGATCACCAATCCCCAGTCCTACATCGACTCCAACCTGGTTGGATTTGGCAACATTCTCGAGGGATGCCGGCACAGCGGAGTGAAGCACCTGGTGTTCGCCTCCTCAAGTTCGGTCTATGGCGCCAACACCAAGCTGCCGTTTTCCGAGCATGACAATGTCGACCATCCCGTATCGCTTTATGCCGCCACCAAGAAGGCCAATGAGTTAATGGCGCATTGTTACTCCCATCTTTACGATCTGCCCTGTACCGGATTGCGATTCTTCACGGTTTACGGGCCATGGGGCCGTCCGGACATGGCGCTGTTCAAATTTACCAAAGGAATCCTGGAAGGCGATCCCATCCCCGTCTTCAACCACGGGAAAATGATTCGCGATTTCACCTACATCGATGATATTGTCGAGGGGATTGTGCGTGTGATTGACCGTCCGGCTTCACCCAATCCGGGCTGGTCGGGCAAGACCCCTGATCCAGCCACGAGCTATGCCCGGTACCGTATCTATAATATAGGCAACAACCAGCCGGTGGAGTTGATGCACTATATCGAAGTCCTGGAAAAATGCCTGGGAAAAAAGGCAAAATTTCAAATGCTGCCGATGCAAGAGGGGGATGTGCCGGCGACATCCGCCAATGTCGAGAGCCTTGAGAATGACGTAGGCTTCCGGCCGCGCACTTCCGTCGAGCAAGGCATCGCCCGCTTTGTGGAGTGGTACAAGTCATATCACCGTGTCGCCTGATATCTCCTCAATCTTGTCTTGAACAAAGCCGTCAAATAACAGATGAAAATCAATCCTGTCATACTTTCAGGCGGCTCGGGCACGCGCTTGTGGCCGCTTTCGCGCGAGCAGTATCCCAAACAACTGCTCAGTCTTATGGGCGAGCGGACATTGTTGCAGCAGACAGTTTCGCGTCTGGATGGCATGGAGCATGTCGCTGAGCCGCTGCTGGTATGCAACGAGGAGCATCGTTTTCTGATCGCCGAGCAACTGCGAGCGCTGGATAAGACGCCGGCCGATATCATTCTCGAGCCGGTCGGACGCAATACCGCGCCGGCCCTGACGCTGGCGGCGCTCGCGCTTCAGAAAACTTCGCCGGACGATGCGTTGATGCTGGTGATGCCGGCCGATCACGTCATACAGGACGTCGGTGAATTTCATGCCGCTGTCAAGGTCGGAGCCCTTCTGGCGGAGAAAGGGCGTTTGGTGACATTCGGGATAGTGCCCACAGCCCCGGAAACCGGATATGGGTACATCAGGAAAGGCGATGATCACGAGGTAGAGGCCTTCGTAGAGAAACCCGATGCCCGGACAGCGGAGGGCTACGTGAAGTCCGGTGAATATTTATGGAACAGCGGCATGTTCATGATGCCCGTCTCCGTCTGGCTCGATGAGTTGAAGCGGTTTCATCCGGCCATGCTCGAGGCGTGCAAGGCGGCGTATGAACAGGGACGGCGCGATGGTGAATTTTTACCGGGTCAACGCCCAGGCATTCGGAAGCTGCCAGTCCAACTCGATCGATTACGCCGTCATGGAGGAAACCGATCGTGCCGCCGTGGTGTCACTGAATGCCGGCTGGTCCGATATCGGCGCCTGGTCGTCTTTATGGGAAGCCTCGGTGCGGGACGAGCAGGGAAACGTCGTCCAAGGCGACGTTTATGCGCATGAAACGCGGAACGCGCTGTTGATTTCCCAGCACCGGTTTCTCGCGGCGGTGGGGCTTGATGATATTATCGTCGTGGAAACACCCGACGCCGTGCTGGTCGTGCACAAGGATCATGCGCAGAACGTCAAAGAGGTGGTCAACCGCCTCAAGCAGGACAAGCGCAGCGAGTATCAGACGCATCGTCGGGTATACCGCCCCTGGGGATATTACGAAGGCATCGACGCCGGACCGCGCTTTCAGGTGAAACGCCTGATGGTCAAACCCGGTGCGGCGTTGTCGTTGCAGATGCATCATCACCGCGCCGAGCACTGGGTGGTGGTCAAGGGAACGGCACGGGTGACGAAAGGGGAGGAGGTTTTCATGCTCACGGAAAACCAGTCCACCTACATTCCGCTGGGCACGACGCACCGGCTGGAAAATCCAGGCAACATACCGCTCGAAATCGTCGAGGTGCAATCCGGAAGCTATCTCGGCGAGGATGATATCGTGCGATTCGAAGACAAATACAACCGGGCTAAATGAATATGGCAAAAAAAGCGCTAATCACGGGTATCACCGGGCAGGACGGGGCTTACCTCGCCGAATTTCTGCTGAAAAAAGGTTACGAGGTGCACGGCATCAAGCGCCGGACCTCGCTGTTCAACACGGACCGCATCGATCATCTGTACCAGGACCCGCACATGAAGGGCCGCAAGTTTGTCCTGCACTATGGCGATATGACCGATTCCAGCAGTCTGATACGCATTGTGCAGCAGGTTCAGCCAGCTGAAATATATAATCTTGCCGCCCAGAGTCATGTGGCCGTGTCGTTCGAGGAACCGGAATATACCGCGGATTCCGACGCCCTGGGCGCATTGCGTCTGCTGGAAGCCATCCGGATCCTGGGGCTGGAGAAAAAGACGCGCTTTTATCAGGCCTCGACCTCAGAACTCTACGGCAAGGTTCAGGAAATACCCCAGCGCGAGACCACGCCGTTTTATCCGCGTTCACCTTATGCCGTGGCCAAGCTGTATGCCTACTGGATCACGGTGAATTACCGTGAGGCCTACGGGATGTATGCCTGCAACGGTATTCTGTTCAACCATGAATCGCCGACCCGCGGAGAGACATTTGTCACTCGCAAGATCACCCGGGCCCTGGCGCGCATCAAGCTGGGCCTGCAGGACTGCCTGTATCTCGGCAACCTGAACGCCAAGCGCGACTGGGGCCATGCGCGCGATTATGTCGAGGCGCAGTGGCTGGTACTGCAGCAGAAAAATCCGGAAGATTTCGTCATCGCCACCGGCGAGCAATACAGTGTGCGCGATTTCGTCAACGCCGTCGCTAAAGAGTTGGGCATGACGATTGAATGGCGCGGCAAGGGATTGAAGGAAGTTGGCGTCGTTGCCCGAATTGAAGGCGGTGAAAAGAACGGCCCCAAAAAGAGCCAGACCATCGTCCGGGTCGACCCGCGTTATTTCCGTCCCACCGAAGTCGAAACCCTGCTCGGCGACGCCACCAAGGCGCGCAAGAAACTCGGATGGAAACCGAAAATCAAATTCAAGGAACTGGTAGCCGAGATGGTGCGCGAAGACCTGAAAGCGGCGGAGCGCGACGAGCTGGTGAAGCGGCATGGTTATTCCGCCTACGATTATCACGAATAGCTTATGAAATCCGACAGCAAGATTTATGTCGCCGGTCATCGCGGGCTGGTGGGTTCGGCGATCATGCGCCGGCTGCAGGCGGTGGGTATTCCAACATCTATTCGTCGCGTACCCATGCCGACCTCGATCTGCTCGACCAGCGGGCAGTTGACGAGTTTTTTGAACACGAACGACCGGAATATGTTTTTCTGGCGGCCGCCAAGGTCGGCGGCATCCACGCCAATAACACCTACCGCGCCGATTTCATCTATCAGAACCTGATGATGGAGTCCAACATCATCCATGCCTCCTACCAGAATGGCGTGAAGAAGCTGATGTTCCTCGGATCGAGCTGCATCTATCCCAAGCACGCGCCCCAGCCGATGAAAGAAGAATACCTGCTTGACGGGACTGCTCGAGCCGACCAACGAACCCTATGCCATCGCCAAGATCGCCGGCATCAAGATGTGCGATGCGTACAACCGTCAGTACGGCACCAACTTCATGAGCGTCATGCCGACCAATCTTTACGGTCCCGGTGACAACTACGATCTCCAGAATTCGCACGTATTGCCGGCACTGATCCGGAAGATGCACGAGGCCAAGATGCAGAATGCCAAAGAGGTCGTGGTGTGGGGAACCGGCTCGCCGAGACGCGAATTTCTCTACAGCGACGACCTCGCCGACGCCTGCGTGTTTCTGATGGAGCGCTACAACGCCGCCGATGTCGGGGAATTCATCAACATCGGCGTCGGCAAGGAGATCACCATCCGCGAAGCTGCCGAGCTGATCGCCGAGGTCGTCGGTTTCCGCGGGAAACTGGTCTTCGATACCTCCAAGCCCGACGGCACGCCCCGCAAGCTGCTGGATGTCTCGCGCCTGCAGGCACTCGGCTGGCAGGCCAAAACCGGTTTCCGCGAAGGCATCGCCAAGGCCTATGCGGATTTCCTGCAAAATGTCGCCAAGGCCGCTTAAAGCACGAATAATGAGAAACCCGATTCGCAAACGCATTCTCGTTACCGGGGGCGCCGGTTTTCTGGGATCGCATCTGTGCGAGCGCCTGCTGGCCGACGGTCACGACGTACTGTGCGTGGACAATTTCTTTACCGGCACCAAGGACAACATCGTCCACCTCATGGACAACCCGCACTTCGAGGTGCTGCGCCACGACGTCACGTTCCCGCTCTATGTCGAAGTGGACGAGATCTACAACCTGGCCTGTCCGGCCTCGCCGATTCATTACCAGTTCGATCCGGTGCAGACGACCAAGACCAGCGTGCACGGCGCGATCAACATGCTGGGTCTGGCCAAGCGCATCAAGGCCAAGATTTTTCAGGCCTCCACCAGCGAAGTTTACGGCGATCCCAAGGTGCATCCGCAACGCGAGGATTATTGGGGGCACGTCAATCCCGATCGGTTTCCGCTCCTGTTATGACGAAGGTAAGCGCTGCGCCGAGACGCTTTTCTTCGACTATCGCCGCCAGCACAATCTGCGCATCAAGGTGGCGCGGATCTTCAATACCTACGGACCGCGCATGCATCCGAACGACGGACGTGTCGTCTCGAATTTCATTGTTCAGGCACTCAAGGAAGAGCCGATCACGATCTATGGTGACGGCAGCCAGACGCGTTCGTTCTGTTACGTGGATGATCTGATCGAGGGGTTCATCCGTCTGATGAATACGACGGATGACTTCACCGGCCCCGTAAATCTGGGCAATCCTGGCGAGTTCACCATCCGCGAATTGGCAGAAAAGGTGATTACGCTTGACTGGTTCAAGATCGAAAATTATTTACAAGCCGCTGCCAAGCGATGACCCGATGCAACGCTGTCCGGATATCACGCTTGCGAAAGAGAAGCTTGCGTGGGAACCCAGCGTGCGCTTGGAGCAGGGTCTCATCAAGGCCATAGCCTATTTCGAGAATTTTCTTTCTCCGAACCCCTGATTCCCGATTTTGGGAACAACAGCGCACGCCATTCCGTTATGACGTGCGCTGTATTTCTGACCTAAGCCGATTTCATTGACGTGAACGCCATCTGGGTAAAACACCTTCCGGCTTTCGTGCGTAATAAGCTCGATGGACGCCATCACCTGCAAAAGGTCATTGGCAACACCGGCTGGCTGTTTGCTGACAAGATTCTGCGGATGGGCGTTGGCTTAGCTGTCGGTGTATGGATGGCGCGCTATCTTGGGCCGGAGCAATTTGGGCTGTACAGCTATGCTGCTGCGTTTGCTGGCCCTGTTCAGTGCGCTCGCGACGTTAGGGCTCGACAGCATCGTCGTCCGCGAGCTTGTGCACGACTCCGTGGCCAAGGACGAGATTCTCGGGACGACATTTGTGCTCAAACTCATCAGCGGTCTTGTGACTTTGTTCGTTACTGTCGTGGCCATCATGCTGCTGCGGCCAGCAGATAATCTCACGCATTGGCTGGTAGCGATCATAGCGGTGGGGACGTTTTTCAAGCGTTCGACCCAATAGATTTCTGGTTCCAGGCGCGGGTGGAATCCAAGTTCAGCGTTTATGCAAAAAACGGCGCGTTCCTGCTGAGCTCCCTGGCGAGGATCGGCCTGATACTGGTAGGCGCATCGCTAATCGCGTTTGCCTGGACCGCGCTCGCCGAAGTCGTTTTGGGGTCACTCGGATTGTTGCTCGTCTATCGTCTCAGCGGCCAGCACATTACCGCTTGGAAAGTGCATGCGAGACGGGCTAAACACCTTTTGTTCGAGAGTTGGCCGCTAATTCTGGCCGGCGTGGCGGTCATGGTATACATGAAGATTGACCAGATCATGCTTGGTGAGATGCAAGGTGGCCATGCCGTCGGTGTATACAGCGCGGCAGTGCGTATATCCGAGATCTGGTATTTCATTCCGCTTGCCATCGCTTCATCCGTCACACCCGCCCTGATCGAGGCAAAAAAGGTCAGCGAGGAACTCTACTACCGGCGCCTGGCGAAGCTGTTCCGACTGATGGCCGGCATTGCGTTTGCCATCGCGGTCCCCATGACATTCGCGTCCAACCTCGTGACGAATGTGCTTTACGGCCAGGATTACGCCGAGGCCGGACCCGTGCTGGCAATCCATATATGGGCCGCGGTCTTTGTGTTTCTAGGTGTTGCGCAAGGCCCCTGGACCGTCAACGAGGGGCTGACGAAACTGGCGTTGTTTAGAACGGCCGTCGGGGCAGTTGTGAACATCGCCTTGAATCTCGTGCTGATACCGGGCTATGGCGTCATCGGCGCGGCGATTGCGACAATAATTTCCTATGCGCTGTCCGCCTTTGTCCTTAACGCGTTCAGCGCGCGGACCAGGAGGATATTCTTCCTGCAACTCAATGCGATGATTCCGCTTCGGACGGTACAAAAATGAAAGCGGTCCTGAAAAAATGCCTGCCGCGGCCGCTGTATCGCTATGCTTGGAAAAATAAAGCACACCGTTCTGGACGACTATTCGATCCGATCCTACTCACAGGAAGGGGAAGATCTAATCCTTGCCAGGCTGTTTGAAGAAAAGGAAACTGGGTTTTACGTCGATGTCGGCGCCCATCACCCGAAGCGGTTTTCGAACACGTACTATTTCTACAGAAAGGGCTGGCACGGGATAAACATCGAGCCCAATCCCGATGCGCTGGCGTTGTTCCACCGGTATCGCAAACGCGACATCAATCTCGGATTTGGGATCGCCGATAGAGAAGGCGAATTGGTCTATTACATGTTTAATGAGCCGGCATTGAACTCGTTCGATCGTGCGCTCTCGGAACAGCGACAAGATGCTAGGTACCGAATCGTTGACACCAAGACTGTCGAGGTAAAGAGACTAGCAACGGTTCTTGAGAGGAATATGCCAAAGGACACTCTCGTGGACTTTATGTCGATTGATGTCGAGGGTTATGATCTGAAGGTGCTCGAGTCGAACGACTGGTCGAGATTCAGGCCAACCTGCGTGCTCGTCGAAGCGATCGCCTTTGACCTGGGTAATACTTCCACTGAACCTGTTGATCGCTTCCTAACGCAGCAGAATTATCGCTTGTTCGCAAAGACGTTCTACACGCTATTCTATCTAGACGGCACGGTTAATAATCCGGCCATGCAAAAGGCCCGGACTGATGAACGTCGGTAATTCTCCGTATCGCTGTAAGACGCCGGTAGCGTTCATCATATTCAACCGTCCAGAAACCACAGCACGCGTATTCGCCGAGATCGCGAAGGCCGGCCGCCAAAGCTGCTGGTGGTCGCCGATGGTCCCAGGCCGGATAGACCGGGAGAAGCCGAGCGATGCGCGAGCCGCCCGCGCGATCATCAAACAGGTGGATTGGGACTGCGAGGTGCTGACCAACTTCTCCGAGGTGAACCTGGGCTGCAAGCGGCGAGTGTCCAGCGGCATCGACTGGGTATTCGAGCAGGTTGAAGAAGCTATTATTCTCGAAGATGACTGCTTGCCAGATCCCACCTTTTTCCGATTCTGCCAGGAAATGCTGGAACGCTATCGTCACGACCAGCGAATCGGCATGATCGGCGGTGACAACTTTCAGTTTGGCCGTCGCCGTAATGACGACAGCTATTACTTCTCGAAGTATATCCACATCTGGGGCTGGGCGTCGTGGCGTGACCGTTGGGCCGGAAGCTACGACGTCACGATGGCCAAATGGCCCCGAATCCGCGACGAAGATTGGCTCGCTGATATGGTCGGCAATACACGCGAAGCGGCCTACTGGCAAAAGATTTTCGAACGCGTACATCGTGGCGAGATTGATACTTGGGATTACCAGTGGGTTTTCGCCAATTGGCTGCAAGGCCGGATGAGTATTCTCCCTTCGGTAAATATGATCACGAATGTTGGTTTCGACGGAAATGCGACCCACACCAAAGGGGTCAGTGATCTGGCCAACTTGGCACGCCATCCAATCGGATTCCCATTGACGCATCCGCTTGGAGTAATTCGAAATATCCAGGCGGACAAGTTCAGCGAGCATAAGTGCTTTCGAGTGCCTCTGACGAAGCGTGTCCGCAATAGACTCATTGGGTTGCTCCAATGATGACAGCGATTCAGGCGCGAGGCTGAGGCATGACTTGTCCTGTCTGTTCCGGGTCGATGGAGTTCTGTTTCACTGCACAGGTTCTCGGAAAATATCCGGCGCAATATGAGGTGTGCAATAAGTGTGGTTTTCTTCGTGCCCATGAACCTCATTGGCTAAATGAGGCTTACTCCAGTGCAATTGCAGCAGCGGATACCGGGTTCGTCATGCGAAATATTGCCCTTGCGTGCAAACTAGCCGGTGTGCTGTATTGGATAGAGGGTGAGCGCGGTGGTGGGCGCTATCTGGATGCCGCGGGTGGCTATGGCATGTTGACCCGGTTAATGCGCGATTTTGGGTTTGATTTCTATTGGGCCGACAAATACTGCGAAAACCTGCTTGCTCCAGGCTTCGAATATAGCCAAACACAAGGACCATGCCGTGCGGTCACAGCGATGGAGGTATTGGAACATCTTGCTGACCCGGCTGTATTCATAGAAGAAACGCTGGCTCTGTCGGGCGCACACACTCTGTTGTTTACCACGGAAATATACGAAGGCTCTCCACCACAACCGGATGCATGGTGGTACTACGCATTTTCTACAGGACAACATATCGGTTTTTTCCAGCGGAGGACTTTGGAGAACTTGGGTGCGAGGCTGAAACTCCATTTTGCCAGTGCCAATGGCATACATATCTTTTCCAAGGCGGCGATAAATGAGCGCCTTCTGCGATCTGTTACGGGTCGTTGGGTCTCGCGTGTTGCGCCGTGGTGGATTCGCAGACGCCTGGGTTCAAAGACGATGAGTGATCATCAGCTGATGTTGCAGAGAATCGGCTGATGAGGCTGATGGCGAACAGATGAAGATAGCCTATGACTCGCAGATATTCTCCGGACGATTTAGACAGCGTTACTATGACCTATGTATGATTCATGATGAGGATGTGAAGGTCAGCAAGTAGCTGCGCATCGACGAGATTGAGTTCTTCTCGGGTGTACGACGCTGCGGATATTCTCCAGGAACCGATGGATAAACCACTTATTTCGGTGATTGTGGCCGTCTTTAATGGGGCCAGAACACTGCAGCGCTGCATTGACAGTGTTGTCGGACAAAGCTATCCCAATAAGGAGCTACTCGTCATCGATGGTGCTTCTACAGACGGTACACTGCGAATTTTACAACAACAAGTCGAAAAACTGGACTACTGGGAGTCCGCACCGGATCGCGGTATCTACCACGCGTGGAACAAGGCGCTCAGTCACGTCCATGGGGAGTGGGTTTGCTTCCTGGGTGCGGATGACTTCCTCTGGGATAACGCGACGTTGGAGCGATTGGTGCCCCATCTCACTGCAGCATACCCGAGCACTCGAGTGGTCTATTGCAAGGCCGCACTGGTTGCAAGCGATGGCCGTGTAGTTGAGATTCGCGGAGAGCCGTGGCAGCGAGCAAGTGGGCCGTTTCTGCAGGGGGTGCCAGGTTCTAGCATTCCACATCAGGGCGTCCTGCATCATCGCAGCATCTTCCAGGAAACCGGCCTGTTCGACGAATCGTTCCGGATCGCGGGTGATTTTGAATTGCTATTGCGCACACTAAGAGACAGCGACCCCCTGTTTGTGCCCAATGTCGTCATGGCGGGTATGGAACACGGCTGGCATCAGCACGAACGCACAAAATGCCTTGGAAAGCTTGCGCGAGATCTACCGTGCACGAAAAATGAACGACATCCAGGGTACGCCGTTTCTTTGGTACTGGACATATGCGAAAGCGAAGGCTCGTGATTTTCTGGTGCGTACAGCTGGCGATTGGATTGCACGGCATGCCACCAATTTCTACCGGCGACTCACAGGAAGGCAATCGATTTGAACGCCAGCGAGATCGAGGTGCTTTCCAGCGACGGACCTTCGAGGTCTTAGGGGCGAGGATGGGACTCCAGTTCGCCAGTGCTAACGGACTACATATCTTCTCCAAGGCGGTGGTTAATGAACGCCTACTGCGCGCAGTTACAGGACGCTGGGCCACGCGCGTTGCGCCGTGGTGGATTTGTCGACGCCTGGGATCGAAAACGGCGAGTGATCATCAATTGATGTTGCAGAGAATCGGCTGATGCGGCTGATGGCGAAAGAATGAAGATTGCCTATGATCCGCAGATATTCTCCGCTCAGATATATGGTGGCATATCGCGTTACTTTTGCGAGATAGCTTCGCGCATTGCAAAACAACCAGGTATACAGGTTTCCATTATTGCCCCGATGTATATCAATGCCTATCTTGCGCATGTGCCGCCAGGCATTGTGTCTGGATTCCGAGCGCCTAAGACGGATCGTTTCCAGACAAATTCCGGGGTAAATTACCCGCGGCTGGCGTTCAGAGGACTGGGTCTACTCATGGGGGACTGGATGCTCCGCGCCATGAAACCAGATATTCTGCATGAAACCTACTTCTCTCCATATCGACTCGGGCCGCGGGGTGCGCGGCGTGTCCTAACCATTCATGACATGATTCATGAGAAGTTTGCATCGAGCTTCCCACACGCAGACAAAACCGCCCGATACAAGGCGCTGGCGGCAGAGCGTGCAGATCACGTTATATGCATTTCCGAATCCACACGGCGCGACGCAATTGAAATTCTCGGGCTGCCTCCTGATAAAACCTCAGTGATTTATTTGGGTTTCGACTTGATGAATGCTGCTGGAACGCGCGCCGCAGAACCGGTTTTGCCTACGCGTGAACCCTTCCTGCTGTATGTCGGTAATCGCGGAGGATACAAGAACTTTCTCCGTTTGCTTGAAGCGTATGAGGCTTCACCACAACTCAAGACGGGATATAAGCTGATCTGTTTTGGCGGCGGGGTGTTTCACGCGGATGAATTGAAAATGATGCAAACACTTGGGCTGGATGGTGGTCAAGTCATCCAGCTTGGCGGCGACGATCAATTGCTTGCCAAGCTCTATGAACGCGCCAGCGCATTTATATTCCCCTCGCTTTATGAAGGATTTGGTATCCCCCCGCTGGAGGCAATGTTACATGATTGCCCTGTCGTTTGTAGCAATACAAGCTCCATACCTGAGGTCGTGGGTGATGCCGGTGAGTATTTTAATCCTGCTGATACTGACAGCATGCGCACGGCTATCGAACGAGTTGTCACGTCGGATAGCCACCGGAAATTACTGATTGCGAAAGGCCGTGAGCGCTTGAAATGTTTCTCCTGGGATCGTTGCGCGCTTCAGACAGCGGACGTGTATGCTTCGCTTGTCTAGCGCGCGCCGGGGTTGTATGCCGTTTGTGTCTTCCGTTGTTCGTCCATGCACATCAAGTATGCGGCAGAGCAGGGATGGCGAAGAGGGAGCGTGTCTCACCCGTTAACGGTGGTTAGTGCAACGGTACAAAATTTATAACAAAATCTCACGATGTGAACACAATCTCTGTCATCACCGTGGTGCGTAATTCGGTGGCAACCATCGAAAAGACGATTCGCTCGGTCGCGGGACAAGTATATCCGCACATCGAACATATCGTCATCGATGGTGGTTCGACCGACGGTACGCTGGACGTTGTTCGTCGGCACCACGACAAGATTGCCGTATTCAAATCAGAACCCGACCGCGGCATGTACGACGCCATGAACAAGGGGCTTCGACTGGCGACCGGTGATGTTGTCGGTTTTTTGAATGCCGATGATGTCTATGCGGATTCCTCGTGTGCTGGAAGTGATCTCACAGACAATCGAGGGGCAGAAGGTCGATGCCTGCTACGGTGACCTGGTGTACGTCGACAAAAACAACCCCGATAGGATAGTGCGATACTGGAAGTCACAGTCTTACCGGGATGGACTGTTTGAAAGGGGTTGGATGCCGGCGCACCCGACGTTTTATGTCAAAAAATGGGTCTACGAAAAATACGGTGGTTATGATCTTGCCTACCGTCGTCAGTCGGATTTTGAGCTGACCGTGCGCTTCCTCGCGGTGCACAAGATCAAATCCGCCTATATCCCGAAAGTCCTTGTCCGAATGCGCAGCGGCGGGGCGTCGCGCGGGACTGTGGCATATCCTCGAGGGCAATATCGAGGCGTACCGCGCGTGCCGCAAGCATGCGCTCAACGTGACGCCGCTTTTTATCGCCAAAAAAATTCTGTCACGGGTTCCGCAGTTTTTTCATCGGGATCGGTTCGAGGCATCGCCATAGATGAATAGTGATCTCCATACGCAAGACTGTGCTGATAACCGGCGGCGCCGGATTTATCGGTTCGAATTTCGTTCTGGACTGGATTGCGCAAACCGGTGGTAAGGTGGTCAATCTCGACAAGCTGACCTATGCCGGCAATCTGGAAAATCTTAAAAGCCTGCAAAAAGACTCGCGTCACATCTTCGTCAAGGGAGATATTGCCGACAGTGAGCCTTGTTCGGAAGCTGCTGCTACAGCACCAGCCAACGGCTATCGTGAACTTCGCCGCGGAAAGCCACGTGGACCGCTCCATTCTTGGCCCGGGGGATTTCATCACTACAAACGTAAACGGCACCTTCCACCTGCTTGAGGCGACGCGTGCCTATTGGGAGTCGCTCGCGGCGGATAAGAAAAGAAGCTTCCGCTTCTTGCATGTTTCCACAGACGAGGTTTATGGTTCTTTGGGTGCTGAGGACCCGCCTTTTACGGAATCCACACCCTATGCACCGAACAGTCCCTATGCCGCTTCCAAAGCTGCCTCGGATCATTTAGTGCGCGCCTACCATCATACTTATGGGTTACCCATTATAACGACCAACTGCTCGAATAATTACGGACCATATCAGTTTCCGGAGAAGTTGATTCCCTTGCTGATCGTCAATGCCATCAAGGGACAGCCGCTGCCGATCTATGGCGACGGTCTTAATATTCGGGACTGGCTGTATGTCGCGGACCACTGCGCGGCGATTCGCGCGGTTCTGGCACGCGGCCGTGTCGGCGAGACGTATAACATCGGCGGAGACAGCGAAAAATCAAATCTGGAGGTTGTTCGCACAGTTTGCGCAGTGCTCGATGAACTCCACCCTGACTCGCCTGTGATCGCCCCATGCCTCACTTATCGCTTTGTCAAGGATCGTCCTGGCCATGACCGGCGTTACGCTATCGACTGCCTCAAAAATTCAGCGAGAGCTGGATTGGGAGCCGGAACAAAACTTTGCAAAGGGTATACGCGAGACAGTCAGATGGTATCTGAACCATCTGGACTGGGTCGAACAAGTGCAAAGCGGAGAGTACCGGAAATGGATTGACTTAAACTACGGGGGAAGGCAACTGATATGAAAGGTATCGTTCTTGCCGGCGGCGCCGGCACGCGTTTGTATCCGGTCACGCAGGTCGTCTCCAAGCAGCTGTTACCGGTCTATGACAAGCCGATGATCTACTATCCCTTGTCCGCGCTGATGCTCGCCGGGATACGCGACATCCTGGTGATCTCCACGCCCCAGGACACGCCCCGTTTTGAACAGTTGCTGGGTGACGGCAGCCGGTGGGGGTTGAACATCCGTTATGCCGTGCAATCGGCGCCCGAGGGAATTGCCCAGGCGTTTATTATTGGTGCTGATTTTCTCGACAACGATTCCTGTGCTCTTGTTTTGGGCGACAATATTTTCTACGGTCACGATCTCGCGCGCGACGTTCAGACCGCGGCACAGAAATCTTCCGGCGCGACGGTATTTGCGTATCCGGTGCGGGATCCGGAGCGCTATGGCGTCGTCGAGTTTACCCAGGACGGGAAAGCGCTTTCCATCGAGGAGAAACCGAAGAACCCTAAATCCCGCTATGCGGTGACCGGTCTTTATTTCTATGACAATCAGGTGGTGGCGCTGGCACGGGCACTGAAGCCATCCGCACGCGGTGAACTTGAGATCACGGATTTGAATAAATGCTATCTCGAGCGCGGTCAGCTCGATGTCGTGATCATGGGGCGTGGCATGGCCTGGCTCGATACCGGCACGCATGAGTCCCTGCTCGAGGCCTCGCATTTTATCGAGACCATCGAGAAGCGGCAGGGCCTCAAGGTCGCCTGTCCCGAGGAAATCGCTTATCGCATGGGCTACATCACGGCGAGCCAGCTCGAGACGCTCGCCGGTCCGTTAAACAAGAGTGGCTATGGGCAATACCTTCTTGGGTTACTGCGCGAACGTATCTTCTGATGAACGTAATTGAAACATCTCTACCCGGTGTCCTTATTCTCGAGCCCGAAGTTTTCGGTGATGAACGTGGTTTCTTCTTCGAGAGTTATAACAAGAAGGCGCTTGAAAAGGTCGGCATTACGGCGGAGTTCGTGCAGGACAATCACTCGCGTTCCGTTCGCAACGTCCTGCGCGGACTTCACTACCAGATCAAGCAGCCGCAGGGAAAGCTTGTCAGAGTAATACAGGGCGAGGTCTTCGACGTGGCGGTGGATATCCGAAGAAATTCCCCAAACTTCGGCAAGTGGGTGGGCTTTAACCTCTCGGCAGAAAGCAAGCGCGTGGCCTGGATACCCCCTGGCTTTGCCCATGGCTTCCTGGTGCTTTCGGACGTGGCCGAGTTTCTTTACAAGACGACAGATTACTGGGCGCCGGAGCACGAACGCTGCATCATCTGGAATGACCCTGACATCGCGATCAACTGGCCGCTACAGGGTGAGCCCACACTGTCCGCCAAGGACAAGCTTGGACATGCCCTAAAAAGCGCTGAGTTATTCCCATGACTCGGATACTGCTCACGGGTAAGAACGGTCAGGTGGGCTGGGAGCTGCAGCGCACGCTCGCGACACTCGGGGAAGTGATCGCCCTTGACCGGCACGGCTTGGATCTGGCCGATCCGGATTCGATCCGGCGCGTGGTTCGCGAGCATAAGCCGAATCTGATTGTGAACGCCGCGGCCTATACCGCCGTGGACAAGGCCGAGGAAGAGTCCGATCTCGCGATGGCCATCAACGGCACGGCGCCCGGCATTCTCGCGGAAGAGGCCAAGACGACTTAGTGCCGCCGTGATTCATTACTCCACCGACTATGTATTCGACGGAAATAAAAATGGCCCCTACACCGAGGATGACGCGCCCAACCCGCTCAACGTGTACGGCAGGACCAAGCTGGCGGGCGAGCAAGCTATCCAGGCCGTTGGCGCACCACACTTAATATTCCGCACAAGTTGGGTATATGGCACGCGCGGCAAAAATTTTTTATTAACGATTCTGCGGCTGGCCAAAGAACGCGATGAACTCAGAATAGTCAATGACCAGATCGGCGCCCCCACCTGGAGCCGCATGATTGCCGAGGCCACCGCCCAGGTCGTGGCGCAACTCTCTCTCCCGCAGGGGGAGGGCTGGGCTGAGGGTGTATCGGGTGTCTACCATCTGACGGCGACGGGTCAGACTTCGTGGTTCGGGTTTGCTGAAGCCATCCTAAGCCACGTTCCTGGCTCTGCGGCCCACGCTCCGCGCCTGACGCCTATTACCACCCGGGAATATCCGACACCGGCACAACGGCCGAAGAACTCCGTCTTGTCGAACACGAGATTACGCCAGAAGTTTGGCTTAGAATTGCCGGGATGGGAAATCGGCCTGAGGCTCAGCTGTAGAAGAAAGTATTATTAAATGAATCGTCAGAAGCACGCTGTTTCACCGCTCGCGGTATTCACCAGTTTCTGGAACCACAAACATCTTATCTGGCAGATGACCAAGCGCGAGGTCGTGGGCCGCTATCGTGGGTCAGTGATGGGCCTGCTGTGGTCCTTCTTCAATCCGATCCTGATGCTTGCCGTCTACACGTTTGTGTTCAGCGTCGTGTTCAAGGCGAGGTGGGGCGAAGGAAATACCAGCAGGACCGAATTCGCGGTCGTTCTTTTTGCTGGCCTGATTGTTTATTCGTTGTTTTCTGAATGTTTGAACCGCGCGCCCAGCCTGATCTTGAACAATGTCAATTTCGTCAAAAAAGTCGTGTTTCCACTTGAAATCCTGCCTTGGATTGCAATGGGCTCACGCTCTTTCATATGGCCATCAGTCTTATGGTGTTGCTGATTTTTTTTGCAGTTATCAACTTCTACCTTAATTGGACCGTGATATTCCTGCCGCTTGTGCTGCTTCCGCTGGTGGTGCTCACAATGGGGCTGAGCTGGTTCCTGGCCTCGATGGGGGTGTTCTTGCGCGACATCGGGCAAACTATTGGGATCATCACAACGGCAATGATGTTCTTAAGTCCAATCTTTTACCCAGTGTCCGCATTGCCGGAGGACCTTCGTCCGCTCCTTCAGCTGAATCCGCTAACATTTATCATCGAGCAGGCCAGGGACGTGCTGGTATGGGGCAGATCGCCCGAGTGGATGGGCCTGGCCTTATATTTTATGGTGAGCATAGTGGTTGCCTGGCTGGGACTCGGTTGGTTCCAGAAGACACGCAAGGGGTTCGCCGATGTCCTCTGATATCAATGCATCCCCCTCTCCCCTCACGGGAGAGGGTTGGGGTGAGGGGGGAGTGGCGGCACCCAATGCAGTAGATGATGTTGCCATCCGCGTAACAAACCTCAGCAAGTGCTACCAGATCTACGACAAACCGCAACATCGGCTGCTGCAGGAACTGTTTCGCGGGCGTAAGCGGTTCTATCGGGAGTTTTGGGCGCTAAAGGACGTTTCGTTCGAGGTAAAAAGGGGCGAGACGGTTGGAATTATTGGACGGAATGGTTCAGGAAAATCCACACTATTGCAGATGATCGCTGGAACGCTAACGCCAACAAGCGGCGAGATTGAAGCAAAGGGCAGGGTGGCGGCGCTATTGGAACTCGGATCAGGGTTCAACCCGGAATTTACCGGGCGTGAAAATGTTTACTTGAACGCCTCTCGCTCGTCGCTGGACCTCGAGACGGTGCTGACGACGATCGTGGGGCGGGCGGTAGAGCTCACCAGCATGGTAGGGGGCGTGGTGTTCGAGTACGACGAGACCGCGGAGGAGTTCGCGCAGCGGGCGGCGACCGGGCAGGAGGGCGCGCTCGCGGAGGCGGGACGCTTCGCGCGGATCCGCAAGGGAGAGGGCGTGCTCGGCCGGACGGCCATCACCCACGAACCGGTGCAGGTCCCCGACATCACGCGCGAGAGCGCGTACGCGAGCCGGGTGCGCGGCACCCTGGTCGAGTCCGGGGTACGGGCCCTCCTCGCTGTGCCCATGCTGCGAGAAGGCCATCTGATGGGTAGCCTGGTCGTGAGCCGAACGCCCCCGGCGAATTCCCGTCGGAGACGGTCGATCTGCTCCGGACGTTCGCCACGCAGTCTCGGCGCTCGCCATCCTGAACGCGCGCCTCTTCCGCCAGCTCGAGGTGGCCAACCGGCACAAGTCGGAGTTCCTCGCCAACATGTCCCATGAGCTCCGCACACCGCTCAACGCCATCATCGGCTACTCCGAGATGCTGCAGGAGGAGGCGCAGGACCTCGACAGCCCGGCCTCGTCCCCGACCTCGGGCAAGATCAACACCGCGGGCAAGCACCTGCTGGAGCTGATCAACACCGTCCTCGACCTCTCGAAGATCGAGGCGGGCAAGATGGACGTCTACCTCGAGCGGTTCGCGGTGCCCGCGCTGGTCAAGGAGATCGTCGCTGTCCTGTCCGGCCGCTCGCCGCCCGCGGGGGCAATACCCTGGTGACCTCCTGCGCCGCCGAGGTCGGCGACATGCGGGCCGACCAGACCAAGGTGCGTCAGACACTCTTCAACCTCCTCTCCAACGCGTCCGGTCCGGAGGGCGGCACCGTGTCGCTCGCCGTGCGGCGGGAGTGGGCCCCGGCGCGGGGCGCCGACGAGATCGTCTTCGAGGTGGCGGACACCGGCATCGGCATGACCGAGGAGCAGATGGCCGGCTTCTTCCAGGACTTCGCCCAGGCCGAGGCCTCCAC
>CAVVRV010000005.1:0-79154 GCA_963750625.1 uncultured Gammaproteobacteria bacterium | reverse complement strand
ATCGTAGACGAGCAACGGAAACGCGCGCGCGTCCACCGCGAGCTTGGCCTGGCCGAAGGCGGCGTCGTCGCCGATGCCGTGCTCCGGCATGCACGGGGCGTATACCACCACCACCGCCGGCCCCGGGTAGGCGTTGGCCGCGATGATCGCGCGGTAGAAGTGGTTGATGTGCGCCGCCGTGGTCTGGGCCACGAACACGTCCGGATGCATCATCGCGATCTGCGCCAGTTCCTTGCGACGCTCGGATTTGCCGTGCTGCGTTTTGCCGTAGCCCGACATCTTGGAATCCTGGGAAAGAAACGTGGACGTCGAGGCCTGGCCGCCGGTGTTGGAATACACCTGCGTGTCGAGCACCAGCACCTTGATGTCCATCCCGCTCATGAGCATGCGCGACAGCGACTGGAACCCGATGTCGAGCATGGCGCCGTCGCCGCCCAGCACCCACAGGCGCTTGTCCTTCAATCCGCGTCCGTTCCATTCGGCGCGGACGCCCATGGCCACCGCGGGCGCGTTTTCGAACAGCGAATTGGTCCACGGCACGCGGTAGGGGTTGTACGGGTAGGTCGAGCCGAACACGGTGTTGCAGCCGGTGGCGGCGACGATGCCCATCGAGTTCTCGCCGTGCACGAAGGCCGTGGCGGTCAGCATCATGCGGATCGCGGTGGCCTCGCCGCAACCCATGCACGAGGCCGCGCCGCCGCAGTACAGGTGCGTGGATTCCTGCAGCATCATGTCCGACAGCACCTTGTCCTGGATGTAGTCGCGCGGCGTGTCGGGGAGTTCGCGGAAAAGCCCGGTGGCGGCGCGGTATTGCGCCAGATTCGCATCGGTCTTGGGGATCATCCGCAGCGCCTGATGATCGCCGCAGGCGGCGACGCACTCGCCGCAGCCTTTGCACTTGGTCGGGGTCGGTGACGAGATAGAACATCCCGCCTTCCTTGCCCTTGCGCGCCGGCACGTCGAAGTATTTCGTGGTCCGGGCGAACTGACCCGCGATGAAATCGCCGTGCCCGGCCGTCTTGAGTTTTTCGGCCAGCGCCGCGTGGCCGCTGGCCGGCACGACCTTGGCCAGGATCGCGGTGTCGGGGCATTGGGTGACGCACTCCATGCAGCCGACGCACTTTTCCGCCTCGAGCAGCGGCAGGTCCGGCGCGATCGTCGAAAAGTCGCGCAGCGCGCCGGTGGCCGGCGGCATCCACGACAGCGCGACCGCGCGGTCCGCCGGCAGGCAGGCCTCGGCGCTGCCGTCGGCATAGGCGTGCAACACCTCGCGCTCGAAAGTCTCGCGATCGATGAATTCGGAGCGGAATTTCTCCAGCGAGGCGGTCATGATCTGTCTCCTAGGCTCGTGCCGCCGCGGGGGTCGCGAGCGCGAGGCGCGCGATGTCGAGCTCGCGCAAGTTGAAGTATCCCTGTTTCACCGCGGACATATTGGCCTCGATCACTTTCTCGCCGCGCCTTCCGAAATACTTGCGCAGCGCCTTTTCGACGCCTTCGAACAGCTGCGCGTCGCCCAGGCCTTGCGCGCGCACGAACGGCGCGACCCGCAGGAAGATGCCGAGCAGCACGATGCCCTGCATGCGCAGTTGCAGGTCCGGCGTCGCGGCCAGCTCGCGGGCGATTTTCACCGCGTCGAGATAGAACAGCCGCAGCCGTTTATTCAGGATGATTTCGCGCGCCGCCGCCGGGATATGCGCCCACACTTCAGCGTCGGTGCCGAAGCGGCTCTGGATGAACAGGCTCCCGTTCTCGCCGAGGCCGTGCAGCGGATTGGCGACGCCGAAGGCGTTGACGTCATGGATCGGCACGAAGTCGACGTGCTCGATCTCGGAATGCTCGCGGATCGGTTCGGCCGCCACCGTCAGGTAATAGGTGGTCGGCAGACCCTTCTTGTCCGAGCCGTACTTGGGGTAGGCCTGAACGTGGAGACCGAAGATCTCCTCGACGAGCGAGGCGATCACCTTGTTGGTCGTGACCGAGCCGTAACCGCCGACCGAATGCCCGCGCATGCTGAAGGCGCCCGCCGGGCGCACGTCCGGGTCGTGCCGGCGTTCGAGCGCCGTGGGGTGCACGATGTTGAGCGAGAAGAACGGCTGGCCGCCTTCGACCATGTTCTGCGCCACGGCGATCAGGTCGCCGACGCGCGTGTCGCGCGAGCCCAGGCCGTACACGCCGGAATAAATCCGCGGCATTTTTTCGACGGCGGCATAACCGGCGGCGCCCGCCATGGCGTCGGCGAAGGCCGCCTTCAGCTCGGCGGTGAGCGGATTGTTCCCGGCCAGCGGGTTGTCCATGCGTTCGATCACGGAGATGACCCGGCAGTTTCGGAGCGCGGCGACGATCTCGCGGCCGGGAAACGGCCGGAAGCTCGTGACATGCAGCAGCCCCACCTTCCAGCCCATGTGCTCGCGCATCCAGTCGACGGCCGGGATCGCGGTTTCCATGACCGAGCCCAGGCCGACGATGGCGTACTCGGCGTCCTCCAGGCGGTAGCCGCTGACGAAACCGTAATGCCGTCCCGTGAGCCGGTGGAATTCGTCGAACGCCTCCTGCAGATGGCGCGGCACTTCGTCGTAGTAATAGCGCTGCGCGATCTTGCCCTTCATATAGGAATCCTGGTTCTGCACCACGCCGGTCATCAGCGGACGGTCGGGGTCGAAAAGGCTCGTCAGTTTCGCGCGCGGGTCGCCGATGAAGAGCTTCATCAGTTCCGGCTCGGCGAGGCGCACGTTCTCGATGGTGTGGGTGGTGAGAAAACCGTCCTGGATGCTCAGGAACGGCGTGCGTGAATTTTCCGCGGCGCGCCGG
The DNA here is from genome assembly GCA_963750625.1 of uncultured Gammaproteobacteria bacterium. Taxonomy (GTDB): domain Bacteria; phylum Pseudomonadota; class Gammaproteobacteria; order Acidiferrobacterales; family Sulfurifustaceae; genus Sulfuricaulis. Next base: position 76,346 of record CAVVRV010000005.1, on the reverse strand, counting down.
GCGATCAGCCCCAGGTCCTGCGCCTCCTGCGCGTTGCGCGCGAACAGCATGCCCCAGCCGGTATCGGCCACCGCCATGACATCGTCATGACCCGCGTGCACGTTGAGCGAATGCGAGCTGAGCGCCCGCGCGCCGATGTGAAACACCACCGGCAGGCGCTTGCCGGAAATAGTGAACAGCACCTCCTTCATGAGCACCAGGCCCTGACCGGAGGTGAAATTGGTCACGCGCCCGCCGGCCAGCGCGAAGCCTTCGCAGGCGGAGGCGGAGCTGTGCTCCGATTCCGGTTCGAGGAAGAACAGGTCGTGGTTCCACAGATTCTTGCCGCCGTTCGCGACCGCGAGCTGATAACCCGAACCCATGTTGGTGGACGGGGTGATCGGGTAGGCGCAGGCGCCTTCGGAAATATTTTGCTCGACCCAGACGACCACCGCCGAGCCGTCGGCGGTGGTCGGAGTGCCGGGATAGGGGAAGGTGCCGGAAGTCATGCTGGTGTCGCGAATCGGTTGCCGGTCAGCAGGTATTCGAGCAGCTCGTGAACCTTGCGTATTTCCGCTCCGAAAGGCAGAGATTCCGAGCCGCGGAAGAACAGGCCCTGCTGGATGTTGCCGCGCTGCGCCGCCGCGAGCTGGGTCTCGATGCAGAATTGGCCGGCCTGGGGATTGCCGTCCTTGAATCCGCAATGCGCGAGGCACTCGAGCCGGCTCGGGCACTGGGAGCATTCGGGACTGGCTTTGTCGCGCAGCTTCGATTCCTTCGCGAGATAATTCTTCAGCCATGGCGTGAGCACCGCGCGCGCCGGCAGCCCGGCCGCGCTCATGAAGGTCACGATGTCCTCGGGCCTGGCCTCGGCCAGCACTTTCTTGAAGTTGGGATGCGCGTCGCACTCTTCGGTCACGGCAAACGGCGTGCCGATCTGCGCGCCGCTCGCGCCCATGTCGAACAGCTCCTTGAGCTTCTGGAACGAGTTGATGCCGCCCGCCGGTATCAATGGAATGCTGCCGAGCGCGATCCCCAGTTCCTGAAACACGCGCCGGATTTCATCGAGCACCCGCTTGAAATCGAACTTCGGGTCATTGACTTCCTCCATGCGCGTGGCGCCGAGATGCCCGCCGGCGTAGCGCGGATGTTCGATGACGATGGCATCCGGCAGCCGGCCCTTGCGCATCCATTTCTTGAGCACGGCGCGCACGCCGCGTTCCTCCGACAGGATCGGGATGAGCGCGACGTTCTTGAATTTTTCCGTGAGGTCGGGCAGGTCGAACGGCAGCCCCGCTCCGGAGACGATGGCGTTCGCCCCGCTCTTGCAGGCCTGCACCACGAGCTCGGCGTAATTCGACAGCGCGCGCATCACGTTCACCGCGATGAAGCCGTCCGGCGCGATCTCGTGCGCGGTGCGGATCTCGCGATCCAGCGCCTCGATATTGGCGGCGCTGTGGACTTTCGGGTCGTGGCACTTGCGCAAACGTTGCATGATGTCCGGGTACAGGCGCCGCAAATCCACGCTGGCGATGGTGCCGACCGCGCCTTCGCGGGCGACGGCGCCGGCCAGCCGGTGGCCGGAAATGCCCACGCCCATGCCGCCCTGAATGACGGGCAACAGTTCGCGACCGCGGATCGTGAGCAGAGGGAAAGGGGTGCGGATCATGAAATGAATGGGCCTCAAAATAACAAAACTAGCTTATTTTGAGGTAAATCGGCTTGACGCAGGTCAAACTCCCGAACCGTACCGGTGAATTCTGCCGCCGCCAGAATCGCTAGGCGACGAAAGGCAGAACCTGATGGGTGAGTGCGACCAGGACGATGTAGACGAATATCGCGATCGCCACGAGCCAGGCGGCGATGCGGATTTTTTTGGTCCGGCCGTATTTGAGGCCGATCGCACCGATCACGATATAGGCGATCAGCGCCAGCACCTTGGCCGTGAGCCAATTTTGAACGAAGGGATATTGCTGGATCTGCATCGCCAGCAGAATCGCCGATCCGAGCAAAATCGTATCGATGACATGCGGCGCCACGCGCACCCATTTTTTTTGCAGCCACGGCGATTCTTGCATCATCCATACGCCGCGCACCAGAAACCCGGAAATAGACAACACCACACAGGTGACGTGCAGATGCTTGAGAAGCAAGATCATCATTTCTGTTTCCTGATAAATCGATTATCCGGGTTTACGGTCGAGTCGCGGTCGCAGGTACATCGGCGCGTACAGCCATCCCCACAGCAGGAATGACAGCAACCAGGTGGCCGCGGCCAGCACGTTTAAAATTCCTCCGACAGTGCCGGGGAGAAACTCCGCGACGATGCGCAGCATCGCGGCGATGTTAACACCGAACAGCACGTACCACGTCAGGTCGTTGGCCTCCAGCGCGCGCCCCGAATGCCCGAGGGTGACGCGCGAGGCCATCGCCACCACCATGCCGGTGAAGAAACCGATGCCGAGCGCGTGCAACGGCGCGCGTCCCAGGTAGTCCACACCGGTGACCAGCAGCGCGAGGCTTTGCACGGTATAGAGTGTCATGCCGATGCCGAGCCACAGAAACGCGATGTGCAGCATGGCCAGCAGGCGCGCATGAAAGCTGCGGCGGAACTGCCAGATCCATGAGTGATGCAGCGCCGCGACCGCCAGCGGCGCATCCGCGAGGAAGCGCCACGCGGTCTGGCCGGTGAGTTCGAGCAGCACATGTCCGACGACGCACAGGAGCATGAGCGAAGGACCCCAGGCGGGGCGCACCATCATATAGTTGATGAGCGCGCTTTGGCTGAAGAACGGGATCATGCGATGCGCCACCAGGAACACCACCGGCACCAGAAACAGCCACAGGCCGAACTCGCGCGCCAGCAGGAAAGCCATCGGCGCGCCGGAGAAAACACCGACGAGAAAGCACGCGATGCCGAGCATGCCGGCGGCGAGCGCCAGGTTGAGCAGACGCTCGTGCGGACCGCGCTTGGGTGCCTGGAGGAAAACCGCCAGTAAGGCATGGAGCGTCACTCCCCAGCCAGCCAGTTGCAGTGCCAGCGCCGCCGCCACGACGAGTCGCGAAGTGAACAGGCCCGCATAAAACAGAATCATGCCCGCGGCGAGAAAAGCGAAGGCGGTGACATACCGCGACGCCGGTACCACCGTTCCGCCCATCCAGCGCGGATAGACCGTGAGCAGAAAACCGAAAATGAAAAATGGGAACACCCCGTACAGCATGAGAAACATGTGCGCCCAGGTGGGCGCCACCGCCAGGGACAGGGTCGGCCACCAGCCCGCGCGCCCCCCAATTCCGCGAACCAGAGAAGCATCGACCAGCACCGCCTGCACCGCGCCGGGGAAGAACATCATGCGATGCGGCGCGGCGCGAGAATACCTGCCAGTGACCTGGTTCCGGGAGCGGGTGAAGTATCTGTTGGATGCATAGTCGGGTCGTTGGTTGTTGGGACCGTCGGCTTTGTATCAGCGTATTTGCCCCGGGGGCCTTGATGAAAATCAAGCGCGGCGGCGGCGCTTTCGGGCAATCGTCGCGGATTTAGCCAAAAAACGAATGCCCAGCGAGTCGAGTTATATGAATGCTGGTCTATACATTAAATATAGTGCAGGTCCAGTGCTTGGAATCCTGATCCCCTCTATATAGTAGGGGGTATAGAGCAGAAACCGACCGTCATGGTTTAATGCGTTGAGGGTGGTGTTGCTGCCGCATCAAGCCGGATCGGGTGCGACGCGGGATATCTGAGTTGCAGAGAACCGGGTACATGGCGAAAAAATCTGTCGTCAAGCCAAAAGTCCACCGTCAACGCCGAACCACGGCAGCGATCGGGCGTGCGCCGACGGAGAATCTTCTGCACAGCATTGCCACGAGCCTCGTCGGCGCTTTACGGGGAGCGCTACTTCCATTCGCTGACGCAGTACCTCACGAAAACATTGGGGATGGAATATGCCTTTGTGTGCGAGTTGGCGCGCGACCAAAATGATATCGTGAATGTCGTCAGCGCCTGTGTTGTCGGCAAACTTGTCGACAACTTCAGCTACAGCATTCTCGACACGCCTTGTCACCACATCATCAGCCACGGTGCTTGCGCCTATCCGAGCAAGGTACAGAAACTTTTTCCGAAAGATCGTTATCTCGTCGATATCGGCGCGGAGTGTTATGTTGGTGTGCCATTGTTTGGGTCATCCGGGCAGCCGCTCGGCCTGATCTCGGTCATGGGGCGCGAGCCCTTGCGCAATCGGGAAACGGTGGAGTCGGTATTACAGATCGTCGCGGCCCGTACCGCCACCGAACTGGAACGTCAGCGTTTGCACCAGGATTTGGGCGAAAGCTACCGAACCCTGACGACGTTGATGACAAATCTTCCCGGTCATGGTCTATCGCTGTCGCAACGACAAGGACTGGACGCTTGAGTTTGTAAGTGATGGGTGTCTCGCGCTTACCGGCTACACCCCCGATGATTTCGTCAATCGTGGCACGATCGAATATGGCGAAGTGATTCATCCCAATGACCGGGAACCCGTCTGGGACGAAGTCCAGGCGGCGTTGAAGGAAAACCGATCGTTTCAGCTTGTCTATCGCATCACGACAGCCAATGGCAAACTGAAATGGGTCTGGGAACAGGGCCGCGGGATATTTGCGTCCGACGGCAAACTGTTGGCGCTGGAAGGTTTCGTCACCGACATCACTGAACGCAAACACGCCGACGAGGCTTTGCTGAAGAGTGAGTCCCGGCTGCGTTCGATCGTAAAGACCGCGCTCAACGTCATTATTGTTTTATCACCCGACCACCGCATTCTTGAATTCAACCCCGAGGCCGAACGCGTGTACGGGCGCCGGCGCGAAGAGGTCCTGGGGAAGGACTATTTCGAGCTATTCCTGCCACTTGACCTGTGGAAGACGGTTGACGATGACCTCAGGATGGTCATGACCGGCAAGGAGTCACGCGGTTTTGAAAACGCCATCCGGGCGCGGACGGAGCCAGAGCGCATCGTGGTGTGGAACGTCAGCCGTCTGGACGATGCCACGGGCCAGGCCATCGGCATCGTGGCGATCGGCCATGATGTCACGGAGCAGCGCCGGGCCGAGGAGATCGCCAGACACGATGAGCGGTTACTGCGCACCGTGCATGGAGGCTTTGCCGGTGGGTGTGTGGATCACCGACCGCCACGGCAAGCATCGTGTCCGGCAACGAGGCCGGGAAAGCGCGTCTGGGCCGGCGCCCGGTACGTCGGCGTCGAGCAGTACGGCGAATACAAGGGCTGGTGGGCCGACACCGGCAAACCGATCGCGCCCGATGAGTGGGCCGCTCGCGCGCGCCGTCACGAAGGGCGGAGACCTCGCTCAACGAAGTGATCGACATCGAGTGTTTCGACGGCACGCGCAAGACCATCCTGCAATTCCGCCATGCCTCTCTGCGTGGGCCGGACGGAGAGATCACCGGCGCCTTCATCGTCAACCAGGACATCACCGAACAGCGGCGGGCGGAAGCGGCGTTGCGCGAAAGCGAGGCGCGGCTCAAGGAAGCGCAGCGTATCGCGCACATCGGCAGCTGGGAGCTCGATCTGGTGATCGGATCGTCTGACGTGGTCGGACGAGATCTATCCGTATCTTTCGAGATCGACCCGCACCGTTTCGGTCCATCCTACGAGGCGTTTCTCGACGCGGTGCATCCGGATGACCGCGAGGCCGTCAATCGCGCCTACACCGAGTCGGTGAAGAATCGCGCGCCCTACGATATCACTCACCGCCTGCAAATGCCGGACGGACGTATCAAGTACGTGCATGAGCGCTGCGTGAACTACTACAGCGAGCAGGGCGAGCCGCTGCGTTCGGTGGGCACCGTGCAGGACATCACCGAGCGCATGCGCGCCGAGCTGGCGTTGCGCCAGTCGGAGGAGCGGCTGCGGTCATCTACGATGCCAGTCCCGTGGTTATCAGCGTCTCCCGGCTCGAAGACGGTCAGTATCTGGAGGTGAACCCCGCGTTTCTGCGCACCGGCGGGTGGAAGCGGGAAGAGGTGATCGGCCGCACTTCGTTCGAGCTCAATGTCTGGGTCGATCCCCGTGACCGGGAAAAGCTCGTCGAGGCCGTGCGCGTGCACGGCGCCGTGCGCGACCTGGAGATTGCCTTCCGCATGAAATCAGGCGAGGTGCGCCAGCTGCTGTGCAGCGTCGAGCTGATCAAGCTCGAGCCGGGCGATTGCCTGCTGCTCGTCGGGCAGGACATTACGGAACGCAAGAAGGCCCAGACACAGATGCAGAAACTCTCTCGCGCGCTCGAGCAGACCGCCGACGCGGTGATAATCACCGATCGCAACGGCACGATTGAATACGTCAATCCGGCGTTCGAGCTGGTGACCGGCTATGCGTCTGCCGAGGCCGCTGGGGCGCCAGCCGAACCTGCTGAAGTCCGGCAGGCAAGGTCCGGGGTTCTACGACAATCTGTGGAAAACCATCCTGGCCGGCGAGGTCTTCAACGATGTGATCATCAATCGCCGCAAGGACGGTTCCCTGTATTACGAGGAAAAAACCATCACGCCGCTCAAGGATGTCGACGGCCGCATCACGCACTTCGTCGCCACCGGCAAGGACATCAGCGAACGGATGCAGACGCAGGAGCGCCTGGCCTTCATGGCGCAGCACGACCCGCTCACCGAGCTGCCGAACCGCGCGTTGCTGCTCGATCGTCTGAAACAGTCGCTGGCGGGCGCGCGCTGGCGCGAACGGCGCGCGGCGGTGCTGTTCATGGACCTGGACCGCTTCAAGACCATCAACGATACCCTCGGTCACGAGGTGGGTGATCGCCTGCTGCAGCAGCTCGCCGAGCGTTTCCAGCGCAGCGTGCGCGACGGCGACACCGTGGCGCGCTTCGGGGGAGACGAATTCGTGATTCTGCTCGATGACGTCGCCTCCGGGGACGACGTGTCCGGTGTGGCGCAGAAGGTGCTGCAGGCGCTGGCCCCGCCGTTTCAGATTGATCACCAGACGCTCTACGTCACCGCGAGCATCGGCGTGAGCCTGTTTCCGAACGACGGCGAAGACGCGACCACGCTGCTCAAGAACGCCGACATCGCCATGTACCGCGCCAAGGAGCTGGGCAAGAACACTTATCAGTTCTATTCGGCGGACATGAGCTCGCGCGCCTTCGAGCGCCTGACGCTGGAATCGAACCTGCGTCGCGCGCTCGAGCGCGGCGAGTTCCGTCTCTATTATCAGCCGCAGGTCGACGTGGCAACGGACGTCATCGTCGGCGTCGAGGCGCTGCTGCGCTGGCAGCACCCGGAATTCGGCCTGGTCATGCCGAACGACTTCATTCCACTGCTCGAGGAAACCGGCCTCATCGTGCCGGTTGGCGAGTGGGTCCTGGACACCGCCTGCGCCCAGCTGGCCGCCTGGCATGCGCAAGGCTGGCCGCGGTTGCGGCTGGCGGTCAACCTCTCGCCGCGCCAGTTTCAGACGCAGAACCTCACGGCGGTGGTCAAACAGGCCCTCGACAGGCTCGATGGTGAACCGGGAAGACTGGAGCTTGAGATCACTGAAGGAATGCTGCTGCGGCACGCGCCCGCCACCGTCGATACGCTCGAGGCCTTGCACGCGCTCGGCGTGCGCATGGCGATTGACGACTTCGGCACCGGCTATTCGTCGCTGTCGTACCTGCGGCGGCTGCCGATCGACGCGCTCAAAATCGACCGTTCGTTCGTGCGCGATATTCCGCAGGACGCGGATGACAGCGCCATCACGGTCGCGATCATTGCTCTGGCGCAGAGCCTGAAACTCGAGATGATCGCCGAAGGCGTGGAAACCGCCGCGCAGCGCGATTTTCTGCGCACACGGGGATGTGGCGTGATGCAGGGCTTTCTGTTTAGTCGTCCGCAGCCGCCCGGGGACATCACGCGGTTGCTGCAGGCGCAAACGCCGCGCTAAGACGCGCGGACGTTCGTGCGTTAAGAACAGTGATCTATCTTGAAAGCTAAAGATCTTTTCACGTGTGTGATGCACCGGCTCGCCCAAAAGGCAAGGGGGCTAACTGAACAGGCTGTCCGATATCAGGCTGGCACGACCGGCTGAGGCAGAACCCATCGCCAAAGCGGCTCGTGGACCGGGCGTTCTGGCGATTGTGGGGGTTTTCGGTCTCGTCACGCTGATCCTGTTGCATGTTTATGCCGAACGTCAGTCCCAGGAGCACAATCACTGGCGGTTAATCCGGGAACAGGCGGATGCCGCGTTGCAACTGGAGCTGAGCGTGCGTCAGCGGATCGTGGCGGTCGAGACCCTGCAGGCCTTCATGCTTGCCACGCGCAAACCCCCGGATTATTCCGAATTCAACCGCTTTGCCGAGACCCTGATGCAGTTCACCCCCGCTGCCAAGGGTTATGCCTACGGCGACGCGAACGGGGTGCTGCGGCACTTTTACCCGCTCAAGGGTAACGAGCAGGCCATCGGGCTGGATATATATAGTCGGCCCGGCGCGGAATTTCTGCGCAGGGCGGTTCAGGAACGGCGCATCACCGTGAGCGATCCGGTAAAGGTGGTGCAAGGGGAGCTGTCGGTGGTGATCCGTTCCCCGCTGTATCGCGATGATCGACTCGTCGGCCATGTACAGGGGGTTTTTGAGATTGGCCCGCTGATCAAGCACGCGCGCGACATTCTGGATCCGAGCGTTGCCCTGCGACTGGAGGACAATCAGGGCCATATGTTCTTCGGCGAAACATCGGACCTCTCCTGGACTCAGCCGATGTCCATCGTGGTGGGCGATGGCATCTGGAAACTGAGCGTGGCGTGGAAAGAAGCGCAACCCGGCGTTGCCGGGCTGATGCTGATGCTGATCTGGCTCGGCGGCGGTCTGCTGCTCGTGAGCCTGCTGTACATCTTGCACCGAATCCAGTCCCAATCGCGCGTGCTGGCCATCGCCGTGAACGAGCGCACGGCGGATCTGCTCGAAAGCCAGCGCAGCTTTGCCACGCTCCTCAGCAACCTGCCCGGGTTGGTCTACCGCTGCCGCAACGATCCCGACTGGACCATTGAACTGATCAGCGATGGGGCGCGCGCATTGACCGGCTATGCGCCGGATGAATTCGCGCATCCCGGCCGGGTGAAATTTGCCGACCTGATTCATCCGGACGATCGCGACAAGGTCTGGCACGACGTGCAGGCGGCGCTCTCTGAAAACCGGCCATTCCAGTTGCTCTACCGCCTCGTTACCAAGGATGGCAAGACCAAGTGGGTGTGGGAGCAGGGCCAGGGGATCCACAGCCCCACCGGAGAATTGCAGGCGCTCGAGGGATTCATCACCGACGTCACCGAGCGCATGCAGGCAGACGAGGCGTTACGCGAAAATGAGAAGAAATTCCGCACGCTGTTCGAGTCCGCCAACGACGCGATTTTTCTGATGCAGGGCGAGAACTTTGTGGACTGCAATCCGCAAACCCTGAGGATGTTCGGTTGCCAGCGTCACGATATCATCGGTCATACCCCGATGGAGTTCTCAGCGGAGTATCAGCCGGACGGACGCAAGTCAAAGGAAAAGGCGCTGGAAAAGATCAAGACGGCCCTGGAGGGGGAGTCCCAGTTTTTCGAGTGGCAGCATATCCGGCTGGACGGAACGCCTTTCGATGCCGAGGTCAGTCTGAATGCGATCGAGTTGAGGGGCGAGCGCTATATTCAGGCCATCGTGCGCGATATCACCGAACGAATCCAGGCTCAGCAACGGTTGCAATACCTGGCGCATCACGATGCCCTGACCGACCTCCCGAACCGCGCGCTGTTTCTCGAGCGGCTGGAACATGCGCTGACGCGCGCACGCTGGACCCAAAGACCGCTGGCCGTGCTGTTCCTCGACCTGGACCGGTTCAAGAACATCAACGACACGCTCGGACACGATATCGGCGACAGTACGTTGCGGGCGACCTCCGAGCGCCTGAAAAATTGCGTGCGTGAAGGGGATACCGTGGCGCGCCTGGGGGGTGATGAGTTCACGGTGCTGCTGGAGGACATCGCGGATACAGACGATGTTCCGGCCATTGCACAAAAAATCGTCGAGACCCTGTCCCGTCCGGTCGCGGTGAATAACCGTGAGTTTGTCGTGACCACGAGCATCGGTATCAGTTTGTTCCCGAGCGATGGAGAGGATTCCCTCAAGTTATTGCGTAATGCCGATACCGCCATGTACCGCGCCAAGGACCAGGGCCGCAACAAGTATCAGTTTTACTCTTCCGAAATGAGCGCCAAGGCCCTGGAAAAATTCATGCTCGAGACCAGCCTGCGCCACGCGCTGGAGCGCGAGGAATTTCAGCTGTACTACCAGCCGCAGGTCAACCTGGCAACGGGGCTCGTCACCGGAGTGGAAGCGCTGTTGCGCTGGCAACACCCCGATCTGGGGCTGGTCTCGCCCATCCAATTCATTCCCGTGGCGGAAGAAACCGGACTCATGAAATCGATTGACGAATGGGTGCTGCAAACAGCCTGTGACCAGGCGCGGCGCTGGATATCCTCCGGCCTGCCGCCGTTGTCCATGACGGTGAATCTTTCCGGCGCCTCGTTCAGCGAACCGAATCTGGTCGACGTAGTGGCGCGGGCTCTGCGCCAGGCCGGTCTGGCGCCGGAAATCCTGGAGCTGGAGATAACCGAGAACGTGATCATGAAAAACGCGTCAGCCACGGTCGATATGCTCCAGGCGTTGAACCGCATGGGGATCAGGCTCGCGGTCGACGATTTCGGTACCGGTTATTCCTCGCTCAGTTACCTCAAGCGTTTCCCCATCGATACCCTGAAGATCGACCAGTCGTTCGTGCGCGACATCACGACCGACGCGGATGACGCCTCCATCGTCACGGCCATCATCGCCATGGCGCACAGCCTGCAACTGAAAGTGATCGCCGAAGGCGTGGAAACGCCGGGCCAACTCGTGTTTCTGCGCAACCACGATTGCGACGGCATACAGGGTTATCTGTTCAGCCGTCCGCAACCCGTGGCGGAGATCACTCGCCTGCTGCTATCCGGGAAAAAACTGTAATGGCCGGTTGCGGACGCCGCCGGCTAATGCGGTGTCCGCAACGAGTGCAGGACCGTCGAGGGCAAGACTGAACAGGACGAGTGCGCCGGCCTGGTGCGCGGCCGCCAGCGGAATCGGCACGACATACAGCAGCGTCGCGATGCCGAGCAGCACCTGCACCGCGAGCCAGCCGAGCAGAAAATGCACGGCGCGCCGCGTGTGCGCCGGTAACGCCACGCGCATCGCCTGCCACCAGAAAACCGGGATCACGAGACACAGCAGGTAGGCGAGGAGACGGTGGTTGAACTGCACCGTCGCGATGTTCTCGAACAGGTTGGACCACAGCGGCTGCATCGCATACATGCCCTCGGGAATGAAGCGGCCATTCATCCAGGGAAAGGTATTGAAGGCGAATCCGGCCTTGTTGCCGGCGACGAATCCGCCCGAGAGGATCATGAGAAAAATCAGCGCGGTCACCGCCGCGCCAAAACGGCCGAGCCCCCGGGGCGCGGGCCGGGGCTCCGGCGGATACAGCAGTCCGAGCGCGGTCCAGAAAATATACGCATAAATGACGACGGCAAACGCCAGATGCGCCGTGAGCCGGTAGGGGCTGACGCGCGGGATATCGACCAGTCCGCTTTTCACCATGTACCAGCCGAGCGCGCCCTGCAATCCGCCGAGCACGAACATGACGATCAGTTTGGGCGCCAGTTCACGCGTGATGCGCCGGCGCACGAGGAAATAAAGAAACGGGATCAGAAATACCGCGCCGATGAGCCGGCCGAGCAGGCGGTGCGCCCACTCCACGTAGAAAATGCCCTTGAATTCCTCGAGCGACATGCCGGCGTTGACCTTGATGTATTCCGGTGTCTGCTTGTACTTGTCGAAGGTCTCTTCCCACCGGGTCTGGGTGAGCGGCGGGATCGCGCCCATGATCGGGTCCCATTCGACGATCGAAAGCCCCGACCGCGTCAGTCGCGTGACACCGCCCAGCACCACCATCGCGAAAATCAGCGCACAGCAGACCAGCAGCCAGAGGCAACGGGTTTGTCGGAAGACGATGTGGAGAGAGATATCATTTTATGCAGCCATGCTCGTGGTCTTGTCATCAGATTTGGGTTCGCGGTGTCAGAAGATGCATGAGGTTCACGGTGCTCAGTAATAATAACGCGGCAACCGCATTATGCGCAGTCACCATCGCCAGGGGCAGGCCGAAAACCACCGCGGCGATGCCCAGCAGTATTTGCAGCAGCAGCAAGACCAGCATCGCCGTGCCGGTGCCGCGATAGCGGTCTCCGAGCCTGAATCCGCGCCACCCCAGCCATCCTATATACAGGAATGTGACCACGGCGCCGAGCCGGTGGATCATGTGGATGAGCTTGGCGACATCGCCGGTGATGATGACGCCGCCATCGGTGATGGGGAGCACGCGGAACAAATTGAGACTCTCGCGCCAGGGACCGTCGATCCAGGGGAAATCACCGCAGCCGGGAAGACCGGTGCAGGCCAGCGCGGCGAAATTGGCGCTGACCCAACCGCCGAGCGCGATCTGCAGGAAAACCAGGAAAACGCCGACACGCGCCCACGGCCGCAGCGTCGGCGCGCGCGCATCGCCTCCGACCGCGGACACCGACCGCTGACCGAGCCACCACAGCATGGCCAGCATCGCCATGCCGCCCAGCAGATTGCTGAGCGTTACCCACGGCAGCAGCGGCGAAGGTGTTTTGTATCCGAGCACCGACAGAAACACCGTCAGCCCCAGCACCGCCAGGGACAGTCCCGTGTTATGTCCCGGAAGCCGTCTGCGGCGCAGCGCCATCAGCGTGATGCCCACCACCATGGCGCCGAGCGTGGATGCCGCCAGACGATGAATGACGGTGGCCCACGCCGGCACCAGATGCGCGGCGGCGAGCGATTCCGTTCCACCCGCCGGTGATTTGATCAGTGCGTAACAGGCCGGCCATCCGGCGCAGCCGAGGCCGCTGCCCGCGAGACGCAGATAGGCGCTGAGAATGACGACCACCAGCACCAGAACGAGGGAGAGAAAAACCAGCAGCGTGTAGAGGCTGTCCGTGCGCGGCGACGGGGAGCGGGGATCAGGCGAGACGGTCGACACGCTTGGCATAGGTAGTAAGGTGTCTCTGATGGTTCGACGATTTACGTCAGGACGCCAGGGCGCCAGGAACAAAAGATTTTGTAGCCCACTTTGCTGCGCTCGTTCGTCTTGTCATAAGAGATGTTCGTCATGGAGATTGATCAGTTTTCCCAGATTTGTTTTCAACGTCACGTCGCTTGCTGGCTTGACCAGTGTCAAAGTGTAAATCATTTTTGGGTGAATTGACCTAAGTCAAGTAGATGAGCGCCCGAATCGGTCTTTAATTGACAGCGGCGTAATGCCGCAGCGAAAGAATAATGGCGCCGGGCACGGTACAACAGGCCGGCGAAAGTAATCAAACGGTTTTTTTGATCAGCATAGGAGGTATCAACATGGCCGCAGCCAAAAACACGGGTTCGGGAAGCCGGGATCAAGCCGTCCCTGCCATGCAACGAGTGCTCGACAATCCGTTTCTGCTGTTATTCATCGGTGTCGTGGTTCCCACGGTGTTCTACATCCTGTGGGGCATCATGGAAGTCGTCACCATTCCTCTGGCCAAATAACTTCCGGGAGACGCCGATATGAGCAGCCTGTTACCTCCTGCCGAACGCATCTGGTGGAAAGAACCGATCGAGGGCGTCGAGCTTTTCTGGGTCGCCATCGCGCTGGTGTGGGCCATCGTGATGTTCATCATGATGCCGTACTGGCATGTCTACGGTAAGCAGAACCTCTCGAACGAGGCCTATCGCACCTCGACGGAACTCTACGGGAAGAAAGTTCAGGCGATGGTGGATCAATACACCGTGCGCAAGGAAACCGCGCGCGAGATGCCGGTGGTGCATCCGCCGGCGGGCGCCGATGTTTATCTGCTGGCCCGGCTGTGGGAATGGTATCCGATCCTGGAGCTGGAAAACGGCAAGACCTACCGCCTGCACCTGTCGTCGATGGACTGGCAGCACGGGTTCTCGCTGCAGCCGGAAAACATCAACGTGCAGGTGATCCCGGGCTACGAGATGGTGATCAAGATCACGCCGAACAAAACCGGCGAGTACACCATCGTGTGCAACGAATACTGCGGCATCGGGCACCACACGATGACCGGCAGAATCTACGTGAAGTAAGGAGGAGCGGCCCATGGCGAATACTGCAGAATTCCGTACCTGTCCCGACACCGGCCTGCTGTTCCACAAGCCGGCCGAGACACTGATGAAACTGAACGCCGTCGCGGGAATCGTGTTCCTGCTGTTCGGCGGCGTAATCGGCCTGTTGATGATTTTGACGCGCTGGCCGACGGTCCACCTGCTGCAGGCGGACATGTTCTACATGCTGCTGACCGCGCACGGCCTCGGCGTGCTCATCTTCTGGATCATCTTCTTCGAAATAGCCGTGTTGTACTTCGCCTCCAGCACCCTGTTGCGATCGCGCCTCGCGGCGCCGCGCTGGGCGTGGCTCGGGTTTGCGCTGATGGTCATCGGGTCCATCATGACCGAGGTCGCCATCTTTCAGGGGCGTTCGAGCGTGATGATGACCTCCTATGTTCCGATGTCGGCCGAGCCGCACTTCTATCTGGGCCTTATTCTGTTCGCGGTAGGCGCCCTGATCGGCTGCTTCGTGTTCCTGGGCACGCTGGTGATCGCGCGTGCCGAGCGAACCTACGGCGAGGGATCGATTCCGCTGGTGACCTTCGGCGCGCTGACCGCCTGTATCATCGCCATCTTCACCATCGCTTCGGGCGCGATTATTTTGATTCCGACCTTCCTGTGGAAGATCGGTTTCATCAACTATATCGATCCGTTGATGTACCGCATCATCTGGTGGGGCATGGGCCATTCCTCGCAGCAGATCAACGTCTCGGCCCACATCGCCGTGTGGTACCTCATCGCCGGCGTGGTGTTCGGCGCCAAGCCGCTGTCCGAGAAGGTTTCGCGCATGGCGTTCCTGCTCTACATCCTGTTCCTGCAGCTGGCCAGCGCCCATCACCTGTTGGCCGATCCGGGCATCAGCTCGGAATGGAAAATTTTCAACACCAGCTATGCGATGTACCTCGCGGTGCTGGCGAGCATGATCCACGGCCTGACGGTGCCGGGCGCGATCGAAGCGGCGCAGCGCAAGCGCGGCTTCAACAAGGGCCTGTTTGAATGGCTGCGCAAGGCGCCGTGGGGCAATCCGACCTTCTCCGGCATGTTCCTGTCGCTGATCATCTTCGGATTCCTCGGCGGCATCACCGGGGTGGTGATGGGCACGGAACAGATCAACCTGATCATTCACAACACCCTGTACGTCCCGGGTCACTTCCATGCCACCGTCGTCGGCGGCACGACCCTGGCGTTCATGGCGCTGACTTACTGGCTGGTGCCGGTATTGTTCCAGCGCGACGTCGTCCTGCCGGGGCTCGCCAAGTGGCAGCCGTATCTGTTCGGCTTCGGCATGATCGGCTTCACGCTGTTCATGATGGGCGCCGGCACGCTCGGCGTCCCGCGGCGCCACTGGGACATCTCGTTCGCCAACGCCCTGTTCCAGTACCAGTACCCGGAGGTGGCGTATCTGATGCTCGGTCTGATGGCCATCAGCGGAATTCTGGCGATCGTGGGCGGCGGCCTTTTCGTTCTGCAGATCGTCGCCTCGGTCCTGTTCGGCCGGCGCCGGGGCGAGGTCAAGAGCGCGACCCCGATCATCGCCGAACCGGTGGCGGCGGGTGTCCACGGCATCGGCATCGGCGGCATCTCCGTGCCCGGCACGCTGGTGCTGGCGCTGGTGTTCCTGACGACGTTCATCCTGTACTACTTCGTCAACTGGAAATACCTGTCCCAGGTCTGGGGACTGGCCTAAGAAATATTGATTCAATTACATTCCTCCCCCTGGACGTCAGGGTCGCCAGGAAACAGGATTTTGAGTTTAAGGACTCTTACCCTGATGTCCTTGGCGGTTCAAGTGAATAAATCAGAGTTTCCTTAAAATTCTTTTTTCCTGGCGACCCTGGCGTCCTGGCGGTTTAAAGATATTTTTCAAAGGTTTCTCGCTGCGCTTAGTAAGCGGGCCTCTGGGCCGGTCCGCGAGCGGAAGGCCGGGCGGGCGCAAGCCCGCCCGGCTGTTCCTTTCCGGTATGATTCCTCCATGCACGTTAAAAAATCACTCATCCTGTTCCTCGGTTTGATCGGCGCTGGCCTCCTGGCGTCGCCGGCCATGGCCGCGCCGCACGACACAACCGGCCACGCTCCGTCACCGACGGCGGGGGGAGACCCGGCATCGAAATTCGACCAGAAAGCCGCGCTGGCCATCAGCCAGGGCGCGATCGGCAAGAGCCTCGGCGATTACACGCTGACGGCGGCGGACGGCCGCAACCTGCGGATGTCCGAGTTTCGCGGCAAGCCGCTGGTGATCAGCCTCATTTACACCAGCTGCTATCACATCTGCCCGACGACCACGCAGCATCTGGCCAAGGTGGTGCGCACGGCGCGCGCCGCGCTCGGACCGGAAAGTTTCAACGTGCTGACCATCGGTTTCGACACGCCCAAAGACACGCCCTCCGCGATGCGCCAGTTCGCGCTGGACCAGAGCGTGAACATCGCGCATTGGGAATTTCTGAGCACCGATGCCGCGGCGATGGCCGGCCTGACCAAGGAGCTCGGCTTCATCGCTTACCGCGCGCCGCACGGATTCGATCATCTCATCCAGGCGACGGTGGTCGACGCGCAGGGGAAAATTTACCGCCAGGTGTATGGCATGAATTTCGATACCCCGCTGCTGGTCGAACCGCTCAAGGAACTGGTCTTCGGCGCGCCGACCTCGCCTTCGCTGCTGTCGAATCTGAGCAGCCGCATCAAGCTGTTCTGCACCGTTTACGATCCCTCGTCCGATCAGTACCGTTTCGATTACTCGATTTTCATCGGGTTTTTCATCGGCCTGGTCTCCATCGGGACCGTGAGCTTCCTGTTGATCCGCGAATGGCGCCGTAATCGCCGCCGCGCGCGAGCTTGACCTGAGTCATATTCTTTCCCCCTGGAAAAATGCCAAGTTATATCCGTCACCGGTAGCGGTTTTCTGCGGAGATCCGTTTTGATTGAGACGATACAGCGCGCGGGCCGCCGGGCATTTTCGTTTTTCGAGCATGCCTTCGATGCGGCCTTTGGCCCGAGGATCAATCCGTTCTATCACCTCGGGGCGCTGTCGTTTTTCTTTTTCTGGGTGGTTGCCGCGAGCGGTATCTATGTTTACGTTTTTTTCGAGACCAGCATCGACGGCGCTTATCGCTCGGTCGAATACCTGACGCACACCCAATGGTACGCGGGCGGCGTGGCGCGCAGCCTGCACCGCTACGCCTCGGATGCGATGGTGATCACCGTGCTGCTGCATCTGGCGCGCGAGTTCGTGCTGGACCGTTACCGCGGCGTGCGCTGGTATGCGTGGTTGACCGGCGTGATCCTGCTGTGGTTCCTGTACGCCTCGGGCATCGGCGGCTACTGGCTGGTGTGGGACCGTCTCGCCCAGTATATCGCGGTGGTGACCACCGAGTGGTTCGACTGGCTGCCGATTTTTGCCGAGCCGATCGCGCGCAATTTCCTGAACAGCGCTTCGGTCAACGACCGTTTCTTCTCGCTGCTGGTGTTCATGCATATCGGCATCCCGCTGTTTCTGCTGCTGGGCATGTGGATTCACATCCTGCGCATCAGCCGCGCCAAAACCAATCCGCCGCGCCCGATCATGATCGGCACCTTGCTGGCGCTTGACGGCGTTGTCGCTGGTCTATCCGGCGCTCAGCCAGGGGCCGGCCGATCTCGACACGCTGGTCAGCCGGGTGCAGCCCGACTGGTTTTATCTCGCCATGTATCCCTTGATCGATCTCTGGTCGCCGGGCGCGGTCTGGGCGCTCGCGGGCGGCGGGACGCTGTTGTTGATGCTGCTGCCATGGATTCCGCGCCGGCAGGAGGCGCCGGCGGCCGTGGTCGACCTCGCGAATTGCAACGGCTGCGGCCGCTGCTTCGCCGACTGTCCCTACAGCGCCGTGATCCTGCAGCCGCGCAGCGACGGGCTGCCGTTCGAGAGCCAGGCGGTGGTGGAACCGGGCCTGTGCACGGCTTGCGGGATCTGCGTCGGCGCCTGTCCCACCGCCACGCCATTCCGGCGGGTGAGCGATCTGGTTCCGGGCATCGACATGCCGTCGCTCACGACGCGCGATATTCGCGCGCGCATCCTGGCCGCCACCGCGGCGCTGACGGGAACCGACCGCGTCATGGTGTTTGGTTGTCGTTCCGGTTTCGACTTGACGGCGCTCAAGGAGCCGGGCGTAGGAACGGTTACATTACCCTGCGTCGGCGCGTTACCGCCTTCGTTTATTGATTTTGTGATCAGCCGCCGTCACGCCGACGGCGTGCTGCTCGCGGGCTGTATCGCGGGCGATTGTTATCAGCGCCTGGGCGTGGAATGGACCGAGCAGCGTCTGGCGGGACAACGCGATCCGTATCTGCGAGGCAGAGTGCCGCGCGAACGGCTGGCCACGGTATGGGCCGGGCCTGCGGGCGGCGCCACCCTGGCGCGCGAGATCGCGGCATTCCGCGCGCGGCTGCGCGCCATGGGTCCGTACCGCCACGGCCCGGCCCCGCCACCGGCTTCTCCCCCATCCCATCCACCGGAGGATCACGATGTCTCTTATCGAATGGGATGAAAATTATTCCGTCGGTGTCGCGGCCGTGGATCACGAGCACCGCGAGCTGATCGGACTGGTGAACGAGGCCCATGACCGCCTGATGCGCCCGGGCGCCGCGGAGGCGGTCATGGATTTTCTCGGGGAGATATTTGCGCGTATCTCCGCGCACTTCGCGCTGGAAGAGCAGATCATGCGCGCCAGGAACTACGATCATGTACGACGCGCACAAGGCGGATCACGAGCGTTTACTCGACGAAATCCGCGATATGATGGACGATTACGAGGACGGGGAATTCGTTCAGCGAAGAGCTGCTCGCGCAACAGCTGCAGGCGTGGTTTGGCGGAGCATTTCCGCAGCCACGACGCGCGGCTGCACCGGCGGCTCGATTGAGTAATGAATAAACGACATGAGGGTTGAATGATGCCGAAAAAGATCATGCAGTATTCCGGGCAGGCGGTGTTTTACGGCCTGTTTGTCGCCGTGATCGGCTATTTCTCGTCCGCGCCGGCCTATGAGCATTTCCCGAAGGACATGGCCCTGATCAAGGCGAGCTTCAGCCATGCGGGGCAGCCGAAAGAGGAGTGTCATGTCCGCACCGCGGACGAACTGGCGAACCTGCCGCCCAACATGCGCGTGCCGGTCCAGTGCGGGCGCGAGCGCTCGCCGGTGATGTTCGACCTGGAACTGGATGGCAAGGAAGTTTACCGCGCCGAACTGCCGCCGGCGGGGCTTTCGCGCGACGGCGTCTCCACGGTCTATCAGCGCTTTCAGGTGCCCGCCGGACGCCATCATCTGCGCGCGCGGCTCAAGGACAGCGTGCGCGTGCCGGATTTCAACTATATAAAGGAGGCGGATGTCGAGCTTGCGCCGGCGCAGGTGTTCGTGGTGGAGTTCAACTCCCGCACCGGCGGGTTTGTTTTTAAATGAAAGTCTTGAACCACGGATGAACACAGATATACATAGATAAAGATTATTGGCTTAATCCGCGTTTGATCTGTGGTTCCAAAAATCACAATGCATCTTTCCGATTTCTCCCTGCCGATTCCCGACGATGGTCGCCGACAGCTGGCCAAGGGTTGGCTGATCCTGGGATTGGCCGCGCTGCTGGGCTCCGGGATTTTTTCGGTGCTGCTGGTGCTGGCGCGCACGCCCTATGTACAGAATTTTTTCCCCTGGGTGGATTTTTTCCACACCGCGCTGGTGGTGCACGTGGACCTCTCGGTGCTGGTGTGGTTCCTCGCCTTCGGCGGCGCGCTGTGGAGCCTCAATTCCACGCCGCGCTTTCTCGGCGCCGGCAGGCTGGCGCTGTTGCTTGCCACCCTCGGCACCCTGGTGATCGCGGCCGCGCCCTTTACCGGCGCCGGCGAGGCGCTCATGAGCAATTACATTCCGGTATTGCAGCAGACATGGTTCCTGGCCGGCCTGTTGCTGTTTACCGCCGGCTTCGCCGTGCTGACGCTGCGCGCGATGGGCGCGATTCCGCCGGTGGGCCCGTGGATGGAGGGCGCGGCGGCGTTGCGTTTCGGGCTGAACACCGCGGCGGTCTCGGCCATGCTGGCGCTCATCGCCTTCGCCTGGTCGTATTTCACGCTGCCGGAATTTCTGCACGGCAAGCCTTATTACGAATTGCTGTTCTGGGGCGGCGGCCATGTGCTGCAGTTTACCTACACGCTGCTCATGCTGGTCGCGTGGTTGTGGCTGGCCTCGGCCTCGGGCGCGCCATTGACGCTCAGCCCGCGCGTGGCGCTGATTTTTTTCGGTTTCGGTCTGATAACGATTTTCTTCACGCCGATTATCTATTATTCCTACCCGGTAACGTCCGTGGAGCACATCAAACTCTTCACCTGGCTCATGCGCTACGGCGGCAGCCTCGCGGCCTTGCCGCTGAGTCTCGCCTTGCTGCACGGTCTGTGGCGCGCCGGAAAAGCGACGGGGAGCGGCCAGCCGCTGCGCGCGGCGTTGATTGCCTCGATGATCCTGTTCGGCGCGGGTGGCGCGATCGGTTTCCTGATCAGCGGCACCAACGTCACCATCCCGGCGCACTATCACGGCAATATCGTCGGCGTGACGCTCGCGTTCATGGGGCTGACCTATCATCTCCTGCCGCAACTCGGCTTTCGCGCGCCGGAGGTGAAACCGGCTCGCCTCCAGCCCTGGCTCTACGGCGGCGGCCAGTTGCTGCATGTGCTGGGCCTGGTGATCTCGGGCGGTTACGGCGTGCAGCGCAAGGTCGCGGGCGCGGCGCAGGCGCTCGACAGCGTCGGCCGCGTCACCGGCATGGGGCTCATGGGCCTGGGCGGCCTGATCTCCATCGCCGGCGGATTTCTGTTTATCTATGTCTGTTATCGTGCCATGCGGCCCCGGGCGGGCGCGTCGTGAACCGTGATACCTGAGGCGCCACAGCGCGTTTCTGCTGTTATTTTCAAGGGTTAACCCGCGTTTACGTATTACGATTCCCCCGCACAATCCGTTGACCCCCGCAAAGGGATAGGGGGATATCCCCAATGGGGCTGCCGCCATGGCATTAGGTTGACGTAGATCATACTAATGCGCGCCACGTTTCCTAATATACCGCCTCGGAAACGGCATTCCGGGTCGAGGCCATTCGCGGACGATCGAACCGCAGCCTCGCCCGCACGCCGGCCCGGATTCAAGTCGACATTCTTCCTGATTCGTGGAGAAAGCACATGAGCAAAAAAATGCACGCAACCCCCATGCTGGATCAGCTCGAAAGCGGCCCCTGGCCCAGCTTCATTACCGGCATCAAACGCCTGGCCAAGACCAACGACATGGCGGTCGATCTGCTCGGTCAGCTGGAGCACTCCTATAAAACCCGCAAGGGCTACTGGAAAGGCGGCACCGCCAGCGTCATCGGTTACGGCGGCGGCGTGATTCCGCGTTTCTCCGAGGTCGCCGAAAAATTTCCCGAGTCGAAGGAGTTCCACACGATCCGCATCATGCCGGCGCCCGGCATGCATTACACCAGCGATATTTTGCGCAAGTTCTGCGATATCTGGGAGAAGCACGGCTCCGGTCTCATCGCGCTGCACGGCCAGACCGGCGACATCATGCTCCAGGGCTGCACCACGGAAAAAATCCAGCCCGCCTTCGATGAGTTCAACGATCTGGGCTTCGACATGGGCGGTGCCGGACCGTCGGTGCGCACGGGAATGTCCTGCGTGGGACATGCGCGCTGCGAACACTCCTGTTACGACGAGGGCCGCGCCCACCGCGACGTGCTGAACAGTTTCATCGACGACATCCACCGGCCCGCGCTGCCTTACAAGTTCAAGTTCAAGTTCTCGGGCTGCGCCAACGACTGCATGAACTCCGTCCAGCGTTCCGACATGGCGGTGCTGGGCACCTGGCGCGACGACATCCAGGTCAACCAGGCGGAGGTCAAGAACTTCGTCAAGCAGAAGGGCCGCGAATACGTCGTGGATAATGTCCTCACGCGTTGCCCGACCAAGTGCCTGAAGCTGAAGGCCGACGATACCCTCGAGATCGACAACCGCAACTGCGTCAAATGCATGCACTGCATCAACGTCATGACCAAGGCGCTGTCGCCGGGCAAGGATCGCGGCGTCACCATTCTCGCGGGCGGCAAGCGCACGCTCAAGATCGGCGATCTCCTGGGAACGATGATTGTGCCGTTCATGAAACTGGAAACCGACGAGGATTTCGAGAAGCTGGTTCAATTGAGCAAGAACCTCATGGAGTTCTGGGCCGAAAACGGCCTGGAACACGAGCGTTGCGGCGAGATGATCGAACGCATCGGCCTCAATAACCTGCTGGAAGGTCTTGGCATGGAAGTGGACCCGAACATGGTCAATCACCCGCGCACCAATCCGTATATCCGCATGGACGGCTGGGACGATGAAGTGGCGCGCCTGAAGCAGGCCAAGGCCGGCTGAGAACTAACGAAATTCTGAATTGAACGGAGGTTATTCAATGTCTGCACAACCGCGTATGCCCATCGAATCCGGTACGCCGGATCATTTCCAGTACCTGCACCCTGTAATGAAGCGCAACTACGGCCAATGGGCGTGGCACGAACGCCCGCGTCCCGGCGTGCTGCATCATGTGTCGCACACCGGTGACCAGATCTGGACCGTGCGTGCCGGCACCCAGCGGCAGATGGACGTGTATACGATCCGCAAGCTGTGCGACATCGCGGACAAATATGCCGACGGCTTCGTGCGCTTCACCATCCGCTCCAACATCGAGTTCATGGTGGCGGATGAAAAGAAGGTGAAGCCGCTGATCGATGAGCTTTTGAAGGGCGGCTTCCCCGTCGGCGGCACGGGCAATTCCGTGTCCATGATCTCGCACACCCAGGGCTGGCTGCACTGCGATATCCCGGGCACCGACGCTTCCGGTGTCGTGAAGTCGATGATGGATGTATTGCACAAGGAGTTCATCACCGAGGAAATGCCGAACCGCGTGCGGATTACCACGTCCTGCTGCCAGATCAACTGCGGCGGCCAGGGCGACATCGCCATCAACGTGCAGCACACCAAGCCGCCCAAGATCAATCACGACATCGTCGCCAACCTCTGCGAGCGTCCCACCGTCGTGGCGCGCTGCCCGGTGGCGGCGATCCGTCCGGCCATGGTCAACGGCAAGCCGACGCTGGAAGTCGACGAGAGGAAGTGCATGTGCTGCGGGGCCTGCTATCCGCCGTGTCCGCCGATGCAGATCAACGATCCGGAGAATTCCAAGATCGCCATCTGGGTCGGCGGCAAGAACTCCAACGCGCGTTCCAAGCCCACGCTCCACAAGCTCGTGGCCGCGGGCATTCCCAACAATCCGCCGCGCTGGCCCGAGGCCGCCGCGATCGTGACGAACATCCTGCGCGTGTACAAGAAAGACGCGCACGCCTGGGAACGCGTGGGCGAGTGGGTCGAGCGTATCGGCTGGCCGCGTTTCTTCGAGCTGACCGGCCTGCCGTTCACCAAGTATCACATCGACAACTGGCGCGGCTCGCGCGCGAGCCTCAACACGTCGACGCACGTGCGACTCTAGTCATTGTTTTCGTGTGAGGTGCGCAAAAGGGTGAGGGAGGTCCTCACCCTTTTGCATTGGGTCACCGGTTCAGGGGTGCATGAAGTGGCTGATCAACTGGAAAGAGACAAACGCCAATACCAGAATGATGACAAAAAAGATGATGGAGCGGTTTTCAAAACGGCTGCCGCGCTTGGTCTCGAGGCGATCCAGAATCCAGTCGGAGGCGAAATAAAGTCCTATCCCCACGAGTGTGAAATAAACGATTTCCACGACGTTTGCACCCATTGTTGATCTGTCGTACGGTGCCATTCTAGCGATTCGCGCCGCCCCGGGCTTGACTGAAGTCAAGGCCTCTGTAATCTCCCTGCATCAGGATTGATAAGGTACTTTCAGGGCCATGCTTCGTTCCCACCTTGTGAACCCTTCGTGACTTACCTGGCGCCCGCGACTTCGCCTGCTTGCGTTGTTCCTGTTTCTGGGGATGACCGCCCCGGCGCACGCCGAGACGATCGACGAGCTTTATCCCGCGGTGCGGGATTTTTTCCCGCAGGCCGACCGCTTCGGCGACCTCGAAGGCAAGCCACCGGCCGCCGCCGTTTATCAGGGCCAGCGCCTGCTCGGCTATGCGTATCTGACGAACGATGTTCTCCGCATTCCGGCGTATTCCGGGCATCCGATCAACACGCTGGTGGGCTTCGATCTCCAGGGGCGCATCGTGGGCCTGCGCATCGTCGAACACCAGGAACCGATCCTGGTGGTGGGGATATCCGAAGAGCGCTTGCAGCGCTTCGTGTCGCAATACAAGGATAAATCCGTGTTCGACCGCGTCGTTATCGGGGCCGGCGCCGAGGGCGACGTCGCCATCGACACCATCTCCGGAGCCACCATCACCGTCATGGTCGAGAACGCGACCCTGATGCGTTCCGTGCGCCGCGTGGCCGAATCCCGCGGTCTCTCGCCTCCGCCGCCACCCGCGCCGGCCGCTGTCGAGGCGACGACGGCCTCCGCGAAAGAGAAACCGGCGGCTGACAATGTTGCGGCGCCGGTGTCCGCCCCCGGCAAATCCGCGCCGCCGGCCGCGGTAACCCATGCCAAGGCATTATCTTCGGTCTCCCAGGCCGCAGCCGAAAAAAAATATAACCGCTTCCATTCAGGACGAACCCATCTGGAAAGGCGTCTGGCGCAAAAGCACCTTCCAGATCGCGGTGCTGGTGACCGGCCTGATATTTCTGACGCTGGTGCTGGTGTTTCAGGACTGGCTGGCGAAACGCCCGCGTCTGCTGGTGTATGTGCGCGATGGTTATTTGATATTCACCGTCGTTTTTATCGGCTGGTATTCGCTCGCGCAGCTTTCCGTCATCAACGTGCTCACCTTCGCGCAGGCGGCGATGCACAATTTCCAGTGGGAAGGTTTTCTCATCGATCCGATGATGTTCATTCTCTGGTCGTTCGTGGCGGTGACGCTGCTGCTGTGGGGGCGCGGTATGTATTGCGGCTGGCTGTGCCCGTTCGGCGCCTTGCAGGAACTGACGCAGCAACTGGCGCGCCGCCTCGGCGTGAAGCAATTCGAGTTCTCCGAGATGGTGCACGAACGGCTATGGGCGCTGAAGTACATCATTCTGCTGGGGCTGTTCGGCGTTTCGCTGCAATCGCTGGCGCAGGCCGAGCGCCTGGCCGAGATCGAACCGTTCAAGACCGCCATCACCATGCGCTTTCAGCGCGAATGGGGTTACGTGCGTGTTTGCCGCCGGACTGATTCTGGTCTCCGCCATCAATCGCAAGTTCTACTGCAAGTATCTCTGCCCGCTGGGCGCGGCGCTCACCATCCCGGGCAAGTTCCGCATCTTCGACTGGTTGCGGCGGCATCGCGAATGCGGCCGTCCGTGCCAGGTCTGCGCCGTCGAGTGCGAGGTGCAGGCGATCCGCAAGAACGGCGAGATCAACGCCAACGAATGCCACTATTGCCTCGACTGCCAGGTGACCTACTGGAACGACCAGAAATGCCCGCCGGAAGTCGAGCGGCGCAAACGCCGCGAAAGAAGCGGCCGTGCCCGTGAAATGGTGCGTGGCATGGAGCAGGTCGTCGGGTCCTCCGGGCTGTTTGACCAGGGTCAAGCGGGCTGCGATGCTTGTCCGGGCCGGGAGCCGAAATGAACCGCTTCGAGCGGTGTTTCACCGGCGGCCATACCAGCCGGATTTCATTCGTGATTCGTTGTAATATGTCTGACAGACACTAATCAGGCTTCTCTTGACCCATGTCAAGGAGCAAGCCTTGGCTCACTTTTACAGTGTCGCCACACATGGTTTTAATTCGATGGTTTTTTAATCTGACGCGGGAGGAGCCCGACATGAAATACAAGCACGCAGCACTTGCCGCCGGTCTGTTAGCAGCGACCGCGCTATCCTTTACCGGTGCCGTAGGGGCGGAGGAAAAACCTTCCGGCCATCCGGGAACGCCGGAGACGGAAATGCGCTACAAGGGCGCGCCGGTGCCGATCAAGCCGGAGCGAGGCCGAGACCGTGGTCTCGCCGAAGGCGCCGCCGCTGACGGCAGGCCGAATTCGACTCGCGCCAAGCAGATTTACTTCGAGCGCTGCGCCGGTTGTCACGGCGTGCTGCGCAAGGGCGCCACCGGCAAGCCGCTGACACCGGACATCACCCTCGACAAGGGCACCGATTATCTCAAGGTGTTCATCAACTATGGTTCACCCGCGGGCATGCCCAACTGGGGCACCTCCGGCGTGCTGAGCGATCAGGACGTGGACATCATGGCGAAGTTCCTGCAGCACGAACCGCCGACACCGCCCGAGTTCGGCATGAAGGAAATGAAGGCGATCATGGAAAGTGCTGGTGCCGCCGGCCGAGCGCCCGAAGAAGAAGATGAACAACATCAATCTCGACAACCTCTTCTCGGTGACGCTGCGCGATGCCGGCCAGGTCGCGCTGATCGATGGCGACAGCAAGAAGATCGTCAGCGTGATCGACACCGGCTACGCGGTGCACATCTCGCGCATGTCGGCCTCGGGCCGTTACCTCTACGTGATCGGTCGCGATGCGCAGATCAACCTGATCGATCTGTGGATGGCGAAGCCCGCCAACGTCGCCGTGATCAAGGTCGGTCTCGAGGCGCGTTCGGTCGACACCTCCAAGTACAAGGGCTACGAGGACAAGTACGCGATCGCCGGTTCCTACTGGCCGCCGCAGTACACGATCATGAAGGGCGACACGCTCGAGCCGCTCAAGATCGTCGCGACCCGCGGCTTCACGGTGGATACCCAGGAATATCACCCCGAGCCGCGCGTGGCCTCGATCGTGGCCTCGCACTTCCACCCGGAGTTCGTGGTGAACGTGAAGGAGACCGGCCACACCCTGATGGTGAACTACTCGGACATCAACAATCTCAAGGTCACCGACATCGGCACCGAGCGCTTCCTGCATGACGGTGGCTGGGACTCCACCAAGCGCTACTTCATGGTCGCGGCCAATCAGTCGCAACAAGATCGCGGTCGTCGACGCCAAGGAAGACAAGCTGGTGAAGCTGGTCGACGTCGGCAAGATCCCGCATCCCGGCCGCGGCGCGAACTTCGTCGATCCGAAATTCGGTCCGGTGTGGGCCACCGGCGACCTCGGTGACGACGGCATCGCCCTGATCGGCACCGACCCGGTGAAGCACACGCAGAACGCCTGGAAAGTGGTGCGCACGCTCAAGGGCCAGGGCGGCGGGTCGCTGTTCATCAAGACCCATCCGAAGTCGACGAACCTGTGGGTGGACACCGCGCTCAATCCCGAATGCCGCGGTCAGCCAGTCGGTGGCGGTGTACGACATCAAGAATCTCGACAAGGCGCCGCAGGTGGTGAACGATCGCCGAGATGGCCGAGCCTGGGCGAAGGTCCGAAGCGCGTGGTGCAGCCCGAGTACAACAAGGCCGGCGACGAAGTCTGGTTCTCGGTGTGGAACGGCAAGACCCAGGAATCGGCCATCGTGGTGCTCGACGACAAGACGCGCAAGCTCAAGGCCGTGATCAAGGACAAGCGCCTGGTCACGCCGACGGGCAAGTTCAACGTCTATAACACGCAGCACGACGTCTACTAGTTTCTAAAGGCAGCAAGGGGCGGGAGCCATCCCGCCCCGTTGTTTACGGGATAGCAGGTTCGCATGCGCAGGCCCAGGCATAAGACCGGCATCACCCTCGCAGCGCTCGGCGCGTTGTGGACGTCCGTGGTTTGCGCCGATATCCCCGCCGCGCGGCAAACCGAGCTGATGCATCTTCTTAACCAGGACTGCGGTTCGTGCCACGGGCTGACGCGCAAGGGCGGTCTCGGCCCCGCGCTGACACAGCAGGCGCTGGCCGGCAAGCCCGCCGTCATGTTGCGCGAAGTGATTCTTCACGGCCGGCCGGGCACGCCGATGCCGCCGTGGAAGAGTTTCCTGAACGAGCAAGAAGCAGACTGGCTGGTGCAGGTACTGCTCGAGGGCAAAACCGATGCGCACTGATCTTTGCCATTCCTGCCGTCACGATTTTCCTGAGTCTCATCGGCGCCGTGCTGGTTTCGGCGTGCGCCTCGCCGCGCGGCACGCGGCGATCTGGGCATCGTCGTTGAGCGTGCCACCGGCAGTGTGCTGGTGGTCGAGACCACCCACCGACACGCGTCTGGCCCAGGTTCCGGGCCTGGGCGACCTGTCGCATGCCTCGGTGGTGTACTCGCGCGATGCGCGTTATGCCTACGTCTTCGGGCGCGACGGCGGGCTGACCAAGGTCGATCTGCTGCGCGGGCGCATCGACAAGCGCATCGTGCAGGCGGGCAACGCCATCGGCGGCGCGATCTCGCAGGACGGTCGCCTGATCGCGGTTTCCAATTACGAACCGGGCGGCGTGAAGGTATTCGCCGCCGACACGCTCGATCTGCTCGCCGACATTCCCGCGGGTATCGGCGACAGTCAGCGCCGTTCCAAGGTGGTGGGTCTGGTGGATGCGCCGGGCGACCGTTTCGTGTTTTCCCTGTGGGACGCCGGCGAGATCTGGGTGGCGGATATGCGTAATCCGCGTCAACCGCAGGTGCAGAAATTTCCCCATGTCGGCAAACAGCCGTACGACGGCACGGTGACGCCCGACGGGCGTTATTACATCGCCGGACTTTTCGGCGAGGACGGGCTGGCGTTGCTCGACCTGTGGCAACCGGAAAAAGGCGTGCGCCGCGTGCTGGAAGGTTACGGGCGCGGGCAGGAACCGCTGCCGGTATTCAAGATGCCGCACATGGACTACTGGGCGCAGGCGAACGACATCGCCTATGTGCCGGCGGTCGGGCGGCACGAGGTGCTGGTGATCGATCAGAAGAACTGGACGGAAGCGCGGCCGCGTCGCCGTGGCCGGCCAGCCGGTGTTCGTGATCGCGCGTCCGGACGGGCGCCAGCTGTGGGTGAACTTCGCGCCACCGGACAACGACACCGTGCAGGTCATCGACACGCTGTCGCTCAAGATCATCCGCACGCTCAAGCCCGGCAAGGCGGTACTGCACATGGAATTCACGCCGCGCGGCGAGCAAGTCTGGTTGTCCGTGCGCGATGAGGACCGGGTGGACGTGTACGACACCGATACCTTCGCGCGCGTCACATCGCTGCCCGCGGACAAGCCGAGCGGGATTTTCTTTACTTCGCGCGCGCACAGGATCGGGCAATGAAGCCGGAACTGACCGAACTCGACCGGCGCCTGCTGAATGATTTTCAGCAGGATTTTCCGCTGTCGCCGACGCCGTATGCCGACATTGCGCGCGATCTGGGCGTGACGGAAGCGGAGGTGCTCGCGCGGCTGGAGGCGCTTAAAAACGCCGGGGCCGTCAGCCGCGTCGGTGCCGTGGTGCGGCCCAACACGGTCGGCGTCAGCACGCTCGCGGCCATGGCGGTGCCGCCGGAACAGCTTGAATCGGTGGCCGCGCTCGTCAACGGTTATACCGAAGTGAATCACAACTACGAGCGCGAACACCGGCTGAACCTGTGGTTCGTGGCCACCGCGCCCGATGCGCGCGAGATTGCAGTGCGACTGCTGGATGAAATCGCCGCGCGCACCGGTTACGAAGTATTGTCATTCCCGCTCGTCGAGGATTACCACATCGATCTGGGATTTGAGTAAGAATATGACAAGACGAACGAGCGCAGCGAGTAGGGCTACCTGTCGGAACTGAATGTCATTAAACATTCCGCCGCGACACGGCAACGGCCCCAGGTAGACGAAGCCGACCGGCGGCTGTTGGCGGCGATCCAGCAGGGGCTGCCGCTGGTTCCGCGTCCCTATGCCGAGATCGCGGCAGAACTGGGCATCTCCGAAATGGAGGTTGTCGCCCGCCTGGCATGGCTCAAGGAAGCGGCGTGATTCGCCGCTTCGGCGTGGTGGTGCGGCACCATGAGCTGGGCTATTCGGCCAATGCCATGGTGGTGTGGGACGTGCCGGACGCGCAGGTGTCCGAGCTCGGGCGCTGCCTCGCGGGATTCGATTTCATCACGCTCTGTTACCGCCGTCCGCGGCGCCTGCCCCAGTGGCGCTACAATCTCTACTGCATGATTCACGGCAAGAACCGCGAAGAGGTGCTGGCGCATCTCGAGTGGATGGTGAACCACTGCGGACTTCAGAGTCTGACGCACGAAGTCCTGTTCAGCCGCCGCCGCTTCAAACAGCGCGGTGCCATTTATACGTCCGGAAAGAGGGAATCTTGATGGATGCCGTGGATCGCGCCATCGTCAATCAGCTGCAGGGCGGTTTTCCCGTCTGCGAGCGGCCTTATGCCGAAGCCGCCACGACACTGGGCCTGACCGAGGATGAGCTGATGCAGCGCCTCGACACGCTGCTGGAAAACGGCACGCTCACCCGTTTCGGGCCGATGTACCACGCCGAGCGTCTCGGCGGCGCGCTCACGCTCGCGGCCATGAAAATTCCCGCCGCAGGATTTCGAGCGCGTGAGCCGGTATCGTCAACGGTTTCCCCGAGGTCGCGCACAATTACGCGCGCGAGCACGAGTTCAACATGTGGTTCGTGCTCGCGACCGAAGCGCCGGAGCGGATTGAACAAGGTGATCGGCGAGATCGAGCAGGCCGGGCTACCGCGTATACAACATGCCCAAGCTCGAGGAATTCTACGTGGGCCTGAGATTTACGGTATGAACGCGCACGCCGCTGAAATCCTTGCCCACGCCGGATTCGAGGCCGCCGCGGTGCTGGATGCCGTGGACCGCCGCATTGTGCTGGCGACCCAGGCGGGACTGCCGCGCGTGAGCCGCCCGTATCATGCCATCGCCGAGCAACTGGGTGTCAGCGCCGACGAAGTCATGGCGCGCCTGCGGCGCATGCTCGAAGCGGGTGTCATCCGCCGCATCGGCGCGGTGCCGAACCATTACGCCCTTGGCTACCGGGCCAACGGCATGTCGGTGTGGGACGTGCCGGAAGAGCGAATCCGCGAACTGGGACGGAAAATCGGCGCGCTGGATTTCGTCAGCCACAGCTATCACCGCCCGCGGTATCTGCCGGAATGGCCGTACAACCTGTTCGCGATGGTGCATGGGCGCGACCGCGCCGAGGTCGAAGCCAAGGTGGCGCAGATCGCCGCGCTGCTCGGCGATGCCGATCGGGGCCACGCGGTGCTGTACAGCACGCGCATCCTGAAGAAAACCGGATTGCGCCTCGGGAGCTGAGCATGTTCCGCATTTCCCAGTACATGCAGGAAATCAAAAATCCGACGCCGCTGGGGCCGAAGCGTAATCCGCCCGGGCCGGTGGTGATCTGGAACCTGATCCGGCGCTGCAACCTGACCTGCAAGCACTGCTACTCGATTTCCGCGGACACGGACTTCCCCGGCGAGCTGTCGACGGAAGAAGTGTACAAAGTCATGGACGATCTCAAGGGTTTCCACGTGCCGGTGCTGATTCTCTCGGGCGGCGAACCGCTCATGCGCCATGACATCTTCGACATCTCGCGCCGCGCCAAGCAGATGGGCTTCTACGTCGGCCTGTCCACCAACGGCACGCTGATTAACGAATCCAATATCGAACAGATCGCCGGGGTCGGCTACGACTACGTCGGCATCAGCATAGACGGCCTGCGTGCCACCCATGACCGTTTCCGTCGTCTCGAAGGCGCCTACGACGCCTCGATGCACGCGATCCGCCTGTGCCACGCGCGCGGCATCAAGGTCGGCATGCGCTTCACGATGACCCAGGACAATGCCGCGGAGCTACCCGAATTGCTCAATCTCATGGAAGCCGAGGGCATCGACAAGTTCTATCTCTCGCACCTCAACTATGCCGGACGCGGCAACATCAACCGCAAAGACGACGTGATCCTGAAAACCACGCGCTGGGCCATGGACCTGCTGTTCGACAAATGCTGGGAATACACCCAGCGCGGCCTGCATAAGGAATTCGTCACCGGCAACAACGACGCCGATGGCGTCTATTTATTGTTCTGGGTGCGCAAGCACTTCCCGCACCTGGAAGAGCATATGCGCGCCAAACTCGCGCAGTGGGGTGGTAATTCCTCGGGCGTGAATATCGCGAACATCGACAACCTGGGCCAGGTTCACCCCGACACCTTCTGGTGGCATTACACGCCTCGGCAACGTGAAGCAACGGCCGTTCTCGCAGATCTGGCAGGATGTTTCCGACCCGCTCATGGCCGGGCTCAAGGCCAGCCCGCGGACCATCAAGGGCCGTTGCGGCGCTTGCCAATACTTCGACGTTTGCGGCGGCAACACCCGCGTGCGCGCGCATCAACTCACGAACGACCCCTGGGCCGAAGACCCGGCGTGCTATCTCACCGACGACGAGATCGGCGTCGAGGGCCTCGGCGAGCGCCTGCAGAACCGGCCGTACACGCGTATCCCGGTTGTGGCGGCGAAGTAGCCGCACTTTTGCGTCTCGCCGTAAGATAGGCGGCGCGCAACGGCGTATAATCCGCGCATGGAGCAAGGCGTGAATCCCGAAGAGAAACGACGGCTGGCGGCGCTGCTGCGCGGCCAGCGCTGGGCGGCGCTCGCCACCGCGCGCGACAACGAACCGCTTGCCACCTGGGTGGCGGTGGTGCCCGAAGACGACCTGGGCGGTTTCCTGCTGCACCTCAGCCGTCTGGCGCTGCATACACGCTATCTCGAAACCAACCCGCGCGCATCGTTATCGTTCACCGAGTCCGATCGCGACACGGACGATCCGCAGGAACTGGCGCGCGTGAGCCTGCAGGGCTACGTCGAGACCATCAGACGCGACGCTGCCGGCTACGCCGCGGCGCGCGAACGCTACCTCGTGCGTTTTCCCGCGGCCGCGCCGATGTTCGAGTTCACCGATTTCGCGCTCGTGCGTTTCGTGACCGTGACCGCGCGCTACGTCTCCGGATTCGGGCGCGTCCACCGTTTGGGTCCGGCCGAGTTGCACTCGGCGGCTGCGATTTTCGAAGGAGAATCGTCATGAATTTACCCCGCCTGGTTGCGACCGCGTTCGTCGCATTGCTCGCGCTCGCCGCGTCCACCGCACGCGCCGCCGGCACCGATGTGCCAAAGCTGTACGCCGAGCATTGCGCGTCCTGCCACGGCGCGGGTCGCCTGGGCGGCATCGGCCCGGCACTGCTGCCGGAGAACCTGGGAAGGCTCAAGCGCGACGAGGCGATCGCCACCATCCGTGACGGGCGTGTCGCGACCCAGATGTTGGGGTTCCGGGACAAGCTGTCAATGGAGCAGATTACCCAGCTCGCCGGACTGATCTACGAGCCGCTGCCGCAAGTGCCGCGTTGGGACTTGGCCGATATCCGTGGCTCCCACGTGCTCCACCTCAAACCCGGGGAAAAACTTTCGGACAAGCCGGTCTTCAAGGCCGATCCGCTGAATCTTTTCGTGGTCGTCGAGGTCGGCGACCATCATGCCACGCTCCTGGACGGCGACCGATTCGAGCCGATCCTGCGTTTCCCCACGCGTTTTGCGCTGCACGGCGGGCCGAAATTCTCTCCCGACGGCCGCTATGTCTATTTCGGCTCGCGCGACGGCTGGGTGAGCAAGTTCGATATTTATAATCTGAAATACGTCGCCGAAATTCGCGCCGGCATCAACATGCGCAATATCGCGGTATCGAGCGACGGGCGCTACGTGCTGGCGGGCAATTATCTCCCGCACACGCTGGTGGTGCTGGACGCCACGGATCTGTCGCCGCTCAAGATCATCGCGGTGCAGGACGATGCCGGCAAAAGCTCGCGGGTGAGCGCCGTCTATGATGCCGCGCCGCGCAAGAGTTTCATCGCCGCGCTCAAGGACATTCCCGAAGTCTGGGAGATTCCCTACGACGACAAGGCCGAGCCGATCTATCCGGGGCTGGTGCACGACTACCGCATGGGCGAGGCGCTGGCGCTCAAGGGACCGTTCCCGGTGCGGCGCATCCGTCTCGACGATATTCTCGACGACTTTTTCTTCGATCAGTCTTATGAGCATCTGATCGGCGCCGCGCGCAACGGCAAGAACGGGCAGGTGGTGAGCCTGATCGTCGGGCGCAAGATCGCCGACGTCGATCTTCCCGGCCTGCCGCACCTGGGCTCGGGCATCACCTGGGATTACAAGGGAACCACGGTGCTCGCGACGCCCAACCTCAAGGAGGGCATGGTGACCGTCATCGACATGAAAACCTGGAAGACGATCAAGCACATCAAGACCCTCGGCCCCGGGTTTTTCATGCGCTCGCACGAGAACACGCCGTACGCCTGGGTCGACGCCATGATGAGTCCGGCCGACAAGGACGCGATCCAGATCATCGACAAGAACAAACTCGAAATCGTCAGAACGCTACGGCCCGCGCCGGGCCAGACCGCGGCGCACACCGAATTCACGCGCGACGGCAAATATGCGCTGGTCAGCATCTGGGAAATGGACGGGGCGCTCGTCGTGTACGATGCGGCGACCTTCAAGGAGATCAAGCGCCTGCCGATGAAAAAACCATCCGGCAAGTACAACGTCTACAACAAGATCACGCGCTCCGAGGGGACCAGTCACTGAACGTGGCTTGCACTGGCAGGCGATGCGCAGCAGGCACATGAGCCGCGGAAGACGGGGATGTCGCGAGCGGCCAGCCGTCATTGAATCCCACACCTATCGTGTCACTATCCGGGCGCCTTTCCTGAATTGGGCGCATAATGCATCCGGACGTCACTTCATCCAGAGAATCGGAAAGGAGGTGTCATATGCACGAAATTCAGGAATTGGAAATCGAGTTCGACGAGGACGGCCTGCTTAAGTATCCCGCGCTATGGACCGAAGCGGTCGCGGCGGAAATCGCGCGGCTCGACGGCATCGGCCAGCTCACCGAGGAGCACTGGCAGGTTATTCGTACTCTGCGGAAGCATTACGCGAAGTTTGGCGCTGTTCCCGCCATGAGCCACATCTGCCATAACCATGGCAAAGACAAGTACTGGATTCACAAACTGTTTCACACCTGTCTTGGTGCGTGGCGTGTCGCCGGTCTGCCCTATCCCGGTGAAGAGGCCAAGACTTATATGAGCGGCATGTAGGTATCGTTGTGTCTCGCATGCGGCAGCGATGGAGTTCGACAAGGAAATGGAAGTGGTGTTATTTCCCGCCCGTTGCCACCAGATATTCGTGCGGAATCCTCAGTTGCCCGTCGTGGATGAAATCCCTGGCAAAACGCCCGACCTCATCCCGTATCTTGCCGCGTTCGTTTTGCGGTAGCGCATCGTATTGTTGCTTGAGCATATCCGATGCCTCCACCGTATCCCAGAGTTCCTCGAAGGATCTGAACTGGTAATCGAAGGTTTTGGATTCCACCGAAAAGCCGGAGAATCCCGCCTCGCTCAGCAGGTCTTCCAGCATTCCCGGCGCGCCCAGCGACGTCGCCTTGGCCAGTGGCGGGTGCAGTTCTTCCGGCAGCCGTTTCGAGAAAACATCGTAGGACCACCGCAGGGTCGGTATCGTTTCCGGGGTGCTCCACACCGCCAGCGCGAAGCGGCCGCCGGGTTTCAACACCCGCTGCATCTCCTTCAGGCCTTGCAGCGGGTCGGTGAACAGCATCACGCCGAAGCGGCATAAAATACGATCGAAAGAGTTGTCGTTAAAGGTCAGTTGTTCCGCCGGCATGCATCGAAAGGAAATTCCCGACAGCCGTTCCTTGACCGCTTTGGCCTGGGCCACCTGCACCATGCCGTCCGCGGAGTCGATGCCGGTGATGCTGGCATGGCCTTTCAGGCGCCGCGCCAGGGTCAGCGCCGGTTCCCCGGTTCCGGAGGCGAGGTCAAGAATGCGATCCCCGGGCTGGGCGCCCAGCGCGGCCAGCAGCACTTCGCCGACGGGCGCGATGTGCGGCAGCCACACGTCGAATTTCTCGGCGATCTTGTCCCAGTCGGGCTGATTATTTTTTGTGCTCACGGCGTGTCTTCTTTCATTTATTGGCAGTCGGTGCCGGCGGGATATCAGAGCGGGTTTCCGTTTAGAAGGTGTCTATTCCGGAAAGTCCGTCGGCGCCATCGGATGGCCCGCTTTTCCGGCGCGCGCAGTGATATCAAGCTGACCGTGCACCCTGTACCGTGAGACTACCATAACTGTTGCATTGACCGTACCGTGGTTCTGGTATTAAGTACTCGTCTCTTCAGCGGTTTCGACCAGGGTGGGTCGGCGTAATGCCAATAACGGTTTAATCCGGAGAACCAACATGCCTCAAACAAAAATTCTGCTCGACGAATCCGAAATACCCACCCACTGGTATAACGTCATTGCCGACATGCCGAACCCGCCGCCACCGCCGCTCGGTCCCGATGGCAAACCGGTACCGCCGCAGGCCCTCGGCGCGATTTTTCCCGAGGCTCTGATCGAGCAGGAGATGAGCGGCCAGCGCTGGATCCCGATACCCGAACCGGTGCGCGAGATTTACCGCCTGTGGCGACCGAGTCCGCTTTTCCGCGCCTATCGGCTGGAACAGGCGCTGGGCACGCCCGCGAAAATTTATTACAAGTACGAAGGCGTGAGCCCCGCCGGCTCGCACAAGCCCAACACCGCCGTCCCGCAGGCGTGGTACAACCAGCAGGCTGGCATCAAGCGCCTCGCCACCGAAACCGGCGCCGGGCAGTGGGGTTCGGCGCTGGCGCTCGCCGGGCAGATGTTCGGCATCAAAGTACGCGTGTACATGGTGAAGGTGAGCTACGAGCAGAAACCGTTCCGCCGTTCGATGATGCAAACCTGGGGCGCGGAGGTTTTCGCCAGCCCCACCGACATGACCGAATCGGGCCGCAAGATCCTCGCCGCCGATCCGAACAGCCAGGGCTCGCTCGGCATCGCCATCTCCGAAGCGGTCGAGGAGGCGGCCTCGCGCAAGGACACGAATTACAGCCTGGGTTCCGTGCTCAATCACGTGCTGCTGCACCAGACCGTGATCGGCCTGGAGGCGAAAAAGCAATTCGAGAAAATCGGCGAATACCCGGACGTGGTGCTCGCCGCCTGCGGCGGCGGCTCCAACTTCGGCGGCATCGCGTTCCCGTTTTTCGCCGACAAGGCCGCCGGCAAGAAGGTGCGCCTCGTCGCGGTCGAGCCGACGTCCTGCCCGACCCTGACGAAAGGCCAATATGCGTATGATTTCGGAGACGCGGTCGGCCTGACGCCATTGATGAAGATGTACACGCTCGGCCACGACTTCATGCCGCCGGGCATTCACGCGGGCGGGCTGCGCTATCACGGCGACTCGCCGCTGGTATCGCAGCTCTGCCACGAAGGGCTGATCGAGGCCGTCGCGGTGGCGCAGCTTTCGACTTTCGAGGCCGGCGTCGCCTTCGCGCGCGCCGAGGGCATCATCCCGGCGCCCGAATCCTGCCATCCGATTCGTGCCGCGATCGACGAGGCGCTCGCCTGCAAGAAGACCGGCGAAGGCAAGACCATACTCTTCAATCTCTCCGGCCACGGCCACTTCGACATGGCCTCTTACGACAAATACTTCAGCGGCCAGCTCGAGGACTACCACTATCCGGAGGCCGCGGTCGCGGAGGCGATGAAGCGCCTGCCGAAAGTCGGCTAGTCGCGCCACTATCCACAACGGGTTTCCCCCATCGTCCACACAGGAACCGCGCATGGCGAAACTTTTCTCGGACTTCAAGTTGCGGGAGCTATCCTTCCGCAACCGCATTTTTGTTTCGCCCATGTGCCAGTATTCGTCCGTCGACGGCATGCCCAACAGCTGGCATCTGGTGCATCTTGGCAGCCGCGCGGTGGGCGGCGCGGCACTGGTCATGGTCGAGGCCTCCAGCGTTTCCCCCGAAGGCCGCATCTCCCCCGACGATATGGGCATCTGGTCGGAAGCGCAGCGCGACGCGTTCCGGCCGATCGCGCAGTTCATCAGGGAGCAGGGGGCGGTGCCGGGAATTCAGCTGGCGCACGCCGGGCGCAAGGCTTCGACCTGCACGCCGTGGCAGGGCGGTGGCCCGCTGCCGCCGGACCGGGGTGGTTGGCAGCCTTTGGCGCCGAGCGCGATTTCGTTCACGCCCGCGCACGCCATGCCACGCGAGCTGACCAAGGCGGAGATGGACATCGTGGTCCGGCAGTTCGCCGAATCGGCGCAGCGCGCGCGGGCCGCCGGCTTCGACGTGGTCGAGATCCACATGGCGCACGGCTATCTGCTGCACGGGTTTCTCTCGCCTCTCGCCAACGTGCGGACCGACGAATACGGCGGCAGTCTTCGAAAATCGCGCGCGCCTGCCGCTCGCGGTGGCACGCGCGGTGCGTGAGGTCTGGCCGGCGCACCTGCCGGTGTTCGTGCGCATTTCCGCCAGCGACTGGGTGGACGGCGGCTGGGACCTGGAGCAGTCGATCCAGTTCGCGCGCTGGCTCAAGCCGATCGGCATCGACCTGATCGACTGCTCGAGCGGCGGGCTGGTCGCCGACGCGCGCATTCCCGCCGCTCCCGGTTTCCAGGTGCCGTTCGCCGCCGCGATCCGCGCGCAGACGGGCATCGCCACCGGCGCGGTGGGCCTCATCACCGAGGCGCATCAGGCGGAGCAGATCGTCGCCACCGGGCAGGCGGACGTGGTTCTGCTGGCGCGCGAATTCCTGCGAGATCCCTACTGGCCGCTGCACGCCGCCCGGCAGTTGAACGCGGACGTGGCGTGGCCGAAGCAGTACCTGCGCGCCAGGCCGTGAGGCCGGAAGGCGCCACCGGCTGAACCACATGCCAGCCCGCGAGCGCGGTAAATATCTGTTCCCCTGGCGTTCCGGCAACCGCTTTGAGTTGCTGGTGGACGGCCGGCAATTCTTCCCGCGCATGCTCGAGGCCATCGAAAAGGCGCAGCGCTATGTGTTGCTGGAAATTTATCTGTTCGAATCAGGCGCGGTCGCGACACGCTTCATCGATGCCTTCGTGCGCGCCGCGAGTCGCGGCGTGACGGTGAAGTTGCTGCTCGATGATTTCGGCGCGCTGGGACTTTCCCCGCAGGATCGGGAAAGGCTCATACAGGGAGGCGTGGAGCTGTTGTTATACAACCCGATTCACTTCAGCAAGCATCTGCGCAACATGCTCCGCGATCACCGCAAACTGCTGATCGTGGACGGCGAGGTGGCGTTTGTGAGCGGGGCGGGTATTACCGACGAGTTCGATTTCCCGGAAGATCCGGAACAGAGTTGGCGCGAAACCGCCGCGCGCATCCGCGGCCCGGTGCTCGTGGACTGGCAGGAACTGTTTGTGCGCCTCTGGAACCGGCATGCGCCGAATCCGCTGGAGCTTCCGGTTCCCGCGCCACTCGCCGAGGCGGACGACATGCGCGGGCGCGTCACGGTTACCACGGCTTTGGCGCGACAGGACATCAAGCGCTCGCTTTACAACCGCGTGCGTCACGCGCAACGCCGCGTATGGCTCGCGACCGCGTACTTCGTGCCGTCACGCAAGGTCCGGCGCGCGCTCAAGCAGGCTGCCCGGCGTGGCGTGGACGTGTGGCTGCTGTTGCCCGGCCCGTACACCGATCACCCGGCGATTCGCCACGCCGGACGGCGCTTCTACACCGGCTTGCTGCGCGCCGGCGTGCGCATTTTCGAATACCAGCCGCGTTTTTTGCACGCCAAAACGATTCTCTGCGACGACTGGGTTTCCATCGGCTCAAGCAACCTCGACCGCTGGAATCTGCGCTGGAACCTTGAAGCCAATCAGGAAGTAGAGCATGCCGCCTTCGGAGAGTCGGTAAAGATTATGTTTGATGAGGATTTCCTAAACAGCATCGAATGTCTTTACGAAACTGGCGTCGCCGTCCCTGGCACGCCCGTCTGCGTGAACATCTCTGGGGCCGGGTGGATATGTGGCTGGAGAGCCTGGGGCGCCGGAAAGGGGCCCAATAGAATGCACTGCACTCTAGCCGCTTGCCGTAAGGACGGTATACTCTGGACTCTGGTCAACCTGCCGGACAGGCACCGAACATGTGGCGCTGGATACAGTCGGTAGTTGTGGCGGCTAGCCTGCTGCCGGTGTCGGTGTGGGCCAACCCGTTTACCTCGCTCCCGATGCTGCCATCGAGTGAAACCACGGCGACCGGAAAAACTCTTTTTACCCTGGAAAACGGCGATTACGTTCAGCCGCATTTTTCGCCTGATTCGCGTTATCTTGCGTTTGCGCGTGAAGTGCTGGAGGGCTCCACAGAGCTCACGGAAATCCTGGCGCTCGATCTTAATACCCTGAAAGTCAAAACACTGCTCGACGCCAAGGCCTCGCGCGAATTCGCCATGTACCGGAGTTACGTGGCCGAGTTTTCCTGGAAAGATGCGACGACCTTGAAAGCGAGCATTTCGGATGGCGATGTCAACGGCGTAGATCTGATCATCGACGCGGCCGCCGGCAGGCTCGTCGAAAAGAAACCCATTTCACTCGTCGAGGCCTCAGACGACGCGAGCCCGGAGTTTGCAGCCGCGTTCCCATCCATTCCACCACCGGTGTTGGACAACGCCCTGGCCAACGGTTACAAGGTTGGTAACAAGAAATACGTGATGCAGAAAAATTACTGGAAGCAGGACAACCATATCTGGTTGCTGGACGCGGAAAGCCGGCAGATGGTCAAACTCATCGAGCTCCCTGACATGTGGATCTACAGCCTGCGCGGCGCCTTCGCTTCAGGCAACGCCTTGATCCTGCTCGTGGCCTACGGTCCGGAAGCCTACCTGGTGCGGCACAGCGGCGGGAAGCTCGAGCTGCTTTACCGCTTCCCGGTGAAGAATTACCAGCAGGTCAGCATGCATGTGGAAACGGGACGCGGCGACCGGACGCTGTTCCAGATCATCACCGGCCCGAGTTATGAAAAGCGGGAAAATTATTTTTTCCTTTACGACAAGGCGGGGCTCAAGAAGATCAAGGATGTCACGGCGATTTACGATCTTGACGTGGACAGCGCCGGGAAGCTCGTGTGTTTCTCGCAGTGGAAGAACGACAGGCGAATACTGGTGGTCAGGGAACTGAAGGATCTTCGTTGAAGTAATCCCTCTATTGCAAGATCGATCAGTCCCTGTGCATCCACCCGCCATGCAACCATCACCCTTTGGCTTAAAGGGCATTACCAGCTTGTAACTTCCGCGTACGTCCACAACATTACGCTTGGGCGAACTTGTGAATCGATTGTCGCGCAGACGACGCTGAACACGTTAAGGCCATATGAAATCAAAGTGATTTCTGTCTACGCCGCGATATCAGGACCAAACCCGCTAAGCCCAAACCAAACAACCCGATGGCGGGTGGTATGGGAACAGCCGTGATGTTCACGCCATAGGAGCATATGCCGTCGCATGTCGCCAGGACACTGGAAAAATATTTCCCGGGCGTCGCGGAAAAAATGAAGGAGGCGGAATCATTGGTGCTTGGGCCAAAGAGAGCCGTGGATCCGAGCAAGAGCGAGCTTGTGCTGATCCCGAGCGCGACGGTGTTGAATGATGAACCGGGAAAGAACGTCAAGTCGGTAATCCTGGCCAGATACGAGCCGGACGTGGCGATTGTAAATGGCGTGGATTCACTGGAAGCCGGCCCGATGATGGTGCCGACCTGTTCGAAAACCGGCAGGCTTGCAGCACTGGACAGGTTGTTGATGCCAAAAAGCAGCCAACTACAGATGATTATTTTGCCGATACCAAGCGGTGGAATACGTATCATTTTTCTCCCTCCATAGAGTTTTTGAGAATCTTCCCTGCATCGCGTGACCGGCTGAACTTAAGCCTGACCACGATTTTTTCGGATAACGAAGATGTGAGGGTTGAAGGTAGCAGAGGAAATACGTCAATCAAGGTTCAGTCACAATACAGGCACTTTGTAGCGATACGCATCCGATAGACGGAGGGAGACAGTAGACAGGCGATCTGTTTTTCTTGGAATTCAAAATATCGTCGGTTCAACTTATGAAGAAAGCAGGGGGATTAATTATTGTGACAAGGGGACGCTCAAGTAAAAAGATAGTGTCGAGAGACAACTTCGGCGTCGACTGCATCAGATGCGCGTCGATTTTGACCAAGCTAGGGATAGCCGGCCAACCGACCCGATGGAAGTTGTCAGAGGCATGTCTTGAGTTCGTTTAAAGTGATGATCCTGTACAATACCTGCCGGTTGGTCATAGGCCCGGTCGGCCCGCCGTCTGATTTTCATCTGGCCGCCGGCTAACGTTGGCGATAAACTTCCGGCCGCCGTGACCTCGTAAAATTTCTGATTGCTTTTCCATGAAAAAATATTTTGTCTTCTCCGCGCTGGGCAAGGATCGCCCCGGGATCGTCAATCAGCTGTCCAAGGCTATTCTCGACAGTGGTTGTAACATCGAGGACAGCCGCATGACGGTATTGGGGGGAGAATTCGCCCTGATTCTGATGGTGTCCGGACACTGGGGGGCGATCACGCGTCTGGAACGGCAGGTGCCGGTACTGGAGAAAAAACTCGAACTCACCATCCTTGCCCGGCACACCGAACCACGCACCGCGGTGCAGGACATGGTGCCCTACACCGTGGACGTGGTGGCCATGGACCATCCGGGCATCGTGCACGAGATCGCGGACTTCTTTGCAAGCCGCGACATCAACATCGAGGAGCTGAGCACCTGGACCTACCCGGCCGCGCACACCGGTGCGCCGATGTTTTCGCTCAGCATGACCGTGAGTCTGCCGTCCGGCGTGCACATCGGCCGCTTGCGCGATGAGTTCACCAGCTTTTGCGATAATCTCAACCTGGACGCCACGATCGAACCGACGCGGCATTGAGATGCCGGCCCCGGACCTTTTAGCCGCTGTTTGGTTGCCGCTTCTCGATCAGTTCATGCACCAGCGGCGTGCAGATGATTTCCATGGCCAGCAGCATTTTGCCGCCGGGAATGACCATGGTGTTGGGACGTGACATATAAGAATCCTTGATCCGCCGCATCAGGTTCGGAAAATCGAATTTCCCCGGCTCGCGGAATCGGATGACCACAACGCTTTCCGCCAATGTCGGCACGTCGCGGGCGATGAAGGGGTTGGAGGTATCCACGACCGGCACGCGCTGGAAATTAATGTCGGACAGGGAAAACTGCGGCGTGATGTAGTCTATGTAATCGCGCAGGCGACGCAGGATGGTGTTGGTGACCGCCTCCGGGGAATGGCCTTTGACGCTGGTGTCGCGGTGGATTTTCTGTATCCATTCGAGATTGGCGACCGGCACCACGCCGATCAGCAGGTCCACGTACTGCGCCACGTCCACGCCGTTGTTGCCGTCGTGGACGTTGCGGCGTTCGATGACGTGGGGATTGTGCGACGGGCTCATCTTGCGGCGGGTCCAGGTGCGCGCCACCACGCCGCCGTGCAGTCCTTCATAGAACAGCAGATCGGTGTCCACCGGAATTTGCCGCCAGGGAGTGAACGTGCCCGGTGGCAGTCCGAACTGTTCCTGTTCGCCCTCGACCACGTAATGCCGCGTCTCGCCGGTGCCGTGCTCGGAGTATTCCTTGAACAGCGCTTCGAGCCGGTCGAACTGGTTCAGTTTCGGACTGAAATGGCTCAGGTTTTCCCCCCGCTCCCGCGCCTCCCGGACGAGGCGATCCATTTCCTTGCCGTCGTAGCGCAGAAAGGCGTTGCCTTCGACAAACGCTCCCGAAATACCCTCACGCCGGAAAATGTCGTGAAAGGCATGCCGCACCGTGGTGGTCCCGGCGCCGGAGGAGCCGGTCACCGCGACAATGGGAAATTTACTGGACATGGAATGCGCCCGTGTAATCCGCGAATACCCCTATCTTTTGGCATTTGGGCGCGGCGGTCAACGGTTACGGCCAAATTCAGGTAATTACCCCTTCCTTATGTGATCTCGGACGGCGAAAACCAGGGGATTTGGTCCGGGAAATAACGATGGGCTGACCAGACGCCTGGTTTCAGGCGTCGTTGAAACGAATGGCAATCACCGACATGGGTTTTTTACGAATTTTGCTTTCCGTTGAATGTAGGCACATGGTATTTCCGGAATATAAAAAATTTTTAATTGAAATCCGCCTCGACCGGCGTAGGGTAATTTGCGCATGGACGTACATGCCTGTAAGGAAGGAGGTTCATCATGTGTTATGAAAAATGGGATGAGAGCAAGCGAGTGACGGAGACGTTGGAGAAAGCCAGGAAGGAGGCGGACAAAGCGATTGAAAAAGCCAAGTCAGCCGCCCGACCCGAGCGCCGGCCGGAAACGGAAACCCGGCCCACGGTGGAATCTGAAGCAACCGCCGCCTGAACGTTCGTACCGGTATCCGGAAATTCAAAACCCCGCATACGCGGGGATTTTGAATTTTGAAGGGGAGTTGCTGACTCAGATGTGACAGCTCGCGAGTCCGCGTTTCTCCAGGTAGCGCTGGTGATAATCCTCGGCCTTGTAAAACGGCGCGGCCGGGACGATCTGCGTAACGACAGGATTGCGGAACTTGCCGGATTTATCGAGCCGTTCCTTGGCCGCGCGCGCCGCCGCTTCCTGCGCCGGCGAGTGAAAGAAAATCACCGAACGATATTGCGATCCGACGTCCGGTCCCTGACGGTTGGGCGTCGTGGGGTCGTGCAATTTCCAGAACGTCTCGAGCAATTGCTCATAGGGCAGCTGCGCGGGGTCGAACGTGATTTCCACCACTTCGGCGTGGCCGGTGGTGTCCGTGCAGACGTCCTGGTATGTCGGATTGTCGGTTTTGCCGCCGCAGTAGCCGACCAGGGTGGAGACGACGCCGGGAATGCTCCGGAAAGTTGCTTCCA
Source organism: uncultured Gammaproteobacteria bacterium (assembly GCA_963750625.1). Lineage (GTDB taxonomy): Bacteria > Pseudomonadota > Gammaproteobacteria > Acidiferrobacterales > Sulfurifustaceae > Sulfuricaulis. Next base: position 31,425 of record CAVVRV010000005.1, on the reverse strand, counting down.
CGCCCCAAAAACATCCCGCGCCGAAAGTAGCTTTTTCCATATTACCCTCCGCGAAAATTTATTCTCAAACACACTGACCGTCACCAAAGCCTAACGTTCGCGGAAGAAGATATAAAGAGCGCATCGGGGCGCGGCGTGAGTGAGCGCCGTCTTTAGCCTTGCTGGAGATGGGGTTATTGGCCGCGACAGCGGTAAAAGCCGCGCCAAAACACAAAGATAATCTGAGCCGGACCGAAACCGGCTAGACGACCACGACCTGGCGCTGACCCTTGAGCTTGAGATTGACCAGGGCCTCGTCGGCACGGCGCAGCATCTGCCGCGGCTCTTCGCCGGGCGAATAGAACGTGAGCACGCCGCCGAACCCGGGCAGGGGGTAACTGTGCCCCTTGAAGCTGAAATGCGATTCCTTGGCGCGCTTGCGCACCTTTTCCAGTGCACGCATGGCGTCTTCGCGGTCGGTGCTGGGCAGCAGCACGGCGAACCCATCCTTGTTGTAGTGCGCCACCATGTCGTAGCTGCGGAAGCCGCGCAGGATTTCGTTGGCATAAAGTTGCCGCGCCGCGTTCGCGACCTCCTGTCCCTCGGTGTCGTTAACGGTCTCGGGACTGTCGATGTCGATCAGCGCCAGCGCCAGCGGATCGCCGTGCCGCTTCACGCGCTCGACTTCGGATTCGATCTGTCGCAGCAGCACATCGCGCTTTGGCAGGCCGAGGGCTTTCTTGGGGGGCTTATCGCCGGTCCGGGCACGCTTGCGCGCCATGTTGAGATCGGTCCGCAGCTGTTCGCGCTCGGCCTCGATCATCTTGAGATAGGTGTTGGCGTCCGACAGCTTTTGCGAAAGCGTCTCGCGTTCGCGCATCAGCTCGTCCATGCTGTTCGTCACCATCTGACGCAGCTGAATCAGGTTCTGGTTGGCGCCTTCACTGGCGGGACGGCGCGTTTCAGGCGCTTCCATCGCCAGTGCCGGTTTCGATTCGAGCACGCCCTGGTTTTCCATGACCGCGTTCTCCGTGGAATGGGAAGTGACTGTGGGATGAGGGATCAGTTCCGCCTCTGGTTTCGTGGGCGATGCCATCCTGGGTTGGGCCGCCGCGGGCACCGGTTCGGGCGCGGCCGGAAACGGCTCTGGCGGCTTCGCGGATTTGACCGGAGCGGCGCGACCCGGCTGCAGATACAGGGCCAGATGCTGCTGAATCAGCCGCGCCCGGATGCGGATCGGGGATGGCCGCGAAGTGTCCCGGGCGAAGGCCAGCAGCAGGTCATGCAGGTGGGCGATACAGGAGGCATTGGCGTAACCGCGCTGCTGGCAGTTCAGAAGGGCGTTGTTGATCAAATGAAGCAGCTGAGCGCCATCCGGATGGTTCTTGAGATGCTCCTGGTGCCGCGCCATGGCGCGTAACAAACCCGCGTCGACGGCAGGAAATTCGCCGGCAACCAATAATGCACTCCTAGGGGGTTCGGGGATTTTCAACGTCATTTCTTCAACATAATGTAACTGTTGAGAGAAAAAATAACAATATATTGAGTTGCATCGGCATGAGGGCTAACGCTCCTTCTTGAAGTGTTTCACCAGACGATCCACCAGGGTGGGTTTGCCGAAGACCGATCCATAGACCCAGCCCAGCGACGGGACATCCCAGGTGCGGACCACGGTGAATTTGCCACCGGCTTCCTCGATGAGAATCCGGCTCGCGGCGAAGTCCCAGATGGGGTTGCCGTAGTCGACCGTGGCGTCGGCTTGCCCCGTGACCGCGCAGGCGTGGGCGAAGCAGCTGCGGTAGATACGGTGGTTCGGATGCGCGCGGGTCAGAGCGTCGAACAGGTGTCCGTCGTCGCTGTATTTGATGAAGTTGGCGCGCGCCGGGAGCATCACGCGTTCGGTCCCGTCGATGGCGGCGGGATCGAGGTCGGTGAGCGTCACGCGTCGGCCGTTGTAATGGGCGCCGAGGCCGAAGGCCGCGCTCACCCGCATATCCAGCACCGGATGGTCGATAACCCCCACGACCGGCTCGCCACGGTAGTGCAGCGCGAGAATGCTGCCGAAGGTGGGCAGGTGCTGGACGAAGTCCTCGGTGCCGTCGATCGGGTCCATGATCCACTGATACGCCGCCTGCGGGTTCGCGGGCGGGTATTCCTCGCCGATGATGCCGTGGTCGGGAAAATGCAGGTGAATCAGTCCGCGCAGGTGCGCTTCCACTTGCAGGTCGACGCTGGTGACGAAGCTGTTGTCGGGCTTGCGTTTCACCTCGAACCCGGCTGCCAGCATTGACAGCACCAGCGAACGCGCCGCGGAGGAAAATTCCAGCGCCTTGATGTGGAAGCGCTCGATGTCGTGCGCGGGGATTTCGTTGCGGATGTCCATGCGTTTATTTTTTCACCCATTCCTTTCCGATTTTCACATACTGTTTCTTCACTGCCGACCACGCAACCTTGTGCGCCACAATCTCGCGATCCTCACGGCTCGCGTATTCCTCCCAGGCGTTGTTGAACGCCGCGAGGTAAATCTCCTGCGCGTGCGTCGGCAGATGATTCCTCACCGACGCCGGCAGATCGGAAATATCGGCATAAGGCATAGGCGATTTCCCGTCACTTAAGGGTCGTCATGCCCGTCCCTGACCACACCATTCGAGGGCAGGCTTCGGCGGAGCCCCATTTGATTGTCATGCCCGCGGAGGCGGGCATCCAGGCTTTTTACAGTCGCGCAACGCGGAGCGTTGCGCACCATTAATCTTCGCCTTCGCTACACCAACAACCGCTGCCGCGTCAGCCGCACCGCGATCAGGTAACCCACGATGCCATAGCCCGCGAGCACCGCCAGATGCAGCGTTACGTTGCTGAGCGGCAACCCCGCCACCAGCGGCCGGATCAGGTCAACGGCATGCGCCAGCGGCAGCAACTGCACCAGCGATTGTAGCGCCACCGGCAGCGAAGTCACCGGATAAAACACGCCCGAGAGGATGAACATCGGCGTGAGCACGAGCGTGACGTAATAGTTGAAAAAGTCGTACCCCGGCGCGAGCGCGCTCATGATCAGCCCCATGCCCGAGAAACACAGGCCGATCAGGAACAGCACCGGCGGCACCCACAGCGCGTGCCAGGTGTGCACCGCACCGAGAAACGCCGCCACGATCAGGATCGCCGTGCCGCTGATGACGCACTTGGTCGCGCACCACAGCATCTCGCCTGCGAGAATGTCCTGCACTTCGAGCGGCGTGGTCAGGATCGCCTCGTAAGTCTTCTGCGGAATCATGCGCGTGTACACCGAGAACATCGCTTCGAAGCTGGCCGTGTTCATCGCGGACGACGCGAGAATGCCGGAGGCGAGGAAGGTGAGGTAGGGCATGTGCATCATCTCGCCGATGAACAGCCCGAGGCCGTAGCCGAGGCCGAGCAGATACAGGAACGGCTCGCCGAAATTAATCAGAATGCTGGGCAGCATGAGCTTGCGCCACACCAGCGTGTTGCGCCGCCACACCGCGAGCGCGGCGCCCTGAAAGCGCGGGAGAAAAAGATTCACCATAGAAAAACCTATCTACTTGTTGTCATGCCCGCGGAGGCGGGCATCCAGGCTTTGAAAAATAGATTCACACATTATTTTTTCAATCCCTTAACTCTCTTCCCGTAAGTTTCAGAAACACGTCCTCCAGATTCGCCGGCCGGTGCAGGAACGTGAGCCCCGGCATGCCTTCCAGCTGCTTGACCACGGCGCGCGCGTCGCGCGTGTAGTAGTAATAGGTATCGCCCACCGCCTCGAAGCGCCCCTCGCCGGCGGACGCCAGCGCCTGGCGCGCGAGCTGCTCCTCGCCGCGCACCTCGATCACTTCCGGTTCCGCGTGTTTCTTGATCAGCGCCGCCGGCGTGCCCTGTTCGAGAATCCGTCCCTGGTCCATGATGATCAGTTCATCGCACAGGCGCTCGGCCTCTTCCATGTAATGCGTGGTGAGCAGCAGCGTCTTGCCGGCCTGGCGCAGGTCGCGCAGCCGTCCCCAGATCATGTGCCGCACCTGCGGGTCGAGCCCGGTGGTCGGTTCATCCAGCACCACCAGTTCGGGATCGTTGACCAGCGCCCGCGCAATCGTCAGACGCCGCTTCATGCCGCCGGAGAGTGTGGCGATGCGCGCATCCGCGCGGTCCGTGAGGCCCACGAATTCCAGCAGCTCGCGGATGCGCGTATCGAGCGTCGCGACCGGAATGCCGAAGTAACGGCCGTAGACGCGCAGGTTTTCCGCGACGGTGAAATCGGGGTCGAGGTTGTCCGCCTGCGGCACCACGCCGGTGCGCGCGCGCACCTCGCGCCCCGCCTGCGGAATCGGCAGCCCGAAAACGCGTATCTCGCCGCCACTCACCGGCGACTGCCCGAGCAGCAGCCGCAGTGTCGTGGTCTTGCCCGCGCCGTTCGGCCCGAGCAGGCCGAAGCAGCGCCCGGCCGGGACGTTCAGATCGATCCCGCGCACGACCTCGCGGCCGTTGTATTGCTTGCGCAGACCTGTGATTTCCACGACGGAGGACATGGGCCGGTACTTTACAGAGTTCCCGGCATGAACGGAATTTTGCGTAAAAAGAGGTTTGGGTACCTGAGGTTCTGAAGCAGCACTTTGCGGAACTGCGGAAGAACTGGAAGGATTTTCTCGCGTAGCGCGCCAGCATGGTTCTGATCGACCGGTCGAGTGGTTGGTGGGTTTGGCTCGTACGTATCTTGGTAGGCGAGACCTGCGTGCTTTATAGATCGAGCGCCGATTTCAGCGCCCGATTTACCGCCCTTCGATCCTTTTCCGAAAGTTTCCCGCGCTTGGTAATGATGAAGCGATGATCGAGAGTAAAGAGTTTCATCCGCACGACCGAGGGTGCGGGCAGTCCGGCGGTGGCGAGATCGGAAATGGGCACATCGAGTGGCCACGGTGGATTCTGCGCGCTCGTGATCATCGCCATGACACTGTGACCGGCCTTGCGGCCAAAAGCGGCATGGCTCGATAGCACCAGAGCCGGCCGGCGCTTTACCTGCGCCTTGTCCGTGAAGGGAAACGGGACGGTGACCACCTCGAAGCGGTCATAGTCCACGGTAGGCCTCTTCGTCTTCCTTCGACAGCCACTCGGTCAGCGTGCCCTCGAGGGATTTGGCGTACTCCCTGTCGAGCGCCGTGGCGCGCCGCACCGTGATAACGTCGTTCTCGATTTCGAAAACCACCGCATCGCCGGGCTTGAGGCCCAGTTTGCGGCGGATGGCGAGCGGGATCGTCGCCTGGAATTTGCTGGTGAGCTTGGAAAGCTGCTGCATGGGGTAACACCCTGCTTACAGTAATGAAGTAATACCGTAATACTATCAGACTCTATGGAGGAGGCAAGGGGACCTACCAACAAATGAAAAATTGGTAGCAAATTGGTAGTTCAAAAACTCAGCCACTTGGCTGATGCAGGCGGTAGGAGCAATCAGGTGAACACCGCCCCGGTCATCCGGTCAAACAAAGCGTATCAGCAACCCGTGGGGCCATCGGCAGGCTCTGCAATCGGAGGTCCAATGAAACGGCGAAATCTGCTCAAAGGCTTGGCGGCTGCGCCGCTCTTGGTCGCGCCGGTGTGGCGCGGATGGGCGGCAGCGCCAGCGCGCGGATCGGTGAGCGTGGAGGAGTTACAGAAGAACTGGAAGGATTTTCTCGCGAAGGGCGCCGACGTGGCGCTGACGACCGAGCCGCTCAAGCGCTCGAACGAAGAGTGGAAGAAGATCCTCACCCCGGCGCAATATAACGTGCTGCGTGAAGAAGGCACCGAGCGCGCTGGCAGCAGTCCGTTGAACGATGAAAAGCGACCGGGTGTTTTCGTGTGCGCCGGCTGCAGCCTGCCGCTGTTTACGTCCGCGATGAAATACGACAGCGGGACCGGCTGGCCGAGCTTCTTTACCGCCATTCCCGGCGCCTTTGCCACGAAGAAGGACGGCTTCCTGATATATACGCGGACCGAGTACCACTGCGTGCGCTGCGGCGGCCATCACGGGCACGTGTTCGATGACGGACCGCCGCCCACCGGTCAGCGCTGGTGCAACAATGGGGTGGCGCTGCGCTTCATCCCGAAGGTCGGCAAAGTCTGATCTTTGTTATCTAAAAGATCGGAGTGATTAAAAAATCGCTCCTATCTCTCTCTTTAAGTTCCCCGTCTGGCTGATTCCGTCGTTTCATACGCAGGCCGCGCCACTGATCCGGGCGTCCGTTCCACTGGTCCGCGTTGTTCTGGCGGAGTGGACCACGGAATCCTAGCTTAGGGTGATGGGGCGGGGGCACGACATCCGGCCCCGCGTGCAGAGACGCCGGAGACATGTCCAGAAAACGTTTTTCCAAGGTCCGCTTTCATCGCCGCACCTCGCTGCTGTCGCGCGGGTGGCAGAACCTGAGCCTTTACTGGTACACAACGGACAAGGGCCCGCTGATTTTCATCTTCGTGATCGGCCTGGTCGTGACCACGTTCGGTTATGTCATGCACTCGGCTTTCACCAGGCAAGACGACGTGAAGAACCTGACTTGTCTGGCGTTCAACGTGTACTTCGAGGCACGCGGTGAATCCGAGGCCGGTCAATACGCGGTGGCCGAGGTCACCATGAACCGTGTGGCCTCGGGCCGCTACCCGGACACGGTCTGCGGCGTGGTGCATCAGAAGAACTGGGACCCGCTGCGCCATCGCTACGTGAGCGCCTTTTCCTGGAACGAACTGGACGAACGACCGTCGCTCGAGGACGAGACCTTCCGGCGTGCCTGGGAAGTCGCCGAAGCGGTTTACTACGGGCGTTATACGCCGACGCTCGCGGGCGCGCTGCATTACCATGCCGTGTACATCAAGCCCAGCTGGGCCCGCGGCAACAAGCCCGTCGCGCGGATCGGCCAACATATCTTCTACAAATAGCGCAGGTCTGCGTGCCGCGCCTGGTTCAGCTTCCTGCCACTGAACCCAGTGGTTTAAGAGCGCGCCACAAACGCCGCGAACTGTTCGACATAAACGCGCAGGCGTTCGCGCAGTTCGTTGTCCGTGAGATGGCCTTGCGCGTCGAATATTTTTCCGGCGCCGGAAATGTAGAGGTTTTTCCCGAAGAAGGGACGGGTGCCGAGCGTGCGCAGGATCGGCAGCCATGCCGTTTGTGAAAATGCCGTGCCCATGCCGCCGGGCGTGGCGCCGATGAGCCCGACCGGCTTGCCGCCGAACACCCGGCCAATGTCGGACGCGGGACGGGACAGCCAATCGATGGCGTTCTTGAAGACGCCGGGAATGGAATTATTGTACTCGGGGGTGACCAGTAAAAGCCCGTCCGCGGCGGCGATGCGGTCCTTCAAGGCCGCCACCGGTTTCGGAATGCCTTGTTCGGTTTCCAGGTCGCCGTCGTAGAGCGGGATTTCCCTGATCGATTCGATTTGAATCGTGCAACCGGCCGGTGCCAGTTCAGCGGCGGTGCGCAGCACGGCGGCGTTGTACGAGCCGCGCCGCAAACTGCCGGACAAGCCGATGATCGTGGTCATGTTTATTCCTCCTTGCCTGAATTATTCGGCCCATCATGATTTGTCTCTTGACGAGGTGTCTTCTTCAAACAATCGTTCCAGCTCCTCCGCGCCTTGTCGCGCGGCAGCGATCAGCTGCGCTTCGTCGTGATAAATTTTGTGCTGGCGTTCAAGCAAGGCCTCATCGTGCTGCGCGGAACCGGCGCACGGCTTCGTTTGCCTCGGCTTCCGTGTGTCCCAGCGCCATCAGCACGTCGCGCGCCAGTTCAATGCTCGATAACAGCGTTTCACGGATTTGCTTGTCCACGCCGATATCCATGAGTCGGTAGGCATGGATGCGGTTGCGGGCACGGGCGTAGATCTTGAGGTGCGGGTAATGTTTTTTGACCATCAGCGCGGTTTTGATCGAGGCCTCGATGTCGTCGATGGCCAGCACGAAAACATCCGCCGACTCGGCGCGCGCGGCACGCAGCAGATCGAGCCGCGAGGCGTCGCCGAAGTAAATCTTGTTGCCGAACTTGCGCACGAAGTCGACTTGCTCGAAGCTCGCTTCCAGCACGGTAAAGGGGATTTTTTTCATGCGCAGCGTGCGCGCGATCATCTGGCCGAAGCGCCCGAACCCGGCGATGATGACGCGGTGTTCGCGCGCCTCGATTTTGTCGAATTCCCTGGCCTTCTCCGTGACGCATCCGATCTTGAAGATCTTTTCATTCAAGGTCACGAGCAGGGGGGTGACCATCATGGAAACCGACACGACCACGATCAGCAGGTCCGCCAGGGTTTTGTCCAGCACCTGCGCGCCCACGGCCGCGCCGAACAAGACGAAGGCGAATTCACCGCCCTGGGAAATATACAGGGCCAGATTGAACGCCGCGCCGTGACCCAGTTTGGCCATGCGCCCCAGCCCGTAGAGCAACATCGATTTAACGGCCACCAATCCCACGACCAGCCCCAGCACGGCGAGTGGCCGGTCGACCACCAGCCCCAGGTTCATGGTCATGCCGACGGCCATGAAAAACAGTCCGAGCAGCAGGCCTTTGAACGGTTCGATGTCGGCTTCCAGTTCGTGGCGGTATTCCGAATCGGCCAGCAACACGCCCGCCAGAAACGCCCCCAGCGCCATGGACAGACCGGCCGATTGCACCAACAACGCGGTTCCCATCACCACCAGCAAGGCCGCGGCGATAAATACCTCGTGACTCGTGGCGGAGGCGGCCAGCCGCAGGAACGGGCGCAACAACCAGCGGCCGCCGGCGATGACGGCCACGACGATGGCCACGGGCTTGAGGGCGGAAAGTAAATTCCACCCTTGGTCGAGGTGGCTTCCGCCCAACAACGGAATCAGCGCGAGCAGGGGGATGGCGGCAAGATCCTGCAGCAGCAGTATCGTGAACGACGCGCGTCCGTAATGGGTGGTGAGTTTTTTTCGCTCCGCCAGGATTTGCAGTGCGAAAGCGGTGGAAGAAAGCGACAGCACCAGGCCGACCACGAAGGCGGTCGTGGCCGGCAGCCCCAGCGCCATGCCGGCGGCGCCCAGGACCACGCCGGTAACGATAAATTGCGCGCCTCCGAGACCGAAGATGGGACGGCGCAATTCCCACAGGCGCGACGGCCGCAGTTCCAGCCCGATCACGAACAGCAGCAGGACCACGCCGAGCTCGGCAAAATGCAGAATGTTGTCAACATCGCTGATGAAGCCGAAAAGCCACGGCCCGATGAGCACGCCGGCGAAGAGATAACCCAGCACCGCGCCCATGCCGAGTTTTTTGAACAACGGTACCGCGATAACCGCCGCCGCGAGAAACACGACCGTTTCGTGCACCAACGACATGCTCATTAAAAAGTTTCCTTGGTATTCAGCGAGCAGGAACGATCATGCTGCCTGACCGCTGCGCGACCGACAAGCCTGCGCGCGCGATTGACGCGAAATCTCCGGCTGTTTCATTAACCCCTCCGTCCGCATGGCTTCCTTATGGTTCCTTGCGCGATGGATGGACAATAAGGAACAATTAGGTATGGTGGATTCCAGAATTAACGGGAGCAATCAAGCATGTCGGGTTTGAAAGACAAGGTAATGATCATCACCGGCGCGGCCGGCAATCTCGGCCGCGCCGTGGCGGCGTGCGTGCAGGCACAGGGAGCCAGGATGGTCCTGGTCGAGCGGTCGGTCGAGCACTTGAAGGCAGCTTATGGCGAGCTGAAAGGGTCGGATCAGCATTGGCTCGCCGGCGACGTCGACATGACCGACCCGAAAGCGGTGAACGCCATGGCGGCCGAGGCGCACAAACGCTTCGGGCGGCTCGACGGGCTGGTGAATACCGTCGGCGGATTTCGCGGCGGCAAGCCGGTGCACGAGGCCGATCTCGCGGAATGGGATTTCATGTATGACATCAATGTCCGCACCGCGCTCAACGCCTGCCGCGCCGTGATTCCGTACATGCTGTCGGCGCAGCGCGGGCGCATCATTAATGTCGCGAGCCGCAACGCGTTTCAGGGCAGCCCCAACTACGCCGCCTACAGTGCCGCGAAGACAGCAGTGCTGCGGCTTACCGAAAGCCTGGCGGGTGAGCTCAAGACGCGCGGCATCAACGTCAACTGCATCGTGCCGGGAACGATCGACACACCGCAGAACCGCGAGGCCATGCCCAAGGCGGATTTTTCCACCTGGGTCCCGCCCGAAGACATTGCCCACGTCATCGCGTTTCTGTTGTCGGATGAAGCGCGCTCGGTCACCGGCGCCGCGGTGCCGGTGTACGGGAGGAGCTGATTACGCGAAGCGCCCGGCCTAGGGCACGACGCGGTACGGCCGCATCATCTCGTGGTCCTCGTGTTCGAGGATGTGGCAGTGCCACACGTACAGGCCGGGCAGATCGAAGGTTGCGATCACGCGCGTGACTTCGCCCGGGTAGGCGATCACGGTGTCCTTCCATCCCCTTTCGTTGGCATGCGCCGGTTGCGGCGCACCGGTCAGCTTCAGGGTATCGGGTTTGCCGAGCACGAACGCATCGTGATCGAAGCGCTGGCGGTCGAGTACGCGGAAGTGCACCAGATGCAGGTGCACCGGGTGCGCGTCCGCGGTGGCATTGACGATGCGCCACACTTCGGTCGTGCCGACGCGCGGGTTCTCCGAGATCGGGTCATCCCAGCCGAGTGCGCCGGATTCGAGCGTGCCGAGCATCGGTTTCACGCGTCCGTATTCATCCTCGATTTCGGCCAGCAGCACCGTGCGCTCGCTGTCCGCGCGCGGCGTCGCGATCGGCGCGCGCAACGTCGTCGGCAGGCGTGCGTCGGCAACCGCCGAACGCGGGCGCGTGACCCGGAACGCCATGATCCGGCCGGTGGTGGCGGGATCGACGGCGTCGCCGTTCGGATAGGGTGTCCTGGCGTCGTTGCGCATGATGATGGTCTTGCCGGCGAGCGCCGGGCCGGAGAAGTCCACGATTATGTCGGCGCGTTCGGCCGGCGCGAGCGTCAGCTCCTTGAGCGCGATCGGCGCCGGCAACAGGCCACCGTCGCTGCCAATCTGATGCAGGGTCTGGCCCGAGTCGAGCCACAGATGGTAGAAGCGCGCGTTCGAGCCGTTCAGCAACCGGAAGCGATAGTGGCGCGGCTCCACCTCCAGGACCGGCCACAGCTTGCCATTGACCAGGATCATGTCACCGAAAAACTCCGGCTCGATCGACGGGCTTAATGCGCCGGTGAGCGGGTCGCGCGGCAGATTCATCGACGCTTCGCCCGGAATTTCCTTGCGTTCGGGACGTTGTTCCACCTCGCCGACGTCGGCAGTGTAGGCGAGCGAGCCATTACGCCGGAATGCGCGATCCTGGATCAGCAGCGGGATTTCATAGGCGCGATCCGGCAGCGCGCCGTCGCGTTGCAGGCGCGCCTCGTTGTCGTCGCGCACGAGGTAAAAACCCGCGAGCCCGGCGTACACGTTCAGGCGCGTGATGCCCATGGCGTGGTCGTGATACCAGAGCGTGGCCGCCTCCTGATCGTTCGGGTAATCGTAGACCTCGCGGCTGAACAACGGCCCACGTTCCTTGAAGCCCGGCGAGAACCAGGCCTCCGGGTAACCGTCGCTATGATCCGGCACGTGGCCGCCGTGCAGATGCACGACCGTGCGCACGAACGGCCGGCAGTGGGAGTGGCCGTGCGCCGCGTCCGGGCCGCAGTGCACGGTGGTGTCCACCGGCAGCAGATGTGTATCGGGCAGCGCGTTCTCCCAGCGCACCCGCACCGGGCGCCCGGTGCGGGCTTCGATCGTGGGCCCCGGATAAGTCGCGCGCGCGTCGCCGACGGCATAACCCCAGACGGTGGTGCGCAGCGGCTTGCCGCTCGCGGGATCAACAAGCCCCAGTTCCTGTTCGACCTGCTGCATGCGGATGCGGTAGTAATCCACGCCCGGGTCGCGCATGGTGTCGGGTATCGCGGTCGCGGCGAGCGGGTTGGGCAGGGCGTTGACGAACTTGGGCTGGCTCCCCGGATCGAGCCGGTCGGTGGTATCTGGTGGTACATGCACGCAGGCGCCGAGCATCGCAAGAGCGAGAAATCCGGTTACCCTGGCCGCGTGCATGTACATGGCGATTCGCCTTCCGGTTGATGCAGGATAAAGACATGTCGATGGCCGGGATCATAACACCCGCTCGATACCTCGACACACGGGCAGAAAGCCTGGATGCTGAATTCCTCCGGGCGCAACAATGACTTGACGGGCAATTAGTCGGCCGGTATCGGGTTAATCCGCCTCAAGCCCGACCACCGCTGTGAGCATCCCGATGGAACCATACTCGATCCCGTCGATGGGGAGTGAAATCCCCTCGTGGCCACTCTGAAGCGCGATGACGTACAGCAGCGGCAGGTAGTGCTCCGGCGTGGGCACGCTCAGACGCGCATCCTCGCCCAGCGTCAGGTAATCGATCAGTGATCCATGTTCGTGCGCGGCCAGGAAGCCGCGCACGGTGTCATTGAAGCGTACCGCCCAATCGTAAGGTTTCGCGTCTTCGGTCCATTGAATCCGCCCCAGGTTGTGCACCACGTTGCCGCTGCCGACGATCAGCACGCCTTCGTCGCGCAGCGCTGCGAGTTTTTGTGCCAGTTCGTAATGAAAGCGCGGCGGCCTGGTACCGTCGATGCTCAGCTGCACCACCGGGACATCCGCATGAGGAAACGCATGCACCAGCACCGACCAGGTGCCGTGGTCCAGCCCCCATGAGTTGTCCAGCGTCACCTCGACGGGCGCCAGCAGCTGGCGCACGCGCTCGGCAAGCGCCGGGTCACCGGGCGCGGGATACTGCACCTCGAAGAGTTCCTGCGGGAACCCGCCGAAATCATGAATGGTCCGCGGCTGTTCCATCGCGGTCACGGCGGTGCCGCGCGTGTACCAGTGCGCGGATATCGCCAGGATCGCCTTCGGCTTTGGCACAGACTCGCCCAGGCGGCGCCAGGCTTCAGTGTAGCGATTATGCTCAAGCGTATTCATCGGGCTGCCATGCCCAAAGAACACCGCCGGCATGCGTGACGTGCCAGATGTCATCTCGTTCGGGCGTGATGCCGGATCATTTGATCAGCCCCTCGGCCTTCATGGCTTCCTTGACCGCCGGGCGTGCGGCGATGCGGCCCGCGTAGTCCGTGAGTGTCGGCCACTTGCTCATGTCGAGCTTGAACAAATTCGCCCAGCCGAGAATCGTGAAGAGATAGGCATCGGCGATCGTGAATTTATCGCCCATCAGATACGGTTTGCTGCCGAGCACCTTCACCAGGAAATCGCAGCGCCGGCCGAACAGGGCGACCTGATTGTCCTTCCATTCCGGCGTGATTTTGGGATTGAACAGGGCGCTGAGCGTCTTGTGCACTTCAGAAGAGATAAAGTTCAGCCATTCCATGAGACGGTATCGTTCCATCGTTCCGGCCTTGGGCGCGAGGCCAGATTGCGGTTTCTGGTCGGCCACGTATTGCAGCAGGACTGCGTCTTCGGTCAGGACCTGGCCGTCGTCGAGCCGGAGTGCCGGGACATAGCCCTTGGGGTTGATCTTGTAGTAGTCCTCGCCGTTTGCGGTTTGGTGCTTGGCGAGATCCACCTTGTCCAGATCGAACGGAATGCCGGCTTCGCGCAGCGCGATATGCACCGCCATGGAGCAGGCGCCCGGGTAATAATAGAGTTTCATGTATTTCTCCTGTGTCATGTGTCAACGATTGTGAAATATCCACGGCGATGTCTCCGGATCGTGGATTCAGTAAAAATCAAAAGATTCAGAATGTCTTCACGCACGGCCTGCCGCGCGAAACGATCGCGGTCGTGCGCGCGGCTGAAATCGAGCAGCGGCCCCAGCGGCACGATGCCCGACGGGTTGAGATGCCGGTGGCTCAGAAAATAATGCCGCTTGATGTGGTCGAGGTTCACGGTCCCGGCCACGCCGGGCTGCTGGTACAGGTCGCGCACGTAGTTGGACAGATTCGGATAGTCTTCGATCCGCTTCAGGTTGCACTTGAAGTGCGTGACGTACACCGCGTCGAAACGCAGCAGCGTGGGCAACAGCCGCCAGTCCGCCTCGGTGATGGAATCGCCGACCAGATAACGCGTTCGATCCAGTCGCGCTTCGATTTCATCGAGCGCGTCGAACAGTCGCTTGACCGCGCTCTCGTAGACGCGCTGACTGCCGGCGAAGCCGACCTTGTAAACGCCGTTGTTGATACGCTCGTACACAAAGGCGTTGATCGCGTCGATCTCCTTCCGCCGGGCAACAGGATAGAAATCGGTTTTCACGCCGGTGAAGGCGTTGAACTCGCCATTCAGCATGCGGATGATTTCGGACGACTCGTTGTTCACGATGGTTCGCGTCTGTTTGTCCCATAGCACCGGCACGGTGACGCGCCCGCTGTAGTCCGGGAGCGCGCGGGTGTAGACCTGGTGCAGGTAAGTCGCTCCGTTGACGGTATCGGGTATGCAGCTCTCACCGTCCGTGAATGTCCATCCCTGATCGGACATCACCGGATCCACGACCGACATCGAGATCACATCCTCGAGCTGCTTGAGCCGGCGATAAATGATCGTGCGATGCGCCCACGGGCAGGCGAGCGAGACGTACAAATGATACCGTCCCGGCTCGGCGCGAAAGCCACTCGACCCGTTCGCCGTGATGAAACTGCGGAACTGGCTTTCGGCGCGGACAAACTCGCCGGCGGTCTTGCTGGTGTCGTACCAGCCTTCATGCCACTCGCCTTTAATCAAATAGCCCATGGGACTTGTCCTTTCCTCGTTAGGCCGGTTGCCGCACAAGGCTCGCGGCCGAGGCGCGCAAGGCCAGCGCGCCATCACCGAGCAGGGCCTGCACTGCAGACGCGATCGCGAGGAACACAGGATACTCCCATCCGCCATTGGGCGCGCTGAATACCCAGCCATTGGGAATGTGCACCATCGCCGCACCGATCAGAATGGGGATGAGGGCAAGCGAAACCCAGCGCGTGTACACGCCGAGCACCAGCAGGGCGCCACCAACCAGCTCAGCACCGAACACGACATAGGCCAGGAAACCGGGGTATCCGAGCGTCTCGAAAAATTTGACCGTGCCGGGCAGCGTGAATACCACAAGCTTTAGCAACGCATGGGCGATGAACATGACACCCAGGCTCAGACGCAACAACAATGCAGCATAGGGGGCGGTATTGGTGTTAATCATGGTTTTCTCCTTAAGAAGAATGATGAGGTTGAAAGGAAGTCAGGCCGGGGTTCAGCCGGTTTGTTTCGGTGCGCGCCGGTATCCGCCACTTGATGCCGGGACGGGGACGCGTTATCCACGAAAGCGCATGCTGTGCAGATTCATCCATGCGATGACACTCGCAGTAGCGCGGAAAGTGAGAAGATTTAATCAAGCCCATGTTTGGCTCCTTCTTGATTTATGGCAAATCAAACAACAATACTTCGGCTGAACCGTCGGCGGTCAAACTCAGTGTCGGCTCATTCTCGATGCCTGCGCCATCGCCGGCATGCAACATTGTTCCGTTGAGCTTTACCGCGCCGCGCGCGACCTGCAGCCAGGCGCGCCGCCCGGTCGCCAGCGTGTGTGTCACCTCGTTACCATTCAAGCGCGCGGCGTAGACACGCGCGTTCTGATGGATGGTGAGCGAACCGTCGTGACCGTCGGGCGAGGCCACCAGTCGCAGCTGGCCGTCGAGCCCGATGCGCTTCTGCTCGTAACCCGGCTTCACGCCCTGCCGGTCCGGCAGGATCCATATCTGCAGAAAATGCACCGGCTCGCTTTGGGAGTGATTGAATTCGCTGTGGCGAATGCCGGTGCCGGCGCTCATGCGCTGCACCTCGCCCGGGGCGTATCACCGAGCCGGTGCCGAGGCTGTCCTTGTGCTCGAGCGCGCCCTCGAGGACGTAAGTGATGATTTCCATGTCGCGGTGCGGATGGGTCGGGAAGCCCTCGCCCGGCGCCACCCGATCCTCGTTGATGACCCGCAGCGCGGAAAAGCTCACATGCTTCGGGTCGTGATAATCGGCGAAGGAAAACGTATGCCAGGAGTCGAGCCAGCCGTGATTGGCGTGGCCGCGGTCATGAGCCTTGCGCAGCTGTAACATGTCATTTGCTCCTTTTTTGCCTTGTCTTATTCACATGTGTTGAATATGATTCAAAGGATATTCCTGTAGTTTCTGCCTTGATAGCGATAAATTCCGGTTAAGTTAATCAAAAATACTGAATATGCGCCTGACCCTGGATGCCCTGACCGTCTTGGATGCCATCGACCGCAAAGGCAGCTTTGCGGCCGCCGCCGAGGAACTGCACCGCGTGCCCTCGGCCATGACCTATGCGGTGCAGAAGCTGGAAGAGGACCTGGACGTGTTGCTGTTCGACCGCAGTGGCCACCGCGCGCAGCTAACCGAGGCCGGCAAGCAATTGCTGAGCGAAGGGCGTCATCTACTGCACGCCGCGGCCGAGCTCGAGGCGCGCGTCAAGCGTGTGGCCACCGGTTACGAGGTCGAGCTGCGCATCGCGGTCGATGACGTCATTCCGATGGAGCGGCTTTACCCGTTGTTCGGCGAATTCTATGTTCAGGACTGCGGTACGCGACTGCGCATTCTGATGGAGGTTTACGGTGGGGCATGGGACGCTTTAGTGACCGGGACGCGCGGATCTCGTGATCGGCGCGCCGGGTGAGGGGCCATCCGGAGGTTTTTCGACGCGACCGCTGGTTTCGATAGAGTGGCTGTTCGCGGTGGCGCCGGCGCACCCGCTGGCGAAAGTACCGGAGCCGATCCCGCCCGAGGAAATACTCAAGTACCGCTCGGTCGCAGCCGCCGACAGCTCGCGCAACTTGCCGCCGCGCACCTCGGGCCTGCTCACCGGACAGGACGTGCTGACGGTGCCGGACATGCGCCACAAGATCGCGTTTCAGTGCGCCGGCCTCGGCGTGGGTTACGTGCCCGCGCACATGGTGCGGGCGGAACTCGAGACCGGCCGATTGGTGGCGAAACAAGTGCTCGAAACGAAGCCCGGCATGACGCTGCTGACCGTATGGCGCACGGCCGACAAGGGCAAGGCGCTGCGCTGGTTTCTCAAGGAACTCGAGGACGGGAAACTTCGCGAAAGCCTCCTGGCCTGAGATCCCCGATTGGCGCGCCGTGGCGGAGACATCTACACTGAAGCAATCCATTCTTGCGTATCCTGACCGAGGCCACTCTCCGATGACAGACAGCAGCCACAGACGAGCGGGTTCCCCGCGCACACACAAGACCGGCGCAACTATTTTTCTGGTGGTGGCCACCATACTATTGGGCGCCTGTACGACACCCACGCCAGCGCCGGCATCCGCCAGCGAACCGGCCACGGCGGATACCCCGCAGAGAAGCTCAAAGTCATCCGGCATCGCTTATCAGGAAGGCGCTGTTTCCATTGCCAGAATCGCGCCGCCGATGGTCGGTCTCGCCGGCGCCCACCGGATGGGAAGCGCACAGGCAAAAATCGGCATCGTGGAATTTTCCGATTACCAGTGTCCCTACTGTCGTGGTTTTCACGACCAGGTTTTTCCCGAGCTCAAAAAGGAATACGTGGACACCGGCATCGCGCAATTCATCCACAAGGACCTGCCCCTGAAGTCGATTCATCCGCAGGCGCTGCCCGCCGCGCTGGCGGCCAGTTGCGCCGGTGCGCAGCAAGCGCTTCTGGCCGATGCATGAGGCGCTGTATGCGAATAACGGAAAGCTGTCTCCGACACTGTATCCGCAACTTGCGCGCGAACTCGGCTCTGGACGAGGCGAAATTCACGGCTTGTCTCGGCGACGCCTCGCGCGAGCAGGTCGTCATGCGCGATGTTGTCGAAGCGCGGGGACTGGGCATTACCGGCACACCGTCATTCGTGATCGGAAAAATCCAGGGAGATGTGCTGACCGTGGTGCGCCTGGCCAAGGGCGCGCCGAGCTTCGAGGTCTTCGCGCAGGAAATCGAGAAATTGCGCAAAACGATGGATTCCGGCGCTACACCAGAAACAAAATAACCGCATAGCGCGCCGCCTTGCCGGCGCCGATGAAAAGCGCCGCCAGCCAGCCGTTCATGCGCAGCCAACCGGCCGCGAAGCACAAGGGATCGCCGACGATCGGGAGCCACGACAGCAGCAACAGCGGGCTGCCCCATTTTTTCAGTTGCGCGACGGCACGTTGCTGATGAGATTTGCGCGGCTGATCCAGCGGGTAGCGCTTCGCCAGCAGCCATCCGAGCAGCCAGGTGCTCATGCCGCCGAGCGTATTGCCCAGCGTCGCCACCCCCAGCAGCGTTCCGGGGCTGTAATGGTGGCCATGCCCCAGCGCCGCCAGCACCACTTCGGACCCGCCCGGGAACAGCGTGGCGGACACGAAGGCGCTGACGAAAAGACCCCAGAGACTCAGGTCATCCACGGCGATTCGGCGGGCGAAAGTTCATTCCCCCATCATGCCATGCTTTATATAATGAACGAACGAATCCAGGTGACATTCTGATGGCAGGCAATAATTCCGGTCCGCGCAAACCGTCCGGACAACTCGACAGCAAAAAGCTCGACGACGTCGTCGCGAAAGCGCACAAGCAGCGCGACACGCGCATGGCGGGCTACCGCGAGCAGTCGCTCAAGCTCCATCCCTGGGTCTGCGGACGCTGCGGCCGCACCTTCACGCGCGAGAACCTGCACGAGCTTACCGTGCACCACAAGGACCACAACCACGACAACAACCCGTCCGACGGCAGCAACTGGGAAAATCTCTGCCTTTACTGTCACGACAACGAGCATCAGCGCTTCGCGTATCTGGTGCGCGGCGAGGGATTCATGCCCGAAGCAGACAAGAAAAAGCCGGCGACCCACAATCCCTTCGCCGGTCTCAAGGATAAATTGAAAAACAGGTAGGCCGGATGCGCATGAACACCTTCCAGATCATTGACCGCGATTTTCTCGAGCGGGTTTCGTCCCAGGCGAAAGCATCGCCGCGCCGGCGCCGGAATCACAATTTTCACGCCTCGGAAAGCGACACCTGCCACCGGCTCCTGAACGCGATCGAGCCGGATTCCTATATCCAACCACATTGCCACCACGATGCCGCCAAGGATGAAACGCTGATCGTCGTGCGCGGTCGACTCGGCGTGATTCTTTTCGATGAGCGCGGCGCGGTGACCGCCACGGCGGTGTTGGCGCCGGCGGGCGAGTCAGTCGGCGTGAACATTCCGCACGGCATGTATCACACGCTCGTGGCGCTCGAACCGGGCAGCGTGTTTTTCGAGGCCAAGGCCGGTCCCTATGCGCCGCTCACGCCGCGGGAAAAAGCGTCGTGGGCGCCGGCGGAAGGCGAGCCGCGTGCAGCTTCATACCTTGCGGATTTAACACGTCTGTTTGCCTGAATCTGTCGATCGTTAATGTCGCGTCGGTTGCTATTCTTGCTTTGTGCCGCTGTCGTTTTTCTGACTTGCCCGGCGCGCCAAGTAGCCGTATGAATTTCCCTGCCGAGCGCGCGTGATTCCTATCACGACGGGGATATTCCCAAAGAACCCGATTCGCCTGCCGCTGTTTGACCTTGGTCAAGTGCATTTCGTCATGGAGCAGTTACTTAGAGCAGGAGGATTTCAGCACAAGGGCTGGAATCGTTGCGTAAGAGAAGCAAGAGGCATGACGTTTTCAACGAAGAGCGAGCACTGACAGGAGAACCAGGGAACAACATGACAACGAAAAAAAGCGTTACGATTTATTGGGCGATCATCGGCTTGTTGCTGCTCACCATCGCCGGGCTGGTCCTGAAGTTCGTGGTACTGGGCCGCACCGGGACGGCGGCCGATGGCAGGGTGACGATCCTGCTCGAACCGTCCGAACGTGCCGTGGTGTTGAACGAGATGCGCCAGTTTCTCGCCGGCATCCAGGGCATGCTCGAGGCGGCCGAGCGCGGTGATGCGGCCGCGATCGCGAAAATCGCGCGGCCGCTGGGGATGGCGGCGGCGCACAACGTGCCCGCCGGGCTGGCGGCCAAGCTCCCGCTGGAATTCAAGACGCTGGGCCACAGCGTGCACGGGGATTTCGATCGTATCGCCATGGACGCCGAGGCCATGAACGATGCCCGGCTTTCGCTGCGCCAGTTGGGCGAGACCATGAAAAAATGCGTCGCCTGTCACGCCACGTACCAGATTGCGGCCACGCCGGTTGCCGTCCGGTAATCGTCGGAATTCCACACCGCCTTTATTGGGAATTTCCCGTGCCGCCCGCGGCATGGCACTGTGACGGCTGATCTTTGATCTGTGTCAAGCGCGCCACCGGCGTCTGTGTCTATGATTCAGTTTTTTCCAGAGAGACATGCGACGTGTCCAGCCCGCGCACATCAGCCATCAAGACACTGCCGGCGCAAACCATCGGTTATACGCTGCGCGACAGCCGTTACCTGAACATCACCAACCGCTGCACGTTGCGTTGCGAGTTTTGTCCGAAATTCAACGGCATGTGGGCGGTGCAGGATTATCAGCTGCGCCTGGATCACGAGCCGACGCTCGAGGAGATTGTCGCGGCGGCAGGAAATCCGGAGGACTACCGCGAGATCGTGTTCTGCGGCCTGGGCGAACCGACACTGCGACTGTACACGCTGCTCGAAGCCGCCACGCGCTTGCGGCATCGCGCCAAACGCATCCGGCTGAATACCGACGGTCTGGCCAATCTGGTGTATGGACGCGACGTGACGCCGGACATGGAAGGCCTGATCGACGCGCTGTCGGTGTCGCTCAATGCCCAGGACGACGAGACCTACAACACGCATTGCCGTCCCAAGCTTCCCGGGGCTTACGAGGCGATGCTGGATTTCGTGAAGTGCGCGCGCGAGTTCGTGCCGGAAATCACGCTGACGGCCATCGACGGGTTGCCGGGAGTCGACATGGCTGCGTGTGAAAAAATCGCTCAACGACTCAGGGTGGGTTTTCGCCGTCGCGTGCTCGACGTAGTGGGCTAGGCATTTTTCGCTGATGGCGACAAACAGGAAATTGGAACTCGTCTGCCCCGCGGGGAGCATGACAGCCCTCAAGGCGGCCGTGGATAACGGCGCCGACGCCGTTTACATGGGCTTTCGTGACGGCACCAACGCGCGCAATTTTCCCGGCCTCAATTTCGATCTCAACGAAGCAAGCCAGGGCATTGCCTATGCGCGCAAGCGTCATGCGCGCGTGTTTCTGGCGATCAATACCTACCCGCGTCCGCACCAGTGGGAAAAGTGGCGTGTGGCCGTGGATCAGGCAGCGAGTCTCGGCGTCGACGCACTGATCCTCGCCGATCCCGGACTCATGGATTACTGCGTACAAAGGCATCCCGACCTGAGGCTGCATCTGTCGGTGCAGGGTTCGGCCACCAACCACGAGGCCATCGATTTTTACGTGCGGCATTTCGGCGTGCGACGCGTGGTGCTGCCGCGCGTGCTGTCGCTGACGCAGGTGCAGAACGTCATGAAGCGCGTGAACGCGGAGGTGGAAGTATTCGGTTATGGGAGCCTGTGCGTGATGGTCGAGGGGCGCTGCACCCTGTCGTCCTATGTCACCGGCGATTCGCCGAATTCGAGCGGTGTCTGTTCGCCGGCGAAAGCCGTCAAGTGGGAAGAGTCGGCCGCCGGCCGCCGCTCGCGGCTGAACGGCGTGCTGATCGACGTGTACGCGCCCGAGGAACCCGCCGGCTATCCCACGCTGTGCAAGGGACGGTTCGAGGTCGGCGGCAAGGTGTACTACGCCATGGAAGAGCCGACCAGTCTCAACGTGCTCGATATTCTTCCGGATCTGTTCCGCGCCGGCGTGGCCGCGATCAAGGTCGAAGGCCGTCAGCGCAGCCCGACCTACGTGGCGCAGGTCACGCGCACGCTGCGGGAGGCCATTGACGCCTGCGCCGCCGCGCCGGAGAAATTTTCTCCCCAAGGCGCCTGGGTCGAGCAACTCGACAAGGTCGCCGAAGGGCGCTGCCACACCCTCGGCGCGTATACCCGGCCATGGCAATAAAAAATCCCGGATTCCGGATTTCGAATTCCAGATTCCAATCTGAAATCAGTAATTATTACTCATGAGAATTTCCCTCGGACCCATTCCGTATTTCTGGGAGCGTGAGCGCGTATTCGATTTTTATGCACACGTTCTCGAGGCGCCGGTGGACATCGTTTATCTCGGTGAGACGGTCTGTTCCAAGCGCCGTGCGCTGCGGCTGCCGGACTGGCTGGATATTGCCGAACGCCTGACCGCCGCCGGCAAGGAGGCGGTGCTGTCGACGCTCACGCTCATCGAGGCCGAATCGGAAGCCGCGTACATGCGCACCATCGCGGAAAACGGGCGCTTCGCGGTCGAGGCCAACGACATGGCCGCGGTCAATATGCTGGAGGGCGTGACGCCGTTCGTTGTCGGTCCCCACATCAACGTCTACAACAGCGGCACGCTGGCGCTGATGGCGCGCGCCGGCGCCAAGCGCTGGGTCATGCCGATGGAGCTGGATCGCGACACGCTGGCCGCGATCCAGGCGCAGCGTCCCGCCGGGATGGAGACCGAGGTGTTCGTCTTTGGCCGCCTGCCGCTGGCTTTCTCCGCGCGTTGTTTCACCGCCCGCGCGCATAATCTGTCCAAGGATGAATGCGGATTCCGCTGCGCCGATTATCCCGATGGCATGCCGCTGCGCACGCGCGAGGGCCAGTCGTTTCTCAGCCTCAACGGCATCCAGGTGCAGTCGGGCGAGACATACAATCTGGTGAACGAAATCAGCGACCTTCGGGCGCTCGGGGTGGATGTCTTGCGGCTTTCGCCGCAGGCTCAGGGGATGTTCGAGATCGTGGACGCGTTCCGTAGCGTCATGGACGGACATCGGGAATCGTCCGCGGCGGCCGCGATGCTTGAGCCATACCAGGCGTACGGATCTTGCGACGGCTACTGGTATGGAGCCCCCGGAATGAATCGGGAGCATGCGTGACCACGCGCCGGCCTGATGAGACAACCGCTATCCGGCGATCAATGATTGCGCGCGGCAAGCGCTGGCCGACGGTGCGCCGGATAAGTGTAAAGGCCGCGCCGCCGAGCGTTTCGCCCAGCACGGCGCGGAAATGCGATTCCCAGTTGTAATCGAGCGCATCCAGCAGATTCTTGATGTGCACGCCGGTATCGGTGTCACCCTCGATGCACAGGCGGCGGCTGAAGAAGAGCGTATCCGGGTCTTCGCGCCGGGTGGCGAGCAGCCAGAAATCCTGCACTGTGCCGCTGATGCGGACATCGGCGCGGCCCGGCGCGGCGGGCTGCAGACGCCCGTGCCCGATCCGGAAATGAATCTCGCTCGATGCATCCTTGATATGAATGCACACGGTTTTGCCTTCGATCTCCGGGAGTCGTGTCGCGACCGGCTGGCCGCGCAGCAGGTGATTGAACACGCGCGCCAGCACCTCGGCGTGTACCGCGCCGGGAATGATTCGCAGCGGCAAGAGCAGGGGGTGGGGCAGCATGCCTGTCCGGACGTATGAGGTGACCGTCTTTATATCAGGCCCCGATGTCGTGCGATATTGATCTGGATCAAATCATGCGCGCCGTCCGCCCCCTATGCTTCCTTGGCTCCATAAGCGCGCCATCCTTGGCGCATTTCTCGTGAGCGTTCCATGAAATACAAGAACCTGCGGGATTTCATCGCGCACCTGGAAAACCTGGGCGAACTCAAGCGCGTTGCCACGCCGGTGGACCCGCGCCTGGAAATCACCGAGGTATGTAGCCGTACGTTGCGCGCCGGCGGTCCGGCGTTGCTGTTTGAAAAGCCGGGAGGCTTCGATATTCCGCTGCTCGGCAATCTCTTCGGCACCACGCGGCGCGTGGCGCTCGCCATGGGGCACGAGTCCATCGAGGAACTGCGCGAGGTCGGCAAACTGCTTTCCTTTTTGAAGGAGCCGCAACTCCCGCGCGGAATCGGCGATGCCATGGAGAAACTTCCCGGCTTCAAGCAGCTTTTTCACGTATTACCGCGCGTGGTGAGCGATGCGCCGTGCCGGCAGCATGTCATCGAAGGCGCGGACGTGGACTTGTCCATGCTGCCCATCCAGACCTGCTGGCCGGAAGATGCCGGCCCGCTCATTACCTTTGGTCTTGTCATCACCAAGGGGCCGTACAAGGAGCGCGAGAACATCGGCATCTACCGCCAGCAGGTGATCGCGAGGAACAAGGTGATCATGCGCTGGCTGCCGCATCGCGGCGGCGCCATCGATTTCCGCGAATGGAAAGAGGCGCATCCGGGCCGGCGTTTTCCCGTGGTGGTCGTCATCGGCGCCGACCCCGCGACGCTGGTCGCGGCCGTCACCCCCATCCCCGACACGCTGTCGGAATTCCAGTACGCGGGACTGCTGCGCGGCGCGCGCAGCGAGGTGGTGGCGTGTCACGACGGCGCGCTGCACGTTCCGGCCTCGGCCGAGATAGTGCTGGAAGGCTATATCGAGCCGGACGAAGAGGCGCTCGAGGGGCCGTTCGGCGATCACACCGGCTATTACAATTCCCAGGAAAAATTCCCGGTGTTCACCATCGAGCGCATCACGCATCGCGACCAGCCCATCTATCACAGCGCCTACATGGGGCGTTCGCCGTATCGACGAACCGTCGGTGCTGGCGATGGCGCTCAATGAAGTGTTCATTCCTTTATTGCAGAAACAATTTCCGGAAATTGTCGATTTCTACCTGCCGCCCGAGGGCTGTTCCTACCGCGTGGCCTGCGTGAGCATCAAGAAACGCTATGCCGGTCACGCCAAGCGCATCATGTTCGGCGTGTGGTCGTATCTGCGCCAGTTCACCTACACCAAGTTCGTGATCGTCACGGATGACGACATCAACGTGCGCGACTGGAAAGAGGTGATCTGGGCCATGACCACGCGCATGGACCCGGTGCGCGACACGCTGCTGGTGGACAACACGCCGATCGATTATCTGGATTTCGCGAGCCCGGTCTCGGGCCTGGGCGGCAAGATGGGTCTCGACGCCACCAGCAAGTGGCCGGGGGAAACCAGCCGTCAGTGGGGGAGACCGCTCGTCATGAATGCCGAGGTGAAACAGCGTGTGGACACGCTGTGGCGCCAGCTCGGTATAGACTAAACCCCTCAGGTTCGTCTGTGAATCCGGCCTAGCCGGGCACTCATCCGCTCAGTCCTTTCGTTTTATCTTCGTAATGGATGTATTATTGATACAGGTTCATGGCTATTCCTATGACGAGCGCTTCATTTTATTTAGAACTTTGTTTACTTCGCAGGATTGACGCTTGAATCATCAGATAATTTTTGATGCAGAACTGCTCCGCCGTTACGACAAGAGCGGACCACGCTATACCTCGTATCCAACGGCAGTACAGTTCCATACCAATTTCAGCGAAACGGATTATCGCGCATGGGCGAAACGCACGAACGAGGCGTCGCCCCCGCGTCCGCTTTCGCTTTATTTCCACCTGCCGTTCTGCGATACCGTCTGTTTTTATTGTGCTTGCAACAAGGTCGTGACCAAGGACCGCAAGCGCGCCTCGCCTTATCTCGACCGGCTGCATCGCGAGATCGCCATGCAGGGAGAGCTTTTCGACCGCGCGCGTATCGTGGAACAGTTGCACTGGGGCGGCGGAACGCCGACCTTCATCAGCCATGAGGAAATCCAGGAGCTGATGAAAGTCACGCGCGAGCATTTCCGGCTGCGCGACGACGACCTGGGCGAATACGGCATCGAGGTCGATCCGCGCGAGGTGCGGCCGGAGACACTCGCGCTGCTGCGGAGCCTCGGCTTCAACCGCCTGAGCATGGGCGTGCAGGACTTCGAGCCGGTCGTGCAGAAGGCGGTCAACCGCATCCAGAGCGAGGCCGAAACCTTCGCCGTGCTCGATGCAGGCGCGCGCGCTGGGCTTCCGCTCGGTCAGCATGGATCTCATCTACGGCCTGCCGCACCAGACCGTGGCGAGTTTCGGACGCACCCTCGACAAGATCATCGGCGCCGGCCCGGACCGGCTGTCGGTGTTCAACTACGCGCACCTGCCGGAGATGTTCAAGCCGCAGCGCCGGATTCGCGCGGAGGATCTGCCGAACCCGCAGGAGAAGCTCAATATCCTGCAGCTCACCATCGAACGCCTGACGCAGGCCGGCTATGTGTATATCGGCATGGATCATTTCGCGCGGCCCGACGACGAGCTGGCGGTGGCGCAGCGCAACGGCACGCTGTACCGGAATTTCCAGGGTTACTCGACCCATGCCGAATGCGATCTGGTCGCGATGGGCATGACCGCGATCGGCATGGTCGGCGATTGCTACAGCCAGAATCAGAAAACGCTGGATGATTATTACGCCGCGATCGACACCGGTCATCTGCCGGTGATGCGCGGCATCACGCTCGATGCGGACGACAAATTGCGACGCGCCATCATCACGCAGCTGATCTGTCATTTTTCGCTGGATTATGCAAGGATCGAACGCGATCACGGCATCCGATTTGCGGATTATTTCGCGCCGGAATTGCGCGATCTTCAATCCATGCAGCAAGACGGCTTGCTGAGCCTCGACGCCGATTCCATCCGCGTGCTGCCCGCCGGCAAGCTTCTCATCCGCAACATCTGCATGGTGTTCGATCGTTATCTGCGGCAGAAGCAGGAACAGCGCTTTTCAAAGGTCATTTGATTTCAAGCCGTGACGGTGGAAAATGCCGCCGGTGCATGTCATCAGCCGGTTCAGGCGACGTTCATGCTGCTGTTGTCGACACCGGGATATTCCAGCCGGTGGCTGTATTCGATAATCTTTACTGAAAACCAAAGGAGACTATTCCATGAAAACTGTCTGGTCTCGAAGGGTGCCGACGGCAATAAAAACGTGACGCAGGGCATGGGCGAGCGCCAGCCGATCGCGAGCAACAAGACCGAGGAAGGACGCGCCAAGAACCGTCGTGTTGAAATCGACATCAAGGGACAACGGATGGTCACGGGAAATTGATCGCTACCTTTTAACCAAAGCTCTTAGGAGGCATAGTCATGTTGGAAGAATTCAAAAAATTCGCCATGCGGGGCAATGTCGTGGACATGGCGGTCGGTATTGTCATCGGCGCGGCGTTTGGGAAGATCGTCAGTTCGTTCGTCGAGCGACGTGCTGATGCCGCCGATCGGCCTGGCCATGGGCGGCATGGACTTCAGCGGCCTGTTCCTCACTCTCGGCAGCGGCAGTTACCCGACGCTCGCGGCTGCCAAGGCCGCGGGCGCCCCGACGCTGAATTATGGTCTGTTCATCAATACGCTGATTGATTTCATCATTGTCGCTTTCGCGCTGTTCATGGTGATCAAGGCGATGAACCGGCTGAAGAAGGAAGAAGCGCCGGCCAAGGCACCGGACACCCGGAAATGTCCAGAATGTCTTTCGGAAATACCGCTCGCGGCCAAACGACTGCATGCATCGCACCACTCCTGTCAGCTCGCGATAAACGCCACGGGTCGGACACCCTGATCCGCTCAGCAGGAAGAGTGAGGGATAGGTTGTCATAACTTGTTTTCAGCTTGTCATTACTTGTTTTAATGAGCGAGGTAAAATGCGATGATTCCATCGTAATATTATATGAGTGGTTGACGTGGTGGTTTGAACCCGTATAGTTTGGATGGTCTTGATAGACGCCTCAGGCCAATCCTGCTAAAAATGGCCTTCCGAAACAGGATAAGCAGCTTATGCAAAAAAAAGAAGCCGCGACGGTGATTAACATCTCCAGCATGAAGGCGGCCTGCAAGGATTGCTCGCTGCACGAGTTGTGTCTGCCGCTGGGCCTGAGCGAGCCCGATCTCGCCGCGCTCGACAAGATCATCAAACGCCGCCGCACCCTGAAGAAAGGCGAATTGCTTTACCGCTATGGCGATCCGCTGCGTTCGCTGTATGCCATCCACAGCGGCACGCTCAAAACCACCGGACTTATCGAGGACGGCCGGGCGCAGGTGACCGGTTTTTATCTTCCCGGCGAACTGTTGGGGATAGACGCGATCAACACGGACCTGCATCCGTGCAGCGCCGAGGCGCTGGAAACCTCCGAAGTCTGCGAGATACCCTTTAATTCACTCGAGGAACTGGCACAGAAAGTCCCGGGCTTGCAGCATCAGTTGCTGCGCATCATGAGCCGTGAAATCGTGCGCGATGAAGACATGCTCATGATGCTCGGACGCATGAGCGCCGAGGAACGGCTGGCCTCGTGTCTCATGAGTTTTTCCCGCCGTTTCGCGCGGCTCGGCACCGGCGCGGTGGATTTCAGGCTCAGCATGTCGCGCCAGGACCTGGGCGATTACCTGGGCCTGGCGCTCGAGACCGTGAGCCGCCTGCTTTCCCGTTTCCAGGAAGAGAATTTGATTAGCGTTCATGGTCGCCAGATAGTGCTGCGCGACCTCGACCGGCTGCGTGCCATGGCTGCCGGCGCGCCCCGCGAAAACAGCGCGCAGCGCTTAAGCCACCGTCAACTCTCGGATTACTGGAGAGTTGACAAGCGGCGCGGCTTCCCCTAGCTTGATCGCTCTTAATAATTATTACCGGACGACTCCCGATGCATCCCGACGCCGCTGAAATTGCCGCGCTGTTCGAACTCCCGTTCAGCGATCTGATCTACCGTGCCCAGACGGTGCATCGCCGGCACTTCGATCCGAACGCGGTGCAACTCTCGACGCTGCTGTCCATCAAGACCGGCGGTTGTTCGGAAGACTGCGGCTATTGTTCCGCAGTCGGCGCGTTTTCAAACCGAGATCGAAAACCAGCCGCTGTTGTCGAAGGAAGTGGTGATCACTGCCGCCCGCGCGGCCAAGGCGCGCGGTGCCACGCGCTTCTGCATGGGCGCCGCCTGGCGCGGGCCGAAAGAAAAGGATCTGATACAGGTCGCGGAGATGGTCCACGCCGTCAAGGCTCTCGGCATGGAAACCTGCGCCACGCTGGGCCTGTTGCGCGACGGACAGGCGGAGCAGCTGGCGCAGGCGGGCCTCGATTACTACAACCACAACCTCGACACCTCGCGCGCCCACTACGATAACATCGTGCATACCCATAGTTACGATAGCCGGCTGGACACACTCACCAAGGTGCGCGCGGCCGGCCTCAAGGTCTGCTGCGGGGGGATCATGGGCATGGGGGAATCGCGCGCGGACCGCGTGCAGTTTCTCGCCGAGCTGGCCGCCCTCGACCCACCGCCGGAGTCGGTGCCGATCAATCTGCTGGTGCAGATCCCGGGGACGCCGTTATCCAAACAATGCCGCACTCGACCCGATCGAGTTCGTGCGCACCGTCGCGGTTGCGCGCATTGCGATGCCGGCTTCGTTCGTGCGGCTTTCCGCTGGCCGCAGCCAGATGCCGGATCATCTTCAGGCGCTGTGCTTCCTGGCCGGGGCCAATTCCATCTTCTACGGAGAGAAGCTCCTCACCACGCCCAATCCGGAATCCGACGCCGACCTTGGGATGTTCGCGAAACTCGGAATTCATCCCCTCGCTCTCGAAAAGCCGCTGCCGGAACGCAAGACCGCCGAAGCCTGATTATTTTTCTCCCCGGGCTTGGCGCTCAGGCCCAGGCCTGCTGCCTGTCTGGCGGAGCTTTCGGCAGCGTTACCTTCCGGATTTCAAATTCCATTTTCTCCAGATCGCCGAGCACATAGGTAGCCGGTGCGCTCACGCCACCCACGGTGCCGGGATCGATACGCAGTGTTTCTCCTCCTTTAATATTCTTGATGCGCTCGATCACGGCGTGGTGTTCATGGCCGTTGCACACGAAATCGAAATCGCCGGTAAGCGCCATGGCCTTGGCGTAATGAGGGTAATGAACAATGAAAATACGACGGCCATGCAGGATGAAAGACCCGTCCTGGCCGTAATAATGCACGCGGTTCTCCGGCTTGTGCGCCAGCTTCGACAGATGGAAGAGGTCACCCGTGTTATTGCCATGCACGATGTGCACCGGCAGTCCCAGCGGGATGATGGCATGCAGCGTGGATGGCGCCACCAGATCGCCGCAGTGCAGCACGGCCTGCGCGCCCAGTTGCCTGGCTTCGGTGACGGCGGCGGTCAGATGCTCGCGATGATCGTGGCTGTCGGAGACGATGCAGATCTTCATAAAGAATAATTTAGACAGGATTTACAGGATTAATACAAGATTAACAGGATAAAACAAAATTAATAATAATCCTGTGAGTTCAAAACAAAGGGCCGGCTATGCCGGCCCTGTTGATAATTTCCCTCACCCCTGCCCTCTCCCGCAAGGGGAGAGGGGAGCGATGACGATCTTTACAAGCAGCGGCACGATCAGCAACGCCACGATGTTGATGATCTTGATCATGGGATTGATCGCCGGTCCCGCGGTGTCCTTGTAGGGATCGCCCACGGTGTCGCCGGTCACGGCGGCCTTGTGCGCGTCCGAACCCTTGCCGCCGAATTTGCCGTTTTCGATGTACTTCTTGGCATTGTCCCAGGCGCCGCCGCCGGTGGTCATGGAGATGGCGACAAAGATGCCCGTGACGATGGAACCGAGCAGCACGCCGCCCAGGGCCTCGCGTCCGAGCGTGAAGCCGATGACGATCGGCACCAGCACCGGCAATATCGACGGGATGATCATTTCCTTGATCGCCGCTTTGGTCAGCATGTCCACGGCCTTTGAATAGTCCGGTTTGGCCTTGCCTTCCATGATGCCCTTGATGGTCTTGAACTGGCGGCGCACTTCCACCACTACGCAGCCCGCGGCACGGCCCACCGCCTCCATGGCGATGGCGCCGAAGAGGTAGGGGAACGAAGGCCGCCGATGAAGAGTCCGATAATCACGTTGGGATTGGACAGGCTGAACTCGACCGCCTTGCCGGCGTGCCGAGCGCGTCGGTGTAGTCCGCGAACAGCACCAGCGCCGCCAAGCCGGCCGAACCGATGGCATAACCCTTGGTCACGGCCTTGGTGGTGTTGCCCACGGCATCGAGCGGATCGGTGACGTCGCGCACCTTTTTCGGAAGCCCCGCCATTTCAGCGATACCGCCGGCATTGTCGGTGACCGGGCCGTAGGCATCGAGCGCGACGATGACACCGGTCATCGAGAGCATCGAGGTCGCGGCGATGGCGATGCCGTAGAGATTGGGCGAGTTCATAGGCGCCCCAGATGCTGGCGCACACCGCGAGGACCGGTAGTGCCGTGGCCTTCATGGAAAGGCCGAGCCCCGCGATGACGTTGGTTCCGTGGCCCGTGGTCGACGCCTGCGCGATCTTCTGCACCGGGCTGAACTCGGTCGCGGTGTAGTACTCGGTGATGACCACCATGGCGGTGGTGAGCGCGAGCCCGATGAGCGCCGCGCCGTAAATCTGCATGGTGCTGTAGGAGCCATTGCCGACCATCATTTTGTCCGTCACGAAATAGAAGGCAATGGCGGCAAGCACCCCGGAAACGATCACGGCCCGGTAAAGGCCGTTCATGATTTTTCCGCTCTTGCCTACCTTGACGAAGAATGTGCCCGATGATGGAGGCGATGATGG
>CAVVRV010000004.1:0-58508 GCA_963750625.1 uncultured Gammaproteobacteria bacterium | reverse complement strand
CTGGTGGTTTAGTTCTAAATCATAGGTTTGATTACTCATCTGGAGGAATAGAGTGTTTGATAGAATTGTTAACCTAGCTTTTATATGGCAAGTCGGTATCGTCAAATGGTTCCGTGCGTACGGTGATTCGGCAGGTTTATAAGCACATCTTTCAGACGCGATCTGATAATGAAACTGCCAACAGGATTAATCTACCGCGTTGCACAATGGGATCCCGCGGCTGCTGAGGCATTTCTGACCAATAGCAATGTTGACTGGGGTTCAGGAACGTCTGCTCTATGGCTACCTTCGAAAAGTTGGAGGTACGTTCATCGATGTGGGTGCCCATACCGGGTATTACTCGCTGTACATGGCACCAGTAACGAGTTTAGTGGTTGCAGTGGAACCGGATGCCCAAGCATTTGGCATGCTCAGCCGCAATCTGGAGGGCGTTAATACACCAGAGGTTGGTGCGTGCAGCCGCATCCAATCAACACATTCGTTGCCACAATTCGTCACCACCAAGGCGGATTCAGCTTTCTCATCACTGAAGGAGTCGTAGGCAAAGATACCAGAGAATGTTAATCTCATTCGCATTGATGATTGTATCGACCCATCAATGCCATCCACATCTGCAATAAAAATCGACGTCGATGGGACCGACTTGGATGTTCTTGAGGGGTGTAGCGATATTATCACCAAGGATTCACCGGTAGTTCTAACAGAACTAACGTCAAAGGAAGAAGAGCGCCTCTTTTCAATATGCGCTTCGATTGGATACGTAGTTGCGGGGTATGTTTTGAAACGTGGCGAATACATATTTGTGGAACTCAATTCTGATAAGCTCCGCGAAGAGTCATACAAAATGTCTGATTTTTGGCGCCACCAAATAAAATGCAGCTATTAATGAAGCTTTACTCAAACCTAGAGTATGCTGGATTAGCAAATGCAAAGCGTAAGACTCTAGACATTGCGGACTAAATGGCGCATTAGTGCCCTATAATCTCACTTTTTATTGAAATACAAAAACGAGCCGCACCAACAGTTTATTTCATCCACCTCAGAGCTCCTTACAGCTAGACCGTGAAACAGATTGCACTTAGCATATAAAAGGTTCTTGTCGTGCAGCTTTCGTTGCTTAAAGTATTATGAATAACATAAAGATCGTTACCATCTGGAATACTTACGGCCCGTACCATATTGCTAGGGTACAGGCGTTACAAAAAGTATTTCCAGATGCATCAGTAATTTGTTTTAGTCACTGTGCGACCAATCGGGCCGAATATCCCTTTTTTAATTTAACGCCCAAGAACGGAGAAGTGATCGTACAGAAAGACCAATCCGATTTATCATTCAGACAGTCGTTCATTTCAACCTTAAGACTTCTAAAGAAACATGAACCAGTATTGATTCTGGCCTGTGGTTATGAGCGACCTGAGACACTAGCAGCTGTTATCTATGCCCGATGGCACCATAAAACATGTTTCTTGATGGTAGAAAATCAGTATGAGGACAGAAGACGCAAGAGGAGTATAGAGTTCGTAAAGTATTTGTATCTTAAATTGTTTGATGGCTGCGTTTACGGCGGTCTTTCGCAATATAGATATCTTGTTCGGCTGGGAATGAAACCTGATATTGCTGTGTCAGGTTACGCCTGCGTGGACAATGACGCCATAGCACGGAAGGCAGAAGAAATCCGAGCAAAATAATACTTGTCCGTCACCCGAAGATAATTATGTCCTTTCCGTTGGCCGCTTAATTGAAAAAAAGAATTGGCTACGTGTACTGGTTGCATATCGGGAGTATGTAGATTCGAATTAAACAGGAAAAGCAACCGTGGAAGTTCGTGATCGCTGGAGACGGACCGATGCGTCACGAAGTAGAGAAACAGATTCGGAAACTGGATCTCAATGAACTGGTAGTTATGATGGGGCAGGTTGATTCGTTCGAGGAGGTTGTGCGATTAAACGCATTGTCAAAGGTATTTATTCTGGCGAGCCATCACAATGAGCAATGGGGGCTTGTGGTGAATGAAGCGATGGCAGCAGCTCGACCTGTATTGGTGTCGCAGAAATGTGGCTGCGCCGAAGATCTCGTGTGCGACGGCAAGAATGGATTTACTTTTGATCCATATTCCACGCAGGATCTCGCTGAGAAATTACTCTGGATGCATCACCATGAAGACCGCCTGGAAGAGATGGGTCGTTGTGGTCGTCATATGATCGAAAATTTCTCGCCAATACGTTTTGCCGAGAAGGTTAAGGCCTTATATGAAAGACGCCTTGCGACGTATGGTAGAGAGATAGGCATTCCGAAAGGAAAGTCCGGCCAAAGCGAAGAGATCAAAAGGTCTCCCCTCGAAAAAGGGTGTATCTCGTTGGACCGTTTCCGCCCCCAATTTTCGGTATGTCAGTTATCAACGCTGCTGTGCGCAATCAACTTTTGGAAGCGGGCATTTCACCCATCGTCATCGATCTTGCTCCACATCGGCTTGGTAAGGGTTGGGGTATCCGACTAAAGCGCATGGCAAAGGTCTTGCGCGAGTTACTCCACTTCCTAAAGTCGCGACCACAAGCTGGTGACGTGTTATATATGAGTGTGTCCGGTGGATTCGGACAAGTATTTGAGTCTCTGTTCGCAGCGCTCGCTAGAATCCTCGGACTACGCATTTATTTGCACCATCACAGTTACGCATATTTGGACAAAGCAAGACTGCTCTCTCGATGGCTTTTATCAATTGCGGGTTCCGAAGCTACGCATATTGTCTTAAGTGTCAGAATGGCCGCCCGTCTTCGTGGTGCGTACCCGATTTGTTCCCGGGTGATTCCACTTTCCAACTCTGTGTCTGTGGAGCCTCTGGTGCGAGCAACCGTGAGAACCCGGCAGTCTGTTGAAACCATCGGATTCTTGGGCAACATATCCGAAGAGAAAGGTGTATTCGATTTCTTGCATGTTGTAAGCAAGCTAGAGTCGGAGGGCTGGAAGTTCAGCGCCAAGCTGGCTGGGCCATTTGACGATGCCGCCATCGAGAAACGTGTACGGCATTACCTTCAATTGGTTCGAACTGCCGAATACGTTGGCCCTATGTATGGTGACGAGAAGTCCGCGTTTTTTGAGGGTCTTGACGTGCTTCTTTTCCCGACTCGGTATGCCAACGAGGCAGAGCCTGTCACAATCCATGAAGCCATGGCGCACGGCGTGCCGGTTATAGCATTTGGCCGAGGATCTATCGAAGATTTAGTCACTGTAGAATGTGGCTTAGTGGTGGATAAGAACGATGACTTTGTTAAGGCGACATTACTGCAGTTGAAGGCTTGGAGGAAATCGCCGGAGACTTTTCACAAAGCCTCAATAGAAGCAAGGTCACGATTCGAACTGATGTTTGGGCAAAGTGCCAGAGAATGGGCTGCACTCCGTGCTGAGCTCTGTGCTGGTGTTGGGCTACTCACAGAAGCGGGGACTAGTGGAACAGCTACTAAATAGGTTCGTTAGAAGAAGCGGTAGTAGGCGGGGATAGATTGTTAAAAAAAGTAATAAAGTTGGCTGGTACTTTCCGTAGTCTGCGTTATATCCAGGGATTACGCTTTGGCGTGGCAGCCGCGTTCGAGCATGAGCCAGTACTTCGACAGTTAAACTGTCGCACGATTGTGGACGTGGGCGCAAACCGAGGTCAGTTCGCGCTTGTTGCTAGGCGATGTTATCCGAAAGCCACCATCTTCTCTTTCGAGCCCTTGTCCAAGCCGGCGAACCGATATCGGCGGGTCTTTGCAAAAGACGAGCGGGTCAGACTGAATGAGGTTGCGGTAGGTCCGAGAGACGGGAAGTGCCACCATCCATATCTCGGCGCGTGATGATTCCTCGTCCCTACTGCCGATCACTGCTCTCCAGAATCAGATATTCCCGGGGACTTCGGAAGTCGGGCAACAAACCGTCCGAATAGGTCCGCTTCGAGAGTTCGTCCGGCCGGAAGACATTGAGTCACCAGCACTGCTGAAAATTGACGTTCAAGGCTACGAACTTGAGACTCTTAAGGGATGCGAGAGTCTGCTCGACCGGTTCGCCTACATCTACGTGGAATGTTCCTTTGTTGAGTTGTATGCAGGACAGGCAAGCGCGAGCGAGGTGATCGACTTTCTGCATGAGCGGGGATTTGTACTGAAGGGTATATACAACATCACTTACGACAGATCGGGGTCTCGCCGTACAGGCCGATTTCTTTTTTGGACGTTCAGTGGGCTAAGTCTCGACTAAGCGCCATTCAGGCCGCACAACTGACGCTTAAAAACACTGCGATGCAAAAGATCATTTTATTGTCTCCCTTTTTCTTCCCGGAGCCCATTTCTACCGGGCGATATAATACGTGGCTCGTTCGTGGTTTGGTGCAGCATGGGGCGCATGTCGATGTCGTGGCCTCGTATCCGCTGTATCCGTCCTGGAGGCCCGTACCGACCAATGCCGAAGTCGCGGGAGTATTCATTCACCGGGGCGGTTTGCACGTGCGGTATCCCGGATCGGCGGTCGGTAGAAGGCTTATATTGGAGATGTGGTTTGGAATATATGCGTTGCTTTGGATAGCCAGACTGCGCCGTCGTGTTGATACCGTCATTGCAGTAGTTCCGCCCGGTTCCTTCCTTTCGGCAATCCGGCTGATGCTCCCGAAACACGTGCGATTAATCGCTATAGTCCATGATTTGCAAGGAATAATGGCGATGTCGACGAAAAGCTGGGTCAGGAAAATAGTGGCCAACGTGGCAGGCTGGACTGAACGGAGGGGGCTCGCAGCTTGCGATAAGGTGGTCTGCTTGTCAGAATCCATGCATAAGGCCGTTGTCGAGAACTACCGTATCGACGGTGAGAAATGCGAAGTTCACTACCCATTTGTGACGCTGTCAGAAAGAGCAGCAACCGGAAACACTCTTCAAGCGTATTTCCCGCATGGTTTTTTTCACGTTGTCTATGCTGGAGCCCTGGCTGAAAAGCAGCAGCCGCGCGAGCTTGTCGAGTTCTTCGAGCGGTTATGCCGTAAAAGAAACGACGTGATGTGTCACATATTTTCGGAGGGGGCGTACTTCGGGGTGTTACAGAAGGAAACAGAAAAGCGGAAAACAAATCGAATATTCTTTCATGCGCTTGTACCGGATGAGCAGCTGGCAGAACTATATGAGAGGTCTACGGTGCAAGTGATCCCACAGGTCAGAGGGACGGGGCCGGGAGCGTTTCCGTCTAAACTACCCAACTTGTTAGCAGCTGGGGTGCCTGTTTTTGCAATGTGCGATAGAGATAGTGAGTTAGCGGAGGTTATACGCGAGAGCCAGGCGGGAATTGCCATAGATAATACTGACCTGGATGTATGGGTGGAGCAGATGGAACAGTTCCTTTTGAGGGTTGGACAGACGCCTCACGCTGATTTTCGCAGCAGGGCGAGCGATTATGTGTATAAGAAGTTCAACCTGGATAGACTCATTGCAGCAATGGTGTAAATGCGATGGAAATGTCAGGTAATGTCGGGTCCGAGGCGGATAGCTCTGCTATCTCCACGGTAGATATGCAGCACGCTAGAAAGAGCAAAGGCGTGCGACTGTCCGTGTGTAATGTCGGCGGTCCAGGTGTGCAGGCGGTCGGCGAATATCTGCAGATTGTGCATCAAAGGATGCGGGGCGTAGAGATATTCGAACGTGATCTTGGGAAGATAAATGGACCACATGTCCCGCAATTGACACTGGGTCGTGGTCGTCACGTGGCCAAGCGCGCTCTGGATCTGTTGTTGATTGTGGTATTCAGCCCTCCCATATTGTTGTTGATCACCATCATTGCGCTATTACTCAAGCTAGAGTCGAGAGATCCAATACTTTATCGTCAAGAAAGAATTGGCCTCGGTGGTCACCGTTTTTATACCTGGAAATTCCGCACGATGATTCATGATGCGGATGCCGTGCTTTCCAAGTATCTTGAACAGCATTCCGAACTGAGGGAGGAGTGGGAGCGTTGTCACAAATTACGTAATGACCCCCGCGTTACCTGGCTTGGAAAATTGATTCGTAGAACAAGCCTCGATGAGCTGCCGCAACTGTGGAACGTTCTGAAAGGAGAAATGAGCCTGGTTGGACCCCGACCGATAGTAGAGCAAGAAACCGTGCGGTACGGGGACTATTTCGGTGAATATCTTCAAGTGCTGCCTGGAATCACAGGGCTTTGGCAAGTATCCGGTCGGAACGACTTAAGTTACGATGAGCGCGTCGCGCTGGACGTCTATTATGTTCGTCAATGGTCGGTGTGGATGGACATGCAGATTATGGCGCAAACAGTCGGTGTCGTGCTGCAAGGAAAAGGCGCCTATTAACAAGTCATATCGCGTTTCAGCGATAATTGTTCCGCTTCTATCAGATCATTAAGCACACTTCTGTTTGCTAACCGACAACACTTGGGGCCGTCTGGGTTCGTGCATACAGCATCTTATCCGTCATGGCGAGCGGGTCACGCGCCAACCCTTGGAATGATTTTCTGATCAGCTGAGGGAATGTGCGCAACGAACATAATATTGGGGATATAGTAATGCGTGATGTCGGACTGTATTTGATAAAACTACCGCGATCTTTCTACTTGCTCTGCACGGCAACCTTGGTAGTAGTTTTGTTCTGGGGCGGGAGCCAGCCGTTTGCCGCCGGATTATTCCCGGTACCGTACGATAAGATCGCGCATTCTCTTTACTTTGGCACACTAAGCCTGCTGTTTTGGCTCGGCACAGGGGGGAGGTGGCCCGTGCTGCTGTTTGTCGCCGTGTCTGCGATTGGCGGATTGGACGAACTCCACCAGGCGACATTACCGGGACGTGTAGCGGACATCTACGATTTTATGTTCGATACCGCGGCGGCGGGTTTGATAATCGTGGTGCTTGAGTGGAACAAGTTTGCGTTGAACGAGATTCAGCGCCGAACGAATAAGGCCTGACCGGCAACAGTCTGGCATATCGACAAAACCTGGGTACGGGAGAGCCTTGAGAAATGAAAGTATTAGTGACAGGCGGGGCCGGATTCATCGGCTCGCATTTGACAGAGCGACTGCTATCCGCAGGTCATCAAGTCAGGATTCTGGATAATCTCTCCACCGGCAAGCGGGAAAACCTCCCTAAGGATTACGCACTGGAGTTTATCAAGGGCGATATCCGTGACGTGCAGATGGTGCACCGCTGCGTGGAGGGCATGGAAGCCGTGGTTCATCTCGCCGCGGTGGCTTCGGTGCAGGCGAGCATCGCTGATCCGGTAACAACCCACCAGACCAATTTTGACGGCACGGTCATTCTTCTGGAATCGGCGCGGCTCAATGGAATCAAGCGTTTCCTCTACGCCGGTTCGGCGGCGGTCTATGGTGACACCGCTGAGATTCCTGTGTCGGAGGAGACCGCGCCGAAGCCGCTTTCCCCCTACGCCGTCGACAAGCTCGCCGGGGAGACATATCTTCTGGATTGTTTCAAAAAATACGGGCTGGCGGCCACGTCGTTTCGTTTTTTCAATGTTTACGGCCCGCGGCAGGACCCGTCGTCACCATACTCTGGCGTTATCAGTATTTTCGTCGACCGGCTTTTACGCAAACAGCCCGTGACGGTTTTCGGCGATGGCAGGCAAACGCGCGATTTTGTGTATGTCGCGGATCTGGCGGATCTGCTCACCATGGCCTTGCGCGATACGCGGGGGGCGGGTGGTGTCTTCAATGTTGGCACCGGCAAAAGCCACTCGCTGCTGGAGCTTCTGGGGCACCTGGAAAAATTGTCCGGATACAAAATCGAAAAACACCACGAAAAACCGCGTTCAGGCGACATTCAGCATTCCTGCGCCGATATCTCTCGGCTCAAGAGCGTATTCGGGCGCGTGCCCTCGATGCCATTTGATGAGGGACTCAAGAGGCTGCTCGAGTCCATGGGGCTGAAATCGGCCCATTGAAACTGAGAGCACCTGACAAAATTATCAGAGATCCCGCGCGCTACCCCCACCCGAAACCGCTTACGCGGTTTCTGCCCTCTCCCCGCGAATGCAGGGGAGAGGAGGCTATTTCACAGGTTTCCCGGTTTTAGAAAGGAAAGGTCAAGGACAGGTTGAAGACAAAATCAGGCGAAGTGTTTACCTGCAAATCCTCCGAGAACGACATCTCCAGATATTTTTTCGGTGAAAATTCCCACGACGCACCCAGCAATCCCTGTAAGGCGTAGGCGCTGAGTTGTCGAAAATCGCTGCCGGTGTAGAACGGGCTCTGGGCATCCAGCTGAGCGTTGAATGTCAATGAAGAAATAATCCGGCGGGACAGGCCGACGGTTGCGAAGCCAATGTAATTTTCCTGCTGCCGAGGCAGCACGTCACCTTCAGTCATCAACAAAATTCCGCCCCCGCCATAACCGTTCCAGGCGTCGCCGGAGGGTGATGCCGGCGCAATGCTCAGCCACAGGGCAAGATCGGTACTACCGCTGCCGAGAAGTGTGGCGCTGTCACCCGTGGGTAATTTCAGACTGCCGCGCAACGCCACCATTCTTTCACCGCTATTGCGCGCCAGCTGCACGGCACCGGACAAACGAATATCGCCCAGACCCTCGGCGGACTGCGTGACGCGAACAAGATCGGCACCATTGCGCGTATAGCGGTAATTGATCTGATTGGGCGGGGTAATTTGTCGATCCCCTTTGGGCAAGCCGAAGGTTTCGTGCCATCGCTCTATGAAGTTGTCCATGAAACCGCCGCTGTGGGAGAGATAGGGAAGTTCAATGCCCCACTCATAGCCATCGTCAAATCCCTGACGCATCATCAGCGCCAGG
Organism: uncultured Gammaproteobacteria bacterium; assembly: GCA_963750625.1. Classification (GTDB taxonomy): domain Bacteria; phylum Pseudomonadota; class Gammaproteobacteria; order Acidiferrobacterales; family Sulfurifustaceae; genus Sulfuricaulis. The sequence goes on along the minus strand of CAVVRV010000004.1, from coordinate 49,729 downwards.
CGGTGGGTTTCGCCATCCAAGAAAAGTTGTTCGACCTGGTTCGATGCGCTGCTGGAATTATTGGCGATCTGCACCCGCAACGAGACATTGGCTTCGTTTTTATTCAATACCCGCGCTTCTCCGAGCGCCGGCAGGCCGTAGATTTGCACCAGCGGACTCAGGTTCAAGCTATATAAAGGAATAACCTCGGCAGAACCGGCCGCTGCCGGCAAGGCGATGTTGCCAGCCAGAATCAACAGACACTGAAGCCGTCTCAATGACAATGAATGCACTGGTTGTCCTTGTTGTTATTTAGCGTTATTTCACCGTTCGAGGGGATTGCGGTGAACTAGCGCGGATTCCTCCGCTTCATCGAATCATAACCAGTGATTGCCCCTACGACAATGCAGGCAAAAGGCGGGATCGAAAATAATGCGTGCGTTCCTTTGACCTTTTTACACAAAGCACGGGATGCAATCGTGTTGACGATCGCGCTGTGAATTATTACGACTTGGGAAATTCCAGAACAGCGATCTTAGTTACGGCAGGCAATGGTGTTACCGGCGTGGTCGACGATCGCCTGATCGATGCGTCTCGCATCCAGGTTTTTCACGAATCGACCATCATGAATCGCCCACGAAAACATGTTCACCCCAAGTCGTAACGCCAGACGCGCGGCAAACGCGTGCCCTTGCGGGTGTTTCGCAGAAGAATGCACCACGTTCGTCATTGTTATTTGGGAAGCGAGTCTCGACGTAATTGCTCAATGATCAGGCATTGTTCATGCCTGTAATCAGGCCAGATGGGTGCTGCCAGGGGCTTACAACCCGATTCAGCGTATAAGGCCATGATTATTATGCTTGTATTTGCCGACCCCCATGTTTTGAATTGCTTATCGTTAATTCTCAATTGGAAATCCCGGCGGCATGCGTTATTTTGTGCTCGAAGCATGCGCTACATCCGCACATTTTCTGAACTGGGGATCGGGGATATTCCCGTTGTCGGAGGCAAAAACGCTTCTTTGGGCGAGATGTATCGCCACCTGAGTGCGGAGGGCGTGCGGATACCCAATGGATTTGCCACCACCGCCGAAGCCTATTGGCATTTTCTCGAGCACAACAATCTTGTCGAACGTATTCGCGGGCGCCTGAAGCTTCTAGACGCCAATGATCTCACCCAGCTGGAGCAGGCCGGCGCTGATATCCGCCGCTGGGTCCAAGAGGCGGAAATACCTCCCGACCTGACTCAGGAAATCACCACGGCGTACCAGACTCTCGCGAAAGAGTACGGGCCCGATACCGATATCGCCGTTCGCAGCTCGGCGACCGCCGAGGATTTACCGAGCGCCTCGTTCGCGGGGCAGCAGGACACCTACCTTAATATACGCGGCGTCAAGGATCTGCTGACGACCTGCCGCCGGGTTTATGCCTCGCTCTTCAACGACCGCGCCATTTCCTACCGTGTGCACCAGGGGTTTTCACACGATGACGTGGCGCTTTCGATCGGTGCGCAGAAAATGGTGCGCTCCGATATCGGTTCTTCCGGCGTGATGTTTACGCTCGACACCGAAACCGGATTCCGTGACGTCGTCTTTATCACCTCCGCCTATGGCCTGGGTGAGAATGTCGTTCAAGGCGCCGTGAATCCCGACGAGTTCTATGTTTTCAAGCCGGCGCTGGCTGCCGGCAAGCAGCCAATCCTGAAACGTCAGCTCGGTACCAAGGCAATCAAGATGGTCTATGCACAGGAGGCGGAGCGAGGTTCTTCCATCCGCAATGTCGATGTGCCAGAGGCCGATCGCCTGCATTTTTCCCTGACAGACGAGGATGTGCTCGAACTCGCACGTTACGCCGTAAAAATCGAACGGCATTATTCAAAAGGGGCCGGACGAGACATGCCCATGGACATCGAATGGGCCAAGGACGGCGTGGACGGCAAACTCTACGTGGTGCAAGCACGTCCGGAGACGGTGCGCTCGCAGGAGACGCGTAACGAGTACGATGTTTATTACCTGGAATCACGCGGCAAGATTCTGGCTTCCGGGAAAAGCGTGGGCCGTCGTATCGCAGCCGGTCAGGCACGCGTGATCCGGAATGTCGCCGACATGTCGCAACTGCGCGCCGGCGAAGTGCTGGTAACCGACATGACCGACCCGGACTGGGAGCCGGTGATGAAGACCGCGGCGGCGATCGTCACCAACCGCGGCGGTCGAACCTGCCATGCCGCGATTATTGCGCGCGAACTCGGCATTCCGGCAATCGTGGGTTGTGGCAACGCCACCGAAACCCTCGGCCAGGGCAAGCCGGTGACGATATCCTGTGCCGAGGGCGATACCGGCCATGTATATGACGGCGCATTGAAATTCCGCGTAGAGAAAATTTCCGTCGATGCGGCAAACCGGCCGCGCACGAAAATCATGATGAACCTCGGCAACCCCGATCAGGCATTTGAGCACTCTTTTCTGCCGAACGACGGTGTCGGGCTTGCGCGTCTTGAATTCATTATCAATCACAGTATCCAGGTGCATCCCCGGGCTTTGCTGGAATACGAGAAACTCAGCAAGGATGAGCAGAAGCATATCGACCGGCTGACGGTCGGCTACGGTGACCGGCGCTCCTATTTCATCAAGCGCCTTGCCGAGGGTGTCGGGATGATCGCGGCCGCCTTCCATCCCCGGCCGGTGATCGTGCGTCTCAGCGATTTCAAGTCGAACGAGTATGCCTCGTTGTTCGGCGGCGAACGCTTTGAACCCAAGGAAGAAAATCCCATGCTCGGGCTGCGCGGGGCTTCACGTTATTACTCTGAGACCTTCCGTGAAAGTTTTGCGCTGGAGTGCGCCGCGCTCAAGCAGGTACGCGAGGACATGGGTCTTACCAACGTGGCCTTGATGATCCCGTTCGTGCGCAGCGTGGAAGAGGCGCTGACAGGTACTGGCGGCCATGCGGTCGCACGGGTCTGGAGCGTGGAAAGGCGGAGCTCAAGGTGTATCTCATGTGCGAAATCCCGGCTAATGCATTGCTGGCGGAAGAGTTTTTGCAGCACCTGGACGGATTTTCCATCGGCTCCAATGACCTGACCCAGCTCACCCTGGGCGTCGACCGCGATTCAGGGCTATTGACCGGGTTCGATGAACGCAACCCGGCGGTGCTCAAGCTCATGGAAATGGCCATTCGCACTGCCCGTAAAATGGGCAAATATGTGGGTATCTGCGGCCAGGCGCCCTCGGACTATCCCGAGATTACCACCTGGCTGGTGAGCCAGGGCATTGCTTCGATCTCGCTCAACCCGGACAGTGTGATTCCCATGACGCGCATCGTGCTCGAGGCGGAGCGGAACTTGAAATGACTTCGAACCGGGGACCCCGCACACGGTCTAATGCTGGCACGTCGCGCGGGCAGCCAGTATGATCATGCGCAGTCTGCGCCACCCCATCCACTCTGAACAGCGAGAACCCGTCATCATGTTACGTTTCGTCTTATCTTGTCTTCTCGGTTTTGCCTTTATCTTCTCCGCCTCCGCGGGCGAACCGGAAATGAAACAGGTCAAAGCCGGTCTGGTCAGCTCCTTTCCCGAGCTTTCCGCGGCGACCATCAAGCCGGGCCCGGTTTCCGGCATGTATGAAATCGAATTCGACGCGAAAGTATTTTATACGACCAGCGACGGCAAGTACCTTTTCATGGGCGATCTCGTGGACATGGGCACGCATACCAACCTGACCGAAGCGAGGCGCGCCTCGATTCGCATGCGGCTGCTCGATGAGGTGGGCGAGCAAAACATGATCGTCATGGGACCGGCGAACCCCAAGCGCACGCTGACGGTGTTCTTCGACGTGGATTGCGGCTATTGTTCCAAGTTTCATCTTGAGGTGCCCACGCTCAACAAGCAGGGCGTGAAAGTACGATATCTTTTTTTCCCGCGGACAGGTCTGCACTCCGAAAGTTACAAACGCGCGGTGGCTGTCTGGTGCGCGGCCGATCGCGTCAAGGCGATCGGTATCGCCAGTGCCGGCGGCAAGCTGGACATGAAAACCTGCACGAATCCGGTGGAGAAACACTACCTGCTGGGCCAGCGTTTGGACGTCAACGGCACGCCGACCATATTCCTCGATGACGGTAAAACAATTCCCGGCTATGTACCCGCACCGCGGCTGTTGAGCATGCTCGGGATCAAGGCCGAATCGTCGGGCACGGCGGTGCGGTGACGGGCGGAGCGAGGGAATGGACCAACGCGAGACAACACAGGACCGGGAATGGGTGAAACTCCGTAATCAGTTGCGCGACAACGAGCGCATCTGGTCCGGATTCCGGGAGATCGAAGTACGGATGATCGGATCGAATTCGCTGACCGATCTCGCCGGGGTCATCACGGAAGGCATTCCCGAAACTTTTTCCGGTATCGACTGTGTCACCATCGCCTGTGTCGATCCGGAATACGAGATGACACGGCTGATCGATGCCGGCATTGAATCCGGTTTGAAGCCGAATTGTTTCGTCGCTATTCCGCGGGAGACGCTGAATGAAATGTTTGCCCGTCCATGGCGACCGCGTCTCGGGCCGGTGGATGCGCATCTTCATTCCCTGCTTATTTTCAAACAATCCCTGTGCGTCGGGATCGGTGGCGATCGCGCCGCTTATTCGTCGCGGCGAACTGATCGGCAGTCTCAATCAAGGCAGCCGCGATCCGAAGCATTTCATGCCCGGTATAGCGACGGATCTGCTCGAGCACCTGGCGGCCGTGGCGGCGCTGTGCATCGACAACGCGGTCAATCATGAGCGTCTCAAGCTCGATGGACTCACCGATCCGCTTACCGGCGTTTCCAACCGGCGCTTTTTCGAGCGCCGCCTGGCGGAGGAGATCGAGCGTTGGGCGCGCCAGGCCGGACCTCTCGTGTGCATGCTGGCGGATGTCGATTTTTTCAAGCAGGTTAACGACCAGTACGGTCACCAGGTCGGTGACCGCGTGCTGCGCCAGATCGCCAGCATCCTCGGGCAGGACCTGCGCGGCAGCGACGTGCTGGCGCGCTACGGTGGCGAGGAATTCGTGCTGCTGCTGCCGGGCACGACGCAGGCCCAGGGGGCGGCCATCGCCGAACGGCTGCGTGCCAATGTCGAGCACAGCGCCTTTATTATTCCGGAGGGAGTCGATCTGGACGTGACTGTCAGCATCGGGCTTGTCTGCCTGGAGCCGGGGGTGGATACCTACGGACCCGACCCCGCGGTGTGGCTTTTCCAGCAGGTGGATGCCGCCTTGTACGAAGCCAAGCAGACGGGACGTAACCGCGTAGTACATGCCCAACCGGCGTAAATTACGTCATCGGAATCTCTACAAAACCGCCGCAGGCGGTGAAGATCAGCAGCATCCAGATTCTTTATGAAGCGCATGTAATGTAACAAAAAGCCTTTGGTAAACATATGGATGCCGTTCCTTGCATGTTGGTTACCCCGGCCTATATTCAAGGGAGGCAGGGATGCGCATAGGGAAATACTTTTACTGCCAACACCGGAAGTGCAGGGATGTCTCCAGGGATGCAGGGAAGTGTCCCGGGTATGCAGGTAATTCGTAGAGTGTATCCGAGAGGCGGCCATGAATGGCCGCCTTTTTTATTGGTCGTGATTTTAATGCTCGACCCGGTCTTGCCTGGTGCTGAAATGACAAGGCAACAATTATTCATGTCGGTAATAAACAGGACGAAGCTCACCAAGACAATCTTAATGATATCGCCGGGCGCGACGTGGAAAGAAGTGGCTTTCGCCAGGAGCTGCACGCCTGATACGATAAAAACATGCCGCAAAGCAGTCGCTAATTCGGGCAAGCGGCTCGTGTCACCGTCAACGGAGTGTTTTCTTGCGTAATATGCGCGTCGTAACCATTGCAGGACCGAGTCGGCGCAAACCGCTGCATGAAGAGGACCGAACATCCGTCCGCAGGGAAGGCAGATAAGGACAGAGAATAAGGGAAAACATATTGCGCGATTCGGTTTTTGAGGCGTTGAAATCCGGAGCGTCGTTACTCGTGGCGAGCCAGCGCCAGGTACGCACGTTGCAAATCGCGTATGCGCGCCGCATGCAGGACGAAGAACGGCTGGCGTGGCAGAGTCCGGACCTCCTTACGTGGAATGCCTGGCTTGAACGGTACTGGGACGAGTTCACGGCGCCGTCGTTGGCAAAAGAGCAGTTGGTTACTCGCACCTTGCTCAGTCCGGTTCAGGAGGCCATGCTCTGGGAATCGATCATCGGTGACTCAAGTTTCGGGGACGGGCTCTTACAGTCCTCTGCCACGGCGCAGACGGTCCAGGATGCATGGCGGCTTAGCTGGGAGTGGACCATTCCGTTGCCGTTGCCGGACACCGGGCCCAACGAGGACGTGCGGGCTTTTGCAATCTGGTCGCATGACTTTGATGAACGGTGCCGCGCCCAGGGTTGGCAGGATCGCGCCCGTCTGGCGGATGCAATCGTTGAGGCTTTAGCGAGCGGGCGTCTGAACGCCCCGAAGCGACTGCTGCTTTTCGGATTCGAAGAGCATACTCCCCAGCAGGAGCGGTTGCTCGAAATCCTGCGTCGCGCTGGCACGGTGGTGGAGCCGATCGATGCATACCCCATGCCGAATACCGTCGTACGCTACGAGCTTGCCGGTCCGCTGGAGGAAATTGCCGCCGCCGCTCATTGGGCGCGGGAGCGGCTGGAGGCCGGGGCATCCCGCATCGGGGTTATCGTACCGGATCTCGGCGCGATGCGCCCGCAGGTGGTCAGAATTTTCGATGACACGTTCGTGCCGGGAGCCGTGCTGCCAGGTTCCGCGAACGCCACCCGTCCCTACAACCTTTCCCTGGGCCAGGCGCTTTCGCAATATCCGATCGTGCACACGGCGCTTCAAATCCTTGAGCTCGGCAAAGGCGAGTTGGCCTGCGAGGAGACCGGGAGCCTGTTGCGGTCTCCGTTTCTGGGCGGCGCAACCGAAGAGTGGCCGCAACGTGCACTCCTCGATGTGGCGTGCCGCCAAGCTGAACCCCTCGTGCGAATCAATGGCTTGCTGCGCCTTGCTCAGGATCAGGATAGGGAGGGAGGCTGGCGCGCACACAGCGCGCCGATGCTCGCGGCGCGGCTCAAGAACTGGCGCGCGCTCCTCGATTCCTTTCCGAAAAAACAGCTTCCAAGCGCCTGGGCCGAGGGCTTTGCCCGCGGGCTCCTGGCGCTTGGGTGGCCGGGCGATCGCCCGCTCGATAGTGACGAATATCAAACCGTGGAGGCGTGGCGCGAGCTGCTTTCCGTGCTCTCGACCCTTGATGAGGTCACGGATCGGATAAGTTACGCCGAGGCGTTCTCGACACTCGTGCACATGGCCGGTGAGCGCATCTTCCAGCCGAAAACGCCGGAGGTTCCGGTTCAGGTCATGGGATTGCTCGAAGCCGCGGGTCTCGAGTTCGACGGCTTGTGGATCACCGGGCTGCATGATGCGGCCTGGCCCGACAAGCCGCGCCCGAATCCCTTCCTTCCCATCGAGCTGCAGCGCCGATACAACCTGCCGCACGCCTCGGCGGCCCGCGAACTTGAGTTCGCCCGTCGTCTGACGGGATGGCTCCTTGCGAGCGCACCGGAAGTCATTGTCAGCCACGCACGGCGCAGTGGCGATGAGAACCTGCGACCCAGCCCGCTCATAGCTCATTTGCCCGCCAAGGAACCCGAAACGCCATGTGTCATTGGCGCGTTGCATCAGTTGGTTCATGAATCGCGCCCGCCACTGGAGCAGATATCGGATGAGCGCGCCGCATCGTTGGCAGCCGGAACCGAGGCACGTCGCGGAACCGGCGTTTTCAAGGATCAGGCTGCCTGTCCGTTCCGCGCGTTCGCGCATGCGCGTCTCGGGGCGCGTGCACTCGATGAGCCGGAGCCCGGGCTCGATGCCATTGATCGCGGCAATCTCCTTCACGGTGTCATGAAAGCGCTTTGGCTCAATCTGAAATCCCACGCGAACCTGTGTGCTTTTCCGGAAGAAGCGGTGCGCCTCGCGGTCCGCGAGGCCGTGGCCGGCGCCATAGCGGAGATGGCTCGTGAACGACCGCAGACGTTCACGGCGCGCTTCATCGCGCTCGAACAGGCGCGGCTCGAGCGACTGGTGCTCGGCTGGCTCGAAATCGAGAAGCAGCGCGCGCCATTTACCGTGGTGTTTCCCGAAAAGGAGCAGATGGCCAGTTATGGCGGACTGACGATCAGGATCGTGCCGGACCGTGTTGATGAGCTCGAAGGCGGCGCGCGCGTTGTAATCGATTACAAAACCGGGACCCCGAAAATCAATCAATGGTTCGGCGATCGTCCGGATGAGCCGCAACTCCCGATCTATGCCCTGGCCCAGAACGATGTCGCGGCCGTGGCCTTCGCGCAGATTCGCAAAGATGACGCACGCTTTCTCGGCATCGCGGCGGAGGCCGGGCTGGCGCCGGGCGTCGAACCGGTTGCCGAGATAAAAGAGGCGGCGGCGCTGGGATCGTGGAAGGCATTGCTCGCGGAGTGGCGCCGCGTAATCGAGGCGCTGGGCGAGGCGTTTCGCGCGGGTGATGCGCGTGTCGCACCGAAGGATGGAACCCGGACTTGCGAGTATTGCGACGTGGGGCCTCTGTGCCGGATCCGGGAGCTGGAGGAAGACTTGCAGGTCGGTTCGGGTGATGAAACATGAGCAACGACAAGCCTATAGCCGATGCCGCCGCACGCGCACGCGCGCTCACGCCGGATCAGTCATTCATCGTCCAGGCGCCTGCCGGTTCGGGCAAGACCGAGCTGCTCACACAGCGCTACCTGCGTCTCCTTTCGTGCGTGGATCATCCCGAAGAGATCGTGGCGATCACCTTCACACGCAAGGCCGCCAACGAAATGCGCAATCGCGTTCTCGAGGCCCTCGAGAAGGCCAAGGGTCCGCGCCCGGAGACTGCCTAACGAGGCCGCGACCTGGGAATTGGCGAAGGCGGCGCTCGCGCGCGATGAGACCGAGGGGTGGAACGTGATCGCAAGCCCCGAGCGGCTGCGCGTGAGCACCATCGATTCGTTCTGCGCCGCGCTGACGCGGCAGATGCCCATGCTCTCGCGCCTCGGCGCGCCTCCGGCGGTCGTGGAGGATGCCGAAGTGTTGTACCGCGAAGCCGCGCGCGAGCTGATCGCGCGGCTCGAGTCGGACGAGAAAGTGAGTCCGGCGATCGTGCGGCTCTTGCAGCATCTCGACAATGATCTGCCCAAGGTCGAGGGGTTGATCGCCGGGATGCTGGCGCGGCGCGACCAGTGGATGCGGCACCTTGGGAGCGGCGAACAACCGCCGTCGCGGGAGAATCTCGAGGCCGCGCTCGCGCATGTCATCGAGGATGCGCTCGCCGCTCTGCGCTTGGCGATGCCAACGGTCGAGGTGCCGGAGCTGCTCGCGCTCGCACGCTTCGCCGCGGAGAACCTGCGGACCGCCGGCACACCATCCGAGATTCTGGCCTGCCTCGACATGACGGAACTTCCGGGAACGATAACGGATGATCTCGCCAAGTGGCGCGGGCTCGGGTCGCTGCTTCTCACGTCGAAAGGCGAATGGCGCAAGGCGGTCAATGCGAAAACCGGTTTTCCGGCGCCGAGCGCGGCGCCGAACGCCGCGGAAAAAGCGCGCTGCAAGGAAGCTAAAGAGCGGTTCGAGATCTCTGGTCAGCAAGCTTGGCGACTGTACGCGGATTGGTGGAACGCCTGGCCGCGTTGCCCGATTTACCGCCACCCCGGTACGACGATAGCCAGTGGGAGGTGGTGGAGGCACTGTACCAGCTGCTGCCGCTGGCGGTCGCGGAACTTTGGGTGGTGTTCCAGAACCGCGGAGAGGTGGATTTCACACAAGTGTCCTGGAGCGCGTTGCGCTCGCTGGGAACCCGCGACGAACCGACGGATCTCGCGCTCACGCTTGATTACCGGATCCAGCATGTGTTGGTCGACGAGTTCCAGGATACTTCGCTCAGCCAATACGAGCTTCTGGATCTGCTCACGGCGGGCTGGACACCCGGAGACGGGCGCAGTCTGTTCGTCGTGGGTGATCCGATGCAGTCCATTTACCGCTTCCGCCAGGCGGAGGTTGGTCTGTTCCTGCGTGTCTGGCACCAGGGCATCGGGAATGTCCGGCTTGAGCCGCTCAACCTCAAGGTGAACTTCCGTTCCCAGGAAGGGATCGTGGAATGGGTGAACCGGGCGTTCGCGCGGGCATTTCCGGCGCAGGAAGACGTGGCCGCGGGAGCGGTCACCTATTCGCCCGCGGAGGCCTATGATCCGGCTCGCGCGGAACCGGCGGTGATGCTGCATCCAATGCTGGGGCGAGATGACGAGAAGCGAGGCAGAGCAAGCGGTGGCCCTCGTAAAGCAGGCGATGGCGGATCCGTCGCAGAAAACCATCGCCATTCTCGTGCGCTCGCGCGGCGCATCTCTTCGAGATCGCGCCGCGGTTGCGGCGCGCGGGCTTGCGTTTTCGCGCGGTCGAGATCGAGGCGCTGGGGCACCGCAGCATCGTGCAGGATCTGTTGGCGCTGACGCGCGCGCTGGTCCACCCGGGCGACCGGCTTTCGTGGCTCGCGGTGCTGCGTGCCCCGTGGTGCGGCCTCACGCTTGTCGACCTGGAGACGCTGGCAGGTGATGATCAGAAGGCGGTGCTATGGGAATTGATGCAGGACACCGGGCGCCTCGCACGCCTGGGTGCGGACGGACAGGCACGGCTCGAGCGCGTTCGGGTCGTGATGGCGGATTGCTTCGCTCGCCGCCGGCGCCAGCCCCTGCGTCGGCTCGTCGAAGGGGCGTGGATCGCGCTGGGCGGGCCGGCCTGTGCGGCTGATGCGACGGATCTCGCGGATGCACTGGCCTATCTCGATCTGCTCGAAGAGCTCGAGGTGGCCGGCGATCTCGTGGAACTCGACGTGCTGGCGGAGCGGGTGGAGAAGCTGTTCGCCCTGCCCGATGTCGAGGCAACGGAGCGGCTTCAGCTCATGACCATCCACAAGGCCAAGGGGCTTCAGTTCCACACGGTGATCGTCCCGGGACTCGGACGAATACCGCGACCCAGCGAATCTGCCGTTGCTCGCCTGGGCGGAGCGACCGAACCCGCGTACGCGCGCAGTCGATCTCTTGCTCGCGCCGATCCGGGAGAGCGGAAAGGACGCCGAACCGATTTTCAGTTTTCTCAGGCAATTCGATGACACCAAGAGCCGTTACGAGGATGGGCGCGTATTGTATGTCGCCGCGACGCGCGCGATCGACCGGCTGCATCTCCTGGGCCACGTGGCCGTGAGCGAGAAGAACGGAGCGCGGGAAGTGACGCCGCCGCCCCGGAGTTCGCTCCTGTACCATCTCTGGGAGGAAGTGCGGCCAGAGTTTGACAAGGCCCTGAACGAAATGTCGGCGGATGAACGGGGAAATGCCGTTGCCGATGTTTTAGCGGATCCACCGCGGGCATTGCTCAGGAGGTTACCGATAAGTTGGCAATTGCCCGCCATTCCGGCACCGGTAGCGTGGAACGAGGGCGAAGCGGTGATCGAAGCGAGGGAGGCTCTGCCGCGTGTGGAATTCGAGTGGGCGCGGGAAGTCATCCGTCACGTGGGTACCTTGGTCCACTGGGTCCTGCAGCACATTGGGCGCGATGGGCTCGAAAACTGGGACCAGGAACGTATAGGAAAGTTGCGGCCGGTACTCGCAAGGCGCCTGGCGGAGGAAGGTGTGCCGCCGGCACAACTCGAGGCGGCGGTCGCACGTGCCGAGGCGGCTCTGACGCGGACGCTGTCGGATGAGCGCGGGCGCTGGATCCTGGATCAAGCGCATTCAGATGCGCATGGTGAGTATGCGCTGAGTGGTATTATTGATGGAGAGATTGTGAATGCGATTCTTGATCGAACGTTCGTTGACGATAAGGGCGTGCGCTGGATCATCGATTACAAGGCGAGTTCCCATGAGGGTGGAAGACTGGATGAATTTCTCGACCGTGAGCGCGAACGCTATGCGGCGCAGCTTGAGCGTTACGCGGCGTTGATGGGTAAGATCGATGCCCGGCCAATCCGCTTGGGGCTATATTTTCCACTGTTGGGCGGTTGGCGCGAGTGGGCACCCGCTGCAGCGAGCCGATGAGGATACGGAATTTGCCGGGTCGCTGCTTCAGCGCTCAAGGTACTTGAGTTTGTCGGGCTTGTCTTCCCATTCGGCGGCATCCGGCGGGGCGGGTTTTTTCTCAGTGAGGACCGGCCATTTTTTCGTGAGTTCAGCGTTGATCTGCGTGAACTGCTTCTGGTCTTCCGGCAGGTCGTCTTCCGCGAAGATGGCGTTTACGGGGCACTCCGGTACGCACAGGGTGCAATCGATGCATTCGTCCGGGTCGATGACCAGAAAATTCGGTCCTTCGTGGAAACAGTCCACCGGGCAGACCTCCACGCAATCCGTGTATTTGCAGCGGATGCAGCTTTCAGTAACCACATAAGTCATCGACCATCTCCACTAATTTATGAAACATGATGAAACGCGCCGAATGATACACGCGCAGCCGAATACGGGGAATAAGCGGGACGCCTTTTGATCGTCTGTAAGTCGTTAATAACGTGGAATTCTTCCATACAATTGCCTGAGTCCGCCACCCGGATTTATCATGCGTTGTGCTATATAATCAGTTGATAGTATTCGGAAATACCCTGGCCCAACGCCACGGAGTCATCAGTGACGGGATTCACTCTTTCAATGCCGGCAAAGCGGGTTTCAGCCTGGATGGCCGAAACCGATCCGAAATCCGCGCGTGCCTGGCTCGCCTCGCTGCCGCTGGCCGACAGCGCCGAGTCGGCGCGGGAAATCTATCAGGCCCTCTATACCCTTAACCGCCAGGAACTGGACGCCACCTGCCGTTTCGAGTTGATGGAGTTGTACTGCAGTCCGGTCGCCTCTGTCACGGCTGCGCTTGAGCCCTATTTTTCCCGCGCGGCGCTGCCCCTGACACCGAAGAAACGGCAACTGGCGGAATTCATCCGTCAGTTGCACATGGAGATGGCCTACGGCTACAAAGGCTGCCTTCACGAGATGGAACAGCAGCGGTTGCGCTGGGGCAAGAAGTCGCTGCGCGCACATGCGCTTGAGCGCGCCATGCACTACCTCGGTGAAGTGCTACTGCACTCCTACCAGGTCTACATGCCCTATCCGTCAGAGGTCTGGCGCGAACTCCATGCCATCTATCGTTATGCGGTGGAACACGGTCTTGAGACGGAAGTGGTGGAGATGGCCATGCCAATGGGCACAAAAACCACGCTCGTGCATGACTACATTCGTGTTCTTCTGCTGGGGCTGAGCAATCCTTACCAGTTGCCGCAGAACGAATGCCGTCATGTGCAGCGCTTTCTGTCCCACTGGGGCGCCAAGGCCGAGCTGCGTGACAACCTTGAGGTACCGCATCCCGCCGGACATTTTCTGATCGATCTGACGACGGACTCGCCGCCGGTACCGTTCCCGCGCGATATGCAATTCCAGCCGGATCAGGGATTGCGTCTACTCGATGCCGTCGAGCTGTTGCGCACGATCCAGTTTTTCATTCAGCGTCTGCAGCAGGGCGACAGCGCCCGCACGCTTTCGATTGGGCTGGATTGTCTCGACACAATGTGCCTGGAGATGCTGCAACGCATGCAGCGTTCCTGGGGTCAGGTACCGCGGCGGCAGTATTCGCGCATCCAGCGCGGCGGTCCGGCATTCGTGTGTGCCGGAATTCCGGCGCTGCATTTCTTTGCCAGCGGCCAGAAACCGTTTGCGCCTCCGGTCATGGAAAGCCCCCATGGCATATCCGACGACCGATTTATTTTACCAGCGCACATCGAGGAGGATATTTCCCGCGAGGTGAATCAGGACGAGGACTTTATTGCACTCGATGAACCGACTGAAAAAATATCGCCGTCCCCGGCGGTGGAGACCGCCGATATCACACTCACTTCAAGCGGAATCTTCCGGGTAGACCGCTGGCAGATCAAAGATGCGGCACCCAAAGGGCTGCAACTCGTGCGCCATGGAAATGCGCGCACGTACGTGCGCGTGGGTGACGTGATTGGTATCCAGCAGATGGAGGAGGTCGGACGCTGGAGTGCCGGCGTGGTTCGCTGGATGAAAAGCCCTCATGCCGATGAGCTCGAAATGGGCGTAGAGCTTCTGGCCTTCGGCGCCGCGCCGGTTGCGGTGGCGCCGGTTCGACCTGCGAGCGAGCGCGAATATCAGCCCGCCCTGCTTTTACCGGCGGTTGAAGTGTTGCGCCGGCCGGCGACGTTGCTCCTGCCGCGCGGTGTCTTTACGCCCGGCACCAACCTGTGGCTGGCGGAAGAGGGGAAAGGGGTGCGCACGGTGCGTCTGTTGAAGCGCCTCGAGCATAGCAATATCTTCGAGTCGATTGTTTTTGCGGATGTGTTGAAAGAGTTGCCGCGCAGCTAGCGCAGCAGCTCGGGCGGCAGATGCGGCTGGAGGCGACGCAGCATCTCGGCATAAATCTTTTGGTTGCCGGCGAGGATGTTGCCGCTTTCAAGATAACCCTGCTCCCCGGCGAAGTCACTGACGAATCCACCGGCCTCTTGCACCAGCAGCGCGCCGGCCGCCATGTCCCAAGGTTTCAATCCGATTTCCCAGAAGCCATCGAATCGTCCGCAGGCGACGTACGCGAGGTCGAGCGAGGCCGAACCCGGACGGCGAATGCCGCTCGTGCTCAGCATGAATTCCTTCAGGGTGCTAATCCAGGCATCCGTATATTGATGCGATCGGAACGGAAAGCCCGCACCCAGCAGCGCGTATTCCATATCCGTGACGCGGCTGACGCGGATGCGGCGGTCGTTGAGTTGCGCGCCGTTGCCACGCGAGGCCGTGAAGAGTTCGTCACGCGTCGGGTCCAGCACCACCGCCTGTTCCAGACGGTCTTTGCACTTGAGCGCGATCGAGACGCCGAAATGCGGCATGCCGTGGAGGAAGTTAGTGGTACCGTCGAGCGGATCGATCACCCACACGTAATCGTCGCCGGCTCGTACGCCGGATTCTTCCCCGAGGAAGCCATGGTTCGGGTAGGCGGCATGCAGGATACGAATGATTTCATTTTCCGCCATCCGGTCCACTTCGCTTACAAAATCCTTGCGGCCCTTGCTTTCAACGGTCAGACGATCCAGTTGATTGAGGTGGCGCATGATGATTTGGCCGGCACTGCGTGCGGCCTTGACCGCCATATTCAGCATGGGATGCATGGGTTATTCCTGACGGGCTGGCTTATGCGGGGGTGCGCCGGATGTGGGCATGCATTGTAATGGGCCGGGCCGCAGGTTGAAAGCGGAAGCCCGAGGCCGAAGCCT
Source organism: uncultured Gammaproteobacteria bacterium (assembly GCA_963750625.1). Classification (GTDB taxonomy): domain Bacteria; phylum Pseudomonadota; class Gammaproteobacteria; order Acidiferrobacterales; family Sulfurifustaceae; genus Sulfuricaulis. Next base: position 34,419 of record CAVVRV010000004.1, on the reverse strand, counting down.
GTAGAATAGGCGTCAATCTCAATACAGGACGGCTCATGTTTCTATCGAACATCCGCATCGTTCTGGTCCGTCCAACCCATCCGGGCAATGTCGGCGCGACCGCGCGCGCCATGAAAAATATGTCCCTGCACCACCTGTATCTGGTGGCCCCCGAAGATTTCCCCAGCGCCGATGCTACTGACCGCGCCGCCGGCGCGGACGATGTGCTCGAGAATGCGGTGATCTGCGCCTCGCTCGATGAGGCGCTCAAGGATTGCCATCTCGTTATCGGCACGAGCGCGCGTCAGCGCCGTATTGAATGGCCCAGTCTTGCTCCGGAATCCTGTGCACGCCGTCTGGTGGAAGGGGCGCAGCAGGGTCCGGTAGCATTGCTTTTCGGACAGGAGCGCACCGGACTGCTCAATGCGGAACTGGACCGATGCCACTTCGTCGTGACCATTCCCACCGACAGGAATTATTCATCCCTAAATCTCGCTTGTGCCGTACAGATACTTGCCTATGAGATTCACCGAGTGGGGCTCTCTGAGTCGTCAGCGAACCAGGCGGATACGCGTGAAGGCAGGCCGGTCGAGCGACGAGGACATGCAGGGCTTGTACCGCCACATGGAAGAGGTATTGCAGCTAATTGGTTTTCTCGACCCAGCCAACCCGCGGCGACTGATGCGTCGTTTGATGCGGCTGTTCAATCGGGTCGTATTGGATCATAACGAAATGAACATTTTACGTGGCATACTAACGGCTGTTCAGCAGCACCATGAAAAACTTGACAAAAACAATCAAGAATAAAGATAATACTTTCAAATCAGAATATTATCCAACATGCTTAAAAATCTGCGTGAATATCTGACCAGCGTTTTTCAGCGTGATCCGGCGGCGCGTTCCGTGTTCGAACTGCTGACGGTATATCCCGGCGTGCATGCGCTCGCCTTCCATCGTCTCTCGCATCGGTTGTGGAACTGGCATCTCAGATGGTTGGCCCGGTTGCTCGCCCTGGCGGCACGCTGGCTTACCGGCATCGAGATTCATCCGGGCGCGAAGATCGGGCGGCGGTTTTTCATCGATCACGGCATGGGCGTCGTGATCGGTGAAACGGCCGAGATTGGAGACGATTGCACGCTGTATCACGGAGTCACGCTTGGTGGGACCACCTGGCGCCAGGGAAAGCGCCATCCAACGCTGGGCAATAACGTCGTGGTCGGTGCCGGCGCCAAGATCTTGGGGCCGATTACGGTCGGCGATAACGCGCGTGTCGGTTCCAATTCCGTGGTGGTGAAGGATGTGCCGGCAGGGGCGACCGTCGTCGGTATTCCAGGACGGGTCATCGAGCCCGAAGAAGCAGGACACGAAATCCCAGTTGCGTGAGGCGATGGCCAAGAAGATCGGATTCGACGCCTACGGCCAGAGTCCCGAAATGCCCGACCCAGTGGCCCAGGCGATTGATTTAATGTTGGACCACATGCATGTTGTTGATAATAAAATGAAAATTCTTTCATCCGCGCTGGAAAAGGCTGGAATCAAGGTAAATCTGGAAATGCCACAGCTTGATGTAAGTAATCTTGAAGAACCGCCGCCGGATAGCTATCCGCAAAGAGATAGGCCCAAAGAGAATAGTTGACTAATTCCATCAGGTAAGTAAACTACATCGGTACATAAACCGTGTGGGAATATATCCTATGAAACTGACAACGAAAGGTCGTTATGCCGTGACAGCCATGCTGGATCTGGCCCTGCGTTATGACAAGGGCGCGGTGACTCTGGCGGACATCGCTAAACGGCAGGGGATTTCCCTGTCATACCTCGAGCAGCTGTTCGCCAAACTGCGTCGCAGCGGACTCGTGGACAGTGTGCGAGGCCCGGGCGGTGGTTACACCCTGGCGATGGAACCCGCCAAGATCTCGGTCGCCGAAATTATTGTGGCGATAAATGAGAACATCGACGCCACTCGTTGCGGCGGTGAAAAAAACTGCCATGGTGACGAGACCTGCCTGACGCATCAGCTGTGGGAAGACCTGAGTACCCGCATTCATGAATTTCTGAATGGGATCACCTTGGGCGATCTGGTCACCAAGCCGCATGTACAGGAAGTGGCCTCGCGCCAGGAAGGACGCATGCAGGTGGTAGCGAATTAATCTCTTGGCGGGTTTTGTCAATGCCGGATTATTTTCATCATAACGCGACCGCTGCGTTCGATTCGCGGGTGCTGGAATCAATGTCGCCACAACTCACGGAACCGTACATCCCGGCCAGGCGATTTTCATGAACGACGGTACTCAGACCGGCTATTTTGCGATCAACAGTATCTTGGCGCTGGCAGCGCAGGTGCATAAGTTGCGGCGCGTCGCCGGGCGAGCCGTCGGCTGAAACTCGCGGGCAAGCCGTGATTTAGAGAGAAGGGAAAATGAAAAAACCGATTTATCTTGATTATTCCGCCACCACGCCGGTGGACCCGCGCGTGGCGGAGAAGATGTGCAAATACCTGACGCTTGACGGCGAGTTCGGGAATCCGGCTTCGCGTTCGCATCCCTTCGGCTGGCATGCCGAGGAGGCGGTCGAGGAAGCGCGTGCAAATGTGGCGGCGCTGATCGGCGCCGATCCGAAGGAGATTGTCTGGACCTCGGGCGCGACCGAATCCGACAATCTTGCGATCAAGGGTGTAGCCAATTTCTACGGCAAGAAGGGCAAGCATATCGTTACCTGCAAGACCGAGCACAAAGCGGTGCTGGATACCTGCCGGCAACTCGAGCGCGAAGGCTTTGAAATTACCTATCTCGATCCCGAGCCCAACGGTTTGCTCGATCTGGAGAAACTCAAGGCCGCGATCCGCCCAGACACGATTCTCGTGTCCGTCATGCACGTGAACAACGAGATCGGCGTCATTCAGGATCTCGCCGCCATCGGAAAAATTACGCGCGAACGCGGTGTGCTGTTCCACTCGGATGCGGCGCAGAGCACGGGTAAAACGCCGATTGACGTGAATGCGATGAATCTGGACCTGATGTCGCTGTCGGCGCACAAGACCTACGGACCCAAGGGCATCGGTGCGCTGTATGTGCGGCGCAAACCCCGCGTGCGTCTCGAGGCGCAGATGCACGGCGGCGGCCACGAACGCGGCATGCGTTCCGGCACCCTGGCGCCGCATCAGTGCGTGGGCATGGGCGAGGCATTCCGTTATGCAAAGCAGGAAATGGCCGCGGAGATCGAGCGCGTACGCGGTTTGCGCGACCGCATGCTCAACGCCCTCAAGGACATGCCCGAGGTTTATGTCAACGGCGACCTGGAGCATCGCGTCGCCCACAATCTCAATATGAGTTTTAATTATGTCGAAGGCGAGTCGCTCATCATGGCGCTCAAGGACATCGCGGTTTCCTCGGGCTCGGCCTGCACTTCGGCCAGCCTGGAGCCTTCCTACGTGTTGCGGGCGCTCGGGCGCAACGACGAGCTGGCGCACAGTTCGATTCGTTTCACCATCGGGCGCTTCACCACCCAGGAAGAAATCGACTACGCCGCCATGCTGGTGAAGGAAAAAGTCGCGAAGTTGCGCGAACTTTCACCGCTGTGGGAGATGCATCAGGAAGGCATTGACCTCAGCAAGGTGCAGTGGGCGGCGCATTGAGCAGAAAATGATTCGGGCTATTTTCAGGAGACACAACCATGGCATACAGTGACAAGGTATTGGACCATTACGAGAATCCGCGCAACGTAGGCGTCCTGGACAAGGCCGACCCGAACGTGGGCACCGGCATGGTCGGTGCGCCCGCCTGCGGCGATGTGATGAAATTGCAGATCAAGGTCAACGAGCAGGGCGTCATCGAGGACGCCAAGTTCAAGACCTATGGCTGCGGCAGTGCCATCGCCTCGAGCTCGCTGTTGACCGAGTGGGTCAAGGGCAAGACCATCGAGCAGGCGGGCAAGATCAAGAACACCCAGATTGCCGAGGAACTCGCGCTGCCGCCGGTGAAAATCCACTGCTCGGTGCTGGCCGAGGACGCCATCAAGGCGGCGATTGCGGATTACCAGACCAAGGCAACCGGCAAGGGCTCAAAGGCCGACGCCGCCTGATATTTTTTGGTCAGGCAAAACGGAGAACATGACAGATATGGCAATTACCATGACCCAGGCCGCCGCCGAGCGCGTGCGAAAGTTTATTGAAAAACGCGGCAAGGGCGAAGGTCTGCGTGTCGGCGTGCGGGCGTCCGGCTGCTCGGGAAAGGCTTACGTGATCGAGTACGCGGACAAGATCGAACCCGATGATCACGTGTACGAGAGCCACGGGGCGAAAGTCATCGTCGACGCGAAGAGTCTCATCTATCTCGACGGCACCGAGCTCGATTACACGCGTGAGGGGCTGAACGAGGGTTTCAAGTTCAACAACCCCAACGTCAAGGACAGCTGCGGCTGCGGCGAAAGCTTCAACGTCTGAGACGTCGACATCACCGGCATGCATCCTGCTCCGGGCAAAAATCATTTCGAATTGTTCGGACTGCCGGTGACATTCGATATCGACACCGATGAATTGGCCGTACGCTACCGTGAGTTGCAGCGGCGCATCCATCCGGACAAGTTTGCCAACGCCTCCGACCAGGATCGCCGTCTCTCGCTGCAGATGACGGCGCTGATCAACGAGGGTTTCCAGACACTCAAGGACCCGGTACGGCGGGGACGATATCTTTTAAGTCTGCGCGGCATCGATCTTGGCGATGAAACCGACACGACGATGGACCCCGCGTTTTTGATGGAACAGATGGAGTTGCGCGAAGAACTTGAGGAAGTGAGACAGGCGGATAATCCGCACAAACAGCTGGCGGAACTGGCGAACCGGATCGAGCAGCGGTTGCAGGACAAGATCGGGCAATTTCGACGCGCCTTCGCCGACGACTCGCCGGACGGAAGCGGAAAGGCACGCAACGCGGTGCGAGAGATGCAGTTTCTGGAAAAGATGCGCCGGGAAATCGACAATCTCGAAGAAGAACTGATTTAAGGAATTCTTAACCGCCGAAGAACGCCAAGTTTCTGGATCATGCTTTCTTGGTGACCTTGGCGCCTTGGCGGTTTAATAATCGAATCAATTACCATGGCATTGTTTCAGATCAGCGAACCGGGGCAAACGCCGGCGCCGCACGAACGCCGTTACGCGGTGGGCATCGATCTCGGCACCACCAACTCGCTCGTTGCCTGCGTCCGCAGCGGCGTGGCGGAAACCTTGCCGGACGGGCAGGGACGTCACCTGCTGCCATCGGTGGTGCGTTACCGTGTGGAAGACGGACCCATCGTTGGCCACGATGCCATTGCCGTGGCGCACGAGGATCCACTCAATACCATTGCGTCGGTGAAGCGCCTGATGGGGCGCGGCATCGAGGACGTGCGCAAACTCGGTCAATCGCTTCCCTATGAATTCTCCCGCGGGGATTCCGCGATGCCACGCATCCGCACCGTCGCCGGCGACCAGAGCCCGGTGGCCGTTTCCGCTGAAATCCTGAAAACACTCAAACTCCGCGCCACGGAATCCCTCGGCGTGGAAATCGGGGATGCCGTCATCACCGTGCCGGCCTATTTCGATGATGCCCAGCGCCAGGCGACAAAAGATGCGGCGCGTCTTGCCGGTCTCAATGTCCTGCGCCTGCTCAGTGAACCCACGGCGGCCGCGGTGGCGTATGGTCTCGACAAAAATCCGCAGGGCATATACGCGATATACGATCTGGGCGGCGGGACCTTCGATATCTCTCTGCTGCGGCTCAACCGCGGAGTATTCGAGGTGATGGCGACCGCGGGCGATTCGGCGCTGGGCGGTGACGACATGGACCATGCGATCGCCGAATGGATCATGCGCGAGGCCGGCATCAAGGATGACGCCGATCACCGGCAGATGCGCCGCTTGTTGCGCGATGCGCGCGCCGCCAAGGAAATGTTGACCGGCGCCGAGCATGCGACGCTGCGCATCCAGCGCGACAACAACGAAATCTGGGAAGGGGTGCTCACACGCATCCGCTTGAATGCGCTGATTGATCCGCTGGTTGACCGCACACTTCCACCTTGCAAACGTGTATTGCGCGATGCCGGTATCCGCGCCGACGACGTCGATGGCGTGGTGCTGGTCGGCGGGGCGACGCGTATTCCGCGCGTGCGCGATAAGGTTTCGCAGTTTTTCGGGCGCGAGCCGCTGGCCGATATCGATCCGGACAAGGTGGTGGCGATCGGCGCGGCCTTGCAGGCCGATATTCTGATCGGCAACAAGCGCGACGAGGAGATGCTGTTGCTCGACGTGATTCCGCTTTCCCTGGGATTGGAAATCATGGGCGGCATGGTGGAGAAGATCATTCCGCGTAACACCACTATCCCCGTGGCCAAGGCCCAGGACTTCACCACGTTCAAGGACGGTCAAACGGCATTGCTGGTTCATGTCGTACAGGGTGAGCGCGAACTCGTGTCCGATTGTCGTTCGCTGGCGCGATTCGAGCTGCGCGGTATCCCGCCGATGGTGGCGGGCGCGGCGCGCATACGCGTATCGTTCCAGATTGACGCCGACGGGTTGCTCAGCGTGTCGGCCAAAGAGCTGACGACAGGCGTGGAGAGCAGCGTGGTCGTCAAGCCGTCTTACGGCCTGACGGACAACGAGATTGAACACATGTTGCGCGATTCCATTGACCACGCCCGCGAAGACGATGAGGCACGTCAGCTCCGTGAACGGCAGGTCGACGCCGATCGTCTGATCGAGGCTGTCCAGAGGGCGCTCGCCGCCGATGGTGACTTGCTTGATACGAAAGAGCGCGCAGAAATCGATCGCCATCTCGATGGCCTGATAGCCGCGCGCAAAGACAATGACGCTGCCCGCATCAAGCAGGCAATCAAGGCGCTCGACAGCGCGACTCAGACGTTTGCCGCGCGTCGCATGGACGCCAACATTCGTCGCGCCCTCACCGGTCACAAGCTCGAGGAATTCAGCGCGTCCGGGGACAAGTCCACGTCATGACGCGTTTGACTTTTCTACCGCATCCGCAGATATGCGCCGAGGGCAAGACCATCGAGGTAGAGCCGGGCGTCAGTATCTGTGACGCGGCGCTCAACGCCGGTATCCCGATCGAGCACGCCTGTGAAAAATCCTGCGCCTGCACCACCTGCCACGTGGTCGTGCGCGAGGGCTTCACCAGCCTCGAACCGGCCGAGGAAAAGGAGGAGGACCTGCTCGACAAGGCCTGGGGGCTGGAACCCGAATCGCGCCTTTCCTGTCAGGCCAAGGTCGGGGATCGGGACCTGGTCGTCGAGATACCCAAGTACACGATCAATCTCGTATCCGAGCAGCACTGAGGAGGCTTTTATGGGACTGAAATGGACCGATACCCGGGAACTCGCGATCGCGCTGAGCGAGAAATACCCCGACGTGAACCCGATGACCGTCCGCTTTACCGATCTGCATGAATGGGTGATGGGACTGCCCGATTTCGAGGACAAGCCCGAGCGCTCGGGCGAAAAAATCCTCGAGGCGATCCAGATGGCCTGGATGGATGAACACGGGGATTAGCCGCCGGATCCCGTGGCGCAGGGTGACTGTCTGCCGATGGGCGCGAAGTACCGGTTCCGTCTACAGGCGCTAACGCCTGTTATTCGCGGTAAATACCCCATTCTTCATTGTCTGACCCGCCGTCAGACGCTACACTATAGGTCCTGAACGGACGAAAAGTCTCTTTTATTCGAGAGCTTGCGTCGTTCTTTTTGTGAACCACCAGAGGTGGGCCGGGCAAGGCCAAGCGGCCGGGCCCGTATTTTTTTGTCCGAGAAGATCGCGATCATCCGAGGATAGCTTTGTCAGCCGCTGAGAAAACCAATCTGCTCAATCTGGATCGTCAGGCGATGCAGGACTTTTTCGCCGCCCACGGCGAGAAGCCGTTCCGCGCCACACAGGTGATTCAATGGATTCACCAGTACGGCGTGGACGATTTCGACGCCATGACCAACCTGAGCAAGGAGCTGCGCGCGCGCCTGAAGGATATCGCCGAAATCCGCGTGCCGGAAATCGCGCAGGACCAGGTCGCGGCCGATGGCACTCGCAAGTGGCTGCTGCGGCTGGACGACGGTAACGCCATTGAGACTGTATTTATTCCCGAAGAGGACAGAGGCACGCTGTGTGTGTCCTCGCAAGTGGGCTGTACGCTGAATTGTTCGTTCTGTTCCACCGGACATCAGGGGTTCAACCGCAGCCTCAGCGTCGCCGAGATCATTGCACAGCTGCTCGTCGCCAACCGCGCCCTGGGCCGGGACCCGAAGGGCGAGCGCATCATCACCAATGTCGTGCTCATGGGCATGGGCGAGCCCTTGCTCAATTTCGACAATGTCGTGCCGGCCATGCGGCTGATGCTCGATGATTACGGTTACGGCCTGTCGCGTCGGCGTGTGACACTGTCCACGGCCGGCGTCATACCCATGATGGATCGCCTGCGCGAGGAATGCCCGGTGAGTCTGGCGGTATCGCTGCACGCCCCGAACGACGCGCTGCGCGACCAGTTGGTGCCGCTGAATAAAAAATACCCGATCCGGGAATTGCTCGAGGCCTGCCGCCGTTACTGCGCCGATTCGCCGCGCAGCCGGGTGACGTTCGAATACGTGATGCTGGATGGCGTGAATGACAGCGTTGAACACGCGCATGAACTTGTCCGGATTCTGCGTGACGTGCCGTCCAAGGTGAACCTGATTCCCTTCAATCCTTTTCCGCAGACGCATTACCAGCGTTCTCCGAAGCCGGTCATCGACCGGTTTCGCGATGTGCTGATCGCGGCAGGACTCACCACGATCACCCGCAAAACACGCGGTGACGACATCGATGCGGCCTGCGGCCAGCTGGCCGGACAGGTGCAGGACCGCACGCGCCGCCGCCAGCGCCTTACGGCAAGGGTGGGTCAGGAATGAATCGCCGTTTTCTCAACGCCGTGATGGTTCTGCTGCTCGTGGCCGTGGCGGGTTGCGCCTCCTCCACGGAGCGTGAGGCAGACATGGAAAAGAAGAACAATCGGGCCGAAACCCACGTGATGCTTGGCGCCAACTACCTGCAACGCGGCCAGCTGGACGTGGCCAAGGAAGAACTCGATAAAGCCCTGAAAGAGTCGCCGGATAATTCGCAGGCCAACAACATCATGGCCGTGCTGCAATGGCGGCTGAAAAAATACGACGAGGCGGATCGTTTTTTTCGCAAGGCGCTAGACACGGACCCCGCCAATTCTTCGGCGCACCACAACTATGGCGCGTTTCTCTGCGATCGCGGCAAGCTCGACGCCGGCGTGCGGCATTTCGATGCGGCGGCCGGTGATGCGCTCTATCCTTACACGGCCGAAGTCAACCTGAACGCCGGTGTCTGTTTGATGAAGAAACCAGCACCGGCCGAAGCTGAAAAATACTTCCGTGAAGCGTTGCGTATCAATCCCAAGCTCCCTAGCGCGCTTTATCAGATGGCCAAGCTCAGTCTGGATTCGGGACATCGCCTGTCCGCGCGCGGATTCATCGAACGTTATTTCCAGTCCGCGGAAGATACGCCCGAGAGCCTGCTATTGGCAGTCAGAATCGAGCGCGCGCTTGGCAACAAGAATGCCGAGGCAAGTTACGCGCTGCGGCTGCGCAACAAATTCCCCACGTCGCCCGAAGCCGGGCAATTACACGCGGCGTCAACGCCCAAGAAGAAGTAGGCCATGGAAAACGCAAAACCGAAATCACCTGACACCATAGCGTCCCGGTCCGGTCCGGGGTGCTTGTTGCATGAGGCGCGTCTGGCATTGCGTCTGGCGCCGGAAGACGTGGCCCAGATCCTGCACCTGTCTTCCAAACAGATCGTCGCCCTCGAGCAGGACGACTACAAAAATCTGCCGGGACCGACCTATGTTCGCGGCTATTTGCGCAGCTACGCGCAGTTGCTAGGATTGTCACCGGAAACAGTGCTTGAGTCCTACAACAGTCTCACCATTCCTTCCAAGCCGATTTCGTTGCCGCAGTCGGCTCCGCCACCGCAAATCACGAGTAGCGACCGCCTGATCAAGGCGGCGACCTTCGGTGTGGCGGCGATCGTGCTGGGCCTGGTTTACCTGTGGTGGCGCAGCGAGGAAGAGACCCCGACAGCGCCAAGTTCGCCGCCCGCCGTGGCAAGTCAGACTCCGGCGATGGTACCGCCGGCGACGCTCAATCCCGCCTGAAAGCGACTCGCCGCCGTCCACCGCTGGTACGTCTGTGGCAACGAATTCCGCGACTTCCCCTGTCGTAACGGAACCTGCGTCGCAAGCGGTGACCAGTAATATCGCGCGGACATCGAACATCATGACGCCTGCACCACCGGTTCCCGCCACGAAGGCGGCACCCTCCAACGGGCAAGTTACGGCTTCCGGCATGATTCTCAATGTGTCGCCGACCGAAACGCTCAAGCAGACCAGCCCGGCAACGCCTCCACGTACCGACCGCGCCCTGGACCGCACGCGACGAACGCCGGACATACCCGCGGGCGTGCCACGGTCGCGGATGGTGCTGCGCGCCATACAGGAGTCGTGGGTCGATGTTCGCGATGCCCGCGACAACAAACTCCTGTACGAAAACGTGCCGGCCGGCCGCAGCATTGCCATCGAGGGGGTGGCGCCGTTCAGCGTGTTTCTGGGCAATGCCGAGGGCGTCCGGGTAGAATTCAACGGACAGAATTTTGACATCGGCCGCTACAAGCGTGGGCAGGTCGCACGCTTTACGCTCGGCGATGAGAAGGCGGTGAACAACTGATGTTCAGCGAGAACCCCATCCAGCGGCGCAAGAGCCGCCGCATCATGGTCGGCAGCGTGGCAGTCGGCGGCGATGCACCGGTCAGCGTGCAGAGCATGACCAACACCGAAACCACGGACGTGGCGGCGACCGTGGCCCAGATCGTCGCGCTTGAAAACGCCGGCGCCGACATCGTGCGCGTGTCCATTCCGACCCTGGAAGCCGCCGAGGCTTTCGGCAGGATCAAGCAACAGGTTTCCGTTCCGCTGGTGACGGACATTCACTTCGACTACAAGATTGCGCTGCGCGTTGCCGAACTGGGCGCCGATTGTCTGCGAATCAATCCGGGTAATATCGGGCGCGAAGACCGTGTGCGCGCCGTGGTGGACGCGGCGCGTGACCGCGGCATTCCGATACGTATCGGCGTCAACGCCGGGTCGCTGGAAAAGGATTTGCAAAAAAAATACGGCGAACCCACGTCCGACGCGCTGGTGGAATCCGCGCAACGTCACATCGATATGCTCGACAAGTTCGACTTTCAGGATTTCAAGGTCAGCGTCAAGGCCTCGGACGTTTTCATGGCCGTGGCCGCGTATCGCAAGCTTGCCGCGCTGATCGAGCAACCGCTGCATCTGGGCATCACCGAGGCGGGCGGTTTCCGTTCCGGTGCGGTGAAGTCGGCCATCGGTTTGGGCATGCTGCTGGCCGAAGGCATCGGCGACACGATCCGCGTGTCGCTCGCGGCCGATCCGGTGGAGGAAGTGCGCGTGGGTTGGGACATCCTCAAGGCCTTGCATGTCCGCAGCAAGGGTATCAATCTCATCGCCTGTCCTTCCTGTTCGCGGCAGGAGTTCAACGTGATCGCCACGGTGAATGCCCTGGAGCAGCGTCTCGAAGACATCAAGGAGCCGCTCGATGTGGCCGTCATCGGCTGTTGCGTAAACGGTCCGGGTGAAGCCAAGGCGGCGCAAGTCGGTCTGGCGGGCGGCGATCCGAGTCTGCTTTATATCAACGGCAAGCCCGATCACAAGATCGGCAACGACCGGCTGGTAGACGAAATCGAGCGCGCGGTCCGCGCCGAGGTACAGCGACGCCACCAGCCGGGTGACAAGCCGGCGGACAAGAAGGTCTTCCCCATCAAACAGACCGGGTGAGGGCATTCCATTGAGCAAGGCCATACAGGCCGTACGGGGCATGAATGACATGCTGCCGGACGCCGTGGAGCGCTGGCAGCGGATCGAGGCCATCGCGCGCGATGTCTTGCACGCCTACGGCTACCGTGAAATCCGTCTGCCCATCATCGAGAAGTCCGAACTCTTCGCGCGTTCCATCGGCAATCTGACCGACATCGTCGAGAAGGAAATGTACAGTTTCGAGGACCGCAGCGGCGAGAATCTCACGCTGCGTCCCGAGGGCACGGCCGGTTGCGTCCGCGCCGGCATTGAAAACGGATTTCTGCACAATCAGATTCAGCGCCTGTGGTACGCCGGTCCCATGTTCCGCCACGAGCGTCCCCAGAAAGGCCGTTACCGCCAATTCCACCAGATCGGTGTCGAAGCCTTCGGAATCGAAAGCGCCGATCTGGATGCCGAACTCATCATGATGTGCGCGCGTCTGTGGACGGCCTTGGGTCTCGATGGGCTGACCTTGCAGCTCAATTCGCTCGGCACACTCGAGTCGCGCGCCGTTTACCGGCGCGAACTGTTGCGTTACCTCGAGACGCAACGTGACCGGCTCGATGAAGACAGCCTGCGACGGCTGGATAAAAATCCGTTGCGCATCCTCGACAGCAAGAACCCCGACATGCAGAAAGTGATCGCGGAGGCCCCGAGTCTTTACGACCATCTCGACGAAGCGTCGCGCGAGCATTTTGCACGTCTCGGCGATTACCTTCGTCAGGCGGGTATTCCTTTCGCCGTGAATCCGCGTCTCGTGCGCGGGCTCGACTATTACACCCGCACTGTGTTCGAATGGACGACCGAACGGCTCGGCGCGCAATCCACGGTCTGCGCCGGTGGTCGGTATGACGGGCTGGTCGAGCAACTTGGCGGTAAAGCTGCCCCGGCGGCGGGTTTCGCCCTAGGCATGGAGCGCCTTGCCGAACTGATGGCACAACAGGCTCACCAATATTCCGAGGCCCAGCCGCAGGCATACCTGGTGCTTGCTGGGTGAAGTCGCCGAACAGCAGGGCCTTGCGCTTGCCGAGCGTCTGCGCGACGCCGGACTGCGTATCGAATGCAATTGCGGGGGCGGCGGTCTCAAGGCGCAGCTAAAACGCGCGGATCGCAGCGCTGCGCATTATGCGTTGCTGCTGGGCGAGGAGGAGGCCCGGAACGCCTCCGTGACGATAAAGGATTTACGCGGCAGTGAGCGCGCAGGTTCGGTCGCGCAAAACGAATTGACTCGATTTACTGCTCAAAGAAACTCGCACGAGGAGCAACACCTTGACTGCCTACGAAGAACAGGAAGATCTGGACAGACTTAAAGCCTGGTGGAAGAACTACGGCAATTCCGTCATTTTCGGTGTACTGCTGGGCGCCGCCATACTCATCGGTTTCCGCTACTGGACCCACTACACCGAACAACGCCTGCAGACCGCATCGGTGCTGTATGACCGGATGCTGCAGGATTTTCACTCGAAGAAGCTCGAAACGGCGCGCCAGTCCGGCGAGTCGCTGCTGAAGGATTCTTCGTCCACGCCCTATGCCGGCATGGCCGGATTGCTGCTGGCACGCATGGACTTCGAAGCGGGCGACGCTCTCAGTGGACGCAAGCATCTGCAATGGGTGGTGGAGCACGCCAAGGACGCCGCAACGATGCATGCCGCACGCCTGCGGCTGGCACGGATCAATCTGGACAGCGGCGACAAGCAGGCCGCGCTCGCGCTTCTCGATGTGAAGGACCAGGCCGGTTTCGAAGCCGAATATGCCGAGCTCAAGGGCGACATCTACCTGGCACAGGGACAACGCGAGCAGGCGCGCACGGCGTATCGCGAGGCGCTCAAACAACTTCCCGCCGGTTCGCCTTATGCGCCGGTGCTCAACATGAAGCTCGATGATCTGGGACCGGAGAAGTCTTCATGAAAAGCGGCATGGCATTTCTCTGCGCCTTGCTGTTACTCGCCGGTTGCGGCGGCAGCAAGGTGGTGCGTGAGGAACCCGCGAAACTCGTGGATATCGCCGCCGCAAAACACGTGAAAAAGCTTTGGTCGGCGGACAGCGGCGCCAGCGCGGTTAAAAAGTCGGTCACGCTATGGCCTTCTTTGGATGACAACATAATTTATACATCCGACCCAAAAGGCCGTGTGACGGCGTTCGCCGCCGACAGCGGCCGAAAATTGTGGAAATCGCGCGTCGACCGTCCGGTGACGGGCGCCGCGGCTGCCGGCAATGGCCTCGTGGTGATCGCCACCAAGAAAGGCGAAGTGATTGCGCTCGACAGTCATGACGGACATCAGTTATGGGTTAGTGCCCTGTCGAGCCAGGTGGTGACGCCGGCGGCGATCCATGCCGGCGTGGTCGTGGTGCAATCGGTGGACGGCAAGCTTGCCGGCCTGTCGGTCGTGGACGGCAAGCGGCTGTGGTTGTACGAGCGCTCGGAACCGCCGCTCAGCCTGTATGGCACGGCCGCGCCCGTGATGGTCGGCGATATCGTGCTCGCCGGTTTTGCCACCGGCAAGATCGCCGCGATCCAGATCAAGGATGGCAAACTCCTGTGGGAGATGCCCGTTGCCCAACCTCACGGACGCAATGAAGTGGAACGCCTCGTGGACGTCGACGCCTCGCCGATCGTCGTGCGCAATGTAGTCTATGCCGCGAGTTACCAGGGGAAGATCATCGCCGTGGACATGCAGACAGGCCGCATCCTGTGGTCGCGAGATGTGTCTACCTATACCGGCATGGACGCGGATTCAAAAAACATTTATCTCACCGATGATCACGGTATTGTCATGGCGCTGGATCAGCAAACCGGCGCAAGCGTGTGGAAGCAGGAACAGCTACGCGCACGTCAGCTGAATGCACCGCGTTGCGTGGACGGACTGGTGGCCGTCGGCGATTTCGAGGGTTACGTTCACTGGCTGTCGAGCGACGATGGTCATTTCGTGGCGCGTTACCGAGTCAGTCATAGCGCCATTCGATCCCCGACACTGGCCAGCCACGATACGCTCTACGTCAGCAGCCAGTCGGGCGCGCTGGAAGCGTTGCGCCTGGAGAAGAACTAGTGATGGAACTGCCAGAACGCCAGGATCGCCAGGAAAATATATTTTAGAGCAACCAGCAATAACCGTGAGGATTGGAGATATAGATTTTTCTCGTTGATTCTAGAGTGCTTCATGACCGGCTTTCGTCTTATTACAGATTCTTAATTCAATTTTTTTCCTGGCGCTCCTGGCGTCCTGGCGGTTAAATTCCTCATATGAAACCCGTTGTCGTTCTCGTCGGCCGGCCCAATGTCGGTAAATCCACGCTGTTCAACCGGCTCACGCGCAGCCGCGCGGCGCTCGTCGCCGACGTGCCCGGGTTGACGCGCGACCGTCAGTACGGCGATGGGCGTATCGGGGATCGCCCGTATTTTGTCGTGGACACGGGAGGCATCGTCGCCAGTCTTGCCTCCGCCAAAGAGCAGGGGGACGTAAGCTCACATGTCGCTGTCCAGGTGCGCGCCGCGCTGGCCGAGGCCGACGCCGTTATTCTGCTGGTGGATACGCGCGAGGGAATTCATCCCGTCGATCGTGAACTTGCCACGGATCTGAGGCGGCATGGCAAACCGGTCTGGGTTGCCGTGAACAAGTCGGAGGGATATGACCCGTCCACGGCGGTGGCGGAATTTCATGCCTTCGGTCTGGGCGAGCCGATGGCTATCTCCGCCACGCATGGCGATGGCGTGGAGGAACTGATGCAACGCGTGCTGGGTTCCTTGCCCATCAGCGAAGAGACTGAGCCGGAAGAAGGTGTCCCGCGCATCGCCGTGATCGGAAAACCCAACGTCGGCAAATCCACGCTCGTCAATGCCTTGCTCGGTGAAGAGCGCGTGGTGGTCAGCGACGCGCCGGGCACCACGCGCGACAGCATTCGCGTACCGCTGGAACGCGGAGGCCGACGCTATATTCTCATTGATACCGCCGGCGTGCGTCGCCGCGCCAAAATCGACGAGCTGCTGGAAAAGTTTTCCGTGCTCAAAACCCTTCAGGCCATCGACGAGGCGAACGTCGCGATTCTTGTCATCGACGCCAGCACCGGCGTTTCCGAACAGGACGCCTCGCTTTCCGGATACGCGCTGGAAGCCGGAAGGGCCATGGTGGTCGCTGTCAACAAATGGGATGCGGTGGCGGATACCGAGCGTGCCTGGGTCAAGCGCGAGTTCGAGCGCAAATTGCCGTTCCTTGAGTTTGCCCGGGTTCACTATATTTCGGCGCGGGATGGCACCGGGGTGGGCGGTTTGTTTCCCTCGGTGGACGAGGCCTATGCTTCCGCCTTCCGTACTCTGACCACCCCCAAGCTTAACCGCGTCCTGCAGGACGCCGTGACGGCCACCCCGCCGCCCTTGTCCCGTGGCCGGCGCGCCCGTCCCAAGTATGCCCACCAGGGCGGCAAGAATCCGCCCCGCGTGGTGATTCATGGCAACCAGGTTGCCTCACTGTCCAAATCCTACCGCCGCTATCTGGCTAATACCTTCCGCAAGGCATTTCAATTGGTTGGCACACAGGTCTGGATCGACTGCCGACAGGAAAAGAATCCCTATGAGGATAAGAAGGCTGGAGGACGGGCCGGCCGCCGCCATTCCCCCCGTAAACGCTCCTGAAAATCCGTGAACTATACTCACCTGTAGATTGAAACATAAAGTAAAAGCAGAGACATGCCGCAGCAAGGGGCAGGGCGCTTGAATCAGGGACTCAGAGGGTAGTGTCGTGAGCGCATTCCATAAAAGCGCCCTCCGGTCCGGTTACCGGCTGGCTGAATACACTATTGAATCGGTTCTGGGCCATGGCGGCTTCGGAATCACTTATCTTGCGCGCGATACGTCGTTGGGCGCCCAAGTGGCGATCAAGGAGTACCTCCCCCACGAGATTGCCAACCGTGAAAACAAGACCCAAGTGTTGCCGAATCCCTCCCGCGGGGCGGTGCACGACTATCAAATCGGCCTCAAGAATTTCGTGAAGGAGGCCCGGGCCCTGGCCCGCTTCAAGCACCCCAACATCGTCCGCGTCCTGCGTTTCCTCGAGGCTAACGGGACCGCCTACATGGTCATGGAGTACGAGGAGGGACAGAGCCTCGCGGATTATCTCAAGCGCAATGGACCGCGTCTGGATGAGCAGACCCTGTTGAAGGTGTTTATCCCGATTCTCAATGGCCTGCACGCGGTGCACGAGGCCGAGATGCTGCATCTCGACATCAAGCCGGAAAATATCTACCTGCGCAAGGACGGCAGCCCGATGCTCATTGACTTCGGCTCGGCTCGCCAGGGGGCGGTCCATCTGCAGAAAGTGGCGCTGACCCAAGGTTATGCTCCGATGGAACAATACCCCGACAAGGGGACACCGGACCCATCGAGCGATGTCTATGCCGTGGGTGCTTCCATGTACCGCTGCATCAGCGGCAAGAAGCCGGATGACGCCTTGGAGCGCTATCAGGCGGTGCTCAAATACCAGGTGGATCCGCTGACACCGGCGGTCGTGGCGGGGAAAAATGGGTATCAGAAGCAAGTGCTCGAATGCATTGACTGGGCCATGCAGGTGTATTCGCGTGATCGGCCTCAATCCGCGCGCGAGCTGCAGGATGCCCTCATGGGGAGAGGCAGATATGGACGTCAGTCCACGACCGGTCAACCGGCCGTGTTCAACCGACCGTCCGTATCCAGGGTAAAGGTATCAGCCCAGGCGGCGAAGGCCATGAATGAAAAAGACCGCAGCTCGGCGGCCGTTGGTTGGATGGCAGCGGCACTGATGGTGGCCAGCCTTGCGGTGGCCGGTACCCTCTATTGGTCTGACCTTAAGGTTCATTGGGAGGGGGCAGAACATACCTCCGCTCCGGCAATTCAAATCAGGCCTTCAAGCAAATCAGCAACGTCAACAGAGCAACCAGCGGAAGCGAAATTGCCGACGAAGGCATACGAACCCGTAGCATCTCCCTCCAAACCCCAACCAGTCGCGCAGACTGTATCGGCAGTTATTCCTGCCTTGCTCGAAAAAACGCTAACCGGTCATCAGGACTGGGTGCAATCGGTGGCGTTTGCACCGGATGGAAAATGGTTCGCGTCTGCTGGTGTCGACAAGACTATCAAGCTCTGGGTGACGTCCACCGGTTCACTGCTCGGTTCGCTGCGGCAGAGTTATGCCGCTAACGCCGTGGCAATTTCCGCTACTGGCACGTGGCTGGCGTCGGCAGGCGATGACGGCACGGTAAGGTTGTGGGAAGCCGGCACCGGACAGCTGCACAGTGCCTTGAGCGGCCCGAGCTATGCGCTCTATGCGGTAGCGTTTTCGCCCAATGGGAAGCTTGTCGCCGCCGCCGGCAAGGACAGGATCGTGTACGTGTGGGACGTGGATAGTGGAAAACGACTGCAAACACTTGAAGGACACTCCGGCGATATTTATGCGCTCGCGTTTTCTCCCAATGGAAAATTCATTGCCTCCGCCGGCGTCGACAAGACGCTGCTCGTCTGGAGCGTGGCGAATGGAGCGGAGGCCATGAGGATGGCCGGCCACAAAGACAAGGTGCTGGCGCTGGCCTGGTCGCCTGACGGGAAATGGCTGGCTTCCGGCGACTCCGGTGAAACGATACGTCTGTGGGACGCGACGACTGGCACGTTGATGCGGATACTGAATAATAATCCCGCCGTTCTCAGTCTGGCCTGGTCGCCGGATAGCCGCTGGCTGGCCGCCGGACTGGCTGACAAAACCATCGAGATATTCGATCCCGGTAACGGCGCTGCCTTGCAGACGCTCGTGGGTCATCAGGATTGGGTGCAGTCGGTGGCGTTTTCGCCGGATGGCACCAGGCTTGTCTCCGCTGGCCGCGACAAAACCGTCCGAATCTGGAAGGGAAAATAAGATTTATTTGAACGCGACCGCCAGGCCGCGCTGAAAACAACTTTCTATTACGCTGTTATTTTTTTTCGGGCAGGAACAATGCCGGATCGACCCGGCTGTTGTTAAGGCTCACGGTCCAATGCAGGTGCGGGCCGGTGACACGTCCGGACATGCCCACCTCGCCGATTTTCTGACCCTGGCTCACCCGCGCGCCGTTCTCGACCGCAATACGGCTCAAGTGATTGAACATGCTGATGAGTCCCTGGCCATGGTCGAGAAAAACGGTTTTGCCATTGAAGAAATACTCTCCGGTCTGAATGACGGTCCCCGCCAGCGGCGCCACGACCGGCGCACCGACGGGCGCGGCGATATCAATGCCGCTGTGCGGCTGACGTGGTTCATTGTTGAAGAAACGCCGCAGCCCGAAGACACTGCTCACCGGCCCGTGCACCGGCAGCAGGCATCGCAGCGAGGGTATAGTTTCATCGGTCCAGGCGGCAAACGCCTGCTGGATGATCGCCTGTTCGCGGGTGATGCGCGCGAGATCTTCTTCCGTCGGTTCCACCATGCGCTTGTTCTTGAGCGTGAGGCGCTGCACGGCATATTCCTTGGACTGTACGGTAAACGGATATTCCCGCGTCCTGCCCTGACTGTCGCGGACCGTGATCGTCTGCGGGCCCGGCGCGAGCGTGAGTGGCAGTCCCACCACGGCCTGCCACCGGCCATCGTGACGCATCACCATGACGCGTTGATCGGCAAAATGCACCACCGGCGCCGGCTCGGTGTCCGGCGCCAGCGGCAAGATCGCGATGCCGCCCGGCACCGGGCTTGCGGATGGCAATTCCTGCGCGTGCGCGACCGCGCCGATCAGCAGCGTTAACAGCGCCCACATTTTATTGCCCACGGGTTTTTTCAACCAGACAATCCAGATAGCCATGCGCCAGTCGGGCCTGAACTCGTTCGCCCGCCTGGACCGATGCCGCCTCGGTCACGATCGCGCCGGTGGCCGATTGTTGCACAATGGCATAACCCCGCTCCAGCGTGGCGAGCGGACTCAGGGCATGCAGGGCCTGCATCACTTGCTGCAGGCGGGCAGCGGAGCGTTCGATACGCCGCTTCATGGCGGCCGTCAGGCGGGCGTAGAAATGGCGGTTGTCGAGCATTGCCGCGTGCAACCGCGGCAACGGCGAGTGTTGAAGCAGTCCTGCTGTCATGGCTTGCAGTTGCGAACGCGCCTGGCGCAGCCGCGTGGCCTGTGCCAGATGCATACGCTGGGAGAGCGAAGCGAGCTGTTGTTGCAGCAGTGCCAGGCGGCTACGCGGATGCACCAGGCGCGCGCCCAGCCAGTCAAGGTGCTGGCTGTGGCTGCGCAGGCGGCCGCGCATGGCCGAGGTCAACCGGTTCGCCATGCGCTCAAAATGCGCCAGCCATTCCTGCTGGTCCGGGCTCAGCATCTCGGCGGCCGCGGTCGGTGTCGGGGCGCGCGCATCCGCGGCCATGTCGGCGATGGTGAAATCGGTTTCGTGTCCCACGCCGCTGACGATCGGGACAGGACAGGCGTGAATGGCGCGCGCCACGATCTCTTCGTTGAACGGCCATAGGTCCTCGAGCGAACCGCCGCCGCGCGCGAGGATCAGCGCATCGCAGTCTTTTCGCCGACCGGCCAGCCGGATCGCCGCGGCGATTTTCTCCGCCGCGCCCTCGCCCTGCACCGGCACCGGAAACACCAGCACGGCGATCGCCGGGAAGCGGCGTTTGAGCGTCGTCAGGATATCGTGCAGCACCGCGCCGGAAGGGGAAGTGATGATGCCGATACGCCGCGGGAGCCGGGGCAGCGGTAGCTTGTGCGCGGTATCGAAGAGACCTTCCTTGGCGAGTCTCTGCTTGAGCGCATCGAAAGCGCGCCGCAAGGCGCCTTCGCCGGCTTCTTCGAGATATTCGACGATGACCTGAAAGTCGCCGCGACCCTCGTACAGGCTCACGCGCGCGCGCAGCAGCACGTGCAACCCGTCCTTGAGCGTGATGCCGACCAGGCGTTGATGTTGGCGAAAGAAGGCGCAACGCACCTGCGCCTGAGGGTCCTTGAGCGAGAAGTACACGTGGCCCGACGCCGGACGCGAGAGATTGGAAATTTCGCCCTCAATCCAAATGGGCGGGAAACTGCTCTCCAGCAGTGCCTTGGCTTCACGATTCAGACGTGAAACCGTATAGATGTCGCGAACAGGTGTGGTGGTGGGCGACGGCTGCTTCATGACATGAAACATAACCTCATTTAAGAGAAATACAAAATCTCCCTGAGTATGGCTAAATGCTCGACATTCGATGCATCGCGATCGATAAAACGCGTTTGCCAGGTATGGCAAGCCCTGCAATTCATGGGGTGGAAAAAAGGGTGGGGCAAATAAAAAAGCCGGGCACACGCCCGGCTTTTCAGACAGCAAACGGCTGGTCTACTTGTAGCTGGCGACCGGGTTGGCGTTGTCCCTGGCCTGTTGTTGCGCCAGTTGTGCTTCCTTGAGCGCGGTCTTGGCGAGCTTCATGGCTTTCTCGAATTCTTTGGAAGCCGTGGTCTTGTCGCCGTCCTTCATGGCCTTGTCGGCGGCGGCCTTGGCTTCTTTCGAGTCCTTCATATATTTATCTGTGTTAAGCCACAGAAAGCCGGTCTTGTCGGCGAGCTTGATTTCATTTTCCGCCTGGGCGGCGAGTTTGTTGTATTCATCGTCATTGACGACGCTGGCGCATCCGGCAAGCGCGACGACCAGGGTGCCTATCATGAGCGTCTGTTTCATTCTTCTCCTCCTGTGCCTGACTGTACGGTATATATAGACGCCCCACGGTAAAATACATTCCCTGTCACGTCAACGGGACATGTGTCTTAAGCCGGCAGACCCCGGAAGTAGGGGAATAAGCGGCGCGATTCGCGCGTCGCCCAGTTTACGGCTGGTGGGTGGATTACGTATAATACGGCATGCGAATAGTTCAGGAAGGCCTCACCTTTGACGATGTCCTGCTGCTCCCTGCGCATTCGACCGTCCTGCCCAAGGACGTGGACCTGAAAACCTCCCTGACGCGCACCATCAGCCTCAATATCCCGCTGCTGTCGGCCGCCATGGACACGGTCACGGAGGCGCGCGCCGCCATCTGCCTGGCCCAGGAAGGGGGTCTCGGCATTATCCACAAGAACATCACGCCGGAGCGCCAGGCGGACGAGGTCCGCCGCGTCAAGAAGTTCGAAGCCGGCATCATCAGCAACCCGATCACCGTGACGCCCGATACCACCATCCGCAAGGTGCTGGAACTGACGCGCGCGCAGCATATCTCCGGCGTGCCGGTGACCCAGGGCGACAAGCTTGTGGGTATCGTCACCAGCCGCGATCTGCGGTTCGAGACCCGCTACGAGGAGCCGGTGTCGCGCATCATGACGCCGCAGGAAAAACTGGTGACGGTCAAGGAAGGCGCCTCGCGCGACGAGATACTCAAGCTGCTGCACCAGCACCGGATTGAAAAAATCCTCGTCGTGGACGACAAGTTCGGTTTGAAAGGCCTTATTACCGTCAAAGACATCCAGAAGTCGACCGAATACCCGCGCTCGGCCAAGGATCCCAAAGGCCGTCTGCTCGCCGGCGCCGCGATCGGGGTGGGCCAGGGCACGGAAGAGCGTGTCGAGCGCCTGGTCGAGGCCGAGGTGGACGTGATCATCGTGGACACGGCGCACGGCCATTCCCAGGGCGTGCTCGATCGCGTGCGTTGGATCAAGAAGCATTATCCCGACATGCAGGTGATCGGCGGCAACATCGCCACGGGCGAGGCCGCGAAATCGCTGCGCGATGCCGGAGCCGACGGCGTAAAAGTCGGCATCGGGCCCGGTTCCATCTGCACCACGCGCATGGTGGCCGGGGTCGGCGTACCGCAGCTCACCGCGATCGCCAACGTCGCGGAAGCGCTGAAAGGATCGAACATTCCGGTGATCGCCGACGGCGGCATCCGTTACTCCGGCGACATCGCCAAGGCCCTGGCCGCCGGCGCGCACTCGATCATGATCGGCAGCCTGCTGGCCGGCACCGACGAAGCGCCCGGGCAGGTGGAAATCTACCAGGGCCGTTCGTACAAATCCTATCGCGGCATGGGATCGCTCGGCGCGATGGGCGAAGGCTCGAGCGACCGTTATTTCCAGGAAGGCATGCCAAGGGCGACAAACTGGTGCCGGAAGGCGTCGAAGGCCGCGTGCCCTACAAGGGGCCGATGATCAACATCATTCATCAGCTCATGGGCGGCCTGCGTTCCAGCATGGGCTATACCGGCAGCGTCAATATCGAAGCGATGCGCACCAAGACGCAGTTCGTGCGCATCACCAACGCCGGCATCCGCGAGTCGCACGTGCACGACGTGATGGTGACCAAGGAAGCACCGAACTACCAGCGGGAATAATTCCAGCCAGCCAAGATCTGTATTTGCACATCTGACGCGTCCTGGCGGTAAAAACTAATTTAGTGCCATGACCGATCCGCATTCACAGAAAATCCTGATTCTCGATTTCGGCGCGCAATACACGCAGCTGATCGCGCGCCGCGTGCGCGAGGCCGGGGTGTATTGCGAGCTGTATTCCTATGACACGCCGGTCGAGGAAATCCGGAAATTCGCCCCGCGCGGCATCATTCTTTCCGGTGGTCCGGAATCGGTGACGCTGGACGAGACGCCGCGCGCGCCGCAGGAAATCTTCGACATGAAGATTCCCGTCCTCGGCATCTGCTACGGCCAGCAGACCATGGCGGCGCAACTGGGCGGCACGGTCGAGGCCGGCGACAAACGCGAGTTCGGTTACGCGCGGGTGCGCATGCACGGCCACTCGAAGCTGTTCCGCGACATCCGCGACGAGCATGGACGAAACGGCAGCGAATGGCTGCACGTATGGATGAGCCACGGCGACCGGGTCACCGAACTGCCGCCGGGCTTCAAGGTGATTGCCGAAACCGCCGCCGCGCCGCTCGCCGGCATCGCCGACGAGTCGCGCGGCTTCTATGGCGTGCAGTTCCATCCGGAGGTGACGCACACCACGCAGGGCAGCTGCGATCCTGCAGCGCTTCGTGCACGACATCTGCGGCTGCCAGTCGCTGTGGACGCCGGGCAACATCATCGAGAGCATGGTCCAGTCGGTGCGCGCCCAGGTCGGTCAGGACGAAGTGATGCTCGGACTGTCCGGCGGTGTGGATTCCTCCGTGGTCGCGGCGTTGTTGCACCGCGCCATCGGCAAGCAGCTCACCTGCATTTTCGTCGACAACGGCCTGCTGCGCCTGAACGAGGGCGACCAGGTGATGGAGACTTTCGCCCGGCACATGGGCGTGAAGGTCATCCGGGTGGACGCCGAGAACCGTTTTCTCTCCGCGCTCAAGGGCGTGGCCGATCCGGAGAAGAAGCGCAAGATCATCGGCGGCATCTTCATCGAGGTTTTCGAGGAAGAGGCGGCCAAGATCAAGAACGCCCGGTGGCTGGCGCAGGGCACGATCTACCCGGACGTGATCGAATCCGCCGCGGCCAAGACCAAGAAGGCGCACGTGATCAAGTCGCATCACAACGTCGGCGGGCTGCCGGAGACCATGAACATCAAGCTGCTCGAGCCGCTGCGCGAGCTGTTCAAGGACGAAGTGCGCCGCATCGGCGAGGAACTGGGTCTGCCGCATCAGATGATCTACCGCCATCCGTTCCCCGGTCCGGGTCTGGGCGTGCGCATCCTGGGCGAGGTCAAGAAGGAATATGCCGATCTGCTGCGCAAGGCGGATGCGATCTACCTGGAAGAGCTGTACCGCCACAATCTTTACGACAAGATCAGCCAGGCCTTCGCCGTGTTCCTGCCGGTGAAATCGGTCGCCGTGCTCGGCGATGCCCGCGCCTACGATTACGTGGTCGCGCTGCGCGCGGTCGAGACGGTGGATTTCATGACCGCCAACTGGGCGCAGATTCCCTATGAAGTCCTCGGCATCATCTCCAACCGCATCATCAACGAAGTGCGCGGCATCTCGCGCGTGGTCTACGACATCTCCGGCAAACCGCCGGCGACCATCGAATGGGAGTAACGACACCGGAGGCGCGCGACGCGGCGTACATGCGGCGTGCGCTCGAACTGGCCCGCCACGCCGAGGAAGCGGGTGAGGTGCCGGTGGGCGCGCTGGTGGTGCTGAACGACGAGATCATCGGCGAAGGCTGGAACCAGCCGATCGTCTCCCACGATCCCACCGCCCACGCCGAGATCGTGGCGTTGCGCGCCGCCGCGGCGCGCGTCAGAAATTACCGTCTCTCCGACGCCGTGCTCTACGTAACACTCGAGCCCTGCGCCATGTGCGCCGGCGCCATGGTGCACGCGCGCATCGCGCGCGTTGTGTACGGCGCGGCCGACCCGAAGTCCGGCGCGGCCGGGAGCGTATTCAATCTGCTGGAATCCTCCGCTCTGAATCATCGCGCACAAGTCATCCGTGGCGTGCTTGCGGAGGAGTGCGGGGAGATGTTGCGGAAATTTTTCGCGGCAAGGCGCTGAGGAATGTAATGTAGGTTGGGCTGAGCGACAGCGAAGCCCAACAATCATCGGCGATGTATGTTGGGGTTCGCTGCTCTCGCCCCTACCTCGACCGCTGCTCAGCACACCCTACACATTGATGTTATATCAAATCGCCGGCGCCTTGATCCCGAAAGCCTCGGGCCTTTTCTTGGCTTTTTCCTCTTCGTCGGTCTTTACCAGCACGTCATAATAAGTGCGCACGGCATTGACGAAGATGACCGGCTCCAGCCCGCGGGCATAGCCGTTTTTGGTCTTGGGGTACCAGGCTTCGTCGGCGAGCAGCGGCAGGTAGGTTTTGACGTCGTTCCACTTGTTCGGATCGCGTCCTTGCTTCTGGGTGATGATGCGCGCGTCTTCCAGGTGATTGATGCCGATGTTATACGCCGCGAGCGCCATCCACGTCCGGTCGGGTTCGGTGATGCCGGGTGGCATGCGTTCGATCAGGCCCTGGAGATAGCGGGCACCGCCGTCGATGCTTTGGGTAACATCCTGGCGGTCGGTAATCCCGAGCTGGTTGGCGGTTTCTTCCGTCAGCATCATCATGCCGCGCACGCCGGTCGGTGAGGTCGCTGTCGGATCCCAGTAGGACTCCTGGTAACCGAGGGCGGCGAGCAGCCGCCAGTCGAGGTTGTACTGCTTGGCCGCCTTTTCGAACATTAGCTGATATTGCGCCAGGCGGCTGCGTATGCGCACTTTGTAAACGCTCAGGTTGACGAAGTTCGAGCGGCTGGCCGGGCCGTAATAGCGATCGATCAGTTGCGCCAGTTCCCCCGAGGCACGGCTTTTTTCCAGAAACTTCACGGCGGCGTCGTACAGGCTCCGGTCCTCGCCCAGCGGGAAGGCCCAGGCCAGCGACTCCGGATTCTGGAGATCTGAAGGCGACCTGAATCTCTGGGAAATATTGGCGGTTGATCGCGACGATGTTCGAATCGGCGATGCTGATTTCGAGCAGCCCTTCCCATACGAGCTGCAGCAATTCCTCGGTTTCCTTGTCCACCTCGGTCCACTTCAGTTCCGGATATTGCTGCTTGAGTTCGTTCAGCCGCTCGGCATAGCTGGTGCCGGCCTGCACCTCGATCTGCCGGCCGATCAATTCCTCGGCGCTGGCGGGCCGGTCGGTCCCCAAGCGGTAAATCACCTGCTGGCGGATTTCCTGATAGGGCGGGCCGAACCGGACCAGTTTGCTCCGCGCCTCCGTCACCGTGATCCCCGCCGCCGCCAGGTCGGCATCGCCCTTGAGCAGCCGCGGGATGATGTCGTTGAATTTTTCGGCGACCACGAAACGCGGTTTCACGCCGAGATAGTTGGCGAAGCTTTTCACCAGATCGTATTCGAACCCGGCCGGTCCTTCCGGCATCTCGTAATAAGTGGTGGGGCTGGTGCGCGTCAGCACCACCAGTTCGCCGGCGGATTTGACGTCCCGCAGCTTGTTCTTCTCGAAAAAGGAGCAGGACAGGAGCTGCGGGAAAACCAGCAAAACCAGCAGGGCAGGACGGCAGATTCGGAGCGCGGCGTGAAATATCCCGGTTGGCTGGTCAGTCCCGATACGATCCATAGAGCTAAACCTAGTGCAGTGTCAGGCGCTTGTCACGTGCCGCATGCATGGCCGAAACAGCGTGTATTGGTATAGATGTCGCCCTACTTCGTTCGTCTGGATATAATGATAGCTGCCGCCGGAGAGGTACCGAAGCGGTCACAACGGCGCTGACTCGAAATCAGATGGGCGGAAACGCCACGGGGGTTCGAATCCCTCCCTCTCCGCCATTACCCAAGCCGGGGGTTGTTACCCCCGGCTTGGGTAATGGCAAAGTGCGAAAGGTATTCGAACCCTTTAGGGTTCGGAATCCTGACGTGCATGGATGCACTAATGTCGCGAGAGCACAGGGATGTGCGGCCAGCGACCTCCCTCTCCGCCAATCAAATATAAAAAGGGGCCTTATGGCCCCTTATTTATTTGACCTGTGAAAAAATGGATTCGAGCGCAAAGGGCGCCTTATCCGGGATGTTCTACTATATAGAATATCCCTTACAAAATTATCGTTGCCACATGGATAAGAACATCCTCAAAACCCTGGTCCCCATCAATTCGCTGACGCCTGATAATTTCAGGGAGCTGGCGGCCGAGGCCGTCATCGAGAATCTGTCTGCCGGGAGTCAACTGTTCAAGCAAGGCGACCGCGACATTCATTCCGTGTTTCTGTTGTCAGGAGAAGTCGCGCTGACTTCAACCGACAGCGCCGACAGTCGCCATGTGGTTGCCGGTACCGATGACGCACGCTATGCGCTCGCGCAGCTCAAGCCGCGCCAGTACACCGGCACCGCCAAGACAGCCGTTACCGTCGCCTGGGTGGACAGCGCCATGTTGGACCGTTTGCTCACTTGGGACCAGACGACCGGTTATGAAGTCACTGAATTCGACGGCAGTCAGGACCCCGAATGGATGATACGCATGTTGCGCAGCGAAACATTCCAGAAACTGCCGCCTTCCAATATCAATGCCCTGTTTGCCCGCTTTGAGCCGATCGAGGTCAAGGCAAATCAGGTCATCATCCGGCAAGGCGATCCGGGCGACTTTTACTACATCATTAAAACCGGCAAAGCCAACGTGTCACGCAAAGCAGAGAAAGGCGGCAAGGTTTCTGTCGTCGGACAACTGGGCGAAGGCGACGGTTTCGGTGAAGAAGCGCTGCTGTCCGGTGCGCCACGCAATGCCACGGTGGTGATGGCGGTGGATGGTGTGCTCATGCGCCTGGGCCGGAAAGATTTCGATGAGCTGATGCGCGAGCCGCTGGTGCAGTGGGTGACACTGGATCAGGCCAGAGCCCTGGCGCAGAAGGGAGCCGGGCTGCTCGATGTGCGCACCGAAGATGAATTTCGCAGCGGCACCGTCAAGGGCAGCATCAACCTGCCGCTGTATCTGCTGCGGCGCAAGGCCCGGGAGCTCGACTCAAAACGCCACTATGTGGTCTTTTGCCAGACCGGCAGCCGCAGTTGCGCGGCGGCGTTTCTGCTGAGCCAGCGGGGATTCGAGGTTTCGGTCCTGCGCGGCGGTTTGGGCGGACTATCCCGCGCTGCCTGATTGCTTTATTGCGGAGAACTGGCCGGTAGTTTACCCTTGCGTCCCGTTTTGGCGCGTGGCGCCATGCGTTATCCCGGAATAGTCGGAGAGGTGTCCGAGCGGTTTAAGGAGCACGCCTGGAAAGTGTGTGTGCGTCAAAAACGCACCGAGGGTTCGAATCCCTCCCTCTCCGCCAGTCAGTCAGCAGCAAATGGCCCTTTCTCCGCCAATCGGAGAAAGGGCCGCTTTCCCCCGCCGTATTACGTAATTACTTACCTGAGCTTGTCCGATATCGGACCGCTATGAGCCTGAAATCGGTGTAGAAGGCGTGTTTTTCTCCCCTCCGTGATTTCGAGGTTCGGTTTGCCTATTCCTGGCAAATTACTATTTCCCCGTTTTTTGCCGAGTTGCTGAAACGGTTAAGAGAGTGTCAGATTTGCCATCGGATGTAAGTGCGTTTGGACTAATTCCTTTCAGTCGGGCACGTACAACTGGACCGTGACCTTCTCCGGCACGGGCCAGTCAGTGGTCAAGGCGTTTACCGTAACAAAAAATTAGCGATGGTGGCATGGCGAATTGGAATTCGCTTGGCACATGGTGTTCCGCCCATTGCTGCAACAATTTTTCGATTGTTACTCAAATTTTAAGTTACGAATTTATATAAGCGTTATCCTTAATTCTTCATCCATAAAATATCATAATAAACAAATAATTACGTTAATATCCTATAATTTAAAAATTTTTTCGCCTTGTTAACATCAATTAATTGACTAACTTTAACCACTCAGGCACTCAAAAAAAGATCGGTAATACCATGCTGTGCAAAGCGGCTCATTCCGATTCACCGGACCGGTGGGGACCCAACTGACGATGATCGTCTTTACGTTAATGGCGACGGATAACACCAGGGCTAGCGCCACGGGCACGCTGATAGTGACGGTGCAGCCCCGGGCGCTGCCTACCGCCAATGCCGGGGCCGATAACACGGTCACGGACGGGGAGCAGCGTGAGCTTTAGTGGGACCTGTGACGATCCTTCGGGGGGATGGTGATCAACTGTGAGTGGGCTACCTCGAATCCGTCGATCGTCTTGTCGCAACCCCCTGAAGAACAGCTTTGGATGTCGTTGAAGTACCCAGCCGGTCGATCTCTCGGGGCGTGGGAAGTGGATGTTGGTGATGGGATTCTTGGTGTGGTTGGGGGCGGTGGATTCGGAAAGTTAATCACTGTTTGAGGAAGTGAAATGAATAGTAAAACAAAATTTAAAGTAATGATATTTTGCGTGGCATTAACGTTTTCTCTAGTTTTCGATGCTAACGCAGCCGAGGCTATTACCACCACAGGTAATAACTTCACGATGCTGGATTCTGGCGGCAACATTGTGGGCGGTACCAATGATGTAACTTTCAGCTGGGACGGGACGTTTCTGACCAGCGTCGCCACTAGCGGCCAGGCCTCTAATGCGACTTTGACATCCCCCCAACCGTTTTTTGGCGTCAACTGGTTCGCCCACGATGTCGCGGTCTACGGTCCGGGTACTTACACGATTTATTCCAACTGCCCACCCGGTTCTCCCGGTTGCGGCGTCGGCACAGCATACAATTTCACGGTTGCGCCCGACCAAATCGCTGCACATATGCTTTTTAATTGGGGGCCAAATCTAAACATCGACGTGGTTGATATTTGGAACCAGAATGAGGCGTTCGGTCCCAGTCCCATGTTTACAGGTGCTAAGAAAACATTGGACCCATGGTCTGGCGTTTCCACCACAGCATGGGATGGCATGTCGATCGACTGGGACGGCAACGGCATTAACGGCGCTGCCATGATCGACGGCCCCTTTCAAGGCTTCAACGCTAATTTTAATGTGATAGGCGCGCATCCGGTGCCGGCGCCCGTGCTCGTGCCCGGACCCAATCAAGCCGTCATCGAAGGCGCCAGCGTCACCCTGACAGGAAGTTGCACCTCGGCACAAGCCAATATCGCCATTACGGACTGTGCGTGGACGTACATAGATTCGTCGATCGCGTTGACGTCCACGCCGAGTGGGATTGGCTCGGGCTCGGCCAGCGCGACCGCCACATTCAACGCGCCTTCGGTGACCCAAGATACGCCATACACCTTCACGCTCACCGCAAACGATGGTATCCATACAGCCGGCGCTACGATGATCGTCACCGTGAGTAAATTTGTGCCTCCGCCGCCGCCGACCGCCGATGCCGGTGCGGCTCAAACTGTCACGGAAGGCGACGTCGTTACCCTGACGGGGAGTTGCATCGCGACCCAGACTACCATCGGTACCTGTCTCTGGACGTCCTCCGATTCCACCATCAACCTGAGTCAAATCTTCTCGGGTCTCGGTAGTCCGTCGGCCACGGCGATGGTGACGTTTACCGCGCCGGAGGTGATCCGGAGCCCAGTGACCTTTACGCTCGCGGCGACTGACAGCAACAACATAACCGTGACTGGCGCCAAGGTCGTGACGATTCAGCCGGCAGCGGTTATACCGTCGCCAGTCGACAACAAGATAAACAGTTCAGGGTGTAGTTTAACCACCGCGCCGGTGCGCTTCTCCGAGCGTGGGGACTGGGGGTTGGTGTTGGGGTTCTTCATCTGGTTGGGGGTGTGGCGGGTTCGGCGGCATTCTATTACGAAGAGCTAGCCGTCCTAAGAACGTTGACATCCGGCGCTGTCCTTGGGTGTCCTTTCCGAAAACGCGTATGCGTTGATCTCCTTGACCATTTTAGCGTTCAGCATCAATCATGCTGTTCATGATTATCTTGTCCGCCAAAAGGATACCTAATTTCTTCCAGGCGCGCGTCATGGAATACCGTAACCACGGTGCATCGAACTTATAAAAATGGGGCCTTTGCCCCTTTTTATTTTTAATAAAAAAACGTCGACTGGTTTAATCTGCGGTGCAGAATATACCCCACATGCCACTGCGCTGTATTTATTGGAATCACGAAAGGCAAGGGGTAAGCGACGGCTGATAATATTCAGCCATTCGTCTGTTCGCGTTATCCGTTGGTAAGCCGGGGCACATTGAAGTCCCGCGCGGAATTTCGGACACTACGGAATTGTCGCACAAGGACTCGGGGTTGGCAGGATGCGAATAATTCATACCGCCGATTGGCATCTCGGTCGGATTTTTTACGGCGTCCACCTGACGCAGGACCAGGCCTACGTACTGGACCAGTTCATTAACCTGGTCCGCGAGGCGAAACCTGACGCCGTCGTCATCGCAGGAGATGTGTACGACCGGGCCGTCCCGCCACCCGAGGCGGTGAGCCTGCTCGATGAGACTCTCTCGCGACTCGTCATCGACCTCAAGACGCGGGTAATACTGATCGCCGGCAACCACGACAGCCCGGAGCGTCTGGGCTTCGGCACGCGGCTGCTTTCCCAGAGCGGTCTGCACGTGGCGGGGCGCGTCGGCCTCGACCCGGTGTGGACATCGCTCACGGACGCTCACGGCACCGTGAGCTTCTGCACGATTCCTTATGCCGAGCCCGCCCTGGTGCGCGAACGTCTCGGCAATCCGGACCTTTCCGATCACGCCGCCGCGATGCGCGCCCTCATCGCGAAGGCGCGCGAGACGCGTCCGCGCGGCACGCGCTCGGTGCTCGTGGCCCACGCCTTGGTTGTCGGGGGCGAGGAGTCCGAATCCGAACGCCCTCTGTCGGTGGGCGGTACCGGCGCCGTCGAACCGTCGGTGTTCGACGGTTTTTCCTTCGTCGCGCTCGGCCATCTGCATCGCCCGCAGCGGGCCGGCAACGACCGGATCCACTACTCGGGATCGCTGCTTCAGTACTCCTTCTCCGAGGCCGCCCATTCAAAGTCGGTCAACCTGGTGGAACTCGATGCCGCGGGTCGATGCCGCCTCGAGCGGATCCCGCTCACACCGCGCCGCGTCGTGCGTTGCGTAACCGGGACACTGGACGCGCTGCTGAGTGCGCCGGTCGGCAACGAAGCCGACGATTACCTGTCGGTGACACTCCTCGACAAGGGCCCGGTGTTCGATCCCATCGGCCGGTTGCGGTCCAAGTATCCCAACGTGCTGGAGCTCAAGCGCGCGGAGCGGCTCGGCCGGAGTGATCCGGCGGCGTCCCGCGTGGACTATCGCACCCTGAGCGATCGCGAGATTTTTACTTCCTTCTTCCAGACGGTGAAAGGCGAAGCCGCGTCCGAGGACGAGGTCAACGCCTATCTCGGTGTCGTCGAACGGCTGCACGCCTCGGAGCGGGAGTCCCAGCCGTGAAGCCCCAGCGCCTCGTGATGCAGGCCTTCGGGCCGTATGCCGCCAGGCAGGAGATCGATTTCCGCCAGCTCGGCGGACGCTCGCTTTTCCTGATCCACGGCCAGACCGGCGCGGGCAAGACCTCGATCCTGGATGCCATCTGCTTCGCGCTTTACGGGGAGTCTTCCGGAGCGGCCCGCGAGCCCCGCACCCTGCGCAGCGATCACGCGCCACCCGACCTGCCGACGGAAGTCAGCTTCGATTTTTCCGTGGGCGCCGAACACTACCGCATCAAACGGATGCCGGAGCAGGAGCGCCCCAAGAAAAAAGGCACGGGCGTGACGCGCGAGCCGCCCGAGGCGACGCTTTGGCGCCGCAGCGATATGACCGATGATGCGGACGATGGGACCGTGATCGCGACCCAATGGATGCACGTCACCGAGAAGGTAGAGCAACTGCTCGGTTTCCGCTGCGATCAGTTCCGCCAGGTCGTCATGTTGCCGCAGTATCAGTTCCAGCGGTTCCTGATGGCGAATTCGACGGAACGCCAGCGGATTCTCGAAGTACTGTTCTCAACCGAGTTCTACCGCCAGATCGAGGAGGCGCTCAAGCAATCGGCGGTCGACGTTCGCCGCCGTTGCGAGGATCTCGCCGGACGGACCGGCTTCGTCCTGGCGCAGGCCGGCGTGGCGGCCGTCGAGGAGCTCTTCAGCCGGCAGGAAACCCTGCGCCGGCGTGCCGGCGAGATCGAGATCGGGTTAACCGCCGCCGCGGCGCGACGGGAACTGGTGGACAGGCAATTGCGCGAGGCGCATCAGCTCGACGAGTTGTTCGTGGAACTGACGGAGGCACAGGTCAAATATGCCGAGACGGAGGTGCGCCGCGCGGAAATCGACACGCTCGACCAGCGCCTCGATCACGCCCGGCGCGCCGAGGCGCTGCGCGATGCCGAGATTTATTGCCAGCAGCGCAAACAGGAGCACGAAGCGGTGCTTCTCAAAAGAACGAACTTTGCCGCGCAACATGAACGGGCGCTGGAGGCAAAGCAGGCCGCGGAGCGCGCGCTGGCGGCCGAACAGGCCCGGGAAGCGGAACACGAGCTTGTCCGGAGAGAGATCGCGCGCCTGGAAGCCTTGACCGGCAAGATCGAGGAACTCGAACAGGGAAATAAGGATCTCACCGACCGTGTGCGGCTCGTCACGCAGGCCACTCACGACCGGAACCGGGTGCAGGAGGAACTGCGCGAGTGCACCCGCGCGCTGCGCAAGCTCCAAAAGGACCTCGAGAGAATGATCGAGTTGTCCGGTAAAACCGCCGAGTGGAAAGCGCAGGTCAAAGAACTGCAACGGCTGCACAAGACCGCCGCCGACCTGGTGGAACATCAAGGCCGGCTCAAAACGCAGGGCGAAGTCCTCGAGAGTGCCGAGGCGTTGATGGGATCGAGACGAAGAAATCCCTCAACGAGTCAAAGAAAAGACTCGACCGCCTGCAAGAGCAGCGGGTGAAGGCGCAGTCCACGGTGCTGGCGAAACAGCTCGCGCGCGGGGAACCCTGCCCGGTGTGCGGCTCCACGCGGCACCCGGCGCCGGCGCATTTTCGTTCCGCGGTGCCGGATGAACAGGAGATCGCGGCATTGCAGGATGAGATACCGCGTCTCGAAAAGACGCGGGACGACGCCGTGCAGGAGGCCGGCCAGCTCGCGCAGCGCGTCGCCGTCACGAAGGAGCGCATCGCCAAGTGCCTGGACGATCTCGGTGCGCACCGCAAGACTTCTCCCGCGGCGCTGGCGAAACGACTCGAGGATGCACAGGCCGAGCTCGATAAGGC
>CAVVRV010000003.1:0-66889 GCA_963750625.1 uncultured Gammaproteobacteria bacterium | reverse complement strand
AACGCATCCTCGGTGGATAGCGGGTCGGGATGAAAACGGACCGTGATGCCGCCTTGGTTAGCATTATCAAAATGGCCATACACAAATCTGCACAAGGGCGGATTACCTGATAGTACATTTGTATAAACAGCCAGACCCTTGATTGCCTCTGAAACCAGTGACATGACCGAATGCGGTCGGCGTGTGGGTGATTGCAGGGTCGGCCCGGTGCCCGAATCAATGAAGTTTGCATTATCGTCTTCCCATGTGGAGGCAATGGCGCTGCGCTGGACCTCGGCGTAGATGGTGAATTCGTTGCCAATAGTGGCCCGCGACCCCATCCCCAGCGGGACCCAGTTGGTTATTGTGTAATACTGAGTGCCGTTTGGGTTGACCAGAGCGTTGCATCCCATGACCCGCCACTGCCCGTTTTAACAAATCCGTTAGAAGTAACCAGATTGGCGTCAATCACGGCTTCCCCCTGGCGAAAATCCAAATGCAAAATCAGTATTTACATATTGTTGAGGCCAGCGGAAATAGGTCTGTGCGGCCGTCTTGAGCAACCAATGTTGTCGTTTGTCGAGAAGTACTGGAATCTGAACAGCCTGAAAAGGATACGCCGGTCGCGAGGCCGCCGATGGCAGCGGCAACAACCTTAATAAAACGTCGGCGTGAATGCTGGATTCCGATTCTCATCGCTTGGCCTTGTGGTCGCATCCTGATTCAAAGGCGAATCCAATCCTCACAGTGAAGTCAGTGCGAGAGACAACTGAGAACCGTCATACCGCAAATCATGCTAACCGAACTTGATCAGTACTCATGAGATAATTTTCTCGCAGGAGATACAGCAAAATTTCCTGTGCTGCCTGTATCGGGCCAAGTTCCGTGGTATCAATGTGGATCTCCGGCCGTTCGGGAGTTTCATAGGGATCACTTATCCCGGTGAACTCGGGAATCAATCCTTTGCGGGCCTTGGCATAAAGCCCCTTGCGGTCTCGGCTCTCGCACACTTCCAGCGGCGTAGCCACGTGTATTTCGATGAAGGCCCCGTGCTGTTCGATAATCTCCCGGACTGCGCGGCGGGTGGCGGTGTATGGCGCAATAGGCGCACAGATGGCCACGCCGCCATTTTTGGTGATTTCACTCGCGACAAAACCGATACGGCGAACATTTATGTCGCGATGTTCCTTGGAGAATCCCAACTCGCTCGAAAGATTGTGTCGCACGACATCGCCGTCCAGAAGCGTTACCGGACGACCGCCTCCCTCGATGAATTTTGCATAGAGAATTCTGGCCAGCGTGGATTTACCGGAACCGGACAACCCGGTAAAGAAAAGCGTAATGCCCATGCGATTCCGTGGCGGGTAGACCTTGCGCAGTGCGTCGATGACGTCGGGATACGAGAACCAGTCGGGAATTTCCGTGTTGTGCGCCAGATGAAGGTAAAGTTCACGATCGGTAAAAAGAATGCCTTTTTTATTCTCGCGCTCAATCTTGTTCCAACGTCATAAACTGGCCACGCTCCGGCACGTAACGCATTTCCTTGATCGGAATCATGCGGATGTCCAGCTCATCCTGATATTGCTCGACCAACTTCTGGGCGGCATAGGGCGAATAGAAACGTGCGGCGCCTTCGCGCACGTTTGGTGGTGCCGCGTGTTCCGGGCCGACGATAAAATGGGTGCAGCCGTAATTCTGGCGCACAATGGCGTTGAGCAATGCCTCGCGAGGGCCCGCCATGCGCATCGCGATGGGAAGCAGCGACAACATGGCCAGGTTATAGGGATAGTGTCGCTTGATGGCCTCGTAACAATGAACCCGGGCGTAGTAATGCAAATCACCTGGCTTCGTCATGCCTACGGCGGGATGAAGCAGAATGTGCGCATCGGCCACTTTGGCGGCCTGGAGAGTAATTTCCTGATGCAGGCGATGCATCGGTTTGCTGGTATGAAATGCCACCACCCGACGCCATCCCAATTTGTCGAACAGATGCCGCAACTCCTCGGGTGTATCGCGCAGCGTCTCAAAATCATAGTGCGTGGGAAGCTTGAATGCCTTCTATCTCTCCACCAACATAAGTGTCGTGCATCTGTTCATACAGATAGCGGACGCCCGGGTGAGTTCAGTGAAGTCGTAGCATAAACATGCTCCGCTTCGCGTTTCTTGTCCGGCCTCCATTTATCCTTGATATGCAGAACTGCCAGCATGAAATCCTCTCGAGTCATACATACCGAGATATTCTCCTGTTTCCAGTTTCTCCGCTAGCGCGCTTGAGACATCCAAAACGATGGGGATGGACCATAGCAGGCCGCCGGGTAAGCGCATATCCTTCAAGACGCTTTCATCTCGTCGCGGATCATGAATCCAGCCAACGGGGAAAAGGCACCATTCATGAGCAGCTCGAGATCAGCGAAGTTTGCCGCTGGGACAACGTTAGCGAAGGGAATTGCTGTGAATCATTTTTTAACTGCGCCGCTCGCGTCTCGTCGGACAACAGATTCTGCAAAACACCGCCAAAAGGCTTGATCAAATGATCCATATCAGCCCCTTGCATCAGAACAGGGCGACTGCATTCGGCAATGACTGTGCACTATTTGTACAGGAACTTGATAGATGCTGCGGACGGCCATTGTTCTAACGGTGAATCAGTTTCCAGGTTGAATATGCACATTGTGGCGCTCGAAAGGTCTTGCCAGCGGCTCGCCAATAAATATCCCCTGACCCGGCCAAGCCACGCTTTTCCAATATGCTTCTATTAGGGTTTCACCCCTGAAGATAACGATCAATAACAATAGCCCGGGTCCGGAAACTTGGTCTGGATAGTTGCACGGTTCCACTACCGCGCCATAACTTCCGGTAGCTCCCGCCTCCAACCAACGCAGGCTGCTCATCTGATCACTATTGCCGAGCAGATCTCCGCCGGCGGAGGTAAGATGATCGGCAATAGCGCCAGGAACAAAGCGGATTGTCTGCAGTGCTTTGACGTCTTTGACGCCGGTGAAATAAAAAAGGACCCTCTTCTTATCTTTAATATAGTCGGCCCGGACAAGCCGTATATCCAACTGGCTCCGCAAATAGCTTTGGATGATCTCAGGGTAGACTATTGCCCGCACATTCCGCGCCTTATCCGAAGTGCTGACCAGGTAACCTATTCCACGAGGAAACTTGCCGTCGGATGCGATCCCCCGGTCTACTAGGCTTTTTACTTGCTCATAGTTTTGACCCGCCAGCATCATGGTTGGACGCATATGGTAATCGTCATGTGGTCTTTCGCTGCGAGAGTTAAAATATGGACTCAGTTTTGTTGGGCCACAGGATTTTGAGCAAAAATCCTCCTGAAACCCGAACGCGAAGGCGGTCGTCATCGACATGCACTCCACCCGGTAAGGCATGGTCCACGTCAGAACATACGCCTGAACGTTATGCGGTGTCGCCTTGTCAGCCATGGACTTTATCTTCTGGAATTCCGCACGGCTCATGGTTGAACCACCGGACTTGAATCGCACGTGTATAATGTTGGCTCTCGGTATTCTGCGCTTTGTTTTATAGTACGCGGCTACCCTGACGCTGACGGGGTCATCATCGTTCACGACGACCCCTAGAGTTTCAGGGCCAAGACCCACATCCGAAAGGTGGCCGTTCCCCCCGCTACTTTGCTGTGCATGCTGCATGTGACACGAACACCAGAACGACAACTATGATGCGCCAACCCATAATGACCAAACTTCTCCTGCTGATGCGACCTGCAGCTGACATACGAATGGACTTGCTGATTCATGTCCGCGTAATTTTCAATTAGGCATGATATATTTCTTATAATTCAATATATTATACGATTATCGTCAACCTTTAGTCGATGGAGAACAACGATTGCGGAATTGCCTGGCATCTCAATCGTACCTTTAAGAGCCCTATACAAAGGACGATTGGTGATCAAGCTTGACTAATACACATCTAGCTAAGCATATTAGCATTTCGGTTGGTACTTATCCTAAAAAATGCCATTAACCGTCAACGAGATAACACATAATACAATCTGTGGGTGGTGCGCACGTTCAATCGGGCGTGACTTTACATACATAACGTAGCCCACGCTCAATCAACGTACTGGAGGAAGGTAAATGTCAACGACTACGATGCCTAAAATGGAAGCGAATCTTGAGCAGTCAATCAGTCAGTACCTCGACAAGGTTCTGCCCAAGAAACTGGAAGAAATTGAAGCCAACAAGACGCCGAGCATGGCCATCATCGCCACCAAAGGCACGCTGGACTGGGCCTACCCCCCGTTCATCCTCGCCTCCACCGGCTCGGCCCTCGGCTGGGATGTTTCGATTTTCTTCACCTTCTACGGCCTGCTGCTCCTGAAGAAGGACATCGATGCTGAAGTCAGCCCGCTCGGTAATCCGGCCATGCCCATGAAAATGCCGTTTGGCCCGAAATGGTTCCAGAACTTCGTCTGGCCGATGCCGAACCTGCTAATGGCTGGTGTCCCTGGATTCGAAAAGATGGCCACGGTACTGATGAAGAAAACTTTCAAGAACAAGGGCGTTGCCACCGTCGGTGAATTACGCGATCTGTGCCTCGAAGCTGGCGTTAAGATGGTTGCCTGTCAGATGACGGTCGACGTGTTCGGCTTCAGCAAGGATGATTTCATTCCTGAGGTCAAGGACTACGTTGGCGCCACCTACTTCCTGCCCGTTGCGGCAAAGTCTGACGTCTGCCTGTTTATCTAAAGCTCTAGTCCACGAATTCCCTCACCGTAGATAATCTACGGTGAGGGATGTCTGTTTCAAATCCATCTTTTCCAAGAATCAATGCTTAAGAAGAAGTTGTATCAGATTTGAGTTTGGCTTCACGCTGGTGCCAATTCCAGGCTGTTTCTACAATGGTTTTCAAATCCTCATAACGCGGTTTCCAACCAAGTTCCCTGCGAATTTTTTCCGAGTCGGCAATCAACACCGCCGGATCTCCGGCACGCCGATCGGCGACAGTTTCAGGAATGGGATGTCCCGTCACAGAACGTGCAATATCGATAACATTGCGCACAGAGTGCCCCTTGCTGTTCCCAAGATTATAAACAGCGCTGTCACCGCCTTTCAGCAATGATTCCAGAGCCAGCAAGTGTGCCTGAGTAAGATCGCTAACATGGACGTAATCCCTGATACAGGTGCCATCGGCTGTCGGATAATCCGTACCAAAGATTCGGATGTTC
The DNA here is from genome assembly GCA_963750625.1 of uncultured Gammaproteobacteria bacterium. Classification (GTDB taxonomy): domain Bacteria; phylum Pseudomonadota; class Gammaproteobacteria; order Acidiferrobacterales; family Sulfurifustaceae; genus Sulfuricaulis. Next base: position 61,698 of record CAVVRV010000003.1, on the reverse strand, counting down.
TTCCTCTCCCCGGTCGCAACATGAAGAACTAGTGGTATCAGGTGTGTTTCTGGCTCGTGCCGTTCGCCCAGCATCCCGGAGGCATCGGCACCCGCGGCATTGAAATAACGCAGAGAAATATATTTAAGACCACTGCTCTGAGCGCAATCTGCCAAGAACCGTTCAACCGCCACTTTGGTTGCACCATAAGGATTAGTCGGCTGGCAGGGATGGTTTTCAGGAATTGGAACCCTGACCGGCTCTCCGTACACAGCGGCGGTCGAAGAAAAAATAAAATTCCTAACACGGTGCCGTTCCATCGCATCGAGCAACTCGATGGTCCGTGAAACGTTATTGCGGTAATAGACGATAGGTTTTTCAACAGATTCGCCAACGAGGGAAAACGCCGCGAAGTGCATGACGGCGGTAATGGGGTGGCGTGAAAAGATCTGATCCAGAAGAGTGGCGTCGCCCAGATCACCTTCAACGAATGTGCCGCCCGGCACCAGCTCGCGATGCCCTCGGCAGAGATTATCCAGAACCACGACTTCATAATCTCGCCGAATCAGGTCCTTAACCATGTGCGACCCGATATAGCCTGCGCCGCCCACCACCAGAACAGTCTGCCTGTTCATCCGCGCCCCTATGGTAATTTACGTTGAGGCGAGATCAGCTACGGCCAATCAGCGCCGTGAGTTTCAGGGAAAGTTTTCTGCCAAGATCGTCCTTGGACGGTTTGACGGCGGAAGAAGAACTGTCATTGAACAACACGGGGACTTTGCATTGCTGCTGAATCCGATCCACCAATCCCTCCAGGTATCCCGGCGAATAATCGGTGCCTTCTTCGAGATCCACGAGAACCGCATCCACATTTGCCTGGTCAACCCGGCCAAACAGGCTGTCATCAAGCGGTACGGCCGAAACAATCTCGGCGCCGCTACGCTCCAAAACCATTTTCAGGTAAGAACGCTGTGCTTTCGAGTCAGAGGCCACGAGAATGCGTAGTTTTTTTTTAACCGCCGCTCTCCGGCCCGGTCTGACGGACAAGCCGAGCCCCTCATCATCCGCCGGCGCCATGGTGGCTACATCCTTGATCGGCAGAACGCCGCCTTTCTGCTTATCCTGCACCACCGCATCCACCAAGCGAGCATCGATGCGAGACGCCTGCTCGGCATACCCATATACCAGTGCCGTATCGCACAATAGATTGATCAGACGCGGCACACCGCCACTGTAGCGGTAAATGGCATCACAAGCTTCATCGCTGAACAGGTCAGGATCGCCACCAACCACTTCCAGCCGGTGCCGGATGTAGTTACGCGTCTCTTCGGCATCCAGAGACTCCAGATGATAATCCACGGATATCCGCTGGGCGAATTGTTCCAAAGTCGGATCATGCAGATGCTCCCGCAAGCCAATCTGCCCGACAAGAATAATCTGCAGTATCTGATCTTTTTCAGCGTTGATGTTGGACAGCATACGTAGTTCTTCAAGCGCTTCGTGACTCATATTTTGCGCTTCATCGATGATCAGTACAGTGCGGCGGTTGGCGGCATATTCCTTAATCAGGAAGTCCACAAATGTTTTGTACATCCCGACCTTGTCTTTCCCGCTGTAGTCGAGATTGAACGCCAGCAGTATCCACTGCAACAGTTCGCCAAAGGATGGATGGGTATTCGATATCAGGCCTACCACAATATCTCGCTCAAGCTTGTTGAGCAGATGACGGATCAGGGTGGTTTTGCCGGTGCCGATGCCGCCTGTGACCACACTGAAGCTGGCTTGATTCCACAGGCCATACTCCAGCAGCGTCAGCGCCATGTGGTGCTTCTTGCTGAGATAGAGAAATTCTGGATCGGGCAATAAAGAAAATGGCTTGCTCCGGAGTCCGTAAAAGGCTTCGTACATAAACTAGCTCTTTCCTCCTGCGTAAACGGCTGAACCATTGCTCATCGGCTGGTAATAATATTGTGCAGATCCCCCAGATGAGGCTAAACCACTCGATGGATCTGCCTTCTTCCTGCTTGAGCATTGGTCCAGGATTTGTTCAGTACCGTTCCAATCAGGTTGGTCCCCTGCAACAGGCCGACAGCACGTTTCACATCATCTGCCTGGGTTTTACCGTCCTCGATGACAAGCAGGGCAGCGTCAACGTGATGGAGAAAACGCCAGTGCATCTGCTGCACCCAGTAAGGGCGGCAGATCAAATAAAATGATGCGCGAGGGGTAACGTGTTTTCAGTTCTTCCACGAGCCGCACCATTTTCGGTGAATTCAGCATCTCCGCCGAATTGGCAAGCGACTTACCGCCGGGCAATATCACAAAACCGGGGAATATTCTGCGGGATGAACAAGCAATTCGACTAAGAGGTTTATCGCCTGTCAGGTAGTCGCTCAGGCCATATCCTTCGCTTCAAGCCAAAATAGTCATGAACGCTGGGATGGCGCAAATCGGCATCGACCAGCAGTACCGTATAATTGACCTCCATGGCAAGACTGATGGCGAGATTGATCGCTGTCAGTGTCTTGCCTTCATTGACGCCAGGGCTGGTGATTGCAAGAGAATTCCAGTCATTTTCTTTTAAACGTTGCAGCACCTGAGTCCGCAGTATTTTATAAGCATCCGTGAAAGAATTCTGCTCAAGTCCAGAAATAATCCGTTTTTCACGCAAGAAATCTTCTGCCACTTCAACAGTTCTTGTGCGGGAATAGGTAATAAGCTGGGCTGCGCTCACGCCTGATGAGGGACGCACAGTTCCAAAGCCGGTGCCGGCTTTCTCTCGTTCAGATCTTGCTTTTTCAAGCGCTTGTTTAATTCGTTCCATAGAATGGACAGCTATGTATAGGCATGGAATTGAAAGTTATCTGCTGGTTATAACTCAGGAACGCGCATTAACTCCCGATAACAGTGTTTACCTTGCGCAGTCCCTTGAACCAGAGCACATCGAGAGGTGTCCAAAATAAATGGATAAACACGATAAGGACCACTATGCCGCCCGTAAAGGCGACCATGATACTTTTTTTAATCTTTTTGGAACGCTGCTGGTCCTCGCTGTTTCGCAGATATGGAATAATCGAAAGCGGTGATGCGTTCGCTACAGCCATGACGCCATTAGTGCCACGCACAGAGGTATCGACGCTTTCGACGAGAGCGACGTATCCAACGCTGCCAACCATTGAAAACAGAAATCCGAGAATTATTATCGCCGGGCGATTAGGCCTGATCGGTTGTTCGGGCATATGCGGCGGATCGATGAGCGAGAAACGTTCGCCCTTACGGTCCTTTTCAAGCTGCTGTCCGACTTCCGCCTCCATTTGTTTCGATTTAAGTTCCTGATATCGCCTAACTGAATTCTCATAGTCACGCCTCAGCGTCAGGTATTCACGCTCGACCTCGGGGGTCTGGGCCGTCCGTCTTTCGTAGTCAGCCTGCTTTGCCTTGAGCTGGTCGCGTTTCACGCCCAGGGATTGAACCTCGCTTCTTATTCCGTCGAGCTGGGCCTTGAGCGTGATATACGCCGGATTATCCGGTTTTTCCTTGGCGACGGAACTGCTTCCGGTGTGGCAGGCTGTTTTTTGAGGTTCTCTTCGAGCGAAGCGACGATTTTTGTCAGACGTATGACGTCAGGATGATCTGCTGAATATTTTTCACGAGCGGCTGAAAGCTCCGTACGCCGCCGCGAAAGTTCTTTTGCCTGTTCGCTGGATGAGTTGACAGAACCGGTTCGTTTCTCCAGGGCTGTCGATCTCACGCCGTAACCGGACAACGTCCGGATGATCCGGAGAATATTTGGACGACGCGCTGATATATTCCGAGCGCAGCATTTTCAGTCTGGATTCAGGGTCGAGAACCTTTTCGCCCCTGTCGTTCGTTCATGGAGCTCATTGGATTGATCTGTGCCAACTGACCTTCCAGATAAAATTTTCTGTCATCAAGGGCGCGCAATTGACTGTCCACATCGGATAACTCCCTTTCAGTGCGCTCGGTTAACTGGAATATTAAAGCCAAGCAGATCCGGCAGACGCTCCGCATTCTTTTTCTTGAAGGCTGCAAGCTGAGTTTCGAGCTCTGCAATATGCTCGCTGAGCTTATCTGCTTCGGCGCTCAGAAAATCCACGGTTTCCGTCGCCTTTTCCGTGCGCGTCTTCAGGTTTTCGTTTAGATAAAGAGATGTCAGCTCGCTGGCAACCTTCTGCGTGATCTCAGGATTGTCTGCCTTCAAATGCCAGGGTAAATGCAATAGTCGCCATGGTGGGTCTACCGCTGCGCGGGTCAATGACATCCGAATTGATCATGTCCAACTTGATGTCCTTACGCATGCGGTCCAGAATTTCTTCGGTCGTATCACGACCGCGCCTGTCTGTATACAGATTATATTTTTCTATAATCTGCATTAGATTGGCTCGCGTCATGACCGTCTGACTGATGGTCTGAATACGCTGCGTGGCAAAACTCGTTACCGTCGAGCGAATCAAATCAGAGGGAACTTCCTGCTCCTCGATCAAAATCGTCGCCGTCGAACGATACGTCGGCGGCCATAATAAAGCCGTCAATCAGGCTGATAAGAAATAGCACCGCTGCCACGACAATTATCTGAAGTCCGGCGTCTGCGAAAAGCATCAATATAATCTTTCAGTTCTTTGGTTTGCTCTTCCATAGAAACACTCTAGCTAGCGATATAAGTCAAATTCGTGATTGAAGGGACTATATTTTATCGGTTTCCACATCGGATACTCCTATCATGAGTATCCCTGCGATAACACATTGTTTTCTATCTGGAAATGGAAATTTTAGGCCACTGATAGGCTAGCGTCAAATAAACCACGTTGCTCGTCGCAGCTGATGTTTCACTCACACGCTGTACGTAAGTATAACGATAACCCGCGTCCAGATTCCACTCGGGAGCCCACTGCCAATGCAAGCTCGGTCTAATATAATAAAGCCTTGTAGTCATTGGCGCTTGAAACACCGACCGTTTGCGAACTATTCTTATAGTTATAGTTATAGGCCTGAGTATCCAGGTTACCGGTTAATTTTTCCGTGAACGGCCTGCTGAGACTGAAAGATGCAAAATCAGTTATCACTTGCTGACCATTCGCCGAAGGCTCATATGAGCGACTCGCGGCCGCAGTTAAGTGTACCGTTTCAAACTGCTTTTCAAGGTTCGCGCTGTATACCGAACCGGAGTCTCGGCCGGATATCGTTTCCTGTGCTGTTTGCAGACAGAGCGGTCCTAAGGACAATTTACATACCAACACCTCGCGCTCGCTCGAAGTGTCGCGCCCACCCACAGACAATGTCCCGTTCATCGTTTCAGAGAACGTGCGCGTGATTCCAACCTGATACGACGTAGTTTTGGTTTCAGATGTGGTTCCGGGTACCCGAAAAACGGAGTAGACCGGTAACAGGAAAATCTGGGTGTCAATATCTAATTGATAGCTGAGCTTTGCAGACAGCGATGAATAACCATAATCAAAAAGACCTGACGCTTTCGCCATTCACGTACGAAACGTCACTCTGTCGAATACGTCAGTTGCAGTCGTGTCAGTTCTGTCATTGACCACGTCCATGTCGGACTGAAGATTTTCGTGTCGGTATTGGTGTTTTGCGTAAACAGCACGATATCAGAGCTGGGCACCTCGGGCCAGCGAAATAGGAAATCTTCGAGGACGCTGCATTCAATTGCCATATGTTGCGTTCCGTCATGTAAGAATATCCAAGTCTATAAGACTGAGAGTCACTATCCAATTCACTATGTCCGGGAAAACGTCTGCTAGTAAATGCTGCTCCACCATCCACTTTCCAGATGTCAGAGGCGATACCAAAATCCAGTCTTGGCGCAACCCATGTACTCGACACGCTAGGCACCGGCTGTTGTCGAGAGCTGAATATTGTCATCATAATCCCTCCGCACCCTGATTGAAGGCGATGCCCACCACTCCGCCGCTTCGCCCATTTCCTGAAATGCGAATACCAGGAACATGCATGCGATGAAGGTCGCTTTAGCTTTGCGGCGCAGCGCCATGATGATAGTGCCAGAGAAAACAGAGTCTGATCTGACGTGAATTAAGCGGAGCCCTGATCTGCAGGTGTATTTATATATACTAACTTGAAACGGAGAGCAAACTGCTGGGTCGCCAGCGAGATGAGTTGTTGATTCTCATAATAACCTGACCGCCCTGATATATTGCCTGTTGGTGAAATAGGGCGAATACCTTCGCTGCACAGCTGCCACCCCGTCCCGTGGGCATCTAAAAGTCTACTTCATCTTGGTCATAATGTCTCAAGTATTTTACATCACATCTGTCCGGTTATGCCCAAAACAAATTCAACTGTTTGGGGTTGAGGGGGTTGTGTGAAGCACGAGTGTTCTGGATAAGGGCTTGTTATTATGGCATTTTCTCGAAGACGGTCACTGACAGAATCTGTTGAAGCGTATTGAGCGAGCCGGGGGCATAAAGCAGCCTGTTGCTCGTTCGGTTGGAACCGGCAAGCGGGCTATGAGAAAATGCCCCAACTACTACAAAGCTCCATAGATACCATCATGGAGAGTGAGAAATGTATGACCATCGTGCGGGCAATTTCCCGAATTGTTTCCAACTGTCGTTACTATCACCGCGGTCAAGCGTTCTTGCGATTCGCGGCCGGTGCCGTTCTAGCTGTCATGCTTTCCTTGCCTCAGCTTGCAGCAGCAACGACCGTGCGCATGGAAATAGCCTACGGCACCAACCACGGCACCATCGATATTGAACTTTACGACGATCAGGCCCCGAATAACCGTCGCGAACTTCCTCCGCTACGCAGGCCGCGGCGACTACAATACCAACGGAATCATTCACCGTAGTGCTCCCGGATTTGTCATACAAGGCGGCGGATATGCTTATGAAGATGTAACCTCCCCATTCGGGCTCTATCGCTACTTCTTCCACATCCCGAAAGATCCGCCGATACAGAATGAATTCTCCCCGTCGCGATCGAACGTTCGCGGCACGATCGCCATGGCCAAGTTGCCTGGCAATCCAGACAGCGCGACCAGCGAGTGGTTTTTCAATCTGGCCGATAACTCCGCGAACTCTTGATATACCAGAACGGTGGATTCACTGTTTTTGGCCAGCGTACTCGATCCCGGAATGAATGTCGTGGATGCCATTGCCAACTTGCCTAGATTGGATGCATCTAATGCATCAGTCACCTGTTCGATACCATTATGCAATCTTCCCATCTCGGCGTTTAACACACTTCCCGTCATCAATTACAACCCGGCCACAGGTCTCGACCCAAGCAATCTCGTGATGGTGACCAGCATTCCCAATGTCACGGCAACAAAAACGACGCTACGGCACGACGTCGGCATATGCCGCCGACGTCGACATGACATTGCTAAATCCCGATTCTAATAGAACTGTTGACACGGACACATCCACATCGTGGCTGGCGACTTTCACCCCGCCATCCGGCAAAACCGTGCAATTCAACGATGAGATATCCAGACTTCACGATGACCGGGACCATGGGTCCGGCCGGACGCGTCGTCACGTTGTACCACGGCGTCAACGCGAGCGTGAACCGCTACTATGCCTACGGTCCCACGCCCGATAATGCCACTCCACATTGGTATGACTTCACATTCGATGGCACGACGGGCGCCGAGATCGTAGGCAACAAGATCCTGCTGCACTTCGTCGACGGCCAACGCGGCGATAACGATCTCACCGTAAATAACAGCATCACCCACACCGGCGCACCGGTACAGGAGACTGACATTATCACCAGCTCGTCGAGCTCGTCCGGGTGCTCGATTGCTGCCACGCCATCGCAATCGACCGGCAACGGTGACTGGGTGGTCGTCTCCCTGTTTCTTGCCTTTGTTGCACTTGTGCGGAGACGTGCCCGCCGATGATCCGCTGAAGGTGCGAAAGACCAAAGAACAGGAATAGAACTAGTCACCGGCATCAACTCAGCGATTTATCTTGATTTGGGATCGCGAAATCGGAGATTAATCTACTGCCTTAAGTATTTGTCATCCGAGCCGATCGAGCTGATTCAGCAATTTGCGGACCGGGCCAAAACTTCTGCGGTGAATCGAACTTACTCCACACTTCTCAAGGGCCCTGAGATGATGTTCAGTGGGATAGCCCTTGTGCTTCGAAAATCCATATTCCGGATACAGCACATCCATCTGAATCATCTCCGCGTCACGGGTCACCTTGGCCAGGATGGAAGCCGCGGAAATAGCCGGAACAGTTGCGTCCCCTCTTACGATAGCTTGAACTGCACATTGAAGATCGGGCGCTTGATTCCCGTCTACTAATACAAGCTCTGGTGGCAATGAAAGCGCCGCGACGGCACGTTGCATGGCGAGCAAACTGGCCCGCAAAATATTGAGCCGGTCGATTTCTTCCACTTCCGCCCTGCCCAACGCCCAGCAAAGCGCACGTTCTCGTATCAGGCTTGCAAGTTCTTCGCGACGGGTGGCGCTCAACACCTTGGAATCAGCCAGGCCTTCGATAGGTTTTGTCTCGTCGAGAATCACGGCGGCGGCAATCACAGGACCTGCGAGCGGTCCTCGGCCCACCTCATCCACGCCGGCAATTAGCTTGTGTACAACAAGTGCTGATTCCATTTGAGTGAGTGGCGTGTCAGATGGTTTTCGAACGTTTTCGTGATTTCAACAAATTAATCGCGGCGTCAGCCGCGCGCCTGTTCGCCTTTCGGCGCAGAGTATGGTGGATTTCGGCCAATGCTTTCCGCACGGATTTGGCTTTGTCAGGTTGCAAAATATACAGCTCGACGGCTTTTCCCAAAGTCTCGGGCACAGCCTTGCTCTGTATGAACTCCGGGACCAACGCCCGTCCCGCCAGAATGTTCGGCAGCGCGTACAGGTCCACGTGCAAAAACGGTGTGATCAACAAGTAGGAAAGCCAGGACACTTTGTAAGTAACGACCATCGGCTTCTTGAGTAAGGCAGCCTCGAGCGTGGCGGTCCCGGAAGCGAGCAGCACAATGTCCGATGCCGCCATGGCTTCGCGCGAATGATGCGTCACGATGGTCAGTGGCAGAAACCAGGCGCCGTGACGGTACAGGGCACGCTCGAAAACTTCCCGCGTCTCGGCACTCACGAACGGGGCGACAAAATGCATGTCCGGATGCCGCTTGTGCAGCCACAGGGCGGTCTTCACAAACAGATCGGCGTGGCGCCTGAGTTCGCTGAGACGGCTTCCTGGCAATAGGGCCACTAACTTGCCCTTTGACGGCAAATGAAGCTGCCGGCGGAGAGCGCCGACATCATATTTTTCCTCGATCTGATCGGCCAGAGGATGGCCCACGAAGGTAACCGGTACGTGATGCCGTCGATAAAAACTGGCCTCGAACGGGAACAGAGTCAGCATGTGATCCACGGCGCGTTTGATTCGGTGTATGCGATATCTGCGCCAGGCCCAGACCGTGGGACTTACATAATGCATCGTGAGGATGCCAGCAGACTTGAGCTTCTCCTCCAGCACGAGGTTGAAGTCCGGAACATCAATGCCAATAAAAAGATCCGGCGGGTTTTTCAGAAAATGATCGGCCAGCTTGTTCCGCAGGCCGTTGATTTCCGGATATTTGCCGACGGCCTCAAGGCCGATGATGGAAAGCTGCTCCATGGGAAACAGGCTGCGGCAACCCTGCGCCTGCATTAATGGCCCGCCAACGCCCTCAAAGGAAACCGCGGACAGTCTTTTCCGGAGTTCACTCATCAGTCCTGCGCCCAGCAGGTCTCCCGATGCCTCGCCGGCGACGATACCAATCTTGATCGCGGGACTCTTCTTCACCGCGGCTTAACGGATAATTCCGCGCTCTGATTTCTTGATAAAATCGAGAAAGTGTCCGACTTCCGCATTTGCTTTGGCAATCGGCGCGATCTGTTCAATGGCCTCATTGAGGCGCAAACCGGATTTGTACAGGAGCTTATAGGCCTGCCGCAGGGAATCGATTGACTCCCCGGAGAAGTTCCGGCGTTTGAGCCCGCGAAGATTGAGTCCGTGCGGTACGGCAGTGTTGCCCGCGACCAGCAGATACGGCGGGATGTCCTTGAACGTGACGGTACTGATGCCGGTCATGACGTGCGCGCCAACGCGGCAGAACTGATGGATCATGCTGAATCCGCCGAATATGACCTGATCTTCCACCGTCACGTGGCCCGCCAGGCTGGTGCCATTGGCAAAGATGGTGCGATTGCCGACATGACAGTCATGCGCCACGTGACAGTAGGCCATGATGAAATTGTCATCGCCCAGTCGCGTGACGCCGCCGCCGCCCGCCGTGCCGCGATTGAAGGTGCAGTATTCCCGGATGATATTGCGGTCGCCGATTTCCAGACGAGTAGGCTCGCCCTTATAGCCCTGATGCTGTGGCGCTTCGCCGAGCGAACAGAACTGGTATATCTTGTTGTTGGTGCCGATACGGGTCTGTCCGTGGATGACGACGTGCGGCCCGATCCACGTCGCTTCCCCGATCTCCACCTCCGGACCGATGATGCTGAAGGCCCCGATATCAACATGGCTCCCGATTTTCGCAGCGGGATCAACGATAGCCTGTGGATGAATCACTCAAATTCCCTTATACGCACACATCAATTCTGCGGTTGCCGCCAGATCCTCGTCCACGTAGGCGTTGCCCGCAAACCGCCAGATGCCCTTCATTCTGCGTTTGATTTCCACCTTGAAGATGATCTGATCTCCCGGCAGCACCGGCCGCTTGAAGCGCGCATTGTCGATGCCGACAAAATAATAAATCGAATCCTCGCTGGGAACCTTGTCCAGGCTTTTCATCGAGAGTATGGCGCAGGCCTGCGCCATCGCCTCCACGATCAATACACCCGGCATCACGGGGTGATGCGGGAAATGTCCAGGGAAAAAGGGTTCGTTGATGGTTACGTTCTTGATCGCCGTCAGCGACTGGTCCTTGGTGAAGTCCAGCACGCGATCGATCAACAAAAACGGATAGCGATGCGGCAGATATTTGAGAACTTCATTGATATCCAGCGAGTTCAATTTTTTTGCTCCTCGAAATGCTGTTGCAGTCTTTCTTCCAGTTTGGCCAATCGCCGCGCAATCTCGTCCAGATGATACAATCTGGCGGCGTTGCGGCGCCATTTTTCCGCCGGCTCGGCCTTGATGCTGGCTGAATACACTCCGGGCTTCGTGATGGAACTTGTCACGAGAGAGCAGGCCGTGATATGCACATCATCGGCAAGCTCGATATGGCCGTTGATGCCCGCCTGGCCGCCGATAGTGCAGCGCTTGCCGACGACCGTGCTGCCCGCGATTCCCGCACAGGCCTGCCATGGCGGTGTTCTCGCCGATACGCACATTGTGCGCAATCTGGATCAGGTTATCCAGCTTAACACCATCGCCGATGACGGTATCGCCGAGCGAGCCGCGATCAATCGTCGTATTGGCGCCGACTTCAACCTCGTTGCCGATAAGCACGCGCCCTATCTGAGGGACCTTTTGCCATCGTTCTCCATCTCTGGCAAAACCAAAGCCGTCGCTGCCGATTACCGCGCCCGGCTTGAACAGACATTTATTGCCTATCACGCAGCGTTCGCCGATAAACACGTGCGCCATTAATCTCGTATTTTCGCCGATCGAAGCCTTGGCACCGATATAGCAGCCGGGACCAATATACGCGCCCTCTCCGATCATGGCGTCCGCCTCGACCACGGAATGCGGCCCGATCCACGCCGTCGCTGCCACCTTCGCAGCGGGGCTGACGACCGCCGTCGGATGCACGCCCGGGCTGAATCCTGGCGAACGGATACAGTAAGTCTGACCACCTGCGCGAAACAGAGATGAGGGTTGGCAACAACCAACGCCGATCCTGAATAGTGTGCCTCGTCGCGCTTCTGACAGAATGACGGCTCCGGCTTTGGTGGTCGGCGAGCTGAGGCAGGTATTTCCGATCGCTGACATAGGCGATATCACGGGGACCGGCCGTCTGCAGGCTGGCAACGCCCTCGATAATCACATCCTCATTGCCCCGCACCTTCCCCTGAAAGCGCCGCGCCAGCTCTGCAAGGGTAACGGTCATCTGAGCCTATTTCTTCCCCAGCTTCTTGAGGATCTTGTCGGTAACATCTACCTTCGGCCCGGCGTAAACCGCGCTTTCGAGTATCAAATCGTAATTTTCCTGCTTGGCGATTTCAGCAATCGTCTTCTGCACGATTTTCTGAAGTGCCGCCAATTCCTCATTGCGTCGCAAGTTGTAATCTTCCCGGAATTCCTGGGTCGCCCGGCGCAAATCGCGCTTGAGCGTAACGATCTCGAATTCCTTGGAGCGATGCTCGTTTTCCTTGAGCACCAGCGCATTCTTTTCCAGGTCCTGTTCCAGCTGCTTGAGCCGGTTCTGCATCTCGACGATCTGCTTGTCGCGTGGCGCAAATTCGGCTTCGAGCTTCTTAAGAGCGGCTTCGCCTTGCGGCGCCTCTTCAATGACCTTGACGGCATTGACATAACCGATCTTGAAATCGGCGGCGTTCGTGAACCCCGCCATGACAACAAAGCCGAGGGCAAACACTAAAGTCTTGAATACGAAAGTTCTGCTTCCCAAAAATGCCTCCTGATACTTATCGCAACGGCACGCCCAAGGTGAACTGGAATGACTCGGTACGGTCGCCCGGCTTGTCATTCAGGGGGATCGCATAGCTGAAACTGAGCGGTCCGACCGGCGAATACCAATTAAACGCCAAACCGGAGGAATAACGCAACTGCCCCAGATCCATCTGTTCACCCGGACCGTAGACCATGCCGCCATCGGTAAAAAGGCTCATACGCATGGATTTGTTGTCGCGGGACATGCCGGGCAGCGGGAACAGCAATTCCATGTTGAGCAGCACGCGGCGATTGCCGCCGATAGGATCGTTTGGCGGCAAGGTATCCTTGGGCCCCAATGAACGTGAGTAGTAACCCCGGACCGTGCCGCTGCCGCCGGCGAAGAAGTTCTTGTAAAAAGGTAATGTATCCGTACCGCCATAACCATTGCCGTAACCCAGCTCCGTCCTGGCCTTGAAGGTATAGGTCTCGCTGAGCGGCCAATACCGCCCGATCGAGTAGGTGAGCTTGTAGTATTCGATATCACTGCCAGGAATCGATATTTCAGCTGAAAAGCGTTGCAAAGTTCCCGAGGTTGGCAACAGCAGGCTGTCGAGTGTGTCATGCGACCAGCCGAGCGTGATCTTCGGGACGATGTTCGAGGAACCATTCTCGGCAACAAAATCCTGGGCGACCTGGGCGCTGCTTGAGTTGGTAATCAGATTGATTTTCTCGACGTCAGCGCCGACATCAATCTTGTTGTCCTCGCTCAAGGGAATACCGAAAAATACGCCCACGCCCTTGCTCTCGACGTTATACGCCGCCGTGTTCGCGGCGGCGGCATCGACGCTGGTGGAAAAGATGTTAAAGCCGCGACTGACTCCGTCCTGGGTATAGTACGGATTGACATAACGGATATTAAAATTGGTCACGGATCGCGAGTTGTCGAAGCTGACACCGAGTTCCTTGCCGGTGCCGAACAGGTTGCTTTGCGTGACACTGGCGTTGAACAACAAGCCATCGGTGTCCGAATACCCGACTCCCAGCAGCATATTTCCGGTGGCTCGTTCCTTGACGTTAATGTTGACGTCCACCTGATCAGCCACGCCCGGTACCGCCGGAGTCTCGACGTTGACGTCGTCAAAGAAACCAAGACGCTGCAGACGCACGCGTGAACGCTGGATTTTCTCGGCGTTGTACCACCCGCCTTCCAGCTGGCGCATCTCACGACGCAATACTTCATCGCGCGTGGCCACGTTTCCCGAAAAATTGATCCTTCGTACGTAGACGCGTCGTCCCGGGTCGACAAAAAAGGTGAAGGACACCTGGGATTTGTCCTTGTCCACGTCGGGTATCGCGTTGACGTTGGCGAAGGCATAGCCATCGTTGGCGAGACGGTCGGACATTTTCTTCGTGGATTCGGTGACCTCCTTGCGCGAGAAGACGCTGCCGGCCTTGATGCTGATCAGATCGCTCAAATCTTTTTCAGGCACCACGAAGGTCCCTGCAAGCTTGAAGCCGGTGACGGTGTATTTCTTACCCTCGGTGATATTGACCGTGATGTAAATCCTCTCCTTGTCCGGCGAGATCGATACCTGCGTGGAGTCGATAGTGAACTCCAGGAATCCCTGATCCTGGTAGAAGTTGCGCAAACTTTCCAGGTCGCCGGCAAGTTGCTGTTTGGAATATTTGTCACGGCTCGAGAAAAAGGCGTACCAGGGCTTTGGGCCCAGGGTGAATAGTTGCAGCAGTTGTTTATCTGAAAAGAGATGATTGCCGACGAGGTTCATTTCACGAATGCGCGCCACTTTGCCTTCCGCCACTTCGATGTTGATGTCCACGCGATTGCGCTCCAGCGGCGTCACCGTGGGACGAATGGTGACGGCGTAATAACCGCGCGCGAAATACTGCTGCCGCAATTCCTGTTCGACGCGGTCGAGGAGCGATTTGTTGAAAACCCGGCCTTCGGCCAGCCCGATTTCCTTCAGGCCTTTCTTGAGATCCTCTTCGGACATCTCCTTGGTGCCGGTGATCTTGATACCGGCAATCGACGGCCGTTCAATGACTTCTACGATCAGCACATTCTTGTCGCGATCGAGACGCACGTCGCGGAAAAATCCCGTCTTGAACAGGGCGCGCACGGCTTCCTGGGATCGCTGCTCGGTCAGCGTATCGCCGACCTTGACCGGCAGATAATTGAAGACAGTACCCGCCGAAATACGCTGCACGCCATCCACACGGATGTCCTTAATCACAAAGGGCTCCATGGCCAAACCGACAGGCACGTGCAGAACGCACAAGACGAGTGCCGCAATTATTTTTTTCATTCGAAGCGCTTTATCAGGTTGGCGTGCGGCAATTCGCTCATTGGAAAATTCGGGTCAAATCATTATAAAAGGCCAGCATCATGAGGCCTCCCAGCAAGGCCACTCCGACCTGCTGCCCCAGCATCATGGTCCGCTCGGAAAGCGGGCTGCCTTTGATGGTTTCGATAATGTAATACATCAGGTGACCGCCATCGAGTACCGGGATAGGCAAAAGATTCAACACCCCGAGACTGATGCTGATGACGGCCAGAAACAGCACAAACTGCTCGAAGCCCACCTTGGCGGAGTAGCCGGCATATTGGGCAATCGTGATGGGGCCGCTGATATTGCGCGCCGAAACCTCGAGCTTCAGCATCCGGTACAACATCTCGAGCGTAAGCACCGACATCGACCAGGTATTACGAACGCCTTCGGTCAGCGCCTCGGCGACACCGAATCGCACCTTGACGCGCATCGAGTCGGGGATGTCCGTAAACCGGGGTCTAATGTTGATACGCCCGATTGTCTGCCCGCCCTGCTCCACGGCGTCCGGCGTGACTTCAAAATCGTGTCGCGCGCCTTCCCTTTCTACCGTGACGTGGACCGGTTTGCCGGGGCTCTTGCTGATCACCTCCACCAGCCGTTCCCACGACGGCACCGGCTCGCCGTTGGCCTCCACCAGACGATCGCCGATTTTCATCCCGGCACGCTCAGCCGGACCCGGTTCCATGGCGCCGATCACCGGCAACGGTTCGGGGAAAAAACCGATCAATCCGATGCCGCGCTCCAGCAGCGATGCGTTGACTTCCTCTACCGGCAGGTTCGATAAATCCAGCTGCCGCGATTCAACCTTTCCCTGCGCGTCGCGCACTTCAATATTCACGCGCGCGCGGTCGAGGGCGCGTTGAAACAGATATAATCGCCGCTGATCCCAGCTCTGCACTTCCTTGCCGTCAATACTCAGGATCTCGTCCCCGGCGCGGAATCCGGCTTGCTGGGCGATCGAGCTTTCCGTCACCTTGCCGACGACCGGCTTGATGCCATCCACCCCGACCATGTACACCGCCCAATAAGCCAGGATGGCGAACAGAAAATTGAATAGCGGGCCGGCCACCACGATCGCCATGCGCTTCCACGTCTTCTGGCGATTGAACGCGCGATGCAGTTCCTGTGGCGGAACCTCGCCCTCGGTTTCATCCAGCATCTTCACGTAGCCGCCGAGCGGAAATGCGCCGATAGCAAGCTCCATGCGGTCCGCGCCCACGCGTCGGGACCACAATGGTTTTCCGAAACCGATGGAAAAACGCAGCACCTTCACGCCCAGACGCCGGGCAACCCAGAAGTGGCCGAACTCATGCACCGCGATCAGAACGCCCAGCGCCACCACGAACGCGCCGACGTAATAAAGCATATCCGTCATGTCACTCCCTGTCCCACGCGCGATTCCCGGCTGGAAATGAAACGGCTGGCAGTTTCGCGGGCGCGCACGTCGTCCGAGAGCACCGTGCCCAGTTGTGTGTCCTGGCTCGCCGGCAGGAGTGTAAGCGTGTGTTCGATCACGCGCGGAATATCGGTAAATCCGATACGCCGGTCGAGAAACGCCTGCACCGCCACTTCGTTGGCCGCATTCAGAATCACCGGCGTGGTTCCGCCGGCGCGCGCGGCGTCATAGGCGAGTTGCAGGCATGGGAAACGCTTGAGGTCGGGAGACTCGAAGTCCAGACGCGCCAGCTCGAAGAGGTTGAGGCTTTTTACACCGGATTCGATGCGCTCCGGCCAGGCCAGCGCATGCGCAATCGGTGTGCGCATGTCCGGATTGCCGAGTTGCGCCAGTACCGAGCCATCCACGTACTCGACCAGCGAATGAATCACGCTCTGCGGATGAATCACGATCTCGACCTGATCGGGGCTCATGCCGAAAAGCCAGCACGCCTCGATCAGCTCCAGGCCCTTGTTCATCAGCGTGGCCGAATCCACGGAAATCTTGCGTCCCATGACCCAGTTCGGATGCGCGCATGCCTGTTCCGGCGAGACGGAAACCAGCGCTTCCGCCGACGTGGCACGAAAAGGTCCGCCGGAACAGGTGAGAAAAATGCGTCGCACGCCTGCGGGCACGTCTCCGGTGCGGTATCCGGCCGGCATGCACTGGAAAATGGCGTTGTGCTCGCTGTCCACCGGCAGCAGCTCCGCGCCACTGGCATGCGCCTCTTCGATAAAGATGCGGCCAGACATCACCAACGGTTCCTTGTTCGCCAGCAATACCCGTTTTCCCGCTCGCACCGCCGCCAGTGTCGGCAACAATCCGGCGGCACCGACAATCGCCGCCACCACGATGTGCGCACGCGGATGCGTGGCCACGGTATTCAGTCCTTCCGTCCCCGACAATACCTCCACATCGATCCCTGCCTGCTGGATTTTATCCTTGAGGCGGGTGGCGGCGTTTGCATCGAGCATGACGGCCTTCTGCGGTAGAAACTGCCGGCACTGATCGAAAAGACGTTCTACCTGCGTGTTAGCCGTCAGCGCCAGGACACGGAAACGTCCGGGATGTCGCGTAAGCACATCGAGCGTGTTGACGCCGATGGAGCCGGTGGACCCCAGAATCGTCACACCGCGTATGCCCCGGTCCGACCGTTCATCAAGGGATTTTATTGTGTCGCTGATCATGTATCAAAACTTCAACAGAGTGATCACGCCAAGAAGAAATATCGGCGCGGCGGCCGTCAAGGCGTCGATACGATCAAGCACGCCGCCGTGCCCGGGAAACATGCTGCCGCTGTCTTTTGCTCCAGCGATGCGTTTGAGCTTGCTCTCGGTGAGGTCGCCCACCACTGAAAACAGCGCCGTGACAATGGCGAGTCCGATCCATTGCACAAGCAATCCTGGCTCGAATTTCCAGATCATTGTCCCACAAAGCCAGGCCAGCAGCACGACAGCCGCCACCCCGCCCATGACGCCTTCCACCGTCTTGCCGGGGCTCACGTGCGGCGCAAGTTTGGTTCGGCCAAGGACCGAGCCGGAAAAATAGGCGGCGGTGTCGGCCACCCACACGAGCACAAGCAAAAACAGCAGCAAACGCGGGCGCTCACTGTCCACCGCCAGCAGGTACACCGACGCGACCCAGGGAGGAATCAGAACCAGAAAACCGCCAACAACCTTGCCCGCCGTCGTCGCGAACATTCCCTTGTTGACGTCCTTACGGCTGATGAGTTCCGCCAATGCCCATAACCACCACAGTCCAGCGGCGGCGAGAAAAGAGGCGATCGGGGAAGGTTGCCGCATAACACTGTATATCGCGGCGCCACCGAGGATCAGGAGACAGAAAACATATGTCGCTCTGGAGAAAATCCCCCGAATGCCAGACAGCGCTGTCCACTCCCAGGCAGCGGTGGCTATGAACAATCCGAACAGAACGACGATCCAGCCAAGCGGAAAATAAAACAGCGCCGCCACCAGCACCGGGATCAGAATGAGCGCGGTGAGGACCCGCTGTTTAAGCATGGCGCGCGGTTTCGATCTGCTCACCTGTCAGACCGAAACGGCGCTGGCGTCCGGCATAGGAGACAAGCGCCTGCTCGAATTGCGCGCGATCGAAATCCGGCCAAAGCACCGGGGTGAAATACATCTCGGTGTAGGCCAGCTGCCACAGCAGAAAATTGCTGATGCGCTGCTCGCCACCGGTGCGGATGAACAGGTCCGGCTCGGGAACGCCGGCCAGGCTGAGAAAAGGCTCGAGACTTTTTTCCGTGATCGTGTCCGGGTCAATCTCGCCGCGGACGGCGCGGCGGGCGAGTTCGGCGCAGGCCTGCGCGATGTCCCAGCGCCCGCCATAATTGGCGGCGATCGTCAGCGTCAGCGCCGTGTTCTTCTGTGTCAGCGTTTCGGACTGCCGGATGCGCGTGGTGATCTTCTCGCCGAAGCGTTCGGTGTCGCCAATGACGCGGAAACGGACATTGTTCTTGTGCAGTTTCCGGATTTCGTTGTCGAGCGCACTCAGAAATAGTTCCTTGAGCAGCTGGACTTCCTGCACCGGACGGCGCCAGTTCTCGCTGCTGAAGGCGAACAGAGTGAGAAACTTCACGCCCTTCTCGGCACAGGCGGATACCATGTCACGCACGCGCTCGACGCCCTTACGATGACCGGCAACGCGCGGCAGTCCGCGGCCTTTGGCCCAACGGCCATTGCCATCCATGATGACGGCCACGTGCTGCGGAACGGCGGACTGTCCTGCCAGGATTGCCGCCGTGTCGGTGATTTTGGAATTATCCATTAAATAAATGCAATTCGATGTTAAATAACACGCGGTTCACTGTCATTACACCTGCATGACATCCTTTTCCTTGGCGGCGACGAGCTTGTCCACTTCGGCGATAAAACGGTCGGTGAATTTTTGCACCGCTTCTTCCGCGCGCTTGTCGTCGTCCTCGGTGATCAGTTTCTTTTTCAGCGCATCCTTCAGGTGCTGGTTGGCGTCGCGGCGGACGTTGCGGATCGCCACCTTGGCGTTCTCGCCTTCGGCGCGCACGTGCTTGGAAAGCTCCTTGCGCCGTTCCTCGGTAAGCGACGGCAACGGCACGCGGATCACGCCGCCGGCCGACATCGGATTGAGCCCCAGATCGGATTCGCGGATCGCCTTTTCGATGGCCGCCGCCTGGCTCTTGTCGAAGGGCGTCACCGTGAGGGTGCGCGCGTCCGACGCCGATACGTTGGCAACCTGGTTGAGCGGCGCCTTGTTACCGTAGTAATCGATGCGCACGGTTTCGAGCAGCCCCGGGTGGGCACGGCCGGTGCGGATCTTGCCCAGATCGTTCTTGAGCGTGTCCACCGACTTCGCCATCCGTGTTTCCGCGTCTTTCTTGATTTTGTCCACCGACTCCGACATGGCTAGCCTCCTTTTCCGTCCTCAGGTTCGTTAACGCGGCATCCCTGCCGCACTGCTCACGAGTGTGCCGACATTTTCCCCCAGGCAGACCCGCATCAGGTTCCCGGGCTTGTGTATGCTGAACACGCGTACCGTCAGGTTCTGGTCGCGACACATCACGATGGACGCGGCGTCCATCACGCCCAGTCGCTTGTCCAGCACCTCGTCGTAACTGATCGTCTCATAACGCTTGGCGTCGGCGTGCTTCACCGGATCGCGGTCATAGACGCCATCGACTTTCGTCGCCTTGAGCACCACGTTTGCGCCGATTTCGGCGCCGCGCAAGGTCGCCGCGGTATCGGTGGTGAAAAACGGATTGCCGGTGCCCGCGGCGAAGATAACGACGCGCCCCTGCTCAAGATGCCGGATCGCGCGCCGGCGGACGTAGGGCTCGACGACCTGATCGACGCGCAGCGCCGATTGCACGCGCACCGACACGCCCTGTTTCTCCAGGGCGTCCTGCAGCGCGAGCGAGTTCATGACGGTGGCGAGCATGCCCATGTAATCGGCGGAGGCACGGTCCATGCCCTGGGCGGATGGCGCGATGCCGCGAAAGATGTTGCCGCCTCCGATCACGATGGCGAGTTGCACGCCGATGTCGGCCACCGATTTGATCTCGGCGGCGATGCGCGCGAGCACCTCGCGGTTGATGCCATAGGCATCGGCACCCATCAGCGCCTCGCCGGAAAGCTTGAGCAACACGCGGCGGTAGGCAGGAACCCCGGATGCGCTCTTCAAGGCTCAGCCTCCCTTGACCGTCGCCATCACTTCGGCGGCGAAGTCACCCGATTTCTTCTCCATCCCTTCGCCGACTTCGTAGCGGCTGAAACGGATGACGCTGGCGCCTTTCGACTTGAGCAGCTTTTCGACGGTCGTGTCCGGGTCCTTCACGAAAGGCTGTCCCAGCAAGGAGATCTCGTTGAGATACTTGTTCACCCGGCCCATGACCATCTTTTCGATGATCTCGGGCGGCTTGCCGCTGGTCTTCGCCTGTTCGGCAAAGATTTCCTTTTCCTTGGCGATCGCCGCGGCCGGCACCTGGTCTTTGGAGACGCACTCGGGGCGGCTCGCCGCGATGTGCATGGCGATATCCTTGGCGAGGCTTTCATCGCCGCCTTCCACTTCCACCAGCACGCCGATCTTGCGGCCGTGGATATAGCTGCCGAGATGGCCCTTGGTCGCGGTCATGCGCTCGAAGCGACGGATGTTGATGTTCTCGCCGAGTTTCATCACCAGGCCTTCGCGCGCTTGGCCGACGGTCTGCGCGGCGCTGTCCGTGAACGGCAACTGGTACAGCGCATCGACGTTGGCGGGCTGCTTGCCGGCCACGCGCGCGGCGGCCGAAGTGGCGAACGCCGCGAAATCATCGCCCTTGGCGACAAAATCGGTCTCGCAGTTGACCTCGACCATGGCGGCCGTCTTGCGGTCAGGAGATGCGTAAATACCGATCGCGCCCTCGGCCGCGATGCGACCGGATTTCTTCTCCACCTTGGCGCCGGCACGCTTGCGCAGCAAATCGGTGGCGGCTTCCATGTCGCCATGGGTTTCGGCCAGCGCCGCCTTGCATTCCATCATGCCGAGCCCGGTGCGCTCGCGCAGTTCTTTCACTTGTTGTGCGGAAATACTCATCACGTCATCCCCATTCAGCTGCACGGCGGTTTTACCGCCACCATAGAATCAAGGGGGCGATGCCCCCTTGATATTCTCGCTTCTATTCGCCGCCGTCCTGGTCGGACGCCTCTTTCTTCCCTCGCTCACCGCCCTTCGGCTTGGCGCGGACGCGCGCTTGGGCTTTTCGGCCGGCTTCACGGCGTCCGCGATCACGACAGCCGCTTCGGGCTCGGCGGTCGCTTCATCGTGCGCCGCCATCGGTTTCTTCTTGGCGGTCACCTTGATTTTCGCGGGCTCTTCCTTGACCTCGATGAACTCGTCATCGCCCGAAACGATCGTCGCCTGACGCTGTTCCTGCCCGGCGAGGATCGCGTCCGCCGCCGCATGCGCGTAGAGCTGGATCGCGCGGATGGCGTCGTCGTTGCCCGGAATGACGTAGTCCACGCCATCGGGCTTGCAATTGGAATCCACCACGCCGACCACCGGAATGTTCAGCTTGTTGGCTTCGGATACCGCGATATATTCGTGGCCGACGTCGATGACAAACACCGCGTCCGGCAGGCCGGACATTTCCTTGATGCCGCCGAGGCTCTTCTCGAGCTTGACGCGCTCGCGGTCGAGCGTCAGCAATTCCTTCTTGGAAAGCTTCTTGCTGCTCGTATCGTCCGCCAGAACCGACTCGAGCATCTTCAGCCGCTCGATCGATTTTTTGACCGTGCGGTAATTGGTCAGCATTCCGCCCAACCAGCGGTGATTCACGTACGGACTGCCGCAACGCGCGGCGGCCTCGCTGACGATATCCGTCGCCTGGCGCTTGGTGCCGACGAACAGGACCGTGCCACCGTTGGCGATAAGCTTGGTCAGATAACCCATTGCCTCGTTGAACAGCGGCAGGGTCTTTTCCAGATTGATGATGTGGATACGGTTGCGCTCACCGAAAATATAGGGGCGCATCTTGGGGTGCCAGTACCGCGTCTGGTGGCCGAAATGCACGCCGGCCTCCAGCATCTGGCGCATGGATATATTGCTCATGATTTCTCCTTCGGGTTTTTCCGCCGCGGATCCCATGTATCAATCCAGCCACGATTTAAAGTGGCCGGACACCCGGATGCATGTGCCGGTGCCGCGTGTGGGTTTAGGTTGAACTACATAACTGCGGGCGGCTTTATACCATAGCGCAGGGATAACGACAATGTTTTCATGGGTTTGGACGAAAAAACATGTGTAAAAGGGCTTTTTAAAATGACTCTATTCCCGGACAATACGGCCGAAGCCATCATCCCAGCCATGCCCGTCACCATCAAAACCCCCGAGGAAGTCGAAAAAATGCGTATCGCCGGCCGGCTGGCCGCCGAGGTGCTGCGCATGATCCGGCCGCACGTCCAGCCGGGCATCACCACCGGCGAACTCGACCGGATCTGCCACGACTACATCGTCAACGTGCAGCAGGCCGTTCCGGCACCGCTCAACTACAAGGGCTTCCCCACGCTCCATCTGCACCTCGGTGAACCATCAGGTATGCCATGGCATTCCGGGCGACAAGAAGCTCAAAAAGGGCGACATCGTCAACATCGACATCACCGTCATCAAGGACGGCTTTCATGGCGACACCAGCAAAATGTTTTATATCGGCGAACCGTCCATACAGGCGAAACGGCTGGTACAGATCACGCACGAATGCCTGCTCAAGGGCATCGCCATGGTCCGGCCGGGAACACGGCTGGGCGACATCGGCCACGCCATCCAGCAACACGCCGAGGCGCACGGCTTTTCGGTCGTGCGCGAATACTGCGGTCACGGCATCGGACGCGAATTCCACGAAGACCCGCAGGTGCTGCACTACGGCCAGCCGGGAACCGGGATGACGCTTGTGCCCGGCATGACCTTCACCATCGAGCCGATGATCAACGCCGGCAAGAGAGAAGTGAAACTGCTTCCCGACAACTGGACGGTGGTCACGCGCGATCATTCGCTCTCCGCGCAATGGGAACACACCGTACTGGTGACGGACAAGGGTCACGAGGTTCTCACGCTCGTGCCCGGCGACAACCCGTGAACTTTTCCGCAGACCGTCCGCGCCAGGCACTGATCTCGGCGACCTGTGTCCATGCGATCAAGGACAGCTCTGTTCAACGGTCGCGAGTTCGACCAATACCGCTGGCCGGCGCCAATAATCCTCTGCCACTATTTCGCGCCGCGCTGCAAGCGGGGCGCGAAATCCTCCGACAATCGTTCTACGACAAAAGCGAAGCCGACACGCTCGTCAACGCCCACGCCTGGTTGATCGACCAGCTCATGACGCGCGCCTGGCGCAGGCACCTGTCCCTGCTGCCGGCCGGGATTCCGGTCGCCCTGGTGGCCGTGGGCGGTTACGGACGCGGCGAGCTGCATCCCGCGTCCGACATCGACGTCATGATACTTCTCGACAAGAACGATTCCGCCAAAACACGTTCCTTCATCGAGGCGCTGGTGCGATTTTTCTGGGACATGGGGCTCGAGGTCGGGCACAGCGTGCGCACCCTCAAGGACTGCGTCCGGGAATCCAAGAACGATCTCACGGTGGTCACGAACCTCATGGAGTCGCGATTGCTCGACGGCGACGAGGAACTCTTCGAGAAGATGCGACGCAAGACACACGCTTCGAAAATCTGGCCCAGCCGTAAATTTTTCGCGGCCAAGCGGCAGGAACAAATCGCAAGACATCATCGTTTCGACGACACCGCCTACAACCTGGAGCCGAACGTCAAGGAAGGCCCGGGTGGACTGCGCGACATCCAGATGATCTCGTGGGTCACGCAGCGGCAATTCGATACTTCCTCGCTGCACGACCTGGTGGGGCACGGCTTTCTGAGCGAGGAGGAATACCACACGCTCATTCGCGAGCGCAATTTCCTGTGGCACGTGCGCGCGGGTCTGCATTACCTCGCCGGGCGGCGCGAGGACCGGTTGTTGTTCGACCACCAGCGGGACGCTGGCCAGGGAATTCGGCTATACCGACCGGCCCGGCTTTCTCGCCGTCGAGCAGTTCATGAAACGCTATTACCGCACGATCAAGGAACTCTCGCTGCTGAGTGAAATCCTGCTGCAGCACTTTCGACGAAGTCATCCTGGCGCGCGGCCGCACGAAAACCAAGCCGATCAACCGCCGTTTCCGCTCGCATTACGGATTCGTCGAGGTCACGCACCCGCGGGTGTTCGAGCGCGCGCCTTTCGCGCATGCTGGAAATATTCCTGATCCTGCAGCAGCACCCGGAACTCAAAGGCGTGCGCGCCGGAACGATCCGGCTGATTCGCGCCAACCTGCACCGCATCGACGACTCGTTTCGCCAGGATCTCGCCTGCCGCAGCCTGTTCATGGAAATCATGCGCCAGCCGCGCGGCATCACCCACGAGCTGCGGCGCATGAATGCCTACGGCGTGCTCGGCGCCTACCTGCCGGCCTTCGGGCGCATCGTCGGCCAGATGCAGCATGACCTGTTCCACGTCTACACAGTCGATGCGCATTCGCTCATGGTCGTGCGCAATCTGCGCCGCTTCACCGTGCCGGAATTCCGCGGCGAGTTTCCGCTCGCCAGCGAACTCATCCAGAAGCTCGTCAAGCCCGAACGCCTGTATCTCGGCGGTCTGTTCCATGACATTGCCAAGGGACGCGGCGGTGACCATTCACAGCTGGGCGAAGCCGAGGCCGAGGCATTCTGCCGCCTGCACAACCTGAGCGAGTACGACACCCGCTTCATCTGCTGGCTGGTGCGCCACCACCTCGTCATGTCGCAGCACCGCCCAGCGCGAGGACATCTCCGACCCCGACGTGGTGATGCATTTTGCGCAGCTGGTCGGCGATCAGGAACATCTCGACAACCTGTATCTGCTCACCGTGGCGGACATGCGCGGCACCAGCCCCGCCGTGTGGAACGCCTGGAAAGACCGGCTGCTGTCGCAGCTCTACAGCGCCACCACGCGGCTGCTGCGCCGCGGCATCGCCCAGCCGATCGATCTGCAGGAGCACATCGCCGACCTGCGCCGGTCGGCGCTGGAAAAGCTGGCTCCGGCCGGACTTTCCGAGGACACAGGTCAACCGTTTCTGGCAGGACCTGGACGGGGAGTATTTCCTGCCCTACGACGCCGAGAGCCTGGCGTGGCACGCGCAGGTGATTGCCGGGGCCGCATGCCACCGATTTGCCGATCGTGGCCACGCGGTACACGCCCGATCTCGGCGGCAGCGAGTTCCTGATCTACACGCCGGATCGCGACGACCTGTTCGTCGTCATGACCGCGGGTTTCGACCGCCTCAATCTGTCCATCATGGATGCGCGCATTCACACGCTGCACAACGGTTTCGCGCTGGATACCTTCGTGGTGCTGGACCACTCCGATAAACCGGTGAGCGATCCACGCGCGCTCGCGCAATTGCAGAAGGCGATGCGCGAGCAACTGCTGAAACCGCAACCGGGTCGCGATCCGCAGTCGGCCAGTTTGCCGCGCCAACTGAAGCACTTCCCGATCGAGACGCGCGTCAGCTTCAGTCCCTCGCCCAAGGGGCAGCTCACGATCATGGAGGTCACCGCCCAGGACCGCCCGGGGCTGCTGTATCAGGTGGCGTTGGCGCTCAAGCAGTGCCGCGTGAATCTGATGGCGGCCAAGGTGGCCACCTACGGCGAGCGCGCCGAGGACATTTTCTTCGTCAACAGCCGCGATCGTCACCAGCCGCTCGATCCCGAACAAGCCAAATGTCTGGAGTCGGAAATTGTCCGGCGTCTCGAACCCACGCCCTCGAAGACCAGCACACAATCCGTCGAATTCTGACCCGGTGCACCGGGAACAAAATCAGGGATTCTTTATATATCGTCGTTCCGGCCGTGGATCAGGACCCGCGAGCCGGACGAATCCCCGCGCGTAAACGCATTTTTATAGTTTTTTAACATCCCCGCACTGAATCTCCACGGGATTTCCATCCGACTCTCCCTATAGTTCGCGCCGTGGTCTTTCCTGAGCGGAGGTTCGTGTTATGGATTTCATCTACGTGGCGATCGTCGTCGGTTTCTTCGTGCTCACCATCGGGCTGGTCTACGCCTTCGATCGGCTGTTGAGGAGGGGCGCATGACCTGGACCTATCTGCTGAGCCTGATCCTGGCTGTCGCCGTCTTCGTCTATTTAGTCGTCGCGCTATTCTTCCCGGAGAAATTCTGATGACTGCTAACGGCTATTTGCAGCTCGCGCTCTATCTGGGCGTGTTGCTGCTGTTGGTGAAACCCCTCGGCGCCTACATGGCCAACGTGTACGAGGGCCGCGTGGCGTTCCTGAATCGCTTCGGCGCGCCGTTCGAGAACCTGTTGTACCGGCTGTGCGGCGTGAAACCGACGCAGGAGATGCGCTGGACGCAGTACGCGCTGGCCATGCTCGTATTCAACCTGCTCGGCGCGCTCGCGGTCTATGCGCTGCAGCGGCTGCAGGCCTACCTGCCGCTGAACCCGCAGGCGTTTTCCGCGGTCACCCCGGATTCGTCCTTCAACACGGCGGTGAGCTTCGCCACCAACACCAACTGGCAGGGCTACGGCGGCGAGACCACCATGAGCTATCTCACCCAGATGCTGGCGCTCACGGTGCAGAACTTCGTCTCGGCCGCGACCGGCATGGCGATCTGGTCGCGCTGATCCGCGGGTTCGCGCGCCAGACCGCCGAAACCATCGGCAATTTCTGGGTCGATCTCACGCGCAGCACCTTATATATCCTTCTGCCGCTGTCGCTCATTCTGGCGCTGGTGCTCGTCGGCCAGGGCGTGGTGCAAACCTTCTCGGCCTACCAGACGGTGCCGCTGGTGGAATCGGTGGAATACGACACGCCGAAACTCGACGCCGCCGGCCAGCCGGTCAAGGACGACAAGGGCAACCCGGTCACGGAAAAAGTCACGCAGAAGGAACAGGTCATCGCGGTCGGCCCGGCGGCCTCGCAGATCGCCATCAAGCAGCTCGGCACCAACGGCGGCGGCTTCTTCAACGTGAACTCGGCCCATCCGCTGGAAAATCCGACGCCGCTTTCGAATTTCCTCGAGCTCCTGGCCATTCTCCTGATCCCCGCGGCGCTGACCTACACCTTCGGGCGCATGGTCGGCGACACGCGCCAGGGCTGGGCGGTGCTCGCCGCGATGACCGTGATGTTCGTCGGCATGCTCGACGCTCGGCGTCGGCGCGGAGCAATCGGGCAATCCGCTGCTCGCCAAACTGGGCGTCGATCAGACGGCCAGCGCCATGCAGGCCGGCGGCAACATGGAAGGCAAGGAGACGCGCTTCGGCATCGTCAACTCCGCGCTCTGGGCCACCGCGACCACCGTCGCCTCGAACGGCTCGGTCAATTCCATGCACGATTCCTTCACGCCGCTCGGCGGGCTGGTGCCGATGTGGAATATGCAACTGGGCGAGGTGATCTTCGGCGGCGTCGGCTCCGGTCTCTACGGCATGCTGATCTTCGCCATCGTCGCGGTGTTCGTGGCCGGGCTGATGATCGGCCGCACGCCGGAATACCTCGGCAAGAAGATCCAGTCGTTCGAGATGAAGATGGCGGCGGTGGCGCTCTTGCTCGTGCCGCTCGTGATCCTCGTGGGCACGGCGATCGCGGTCATGGTCGATCCCGGCAAGGCCGGCGTGGCCAATCCGGCCAGCGCACGGCTTCTCGGAAATCCTCTACGCCTTCTCGTCCGCGGCCAACAACAACGGCAGCGCGTTCGCGGGGCTCTCGGCGAACACGCCGTTCTACAACACCGCGCTCGGGCTGGCCATGCTGCTCGGCCGCTACTGGCTCGCGGTGCCGGTGCTGGCCATCGCCGGGGCGCTCGCGGCCAAGAAAAAGATTCCGACGAGCGCCGGCACGCTGCCGACCCACACGCCGCTGTTCGTCGTATTGTTGGTCGGCACCGTGGTGATCGTGGGCGCGCTCGCCTTCTTCCCGGTGCTGGCGCTCGGTCCGATCGTCGAGCACCTGATCATGATCGGCGTTCACTAGCCTGACGCCTCAGCGAAATCCAGGAGACATACAGATGACTACACAAGTTAAAACGATGCCGGCACTGCGCCGGTCCCTGGTCACCGGGGATATCTTCCGGCAGGCCCTGGTCGACGCCTGCGTCAAGCTGCTGCCTCAGCACCAGTGGAAGAATCCGGTGATGTTCGTCGTGTACCTCGGCAGCATCCTCACGACCATCCTGTGGGTGCAGGCGCTGGGCGGCCAGGGCGAGGCGCCGGCCGGCTTCATCCTGGCGATCACGTTATGGCTGTGGTTCACCGTGCTGTTCGCCAATTTCGCCGAGGCCATCGCCGAAGGCCGCAGCAAGGCCCAGGCCGCGGCGTTGCGCGCCGTCAAGCGCGACGTCGTTGCCAAGAAACTCGCCAAGCCGAAGCACGGCACCGCGTTTACCCAGGTCAGCTCCGCGCAGCTGCGCAAGGGCGACGTCTTCCTGGTCGAGGCCGGCGACATCATCCCCGCGGACGGCGAGGTCATCGAAGGCGTCGCCTCGGTCAATGAAGCGGCGATCACGGGCGAGTCCGCGCCGGTGATCCGCGAGGCGGGCGGCGATTTCTCCTCGGTCACCGGCGGCACGCGCGTGCTGTCCGACTGGCTGGTCGTACGGGTGACCGTCGATCCGGGCGAGACCTTCCTCGACCGCATGATCGCGATGGTCGAAAGCGCGCGGCGCCAGAAAACCCCGAACGAGATCGCCCTCCTCATCCTGCTGGTCGGCTTTACGCTGATTTTCCTGAAGACCACGGCGACCTTGCTGCCGTTCTCGCTGTACAGCGTCGAGGTCGCCAAGGCCGGAACGCCGGTCACCATCACCGTGCTGGTCGCGCTGCTCGTGTGCCTGATCCCGACGACCATCGGCGGCCTGCTGTCGGCCATCGGTCTTGCCGGCATCGGGCGGATGCTGCGCGCGAACGTGATCGCGACCTCGGGGCGCGCGGTGGAAGCGGCCGGCGACGTCGACACCTTGCTGCTCGACAAGACCGGCACGATTACGCTCGGCAACCGCCAGGCGACCGCCTTCCTGCCCGCGCGTGGCGTCAACGAATCCGAGCTGGGGGACGCCGCGCAACTTTCCTCGCTCGCCGACGAGACACCCGAAGGGCGCAGCATCGTCGTGCTCGCCAAACAGAAGTTCGGCTTGCGCGAACGGGACGTGCATGCGCTCGGCGCCACTTTCATTCACTTCAGCGCCAAGACCCGCATGAGCGGTGTCGACCTGGAGGGGAGCGAGATCCGCAAGGGCGCGGCCGACGCGATCCGCGCCTGGGTCGAATCCAAGGGCGGGCGTTACCCGGCCGAGACCGGCAGCCTGGTTGACGAAGTCGCGCGCCGCGGCAGCACGCCGCTCGTGGTCGCGAAGGACACCAAGGTGCTCGGCGTCATCGAGTTGAAGGACATCGTCAAGGGCGGCATCAAGGAGCGCTTCGCGCAACTGCGCCGCATGGGCATCAAGACGGTGATGATCACCGGCGACAACAAGCTCACCGCCGCGGCCATCGCCGCCGAGGCGGGCGTGGATGATTTTCTGGCCGAGGCCACGCCCGAGGCCAAGCTCAAGCTGATCCGCGAGCACCAGACGCAGGGGCGGCTCGTGGCGATGACCGGCGACGGCACCAACGACGCGCCGGCGCTGGCGCAGTCGGACGTGGCGGTGGCGATGAACACCGGCACCCAGGCCGCCAAGGAGGCCGGGAACATGGTCGACCTCGACTCCAATCCCACGAAGCTGATCGAAATCGTGGAAACCGGCAAGCAGCTGCTCATGACGCGCGGCGCGCTGACCACCTTCTCGATCACCAACGACGTGTCGAAATACTTCGCCATCATTCCCGCGGCGTTCGCCACGACGTATCCGCCGCTCAACGCGCTCAACATCATGCATCTGGCGACACCGAACAGCGCGATTCTGTCGGCGGTGATTTTCAACGCCTTGATCATCGTCGCGCTGATCCCGCTCGCGCTCAAAGGCGTGCGCTATCGGCCCGTCGGCGCCGCCCGGCTGCTGCGCGACAACCTGCTGATCTACGGCCTCGGCGGCGTGATCGTGCCCTTCATCGGCATCAAGCTGATCGACATGGTCCTGGTCGGCCTGGGACTGGCGTAAGTCAAGAGGAGAAATGATATGTGGAATCATCTGAAATCCGGTTTTACCATGCTCGTGTACATGACCGTCATCACCGGTTTGATTTATCCGGTCGTGGTGACCGCCGTGGCACAGGCATTCCTCTCGAAACCCGCGAACGGCAGCTTGATCGTGAAAGACGGCAAACCCGTCGGCTCCGAGCTGATCGGCCAGCCGTTCAGCAACCCGAAGTATTTCTGGAGCCGGCCGTCGGCGACCGGGCCGTATCCTTATAACGCGGGCGCCTCCAGCGGCTCCAACCAGGGGCCGACCAACCCGGCGCTGACCGATGCCGTCACGGCGCGCATCAAGGCGCTGCGCGACGCCGATCCCGGCAATACCGCGCCGGTGCCGGCCGATCTCGTCACCGCCTCAGCAAGCGGTCTCGATCCGGACATCAGCCCGGCGGCGGCGTATTATCAGGCCGGCCGCGTGGCACGTGCCCGCGGCTATCGATCCCAACCGCGTGCGACGCCTTGGTCGCCGAGCACACCAAGGGTCGCCAGTTCGGAATTCTGGGCGAGCCGCGGGTGAACGTGCTCAAGTTAAACCTGGCGCTGGATCAACTCCGCTGATTTCGTCTTGGACGTTGTTTGAATTTCAAGCGGAACGAAACCGCCCATTCTAAATATTAAATGGCCGAAGCGCGTCCCAACCCCGACGAATTGCTCGAACGCGTGCAGCGCGAAGAACGGAAAGCGCGCCGCGGCAAACTCAAGTTATTTTTCGGCGCCTGTGCCGGCGTCGGCAAGACCTTCGCCATGTTGTCCGCCGCCCACATGCTCAAACAGCAGGGCATGGACGTGATGGTCGGGCTCGTCGAGACCCACGGTCGTGCCGATACGGCGGAACTGCTCGAGGGCCTGGAGATCCTGCCGCCGAAGAAAATCGAATACCGCGGCAAACAGCTCACCGAATTCGATCTCGACGCCGCGCTGGCGCGCAAGCCCGCGGTGCTCATCGTCGACGAACTGGCCCACACCAACGTCGCGGGCAGCCGTCACGACAAGCGCTGGCAGGACGTGCAGGAGTTGCTCGACGCCGGCATCGACGTCCTCACCACGGTCAACGTCCAGCATCTGGAAAGCCTGAACGACATCGTCGGGCAGATCACGGGAATACGGGTGTGGGAGACGATTCCCGACACCGTCTTCGATCACGCCGACGAAGTGACCGTCGTCGACCTGCCGGCCGATGAATTGTTGCAGCGCCTCAAGGAAGGCAAGGTCTACATCCCGGACCAGGCCGAGCGGGCGATCCAGAACTTCTTCCGCAAGGGCAACCTGATCGCGTTGCGCGAGCTGGCGCTGCGCCGCACCGCGGACCGGGTCGATGCCCAGATGCGCGAGTACCGCGAGGACAAGTCGATTCGCGGCATGTGGCAGGCGAAGGAACGCCTGCTCGTCTGCGTGGGGCCCGGACCCGATGCCGAGAAGCTGATCCGCAGCGCCGCGCGGCTGGCGGGAAATCTTCACGCCGACTGGATCGCGGCCTATGTCGAAACACCGCGTCTTCAGCGACTGCCCAAGGAGACCCGCGACCGGATCCTGAAGACCCTGCGCCTCGCCCAGGAACTGGGGGCGGAGACGACCACCATGACGGGCGAGGACGCCGCCTCGACTCTGTTCAGCTATGCCCGCAGCCGCAACGTCTCGAAACTCGTCGTCGGCAAGACGTCACGCCCGGGTGGCGCCGCCGCTTTTCCATTCCATTGGCCGAAGAGCTGTCACTGATGGCCAGCGACGTCGATGTCTACGTCGTCGGCCATGAGCCGGCGGGCAAGGCCGCGCCCACCGGGGAGACGGTCGATTTTGGCAGCTCCGCGTTGAGCGAGAAGCGCCGGTCGCGGAGATGGGGCTACCTCGTCGCGTTAGCGATCTGCGCGCTCGGCACCGCCGTCGCGATGCACCTCGTGAACTATCTCGAGCTCACCAATATCATCATGCTCTACCTGCTGAGCGTGATGCTCATCGCGTTCCAGTTCGGCCGCGGGCCGGCGATCCTGAGCTCCGTGCTCTCCGTGGCCGCGTTCGATTTCTTTTTCGTCCCGCCGAAATTCACTTTTGCCGTTTCCGATACTCAATATCTTCTTACGTTCGCGGTGATGTTGGCGGTGGCGCTGGTGATCAGCCAACTGACGGCGAACATGCGCTACCAGGCGCGCGTCGCGACGCTGCGTGAGCGACGTGCCAAGGCGCTCTACGAAATGGCGCGCGAGCTGGGTGCCGCGCTGCAGCCGGAGCAAATCCTGGAAATCGCCAACCGGCATCTGCAAGGCGTCTTTCTGGCGGAAACGGCCATCCTGCTTCCGGACCTGTCGGAGAAGATCGCGCTGCCCCAGCCCCGGGAGGGCCAGCCGCCGCGCGGCATGGCGCTGGACACGGCCATCGCGCAATGGGTCTTCGATCATCAGCAACCGGCCGGATTCGGAACCAACACGCTGTCCGCGAGCCCGATCTACTATCTCCCGCTAAAGGCACCGATCCGTCCGCGCGGCGTGCTGGCGCTGGCGCCGAGCAATCCGCGCTTGATCTTCGTCCCCGAGCAGCACCGTCTGCTGGAGACCTTCGCGGCGCAGATCGCCCTGGCGCTGGAACGCGTGCACTTCGTGGACGTCGCGCAGGGCGCGCTCCTGAAGATCGAGTCCGAGCGGCTGCGCAATTCGCTCCTGACCGCCATCTCGCACGATCTGCGCACGCCGCTGACGGCGCTCGTGGGGCTGGCGAGCACCTTGGAAGCCGACGCCAATCTGCCGGAACGCAGCCGCCACGAACTCGCCGAAGCCATGCACGAACAGGCCGTGCGCATGAGCAACCTGGTCAACAATCTCCTCGACATGGCCCGGCTCCAGTCCGGCGACGTGCAGCTCAACCGCCAGTGGCACGTGCTGGAGGAGATCGTCGGCAGCGCACTTCGATCCCTGCGGCATGCCATCGCGAACCACGACATCAAGGTGTCGCTGGAGACTTCGCTCCCGCTGATCTACGTGGACAGCGTGTTGATCGAGCGGGTGCTGTGCAACCTGATCGAAAACGCGACGAAATACACGCCGCCGGGCAGCCAGATCCGCATCGGCGCCGAAACCCTGGATCGCGAGCTTCGGGTCACGGTCACCGACAACGGTCCGGGCCTGCCCCCGGACATGATCGAGACCGTCTTCGACAAATTCACGCGCGGGCAGAAGGAGTCGGCCACGCCGGGCGTGGGACTCGGGCTCGCCATCTGCAAGGCGATCGTGCAGGCGCACCGGGGTAGAATCTGGGCCGAGAATACCGACGAGGGCGGCGCCCGTTTCACGTTCACCTTGCCGTTGCTCGACGCCCCTCCGGTTCAGGAGCCCGACGAGACCGTCGAAGAAACCGCCGACAGGACGACGCACGGACAATGACTCCGCATCAGCCCGTCGCCATCGTCGCCGAGGATGAAAAGCAGATCCGGCGGTTTCTGCGCACCTCGCTGGAAGCCGAGGGCTTCGTCGTGCACGAGGCGGAGACCGGCAAACAGGCGCTGGTCGAGGCGGCCACCCGCAAGCCCGATCTCCTGATTCTCGATCTGGGCCTGCCCGACATGGACGGCGTCGACGTCATTCGCGACATCCGTTCCTGGACGGCTCTCCCCATCGTCGTGCTCTCCGCCAGAACCCAGGAATCCGACAAGATCGACGCGCTGGATGCCGGCGCCGACGACTATTTGACCAAACCCTTCGGGGTCGGCGAGCTGATGGCGCGCGTCCGCGTGGTGCTGCGCCGGCGCGCGACGGTCGACGCCGACGGACAGGAAAACCGCGAGTTCCGCTTCGGCGATGTTCGAATCGATCTTATCAACCGGCAAATTTACCGCGCGGAACAGCAGATTCACCTGACGGCCATCGAGTATCGCCTGCTGACGGTGCTGATCCGAAACGCCGGCAAGGTGCTTACGCACCGCCAACTGCTCAAGGAGGTCTGGGGGCCGTCGCATATCGAAAGCAGCCACTATCTGCGGACCTACATGGCGCACCTTCGGCAAAAGCTCGAATCGGACCCCGCCCAGCCAAGGCATTTGATCACCGAGACCGGCGTCGGATACCGGCTGGTGGAGTAATCATCTTCCATCAGGATGCCGGGGGCTGAACGTCCCCGCTTCTCTTTTCCGCAGGGACAGGAAAGTCCACGCCAACTGCATTCGTCATCCTCCCAGATAGGCGTGCCGGACTTTCGGGTTCTTGAGCAGCGCCTCGGCGGAGTCGGTGAGAATTATTTTTCCGCTTTCCATGACATAACCGCGGTGACTGATCCCGAGCGCGAGCTGGGCATTCTGCTCCACCAGCAACAACGTCACGCCCTCTTCGACGATGCGCTTGATGGTGTGAAAAATCTTCTGCACCAGCATGGGCGCGAGCCCCATGCTCGGCTCGTCGAGCAGCAGCAGGCGCGGACGGCTCATGAGCGCCCTGCCGATCGCCAGCATTTGTTGTTCGCCTCCCGAAAGCGTGCCGGCCTGTTGAACGCGGCGCTCTGACAGCCGCGGGAACAGATCGTAGAGGCGATCCATGTCCGCGCGGATCCCGGCGCGGTCGCGTCGCGCATAGGCGCCGATCTTGATATTTTCCTCCACGGTCAGGCGCCCGAAAATTCCGCGCCCTTCCGGCACCAGCGAAATCCCCTGTCGCACGAGTTCGTACGACGGTTTGCCGGCGATGGAGTTGCCTTCATAAAGAATCTCGCCGCGGCTGGGCGCGAGCATGCCGCACAGCGACTTGAGCAGCGTGGTCTTGCCGGCGCCGTTGGCGCCGATCAGGCACACGAGTTCACCGCGTTGCACGGTCAGGTCCACGCCCTTGACGGCGCGGATACCTCCGTAGGCCACTTCCAGGTCGCGGGTTTGCAGAATATTCATGCCAAGCCGCCGCCCAGGTAAGCCTCGATCACGCGCGGATCGCGCTGGACCTCGGCCGGCGCGCCTTCGGCGATCTTCTTGCCGTAGTCGAGCACGGCGACGCGGTCGCACAGCCCCATCACCAGCTTCACGTCATGCTCGATGAGCAGCAGCGTCACGCCGCCCGCGCGAATTTTCTGCAGCAAAGTCTGGAGTTGGGCGGTCTCGCTGGCATTCATGCCCGCCGCGGGTTCATCGAGTGCCAGCAACAGCGGATCGGTGGCCAGGGCGCGCGCGATTTCGACCCGGCGCTGGTCGCCATACGGGAGATTCTTGGCCAGCATGTGCGCATCCCGGGCGATGCCGACGTATTCCAGCAGTTCATGCGCGCGTGCGGCTATCGCCGCCTCTTCCGCGCGGGTGGCGGAATCGCGCCAGACCGCGCCGACAATGCCGGCATGCGTGCGCACGTGCCGTCCGACCATGACGTTCTCAAGCGCCGTCATGTTGGCGAACAAACGGATGTTCTGAAACGTGCGCGCCACGCCCAGCGTCGCCACCTGATTCGGCTTGCGTCCCGCGATCGACCGTTCCTTCAGTTCAATGCGGCCGGCATCCGGTCTGTATATGCCGGTCAGAACATTGAATAGCGTCGTTTTGCCGGCGCCGTTCGGGCCGATGAGACCGTAAATTTCGCCGGTATGAATATGCAAGGACACGTCCTGCAGTGCCGCCAAGCCGCCGAAATGCTTGCTCACCTGGCTGACCGTGAGCAGCGTGTCGGGGCGTGTCTGCGGTTTTTCTTCAGCGCTGGGTGTCATAGAGCGAGGCCTGTTCCTGCGCGAGCACGGAAGCATCGGAACCGAATTCGCGGCGGCGGCGCACCGACGGCAGCAGCCCGGCCGGCCGGAAAATCATGATGAGAATGAGCGCGAGCCCGAAGATCAGCATGCGCAAATCGGACGGGTCCACGAGGACGCGTCCGAACAGGTAATGCTGCAGCTCGCCGAGATAACGCAGCGCCTCGGGAAACACCGTGAGCAGCACCGCGCCGAGAATGACGCCGGGAATGTTGCCCATGCCGCCCAGCACGATCATGCACAGGATAATGATCGACTCGAACAGATTGAAACTTTCCGGGCTGATGAAACCCTGGAACCCGGCGAACAATCCGCCGCTGATGCCGGCGAACGTCGCCCCCATGGCGAACGCGAGCAGCTTGATATTGCGCGTGTTGATGCCCATGGCCTCGGCGGCCACCTCGTCCTCGCGGATCGCCACCCACGCCCGCCCGATGCGCGAATTCTGCAGGCGCAGCGACACGAAGATCACCAACAGCGCGAGCGCGAGAAACAGATAGTAATAGGAATAGAGACCGGGAAATCTCACGCCGAAAAATTCGTGCGGCTGGCTGAGGGAGAAACCGCCGAAGGCCACCGGGTCGATCAGATTGACGCCCTGCGGGCCGTTGGTGATGTTGACCGGCGCATTGAGATTGTTGAGAAAGATGCGAATGATCTCGCCGAACCCGAGCGTGACGATGGCCAGATAATCGCCGCGCAGCCTGAGCGTGGGCGCCCCCAGCAGAATCCCGAAAATGCCCGCGAGTCCCGCCCCCAGCGGCAGCAGCGCCCAGAACGGCAGGTGCAAATCGAAATGCGGCGAGGCGAGCAGCGCATACATATAGGCGCCGACGGCGTAGAAGGCGATGTACCCCAGATCGAGCAGGCCGGCATAGCCCACGACGATGTTGAGTCCCAGCGCCAGCATGACGTAGAGCAGCGTGAAATCGAGGATGCGCACCCATCCGCGCCCGAGCGCGGCGCCGGTCAGAAACGGCAGGACCGCCAGCAGCACGGCCAGGGCGATATACACCAGCCATACCGCGCGGCGGTCATGTCTCCACTGTTGCCAGCGTTGGCTCAAGGATGTCATGCGAGTGTCACGCGCGCTCGACCACGCGCTCGCCGAGCAGGCCCGAAGGCCGGACGATCAGCACCAGGATCAGCACGAAGAAGGCGAAGACGTCCTGGTAATGGCTGCCGAGGAATCCGCCGGTCAGATCGCCGATGTAACCCGCGCCCAGGCTCTCGATCACGCCGAGCAGCAAGCCGCCCAGCATCGCCCCGGCGATGTTGCCGATGCCGCCCAGCACCGCGGCGGTGAAAGCCTTGAGCCCGAGCATGAAGCCCATGTAGTAATGCGCCAACCCGTAATAGGCGCTGACCATGACGCCCGCCACCGCCGCCAGCGCGGCGCCGATCACGAACGTCACCGAGATGATGGTGTTGGTGTTGATGCCCATGAGGCCGGCGATATCCTGCGCCTGGGCGGTGGCGCGCATGGCGCGCCCGAGCCGCGTTTTATGCACGAGCAACAGCAGGCCGATCATCAGCAGGCAGGAAAGTATCATGATGAAAATCTGCAGATTGGTGATGACGGCGCCGGCCAGCTCATAGCGAACCAGCGGCAGCAGCGGCGGAAAGGTAATGTACTGCCGGCCCCAGATCAGCATCGCCAGATTTTGCAGCACGATGGACATGCCGATGGCGGTGATGAGCGCGGCGAGTCGCGGCGCGCGGCGCAGCGGACGGTAGGCGATGCGTTCGATCAGGAACCCCATCACCATGCATACGGCGATCGCGGCGAGCAGTCCCAGCAGCACGATCGTGCCGCCGTTCAGCCCCGTCCCGCTGCCCGCCAGTGCGCCGATGACGGCGAGGCAGATCATGGCGCCGAACATCGTCACTTCGCCGTGAGCGAAATTGATCAGCTCGAGGATGCCGTACACCATCGTGTAGCCCAGGGCCACGAGGGCATAGATGCTTCCCAGGACCAGACCGTTGATCAGCTGCTGGGTGAGGATATCCAAGGCGGAACGCCCTATGAAGAAAAGATGGAATTGACCAGGATTAACGGGATTTACAGGATAAAAGCAATACAACAAGGTGTTCGTGTTTTCTGTTTTTCCAATCCTGTAAATCCTGTCCATTTATTTCTTGTCTGCCGTCGCGTCGCCCGTGACGGTTTCCAGAAACTCCCATTTGCCGTTCTTGACCTGGTAAAGCGTGATCGCGCCGCCGCGGATATCGCCCTTGTCGTCGAAACTGATATTGCCGGTCACGCCGGTGAACTGCACGCGCGGCAACTGCGCCAGGTATTTTTTCGGATCGGCGGAATCGGCCAGCTTCATGGCATCGACCATGGCGCGGGCGGCATCGTAGGCGTAGGGAGCGTAATTCTGGATGACGCCATATTTGGCGGTGAACTTCTCGCGGAATTCCTTGCCACCCGGCATGCTGTCTAGCGGAAGACCCGGCGAGGAGGCCGTCACCCCTTCGGTGTCGATTCCGGCCAGTTTCAGGAATTCAGTGGTCTGCACGCCGTCGCCGCCGAGAAATTTCGCCTTGAGGCCCAGCGAATGCAACTGCCTGACCATGGGCGCGCCCTGCGCGTCCATGCCGCCGTAGAACACCACGTCGGGTTGCTTGGCCTTGATCGAGGTGAGAATGGCGAGGAAGTCGGTGGAACGGTCGGTCGTGAACTCGCGCGCGACGATCGTGCCGCCCGCGGCCTTCGCCGCCTTTTCCACCTCGTCCGCCAAACCCTGACCGTAGGCGGTACGATCGTCGATGATGGCGATGCGCTTTGCGCCCAGCTTGTTGACCGCGTACTCGCCCAGCACCTTGCCCTGCTGCAGATCGTTGGTCATCACGCGATACGTGGTATTAAAACCCTGGGCCGTATAGGCAATGGCGGTGGCCGACGGCGAAATCTGGGGAATGCCGGCCTCGTGATACCGTTTGGAGGCGGGAATACTGGTGCCTGAATTGAGATGCCCGATGACACCGGCCACGCGCTGATCGATCAGCTTGTCGGCCACGATGGTCGCAATCTTGGGATCGGCCTGATCGTCCTCGGTCAGCAGCTCGAACTTCACTTTCTTGCCTCCGAGCGTGACGCCCGCGGCATTGATCTCGTCAATGGCCAGGCGCGCGCCGTTGGCGTTGTCCTTGCCGAGATGGGCCTGCGGTCCGGTGAGCGGGGATACCGACCCGATCCGCACCATGGTTTCGCCGCCGGGACCGGTCGCGGCGTTTTCCTTCTTGTCGCAAGCCGTCAACCCGGTCGCCAGCACCAACACCCACATCATGTATTTCGTCATTCGCCGCGCATTCACCGAATTTCTCCTTAGATATTTCCGCATCGCTTGTGCCGCGCGAATCTTAACGCAAAACCCTTGCCCGGGCCCAATGAAATACCGCGTGCCCGGCGCGCTGACACAAGAGGGGTTAACCGTCGCCGTACTTGGACGGGATACGCAGTCTCGACCCTACCGGCGGATCGCCGCGACCCAGGTCGTTGATAAAGCGCAGGGCATCCACATGGATGTTGTATTGACGGGCGATGGCGGCAAGCGTCTCGCCCTTGCGCACCACATGCTCGCGCGCCGGTTCTGTTCCCGGTTCCGCCTGCACCGACAGCTGCGGCGCCGAAGGGGTGCGCGCGAGATGCCGCTTGATACCGCGAAAGATGCCCGCGGCCAGCTGGCGCTGGAAGGCCGGCGTACGCAGCTTCTTCTCTTCCGAGGGATTGGAAATGAACGCCGTCTCCACCAGCACTGACGGGATGTCGGGCGACTTGAGCACGGCAAAGCCGGCCTGCGCCACATGGTGCATGTGCACCGGTCCGACGTGTCGCAACTCCGCGAGAATATCATCGCCGAGACTCAGGCTGTCCTGCATGGTCATGTTATGCGACAGATCGAGCAGCACATGCGCCAGCGTATCGTCCTTGTCGTTCAGGCTCACGCCGCCGATCAGGTCGGAAGCATTTTCCTTGTCGGCGAGACGCCGCGCCATGGCGCTGCTCGCGCCCTTCTCCGACAACGCATAAACCGAGGAACCGTTGGCGCTCCGGCCCGGAACGGCATCGGCATGAATCGACACGAACACATCCGCGCGATGGCGGCGCGCCTTTTCAAAACGCTGGAGCAGGCCGACATAGTAATCTCCATCGCGGATCAGCAGCGGGCGCATGCCCGGCTCCTGTGCCACGAGTTTCGCCAGCTCGCGCGCGATGGCAAGCGTCACGTCCTTCTCGTGAGTGCGGTAACGGCGTCCCGAAGCGCCGGGGTCCTCGCCGCCGTGACCGGCGTCGATGGCCACCACACGGTCGCGTGGCACCGGCTTGGGAGCCACGCGATCTGGCGCTGCCGGGGGTTTGGCTTCCGGCTTCGACTCGGCCACTTCCTGTTCGACCGCCTTCACGTCGAAGAGATCGATCACCAGACGATGTCCGTAGGGTCCGGCCGGCTTGAGCATGAAGCTGCGCGGACGCGCCTCGGCCTTGAGCTCGAGCACGACGCGCAGCGGGCCCGATTCCGGCTGCCCCACGCGCACCGCTCCCACCAGCGGGCCGCCGGTGTCCACGTCCTTTAAAGGCTCCGCCAGACGCGCGTTGTCGATGTCCACCACCAGGCGGTCCGGATTCTGGAGCGTGAACATTCGGTGCTCGACCGGGCCGCTGACGTCGAACACCAGGCGGGTATGATCGGGCGCGCGCCATACGCGCAACTGCTGCACGCTGACCGGCTCGGCGCCGGCGACGGCGGTCATCAGAAATAAAACGAGGAAGAGAAGCCGCGCCAACCGTTTCATGCCAGCGTCTCCAGCAAAGCGTTACCGTGGGGTGTCAGGGTCGTAATCTTCACCATGCGTCCTGTCCCGGTGGGTGAGATCATAATATCCAGGTCCGGAGTTGGCAAAACACCCTGTGCGCGCTCGGCCCACTCCACCACACAAACCCCTTTCCCGTGAAGGTAGTCGCGTACGCCGAGAAATTCCAGTTCTTCCGGATCGTTCAGCCGGTAGAGATCGAAGTGATAGAAACTGATGTCCTTGAGATCGTAGGGCTCGACCAGGGTGAACGTCGGGCTCTTCACCGTGCCCTCGTGTCCGAAGGCGCGCAACATCCCGCGCACGAGCGTGGTTTTGCCGGCGCCAAGCGGGCCGTGGACATAGATGACGCGGGCATTCCCCAGACGGGAAGCCAGCTTTGCGCCCAGCGCCTCCATCTCGGCAGCCGTGGCGACCGGCTGTTCAAGGCAGCGACATGTCCCACCAGGCGATTGAGACGGGCACGGATGAACGGCAGCAGGTCGGAGGCGAGCATGCCGACTTCCCCGCTCGCCGCCGCCGCGTCATCGCCCGCGGCGGCGTGCGCCCACACCCCGAGGTGCGCGGCATCGGGGGACAACAGTCCCTGCGCCCGCAGTCCGGCGATGGTACCGGTCAACACGTCGCCCATGCCGCCGCTGGCCATGCCGGGATTGCCACGGTCACAGACCGAGACCACGCCATCATATAATGATGCGATCAGCGTCCCCGCCCCCTTCAACACGCATACCCCGCCGTAACTCGCCACCAGTTCGCGTACCGCCGCGAAGCGGTCGGCCTGGATTTCCTGCGTCGTCATGCCGAGCATCCGCGCTGCCTCGCCGGGGTGTGGCGTGAGGATCCAGTCGACGTGCATCAGCGGATCGGCGGCGAGACTGTTCAGGGCATCGGCATCCACCACCGTGGGAATCGCCGTGTCCAGCG
Organism: uncultured Gammaproteobacteria bacterium; assembly: GCA_963750625.1. Classification (GTDB taxonomy): domain Bacteria; phylum Pseudomonadota; class Gammaproteobacteria; order Acidiferrobacterales; family Sulfurifustaceae; genus Sulfuricaulis. The sequence continues at coordinate 19,714 of CAVVRV010000003.1, read as the reverse complement.
CCGCGCCGAAGAGCGCCGCACCCCACGCGCCCTGCCCCAGGCCCGGACCGGCGGCGATCACGTCGGCGCGCGCGAGCAAGGGACGCAGTTCCGCGGGGGAAGCCACGCCGTGCACGATCAGCTCGGGCCGCGCCGCGCTGATCCGGGCCGCGTGTTCCGGATGCGTGGCCAGCATCACCAGCCCGGCACCGGCGCGATACGCCGCTTCGCCCGCCAGCTGTGCCGCGCCCGGCATGCCGCGGTCACCGCCGATCACCAGCACATGGCCGGCATCGCCCTTGTGCATGTCGCGCCGGCGTTTATGCAGAAGCCCCTGGAGCGAACGCTCCGTCAGGCGTTGCGCCAAAGCGGGAATTTTGGCGTGGATATCCGGCGGCACGCCGAGATCGTCGAAAAATATCTCGCCACTGCATGCGCGTCCGGCGCCGGTGAACAGACCGGTCTTGAGTCCGATAAACGCCATCGTCGCCTGCGCGTGCACCGCCGCGCCCATCACGCGGCCGGTGTCGGCATGCAGCCCCGAGGGAACGTCCACCGCCAGTACCGGAACGCGGCTTTGATTGATGGCCTCGATGACGGCAAGCCATTCGCCGCTGACTTCTCGCTCAAGGCCGATGCCGAGCAAGGCATCCACCACGACATCGCATCCCGCGAGCAACCCGGTGCTGAAATTCTGAATCGCGACGCCGGCCGATTCACACGCCTTGCGTGCCGCGGCGGCATCGCCTTTCGATTTGTCCGTCGCGCCCACACTCATGACCACCGGAGTGAGGCCGGCGCCCTGCGCCAGCCGTGCCAGCACGTAACCGTCACCGCCGTTGTTGCCCGGTCCGCACACCACCGCGATACGCCGCGCCCGCGGCCACCGTACCCGCAACAACTCAAAGGCCGCCTCGCCCGCACGCTGCATCAGCGTGGTGCCGGCAATGCCGCGCTCCTCGATGGCGAAACGGTCGAGTTCGCGCACCTGGGCGGCGGTGTAGAGAGCTTCCGGGAGATTCATGAATTCGTCCTTTCGTTGTGTGCGTATATGATAGGCCCTCATGCACACCGTGCAAAACAGAAATATCGATCTCGCACTGCTCGTCGCCGACATCAAGGCCTGGGGTCGCGAGCTGGGTTTTCAGCAGATCGGCATCGCCGATATCGAGCTGAGCGAGGCTGAGGCGCATCTGCTGAGCTGGCTGAGCCGCGGCCGGCACGGCGCGATGCATTATATGGAGTCCCACGGGACGCGCCGCAGCCGCCCGCAGGAATTGCAGCCCGGCACGCTGCGCGTGATTTCCGCGCGCCTCGACTACCTTCCGGGCCAGGCCGCCGATACCGACGTGGTCCTGCGCAACCCGTCGCTCGGATTCATCTCCCGCTATGCCCTCGGCCGAGACTACCACAAGGTGATGCGCGGCCGTTTGCAGAAGCTGGCCGAACGGATCGAGGCGCGCGTCGGCCGGTTCCAGTACCGCGCCTTCAGCGACAGCGCCCCGGTGCTGGAAAAGGCGCTGGCCGAAAAAGCCGGACTCGGCTGGATCGGCAAGCATACCAACCTGATCGATAAACAGACCGGCTCATGGTTTTTTCTCGGTGAGCTTTATACCGACCTGCCGCTGCCGGTGGACACGCCCGCCGAAAACCACTGCGGCACCTGCCGTGCGTGCATCGATATCTGCCCGACCCAGGCCATCGTCGCGCCCTACGAACTCGACGCACGCCGCTGCATCTCCTACCTTACGATCGAGCTGCGCGGCGCCATTCCCGTGGAACTGCGGCCGCTGATCGGCAACCGCATCTACGGCTGCGATGACTGCCAGCTGGTCTGCCCGTGGAACCGCTTCGCCCGGCCGACCGACGAACCCGACTTTGCTCCGCGCCACGGACTCGACGCACCGGAATTGATCCAGTTGTTTTCGTGGACCGAAGAGGAATTTCTGAAATATACCGAAGGCTCCGCGATCCGGCGCATCAGCTACGAATGCTGGCTGCGGAATATCGCCGTGGCGCTGGGTAATGCGCCGACGAACGACGCGATCGTCGATGCACTCAGGTTGCGATCGGATCATCCTTCGGAACTGGTGAAGGAACATGTGAGGTGGGCGCTGACGAAACATGACACTTCATGTTGAGCCGGCTTCGCCGGCACTCAAAAGCTAATTGCGGGTGGCTCCGCCCTGCACCCTTTCGTCATGCCTTCGGCGATGTACTTGTGGGTGGCTACCCCGCAGGTGACTTTCTCTTGCTTGTCCAAGAGAAAGTCACCAAAGAGAAGGACACCCGGTCGCTTCGCCGCTCTTACACACCAAGAGCGGTTCCCTGCGCGCCTCGCTTCGGCCGGGCGCTCGCCTAACTCGCCGGGCGCAAACAACGCGCCTCGGGCTCGATCAGGAGGCTCGCGAAGACTCCCGGCTTGCGCTGCGGTGCTCGGCTCGCTCCGACGGGGATAGAACAACACACCTCTGACCTTTGCTTGGAGGTGTTTTCAAAACCCCGTATGGCGCACCCGAGCCCCGCAAGGCTTTGGGCGAGCGCCCCGAAGGGGGCGCAGACAGGGATGGCTGCGCCTGCCCCGCCGCGACAGGATGTCGCGTCGGGGCAGCGCCGGGACCCAAAGCCGCGGAGGCGAGGGAGTCGTTGCGCCATCCGGGGCGTGCTTTCTCTTGGTGACTTCTCTTTGCACGAGCAAAGAGAAGTCACCCTGGGTCGGGGGCGGAGCATCCCAGATTCAAACACGCGGCCGAGAGGCTGCTCGACAGATTATGGCCTCAAAGTAACCGCCAACTGCGGCGGCTGATTGGTCGTCACGACCGGCACAAGGAGAATCTTCCGCATCGGTGAACTGTGCAAAGTCGTCATTGCCATTAGAATTGGTATCGAGTACGGAAAATCTGAGCCGGTACTGTGAGCGCACGCGCAACGTGGTCAGGTCGTTCTGCACAGAGGTGATAACATTCAAAGAACGGTAACCGAGACTGGCCGTTGTGGACAGCGTTCCAATATTGAGGGCCACGCCTCCGTCGTAGGCGCTACCGCTGGGGTCGATTGCGTCGCCATAATTCACATGATCCACGATGACATTGCCTAGAAACGTGAGGCCATACGGCGATCCTTGGACATCGCATTGATACAATCGCAATGTTGCTGATGTAATCGTGGAACTCGTGGGGATACTGGCAATATCGAAACTGTACAGCTGACGCCAGCCTACGCTGAGAAAATTAAGATCTGATTCTTTATCACCAGTCGCCGGGCTTCCACTCGCGCTCGCGAACGAGTCACTGCGTGCATATCCATCCAGACTCGCCGTGCTGCCGATCACGACCGGCGTGACATCGACGAATATCCCCCACGGAACGGTCAAGGCCGCCAGACTCAAGGTGCGGTCCGGTGCGGGCGTACCGTTCGCGGTGCTGGCGTTATTGAAAACCAGAATGGAATTGGCGCCAGAATTCGCGACATACAGCCGGTCGGTGCCTGTGTCCACAAACAGGTCGCGCGGCTGATTTAGCATGCACTCGTGCCGCCGGAAAGTGTACGGTCGGGGGTAGAACTGCTGTTTGCTGTACTGGCACCGTCAAAGACAAAAATCGAGTTTGCTGACGTATTCGACACATACAGACGATCTGCCATGACGTCCACGAAAATTCCAGCAGAACCACTTGAAATCGGGATCGACCTGACAGGCGCGATGTTGCCGTTGCACAGCGTCGGCGTTATTGAAGACAAGAATCTGATTAGTGCCGTTGGCCACGTACAGCAGGTTTCGAGTGGTATCGACATAGATGCCCGTCGGCGAAATCAAGGTGGTCAAAACACCCACCAGCGTGCGGTTGGGCGTGACGGCGCTGCCGTTCAGGGTGCTGGCGTTGTCATAGATCAGCACGGAATTGCCACCGGTATTGGCCACGTACAGCCGATCGTTGATCGGGTCGATAAACAACGCCATCGGGCTAATTGGCGTAGTGGCGTTGCTGATCGTGCGGTTCGGCGCATCGCCGCCCGTAACTGTGCGTGCATTGTTGAAAACCAGAATCGAATTTGCTCCCGTATTCGCGACGTAGAGCTGATTGCGCGGCATATCGATTGCAATGCCGCGCGGGAAGCTGACCGTGGTCAATCCGCCGGCGACTATGCGATTGGCGGCGGTAGTCCCGGACACAGTATTGGCATCGTTATATATCAACAGCGTGCTGCTGCCATTGCCGCTGACATAGAGTTGACTGCCCGCGCCGGGCACTGTTGTGCTGGTTCCGGTAGTTCCACCGCCGCTGCCGATAATGGCCAGCATCCCAAAAAGCGTGATTCCGCCCAGAGAAAGATAACGAAATACGCTGTGCGGCAGCTTATTCGACGACGGCGTGTTCGCCCTGTCTCTCGTCAGCAAGATGGTCACGTAAGCGGCAATTGTGCCCAGCGCAATGGACAGCAGATCCAAGGGATCAAAGGTCCCGTTGAGAAAATAAGCGGCGGTGTTATCGAGAATCGGGACGCGCGTGAACCATGCTGGCACTGCCGCCGCGATAATCGGGGAGATAGCCGGATGCTGGGCGACCTCGAACAGGGAGGCGACGACAAACCATGCCGCGCATGTTCCGATCAATCGTGCTTTCGAGAAACCGGCGACCGCCACCGTAAGCAGGATGAACGCATACACATGGACAAACGAGGGGAGATAATTTCCCAGAACGCCGAACAGTGAATGCTGCCCGTGCGCAAGAGAGAAGTCGTGGAACAGAAAATAGACGTGCTCAGGCTGGCGATCGTACAGATATAACTGCAGCCCGAGGAAAAGCGCGATGATGGCAATCAGGGCATGAAGAACGGATGGTTTCTTGAACATAAGAATCCCTCGTCCTTTTATGGTATCACTTAATGAAGAAATGCTCCCGATAGTACTTAAGTTCCTCAATGGACTCGCGAATGTCGTCGAGCGCCTTGTGCGTGTTCTTTTTCACCACCCCGCTGCAAAGGCTCGGCTTCCAGCGTTTCACGAGTTCCTTGATGGAGCTCACGTCCAGATTCCGGTAATGAAACCACGCTTCCAGTTGCGGCATGGTGCGCGCCAGGAAGCGCCGGTCCTGGCAGATGCTGTTGCCGCACATCGGGGATTTATTCTTCGGAACGTGCATCTGGAGAAACTCGAGCGTGAGGCGCTCGACGTCGGCCTCGGAATACGGCGACTGCTTCACGCGTTCGATCAGACCCGTTCCCGCATGGGTGCGCTGGTTCCAGTCGTCCATGCCCGCGAGCATGGCATCGGACTGATGCACCGCCAACACCGGGCCTTCCGCGACGATGTTCAGCTCGCTGTCGGTGATGATGGTGGCGACCTCGATGATCCGGTCGGTTTCCGGATTTAACCCTGTCATTTCCAGGTCAATCCAGATCAGGGCATTGCTGCTCTGCGCCCCGTTGGGTGTTTGTGCCATGTACGCTCTCCGGATTTAAATGCGGGCCATTCGAGTCGGGAAAATCCCACCGCCCTTGGGGGAACAGGGAATTATTCGGGCCACCTACTGTCTCTTGTGCTGGGATGATAACATTCCTCTGATATGAATACCTTCACGATCATTTTTCTGTCCCTGCTTGGCCTGTCGCTGCTGACTGAGCTGTGGCTCGCCAATCGCCATATTCGCCATGTAACCGCGAATCGCGATGCCGTGCCCGACGCCTTCCGCAACAAAATCACGCTCGAGGATCACCAGAAGGCCGCCGACTACACCATCGCGCATACCCGCTTTGGACGCATCGAGGACAGCTATGGCACGTTGCTGCTTGCCCTGTGGACCGTGGGCGGAGGCCTCGAGTGGCTCGACCGTCTGTGCCGTGGATTCGGCTGGGGCGAATTGGGCACCGGCACCCTTTTCATCCTGAGCGCGTTCATCTTCATGGGCCTGCTCGGGTTGCCGATGTCGGTGTACCAGACCTTTGTGATCGAGAACCGCTTCGGCTTCAATAAAACCAGTCCGAGTCTGTTCGTGGTCGACATGATCAAGAAGACCCTGCTGCTCGGCATCCTCGGCGCGCCGCTGGCAATCGCCGCGCTGTGGCTGATGCAGGAGACCGGCGCACTGTGGTGGGTGTATGTCTGGCTGCTGTGGGGCGGTTTCACGCTGCTGCTGGTCTGGGCCTATCCCGCGCTGATCGCGCCGATCTTCAACAAATTCACCCCGCTCAAGGAAGGCTCCGTGCGTGAGCGCATCCAGTCGCTGCTGGAACGCACCGGATTCCGGTCGCGCGGCATATTCGTCATGGACGGCTCGCGCCGCAGCGCCCACGGCAACGCCTACTTCACCGGCTTCGGCAAGACCAAGCGCATCGTGTTCTTCGACACGCTGCTCGAGCATCTGGGCGAGAAGGAAATCGAGGCGGTGCTGGCGCACGAACTCGGGCACTTCAAGCGCCGGCACGTCATGAAGCGCATGTTCCTGACCTTCACCTTCAGCCTGGTCGGACTCGCCGTTCTCGGATGGCTGATCGCGCAGCCGTGGTTCTACACCGGTCTCGGCATGTCGCAGCCCTCGACTCACGCGGCACTGATGCTGTTCATGCTCATCGGGCCGGTGTTCACCTTCTTCCTGCAGCCGCTGCTCGCCTGGGGCTCGCGCCGCTACGAATACGAGGCCGACAGCTTCGCCGCCGAACAGACCGATGCCAGCGAACTGGTCAACGCGCTGGTCAAGCTCTACCGGGAAAATGCCAGCACCCTCACCCCCGACCCGCTGCACTCGGCCTTTTACGATTCACACCCGCCCGCCGCACTGCGCATCGCGCATCTGGCGGGAAAAACCTGACCCTGTACACACAAGGAGGAACCATGCTCAAGTCATTCGTTTTATTTCCGATTGTCGCCGTCGTTTCCATTTCCACCCAGGCCGCGACCTTGCCGGGCGACGCCGCCAACGGCAAAAAACTGCATGACGCCAGTTGCACGTCGTGTCACAACGACAGCGTTTATAAGCGCAAGGACCACAAGATCAAGAGCCTCGAGGGATTAACCGAGCAGATCCACAATTGCGAGCACATGACCGACGTCAAGCTGGGAAAGGCCCAGGTGAACGATCTGGTGAAATACCTGAACGAAACCTACTACAAGTTCAAATAACCGGCGAACGTCATGGACGATCTCACGCACAAATCCTGCAAGCCCTGCGCTCCCGGCACGCCGCCGTTATCGCGCGATCGTGCCGCCGATTTGATCCAGCAAATCCCGGGCTGGGCCCTGAATGAGGCGGCTTCCGAAATCAGCCGCGGCTTCAAGTTCAAGAATTACTACGAGACCATGGCGTTCGTGAATGCGCTGGCGTGGATCGCGCACCGCGAGGACCACCATCCGGACATCGAAGTCGGCTACAACCGCTGTCACGTGCGTTTCAGCACGCACAGCATCAAGGGACTGTCGGAAAACGACTTCATCGGCGCCGCCAAGCTCAACGCCCTCCTGGGCGAATGATGGCCCCTATTCCCCCGGTTATCCGCACCGTTCAAAACACGAAGCCAGGCCCGCCGTAAGATCCGGATACATCAACTCCACGCCCAGTTCCTCGCGCATGCGCCGGTTGTCGATGCGCTTGGACTCCGCGAGATAGGACAAGCATGCCTTCGCCCAAGCCGGCGGCGCGCCTCTTCCATGCGTAATCGCCGGCGGGCGCGGTATCCCGAGCACATCCGCCACGCGAAAGAAAAAATCCGTCATGGTGGTGGGGTGACCGTCGCTGACATTGTAGAGAAGGCTCGGATGGTCATGGCGCGCGGCGGCGATGCAAATGCGCGCGAGGTCGTCGGCATGGATGCGATTGCTGAAGGGCGATTCGTCCTCGCGCAGTACCGGCTCGCCGGAACGCAGCCGCTCCTCGGGCAAATACCCCGGGCCGTAAATACCCGGCACGCGCAGGATCACGATCGGCACCCCGCTCTTCTCGCTCCAACGTTGGAGCGTGGTTTCCGCCGCGAGACGGCGCCTGGCCCGATCCACCTGCGGATTCGGCGGCCGATCCTCCGTCACCCACTCGCCATGGCAATCGCCATAAACGCCCGTGGTGCTGATCAGCACAATCCGCTTGGGCAGATTAGATGGCGTCAGCACCGAAACGAACGCCTCCATGCGCGGGTCGGTCACGCCCTTATCCGGCGGCGGGGCGAAGTAATACACGACCGCGTCCTTGACGGGAAGATTATTCAAGGACGCCGGGGCATCGAGATCGGCCGTGATCGGTTGGATGCCCGCGTCACGCAAGCGCCGCGCGGATTTCTCCGAGCGGACCAGGCCGGCGACGGTCCGGCCCTCCGACCGTTCGAGCCGGGCGACGCGCTCACCGATGTCGCCGCAGCCGATAATCAGTACATCAGTTGCGGCGGAGGTCATCGCGCACCGCGATGGGCGTGGGATAGCGCCAGACGATCAGGTACATCGACACCATCATGGAAAGAATGGTGGTCAGTTCGAGCAGATGGGCCGCCTGATGGCGCACGACGCCGGTTTCCAGCGCCAGCACCGCGATCAGCAGGCTGAACTCGCTGCCCTGCCCGAGCCGTACTCCTATTTCCGTGGCGCGCGGCGGGCTCTCGCCGGCATTCGACAACAGCCAGCGGAACACCCAGGGTTTTACCGCGAGCACCACGGCCGCCAGCACGATCGCCGGCATCAGCACGTCCGCCAGCAACTTGATATCGAGCCCGGCGCCGAGCGTGAAAAAGAAAATAATCAGGAAAAAATCCCGCAGCGGTTTCAGGTTTTCGGCGATAAACAGCGAGATGCGGCTGGAGGCCAGCGCCACCCCGGCGACGAAAGCGCCGATCTCGTGCGACAGCCCGAGCCACACGGAAAGCTCCGCCAGCCCCAGGCACCAGCCGATCGCGAGCAGAAAGATATATTCCTGGATGACGTCGAAACGCGCGATCAGCGGCAGCAGCACATAACGCTCCACCAGGTAAGCCAGCCCGCAAATCCCGAGCAGTGCGAGCGCCAGCCTGCCCACGTCCGTGAACAAGTCCTGCTGACCGATACCGGCCTGAAGAACCAGCAACAGCACGATGGCGATCACGTCCTGCAGCAACAGGATGCTGATCATGATCTCGCCGGTGTGCCGATGATGCAGCACCGTGGTCGGCAACAGTTTCAGGCCGACGATGGTGCTCGAGAACATGAGCCCGCCGCCGACCACGAGCGACTCGACGACGGTATAACCCAACAGATAGCCGGCCAGTACGCCGAGAACGCCGAAAACCAGCGAACTCACCCCGGTGATGATCGTTGCCGAGCCCAGCAGCCGTAACAGCTTCTGCGGGTGCATGTTGAGGCCGAGGAGGAACAGCAGGAACATGATGCCGATGTCGGCCACGCCCTTGATGAGCGAGGCGTCCGTCACCCAGCCGAGCAGCGACGGGCCCATGACCACGCCGAGCACGATATAGGACACGATCAGCGCCTGGCGCGCATACAGCGCCAGCGTGGCGAAGACCGCGGCGCCGGTGAAGATCAGAAATACCATGAACAGCAGCGACTCACTGGGCATGACCGCGGGCTCCCTGCATGGCGTTGAACCGTCAGTCCCCGGCATTCAGCCAGGGCGGGGCAATCAGTTTTCCCTGCTTATCTTTATCACGCCTCGCGCCGGCCGGCCAGTGCGCGGGCAAGCGTATTGCGGTCGGTGTATTCCAGTTCGCCGCCGATGGGCACGCCATAGGCAATACGGGTGGCTTTGATGTGGCGGGCGCGCACCAGATCGCTGATGTAGTGCGCGGTGGCCTCGCCCTCCACCGTCAGATTGGTGGCGAGCACGACTTCTTTGATAGTCCCTTCATCCAGCAAGGCTTCGAGCCGGGGAATGCCGATTTCCTCCGGGCCGATGCCGTCGAGCGGCGACAGCCGCCCCATGAGCACGAAATACAGGCCGTTGTAGACCCCGGACTGATCGAGCGAAACGAGATCGGAGGGCGACTCGACCACGCACAGCAGCGATTTGTCGCGCCGCGCCGACATACAGATCGGACACACTTCGGTTTCGCTCAGATTGTTGCAGCGCTTGCAGTGGATGATGCGCTCGACCGCGTTGGTGAGCGCCTGCGCGATCTGGCGCGCGCCCTCGCGGTCGCGTTCGAGCAGATGATAGGCCATGCGGCTCGCGCTCTTCGGGCCCACGCCCGGCAGCCGGCGCAGGGCCTGCTTGAGCGCTTCGAGGACGGTGACATCGTTCATGCGTGTTTCAGAACGGCAGCTTCATTCCGGGAATGTTGAGTCCGGCGGTGAGGCCTGCCATCTTCTCCTCGGTGGTCTTCTCGACTTTGCGCACGGCGTCGTTCATCGCCGCGGCGACCAGATCCTCCAGCACTTCCTTGTCGTCCTGCAGCAGGCTCGGGTCGATCTGCACGCGCTTCACGTCGTGCCGGCAGGTCATGGTGACACTGACCATGCCGCCGCCACTGCTGCCGGTGACTTCGATGGTCGCCAGCTGCTCCTGCGCCTTGCGCAGGTTATCCTGCATCGCCTGCGCCTGCTTCATGATATTTCCCAGTCCGCCTTTCATGTGTTCCTCGTCTTGCGTTAAACCTTGGGTCGAATGGATGCCGGGTTCACCCGGGCATTGAATTTTTCCTGCAGCGCGCGCACGTTGGGATCGTCCGTGATCGCCTGCACCGCCGCCTGCTGCCTTTCATCCTGCAAACGGGTTTTCTCCTTCGCCGGTGTCTCCACCGCGGGGCGCCCGATTCGCAGTGTCAGCTTGACCGGGTTGCCGTAGTATTTTTCCAGCGCCTGCTTCAATTCCGCTTCGCGCTCCTTGTTGAGCAGTTTCCCGTGCACTTCTTCCAGCACCAGCACCATGGCGCCGTTGTCAGAGGATTCGAGCGTCGTGTTGTTGGCCAGTTCACGCACCAGGCCCGCGAGCCCGAGCTGGGTCACCACTTCGCTCCATTTAGCGGCCGGAGCACCAGAGTTTTGCGCCACCGTGGCGGCGGGTGGCGTTACCACAGGCGCGGGTGCTGGCTTCGCTGCCACGGGCGGAGGAGTTCGTGGTGCTGTTGCTGTGGTGGCAGTCCTGGTTGGCGGCGCGGCGGCAGTTGGAACGGATGTGCGTACCTCACCCGCTTCCGCCGGACGGAATGCCACCATGCGCAACAGGATCATCTCCAGCCCGCTGCGCGGATCCGGGGCGAACGGGAGGTCACGGCTCCCCGTGACACCGATCTGATAGTAAAGCTGCACGTCCTGCGGCGATATGGCCTGGGCATGCGCCAGAATGCGCTCGCCCTCTTCGCCCGCCAGCGCCGGATCGGCCTGCGCCAGCGCTATGCGATGCAGCGTCAACAGCAATTCTTTCAGCAGCGCCTCGTAATCCAGGCCGAATTCCGTCGCCTCGGTCACCGCCTTGAGCAGCGCGCCGACATCGCCGGCCTCCAATCCCTGCAACAGCTGTTCGATGAAATTCTGGTCGATCGTGCCGAGCATGGCGCGCACTTCCGGCTCGGTGACCTGGCCGCCGCCGTAGGCGATCGCCTGATCGAGCAGCGACAGGCCGTCGCGCATGCTGCCGTCGGCGGCGCGCGCCAGCAGCTTGATCGATGCCGGCATCGTGAGCGTTGCCTTCCGCATCCAGTATCTTCTGGATTTGCGCGGCGATTTGCTCGAGCGGCAGACGCTTGAGATTGAATTGCAGGCAGCGCGACAGCACCGTGACCGGCAGTTTCTGCGGATCGGTGGTGGCGAGCAGGAATTTGACATGCGGCGGCGGCTCTTCCAGCGTCTTCAGCAGCGCGTTGAAACTGTGGCCGGAAAGCATGTGCACTTCGTCGATGAGATAGACCTTGTAGCGGCCGCGCGTCGGCGCGTACTGCACGTTGTCGAGCAGTTCGCGCGTGTCATCCACCTTGGTGCGCGAGGCGGCGTCCACCTCGATCAGGTCGACGAACCGCCCCTCGTCCACTTCCTGGCAGGCGCTGCACTGCGCCGCAGGGCTTCGAGGTAACGCCGGTTTCGCAATTCAGGGACTTGGCGAGGATGCGGGCGATGGTGGTCTTGCCCACGCCGCGGGTGCCGGTGAACAGAAAGGCGTGATGCAGCCGGTCATGGTCAAGCGCGTTGACGAGCGGCTGCACCACGTGCTGTCTGACCGACGAGCTCGGAAAACCTTCGCGGGCGCCATTTGCGTGCCAGCACCTGATAGCTCATGGACGTTGGCTCTGCCATCGATAAACGGACTTCCATAACGGGTGGCGGTTCGAGCCAACCACACCCCGCACCCGAAATGCGCTGCTGCGGCTGCTTCCTTCCGGACCTGACCGGGTTCACAAGCTTCCGTCGCCGAGGGGACCGGCTCTCACCGCCATAATCAATCTGTGGGATGAAAGTGTATCACGGTGTGGCGGTGGCGGTAACCGCGAAAGTGATGAGCGTTACGGTCAAGACCGCGTATTTTTTCAGGCTTCCGTCGCGACCTGCCGGGCGATGCGCGTTTCGCCGTGCACGAGCCGGGCATGGCTGCCATGCTTGCCCTTGGTGATCTCGAGCCGCGCCGGGACCAATTCAGTCAGCTCGGCGACATGCGAGATGAGCCCGACCAGCCGGCCGCTTTTCAGCAACTCGCCCAGCGCCTGGAAAGCGAGCTCGAGGGTTTCGGGGTCGAGCGAATCGAACCCCTCGTCGATGAAAATCGTCTCGAGACGGATTCCGCCGGCGTATGACTGAACGACGTCCGCGAGGCCCATGGCCAGCGACAGCGACGCCAGAAAGCTCTCGCCGCCGGAGAGCGTCTGCACCGGCCGGGTCGTCCCCGTGTAAGCGTCGTACACGAGCAGATCGAGTCCGCCGGCGGCCCGCAGATCCACGCGCTCCGTCGCGCGTTGCAGGTCGAACCGGCCCCGGCTCATGAGGCGCAGGCGGTGCGAGGCCGCGGCGAGCACGTCCTCGAGCAGCGCCGCGAGCACGTAGCGCTGCAGCGTGATGCCATAAATATTCTTCCCATTGGCCACCTCCGCCACGCGCCCCACCACCGCGAGCTGCGCTTCCATTCGCGCCTGCTCCCCTTGCAGAAACTTCAGCTCGCCGACCGAACCGTCGATCTGCCGGCTCCGCTCCCCGGCGCGCGCCCGCTCTTCGAGCAGGCCGTTCACCTCGGCCTGGGCGTTCGCCGCGTCGGTCTCGAGCGCGGCCAGATCGGGACGGACTTTCCCGCGCGCGGCGTCGGCGACGCGGTCGATGCGCGCCTTGGCGGCCACCTGCGCGTCACGGAAGGCCCGGACCTCCTGCTCGAGCCGGGTGCATTCCTCCTGTTCGAGCTTGGCATCGCTGGTAGGCCGCCTCGTCGACAAACCCGGCCTCCATGAGACGTTTCAGAAAATCCTCCACGGCCGCCTCCAGGCGCGCGCGGGTTTCGTTGACCTCGCGCTCCGCGCCATCGAGCTGTCCCTGGCAGGTCTGCCACGCCGCCACGGCGGCGTCATGATTTTGCCGCGCGTGTTCGAGCGCGGTTTTCAGCGTCTCATGCCTCGCCCGGGCCGCCGCGAGCGCTTCGTTCAGCGCCTCGAGAGAGCGCAGCGGCGCCGGGACGTCCTTTTCAAGCCCGGCGATGCGTTCCTGCAGGCGGCCGTGCGCGGTGCTCGCCTCAGTGAAGATCTCTTCCAGCCGGGGCAATTCCTCGGTAAGCCTCGTTTCGGTTGCCTGCAGTTCGGCGATCGTCCGGCGCAAGCCGCCCTGCTCTTCCGAGGCGGCTTTGGCCTTATCGAGCTCGGCCTGTGCCTCCTCGAGTCGTTTCGCCAGCGCCGCGGGAGAAGTCTTGCGGTGTGCACCGAGATCCTCCAGACACTTGGCGATGCGCTCCTTCGTGACGGCGACGCGCTGCGCGAGCTGGCCGGCCTCCTGCACGGCGTCGTCCCGCGTCTTTTCGAGACGCGGTATCTCATCCTGCAATGCCGCGATCTCCTGCTCATCCGGCACCGCGGCGCGAAAATGCGCCGGCGCCGGGTGCCGCGTGGAGCCGCACACCGGGCAGGGTTCCCCGCGCGCGAGCTGTTTCGCCAGCACCGTCGACTGCGCCTTCACTCGCTGCTCTTGCAGGCGGTCGAGTCTTTTCTTTGACTCGTTGAGGGACTTCTTCGTCTCGCCAATCAACGCCTCGGCAGCTCGTCGAGGACATCGTCCTGCGTTTTGAGCCGGCCTTGATGTTCCGCCAGGTCGGCGGCGGTCTTGTGCAGCCGTTGCAGTTCTTTGACCTGCGCTTTCCACTCGGCGGTTTTACCGGACAACTCGATCATTCTCTCGAGGTCCTTTTGGAGCTTGCGCAGCGCGCGGGTGCACTCGCGCAGCTCCTCCTGCGCCCGGTTCCGGTCGTGAGTGGCCTGCGTGACGCGCCGTGCACGTTCGGTGAGATCCTTATTCCCCTGCTCGAGTTCCTCGATCTTGCCGGTCAAGGCTTCCAGGCGCGCGATCTCCCTCCGGACAAGTTCGTGTTCCGCTTCCCGGGACTGTTCGGCCGCCAGCGCGCGCTCCGCGGCCTGCTTTGCCTCCAGCGCCCGTTCATGTTGCGCGGCAAAGTTCGTCTTTTTGAGAAGCACCGCTTCGTGTTCCTGTTTGCGCTGCTGGCAATAAATCTCGGCATCGCGCAGCGCCTCGGCGCGCCGGGCGTGATCGAGGCGTTGGTCGAGCGTATCGATTTCCGCGCGGCGCACCTCTGTCTCGGCATACTTGACCTGGGCCTCCGTCAGTTCCACGAACAACTCGTCAAGCTGATGCGCCTCGCGCAATTGCCTGTCCACCAGTTCCCGTCGCGCCGCGGCGGCGGTCAACCCGATCTCGATCTCGCCGGCACGCCGGCGCAGGGTTTCCTGCCGGCTGAAGAGCTCCTCGACGGCCGCCACGCCGGCCTGCGCCAGGACGAAGCCGGTCCGTCCGGCGAGATCCTCGCAACGGCGGCGAACGTCGACCGCCGATTGCTTGAGTGCCTCCTCGATCTGGCGGTAGAACTCGGTTGAGAACAGTACTTCGAGAATCCGCTGGCGTTCCGTCGAATTCGCCATCAGGAACCGCTGGAACTGATACTGCGGCAACATGACGACCTGGCGGAACTGATCGCAGCGGAAACCGAGCAGTTGCTCGACCTTCTCGGTGACGTGCATCCATTGGGTCGCGATCACGGTCCCGTCGTCCGCGTCATCGGTCATATCGCTGCGGCGCCAGAGCGTCGCCTCGGGCGGCTCGCGCGTCACGCCCGCGCCTTTTTTCTTGGGTCGCTCCTGCTCCGGCATCCGTTTGATACGGTACCGCTCGGCGCCCACGGAAAAATCGAAGCTGACTTCCGTCGGCAGGTCGGGTGGCGCGTGATCGCTGCGCAGGGTGCGGGGCTCGCGCGCCGCTCCGGAGGACTCCCCGTAAAGCGCGAAGCAGATGGCATCCAGGATCGAGGTCTTGCCCGCGCCGGTCTGGCCGTGGATCAGGAAAAGCGAGCGTCCGCCGAGCTGGCGGAAATCGATCTCCTGCCTGGCGGCATACGGCCCGAAGGCCTGCATCACGAGGCGCAGAGGCTTCACGGCTGGGACTCCCGTTCCGAGGCGTGCAGCCGTTCGACGACGCCGAGATAGGCGTTGACCTCGTCCTCGGACGCGGCTTCGCCCTTCACCGTCTGGAAGAAGGAAGTAAAAATCTCGCGATCGCTCAGGGTGCGATAGTCCACGCGCGACGCCGCCGCATCACCCCGGCCGAGCCGCTCCGCCCGCTTGAGCTCCAGCACGTTGGGATACTTGGACCGCAACCGGCCGATGGGATCGAATACCGGGCCCTTGTCGAGGAGCGTCACCGACAGGTAATCGTCGGCTTCGCTGCCGACCGGCGCACTCAGCAGCGCGTCCAGCGTCCCGGTTACGCAGCGCACCGCGCGGCGCGGTGTGAGCGGGATCCGCTCGAGGCGGCATCGACCCGCGGCATCGAGTTCCACCAGGTTGACCGACTTCGAATGGCCGGCCTCGGAGAAAGAGTACTGGAGCAGCGATCCCGAGTAGTGGATCCGGTCGTTGCCGGCCCGCTGCGGGCGATGCAGATGGCCGAGCGCGACGAAGGAAAAACCGTCGAACACCGACGGTTCGACGGCGCCGGTACCGCCCACCGACAGAGGGCGTTCGGATTCGGACTCCTCGCCCCCGACAACCAAGGCGTGGGCCACGAGCACCGAGCGCGTGCCGCGCGGACGGGTCTCGCGCGCCTTCGCGATGAGGGCGCGCATCGCGGCGGCGTGATCGGAAAGGTCCGGATTGCCGAGACGTTCGCGCACCAGGGCGGGCTCGGCATAAGGAATCGTGCAGAAGCTCACGGTGCCGTGAGCGTCCGTGAGCGAGGTCCACACCGGGTCGAGGCCGACACGCCCCGCCACGTGCAGACCGCTCTGGGAAAGCAGCCGCGTGCCGAAGCCCAGACGCTCCGGGCTGTCGTGGTTGCCGGCGATCAGTATTACCCGCGTCTTGAGGTCGATGACGAGTCGCGAGAGAGTCTCATCGAGCAGGCTCACCGCCTCGGGTGGCGGGACGGCCCGGTCGTACACGTCTCCCGCGATGACGACGGCGTCAGGTTTTGCCTCGCGGACCAGGTTAATGAACTGGTCCAGCACGTAGGCCTGGTCCTGCGTCAGGTGAACGCCGTAAAAAATCCGACCGAGATGCCAATCGGCGGTATGAATTATTCGCATCCTGCCAACCCCGAGTCCTTGTACGACAATTCCGTAGTGTCCGAAATTCCGCGCGGGACTTCAATGTGCCCCGGCTTACCAACGGATAACGCGAACAGACGAATGGCTGAATATTATCAGCCGCCGCGTTTCCCCTTGCCTTTCGTAATTCCAAAAAATACAGCGCGGTGTCATGTGGGGTAATTTCTGCGCCGCGATTAAACCAGTCGACGTTTATTTATTAAAAATAGAAATGGGTCCAAAGGCCCCATTTCTATTTGACTAACGGAGGAGCCAGTGCTGATAACAGGGAATTAATAGGGAATCACAATTCGCCAGTGACGCCCATTACGTGACTCTCCCGCGCCATAACACCACCAAGATGAGCAAATTAACGAGCAACACGGTTAACCCCGCCCCGCTGATCTGTTTCGCCAGCTCGAGCAGCTCGAGCGGAACGTAGAGGGCGGCACTTACTAATCCTAAGGCCCGCGCCCAGTTCCGGCCCCGCCATAGCCCGTAGGCTTCCGTGAATCGGACCAACGCATACACCAAGGCGCCAAGGCTTATGACGAGGAGGCGGATATTGCTGAGCTGGGAGGCCGCCTGCAGAAAAATCCTCGGGTAACGGCTGGCGGGGTTCAAGTGAAAGTGGCGTACCAGTTCTTCCGCGGCGCGCTGTGCGTCGGGATGCAATAACTCGAAAAGGGCTCCGGCCGCCACCAACACCAAAATGCCTTTAGAGGCTTCGAAGACAGCTACTGCACGAAGTTGAGTGAGCTTGTTGTTGGTCAATCTTGCCTAACCCGTGGAGGCAATCGCCGGCGGTCCCGGTCAGTTTGACGATTGCGAACAGCGCGGCTTCGAATCACTGGTATTCATCCTTGCCACGGCGGCGGTGAAGGTCCCGTCCGTGTATCCCTGTCTTTGACATGGCCCTAGCGTCCTTTCGCGGGATAACCCACGGTCTGCGCCAGCACAATCCGCTGGTGCGGGGCCAGCCTCATGGCCTTGGCGAGGGCATCGCGCTCGACCGACCCGCGCACCACGGTGGCGAGATTAGCGGAGGCACAGAAGAGATAGACGTTCTGCGCGATGAAGCCGGCGTCGGTCGCGGCGTAGAACTCTTTTTGTTCAGCGGCGGCACCTTCCATGCGATCAAGATCAGCGACGTAGACCAGGTTAACCGGCGCCATGGCGACGAAGTCCTGCACGCCCGTGAGCGCGCGCAAGTCGCGCGCAACGACCGGTTGCAACGCGTTCGCTTTGGCGTCATAGCGGTACATACCCTCCGCCAACGCGACGTAGACGTCGATCTCGCGCCAGTCGCGCGCCGACGGGACAGTACGCTGACCCGACGCCGGCCGGTTCACACCGGCCGCGGCCCACAACAGATTCGACAGCACTCTGGGGCGGCAGCACCTCGAGACTGAACTCGCGCGTCGAATGTCGTTCCTTGAGCGCCTGCATCAGTGGTTTTCCGCCATCGGTCTGCGGAGGCGGCAAACGCACGATCTGCAGTTCACTAGCGATTGTCGAAGCGGTCATGATCATCAGCAACACTCCTGCCCAAATTCGAAATTGCATTGTAACGACCTCCTTCCGTCGGCGGGGTAACAGCCACGCGACCGCACGACTATCCGCGCGTTAGTCGGGGCAGAAGCACGTCGTCACGTGCCAGTCGGGATGCAGCCGCTTCGCATGCTCCTCGCACGCGGCCCGCGCCTGCGCGATCGTCTCGCCGTAGAAATGCTCGTGGCACAGACGGCAGCGGCAAAACTTCGGCTCCTTCACGGGCGAATGCGGGAAAGTCGTAGGCTTGGGCTGCGTCATGATCACCTCCTCGTGCAACGTCGTGCCACCGGCGAATTTAAAAGTCTGGGTAAAAATGTCGCGTGTGTCTTTGACGCAGGTCAGAACCGTGGCGTTGGCGCGAAGACTGCGCCGGTTTAATTTAAACGAGGGGGGTCTCTTGTCAGCGTTTACAGGCGTATCAGCAAACATCGAACGTCGGCTTCCGACCTATTTTGTTGAAAAACCCCGAACCGTGCGCCTTGCAGCGGTCTCATGCTGCAGGCCAACACGCGGAGCGCATCGGGATGATGGGACATCACGGCGGCAACCAGGACCGACTGTTTTACTCCTTTAATCTCGACGACCACGTTCCATTCGACCATCTTCTCCGCAGCATCGACCGGTTTCTCGACCTTGGCGATCTGCACCAGCACCTCGCTCCCTACTACAGTCACACTGGCCGGCCCTCGATCGATCCGGAGCTCCTGATCCGGATGCTGATCATCGGCTACTGCTTTGGCATCCGCTCGGAACGACGCTTGTGCGAGGAAGTGCATCTCAACCTGGCCTACCGCTGGTTCTGTCGCCTTGGACTCGAGGACGCGGTGCCCGATCATTCAAGCTTCTCCAGGAACCGGCACGGTCGGTTCCGCGACAGCGACACCCTGAGGTTCGTGTTCGAGCAAGTCCTGAACCGCTGCCTGCAGGAAGGTCTCGTGGGCGGTGAAGGGTTCGCCATCGACGCGAGTGTCGTGAAGGCCGATGCCAGCCGTCAGCGCGGCCTGCCGGGAGATCAGGAGATCGATTGGACGGATCCCTCGCTCAGCACCCGTGCCGTACGCGAGTACCTGGCCGCGCTGGACAGCGAGGCGCCGGCCGCGGCACCCAAGCACATCTCACTCACCGACCCCGCGGCACAGTGGACCGCCGCCCCGGGTGGCCCGGCGTTCTATGCCTACTCGACCAACTACCTCATCGACACGCATGCCGGCATCGTGGTGGACGTCGAGGCCACGCCGGCGCATCGGACGGATGAGGTCAACGCCACCCAGACGATGATCGAGCGGGTCGAGCAGCGCCTCGGCAAGAAGCCGCGGCGCCTGATCGGCGACACGGCCTACGGGACCGCCGAACTGCTCGGCTGGATGGTCGATGAAAAGGGAATCGAGCCACACGTGCCGGTGTGGGACAAGTCCGAGCGCACGGACGGCGCTTTCGGGCGTTGAGCTTTACCTTCGACGCCGAGCACAACCGCTATGTCTGCTGGCCGGCAAGTTCCTCAA
>CAVVRV010000002.1:0-61512 GCA_963750625.1 uncultured Gammaproteobacteria bacterium | reverse complement strand
TCATCGCCGGTGAAGTCCGGGATCTCTTGAAACAGGTCGTTGCGGGCCTTTAGTCCATCCGGAGCCTGCAGGTTTATCCTTGCATTTGTTCAATGCTTGTGAGCCACTGTCGCAACGACGTGCTACCCATAAGATGGCGATTTTCCGACGTCGCCGTCATCAAAGAAAAGAGGGCGGCATGCATGCTATCGGTAGGCAAATCCAAATCTGAAAATCTGTGTCGGGTGGTGTGTCGCCACCCAATTGCCCGCGTCTGCCCCGCCGCTGGGCAGAGATTTTCAGACACGAGCAGCGGTGCGATCAAAATCAGGTCTGCTCCAAATCGAGGTCGGTTGCGTTCCTTGTTTCAATATCTTCCTGAGTTTTGCATTTGCAAACGGACGACTATACGCCATGAATTGGCAAACTGACAGTCGACGGGAGCGTTACCGAGCGGCGGTGAATGGACATTCCGTGCCGATCGAAGCCATGAACGGCTTAAGAGGGCGCGATTGGGTCGATGCGTTCGGCGAAGTAGACCGAGTGCCAGGGTGCGCTCGGAACCTGGCCAAAGAAAGGAGCGCGGCCGAAGAAAAAGACCTCGACGCTGCTCTGAGGCGGGGATCTGTCTGCCTCAACCATAGACGGGTCGAATTTCCAAAGAGATGTTTGAGAGACCTCACTTCCGGAATTGGCACGAAGCGTCAAATCGCTGCGCTGCACAATTCCGGCAGCAGCACCCCAACAACCGGACGTCGCGCCCACCTCGCCGATGAAGGTACGCTGGCGACAACCAATCCGGCGGAAGCTGATTGCCGCTCCGCGGCAATCACAAGGCGGCACCATTAGAAGGGGCTTGCGTCGGTGCGGGCTCGGCGCGATCATGTTTGGTACGGCTGCCGCTTCTCATCCTGATCGCCGCGCCGTTCTCACCCAAATTGTCGCGCCATATCATGGCATCGTAGACACGGCCTAGAGCGCGCGCCGTGTCCTTCATGGGGAACTCCTTGTGGCCGATCTGGCTGCCGCTGGGGCCGAGGTAGGTGACGTGCGCGCCCTGGTCGTAGGCCGCCACCTCGAAGCCGGTGCGCGTGCGCGTCGAGTCCTTCTGGAAGATGAGAGCGATGTTCTTGACCTTCAGCCGTGGCTGCTCGATGCCGGCGGATTTGGCGGCCTTGAGCTCGCCAGCGAGGCGCAGCAGAAAGCGGATCTCAGCCGCGGTCAGCTCGTCGAGCGTCAGGATGCTGCGGCCCTTCAGATTGATCGGCATGACCCTTGTCTCCGCCATTGTGAGTCCAGCCCGCCCTGCGCACGATGTCACGCAGTGGCGAATGCCTGGCGCGCCGAAGAAAATCCTCGATGAGCTTGCTCAAGCGCGGCTCGCCCACCTCGGCGAACTCGTAGCGGGCGCGAACGACCGGCTTGTCGAGCCGCATGAGATGCGCCAGATCGCGTCGGCGTGCCGGCAATCACGACATCGGCACTCGATCCGTTGATGGTTGCCTGCAGCTCGCCGAGCTCCTTCGCCGAATACCCCATGGCGGGCAGCACCTTGCCGATGTGCGGGTAGCGGCGGAACACCTCGGCGATGTCGCCGACCGCGGACAGCCTGGGATCGACGATCTCCTTCACGCCAGCCTGGATCGCCGCGACGTAACCCGCGCCGTAGGCCATGCCGCCATGGGTGATGGTGGGGCCGTCCTCTACGACGAGAACGCGCTTGCCGGCGACGCTGGGCTGGATCGTCGAGGGACACGATGGAGGCAGCGCGCACCACGATTGCATTGGGTGCGAGGCTGCGCGCGGTCTCGCTCACCGTCTGGATGTCGGCCTCGGACGCTGAATTGGTCTTGGCCACGACGACGATGTCGGCCATGCGCAGCACGGCCTCGCCCGGATGATGCGTGGTCTCGTGCCCGGGCCGCAACGGGTCGACCAGGACGATGTGGAGGTCGGGACGCACGAACGGAAAGTCGTTGTTGCCGCCATCCCAGACGATGATGTCGGCTTCCGTCTCGGCGAGGTCGAGGATGCGGGCATAGTCGACGCCGGCGAAGACGACGTTGCCCGCGCGGATGTGCGGCTCGTACTCCTCGCGCTCCTCGATCGTGCACGCAGCCGCATCGAGATCCGCGAGGCTTGCGAAGCGCTGCACCGCCTGGCGCTCGAGGTCGCCGTAGGGCATGGGATGGCGCAGGACGGCGACCTTCAGCCCCTTCTGCCTGAGCAAGCCGGACAGCCAGCGTGCCGTCTGCGACTTGCCCACGCCCGTGCGCACGGCGCAGATGGCGATGACGGGCAGGCGCGACTTGAGCATGGTGCGATCGGGGCCGAGCAGCGTGAAGTCCGCTCCCGGCAGCGAGCGCGATCGAGGCCTTGTGCATGACGAAGGCGTGCTCGACGTCGCTGTAGGCGAACACCACCTCGTCGACGTTCCTCTCGCGGCAGATGTCGGCGAGATCCGCTTCATCGAGAATGGCAATTCCGTCGGGGTAGCGAGTGCCGGCGAGCGCGGCCGGATAGCGCCGACCGGAGATGCCCGGGATCTGGGCGGCGGTGAAGGCCACGACCTCGCAGGCGGGGTCGTCGCGAAAGACGACGTTGAAGTTGTGGAAGTCGCGGCCGGCCGCGCCCATGATGAGCACGCGTCTCGGCTTGCCTGCATTTGCCACGCGATGCCTCCCTATGTCCTGGGGGTCATTGGCCGGGGCTCTTCTCCAGATACTGCGTGAACCAAGCCGTCGCGAGCGAGACGACCTGGTCGAGCGTGCCCGGCTCCTCGAACAGATGCGTCGCGCCGGGAACGATCTCCAGGCGCGTCGGACAGGAGAGCTGGGCCATGGCGCGGCGGTTCAGCTCGATCACGACGGTGTCGCGCTCCCCGACGATCAGCAGCGTCGGCGCCAGAACGCTGGCGAGGGCATCCGCCGCGAGATCCGGCCTGCCGCCCCGCGAGACGACGGCGGCGATCAGCTCCGGCCGTCGCGCGGCCGCGGTCAGCGCCGCGGCCGCGCCCGTGCTGGCCCCGAAGAGCCCAACCGCGAGATCGGTCGTGCTTTCCTCCTCCTCGATCCAATCGAGCGCCTCTTCGAGCCGCCCGGCCAGCAGCGGGATATCGAAGACCTTGTGGCGATCGCTGGCTTCGCTCGGCAGCAGGAGGTCGAACAGCAGCGTGGCGAGCCCGGCCTCGTTGAACGCGCGAGCAACCTGAGTATTGCGCGGGCTCAGCCGACTGGATCCGCTGCCGTGGGCGAAGAGGACGATGCCGCTCGCTCCGTCCGGAACCGCCAGCAGTCCCTTGAGCCCCAGGGGAAGGATCTCGATGTCTTGCGGGCAGGGCAGCGTCGGCCATTGTTGTCATTCCTTGTGACGGGCTATGTTCCCTGCGAGTCCGGCGATTTCGCGCAAGTCTTGGATGCTCCGAGAACCCGCCGTCGATGCCTGACGATAACGGCGATGCCGCTGGCGCTACTTGACGCCGATCAACCCCGGTTGCTTCCGCAAGCGGACATTTGCGCCTCGATCGTGGCGTTGGCTCCGGAGAAAAAAGTCGCGTGATCACGCCTGATCCTGGCAAAGCAGACCCGGTCGCCCACGCCACGATCGAGGTGCGTGTGCGCGAGCTCGGGCAGATCTTCAATTCCCTCGATCCGTCGCCCTTCACCGAGCGCGACCTCGATGACGATGCGGAAGCCTATATCGTCGGCTGGGCGCGGGAGGTGGACACGCAGGGCCCATTCCGCATTGTCGTCCATCTTCCGGCAAGCGAGGCGGGAAAGGCACGGGAGCGCGGCCTCGACTCTGCGATCGGCAACTACTTCGCGTACCGCGCGGGCATGCTGGAACGCGACCTGAGCGATCTCTTTCGCGTCGGACGCCGCTCTCTGGCCATGGGCATGGCCGTGCTCGCGGTCTGCATCGGCCTCAGCCAGATCGTTCGCGCGGCAGTGCCGGACTTGGCACTGGGCCAGCTGCTTGCCGAAGGCATCATGATCTTCGGTTGGGTCGCCAACTGGCGGCCGGCCGAAATTCTTCTCTACGACGTTTGGGCTGTACGCCGGCGTGTCGACCTCTATCGCCGGCTCGCCGATGCCGAGGTCGAGCTGAAATCGTATTAGCAGGCAGAATTTCCTGAGCCGGCATTGCCGCCACGCGGAGCAAGCGTCCGAAGCCCGTCAGCCGATCCAATCAATCTGCGGCTCCTTGCGCGGCACGGCCGGAGCAGCGGATTTCGGTCGACCCACGATGATCGGGGCCACGGGCAGACATTCCGGAGGAAGGTCGAGGGCTTTCTTTCCTTCAGGCGTCTGCAGCCAGCCTTGGGCAAAGCCGATCCAGCACGTCCCAAGACCCGCCGCGCAGGCGGCGAGCATCAGGTTCTCGGCGGCGAGCGCGCAGTCCTCGACCATCCAGGGGCCGCCGGCGCGCGCGGAAATCACGACCAGCGCCGGCGCGTGATAGAAGATCTGGAAATCCGGATTGGCCAGCATATCGCGCAGGCGGGCCGGCAGGGAGCCGGAAGGCGCGGAGAGCACATGGGCTTTCGCCCGGCTCGAAATGCGATCGAGCGTGGCCTGCTCCTGGATCACCGTGAAGCGCCACGGCTGCTCGTTGATGGCGCTTGGCGCCTGGACGGCAGCGTCGATGATCTGGCGGATCACCGTCTTGTCGATGGCATCGCCGGCAAAGTCGCGCACCGATCGGCGCTTACGAATTGCATCCATCACGTCCATGGCCCGGTCCTTCTCGGCAAACGATCTGTGCTCGCTACCATTTGCAGCGATCTCGGAGCGGCGCTTTGATCTGGCGCAAAGCCCAGGAGACGCATCGGATGCTGCAGCTGGGTCCGGCGCAGCTGACGCCAAGGGCAGGAATTTACCCGGCGCGCTCGAGATCGAGCTTCAAGGCGACGACGAAGCGCGCCGCCTCGCCGCCGGTCACCACGCGGTGGTCGAAGGTCAGCGACAGCGGCAGAACGCGCGCGCACGGCCGGCTGACCCTCATGCACCATCACCCGCTGGGCGATGCGGCCGGCCCCGATGATCGCCACCTGCGGCGGCACGACGACGAGGCTGGCGAAGCGCCCGCCGATCATGCCGAAATTGGAGAGCGTGATGGTCGCGCCTCTGCAGCTCCTCGGGCGGGATCGAGCGCGCCGCGGCATCGGCGCGCATGCGGTCGAGCCCGGCGCGCAGGTCGCGTGCGTCGCGCTCGCCGACATTGCGCAGCACCGGAACGATGAGCCCGTCCTCGGTATCGACGGCGATGCCGATGTCGATGCGCTTGACGAGCCGGCGCTCGCCGGCCGCGGCGTTGTACCAGGCATTGAGCGAGGGCTCGGCCTTGCAGGCGGCGGCGATCGCCCGCACCAGGCGGATGGTGGCGTCCTCGCCGGCCGCCCAGTCGCCGATGTCGGCCTCGTCCGTCACGCTGGCGGGCACCACTTCCGCGTGGGCCGCCGCCATGCGCTGGGCCATGGCGCGACGCATGCCTCGTGAGCGGCTCGGCCGGCCCGGCCTCGGTCAGGCTCTTGGCGGCGCGCTCCACGTCGGCGCGCGTGATGGTGCCGTCGGGGCCGCTCGCCTGCACGAGATTGAGATCGACGTCGAGCTTGCGCGCCAGCGCGCGCACCGCGGGCAGGACCTGAAGCGGCTTGGCCCGCGCCGCCTCGCCCGGCGCCTGCGGCGTCTCGCGTCTGGGCTCCTCCTTGCGCAGCTCGCCGACGACCGTGCCCGTGTCCGCTTCCGGCCCCTCGGCGAACTCGACCAGAGGCGCGCCCACCTTCACCAGATCGCCCTTGGCGCCGAACAGCCGGGCGATGCGGCCGCTTTGCGGCGATGGCACCTCGACGACGGCCTTGTCGGTCTCGACCGACACCAGCGGCTGGTCGGCGACCACGTGATCGCCCTCGGTGACGTGCCAGGCGACGATCTCGGCCTCCTCGAGGCCTTCCCCGAGATCCGGCAAGAGGAACTGGCGCATGGCAGCCTCCGATGCGGTTCAGGCGAACTGGCAGATCCGGCGCGCGGCCGCGACGATGCGGTCGACCGAGGGCATGTAGTGCTGCTCGAGCCGCGGCAGCGGGATCACCGTGTCGTAGCCGGTGACGCGCGCGATCGGGCGCGAGCAGCGACGTCAGGCCGCGCTCGGCGATGAGGGCCGCGATCTCGGCCCCGAAGCCGCCGGTGCGCGCCGCCTCGTGCACGATCACGCAGCGGCCGGTCTTCGCCACCGAGGCGAGTATGGTCTCCTCGTCGTAGGGCTTGAGGGTGGCGAGGTCGATCACCTCCGCGCTGATGCCGTCGGCGGCGAGCGCGTCGGCGGCGGCCAGCGTCTCCTTCAGGATCGCGCCCCAGCCGATCAGCGTCACGTCCCTCCCCTCCCGCAGAACGAAGGCGACATCGAGCGGCAGGGCCTCGCCGTTGTCCGTCGACCTCGCCTTTCGCCGACCGGTAGAGGCGCGTCGGCTCGAGGAACACCACCGGGTCGGGATCGCGGATGGCCGCGAGCAGCAGCCCGTAGGCCCGCTCCGGCGAGGACGGGATGACGACGCGCAGGCCCGGGATATGGGCGAGCATCGCCTCGGTGCTCTCCGAATGATGCTCGGGCGCGCGGATGCCGGCGCCGCAGGGCGTGCGCAGCACCATCGGGCAGCTGAGCCGTCCCTGCGTGCGGTTGCGCAGGCGCGAGGCATGGTTCACCAGCTGATCGATGCAGGGATAGATGAAGCCCATGAACTGGATCTCGCCCACGGGCTTGAGGCCCTGCGCCGCCATGCCGACGCACAAGCCGCTGATCAGCAGCTCGGCGAGCGGCGTGTCGATCACGCGCTCGGGTCCGAAGCGCTTCTGCAGGCCGACGGTGGCGCGGAACACGCCGCCGTTGACGCCGACATCCTCGCCGAGCACGACGACGTTGGGGTCCTCCTGCATGGCGCGCGCGAGCGCCAGGTTGACGGCCTCGACCAGCGTCACCTCAGCCATGGGACGCCCCCTTCAGCTCGTCGCGCTGGCGCGGCGTAGACGTCGGGAAGCTTGGCATAGAGGTGATCGAACATGGTCTCCGGCGCGCGCGGGCCGCGTGGCGAGATAGCGCTCGACGGCCGCCTCGACGCGCTCCTGGCATTCGGCGGAGAGCTGCTCCTCCTCGGCCTTGCCCCACGCCTTCTGGCCGACGAGATAGGTCCGCAGGCGCGCGATCGGCTCCTCCTTCCAGTGCGCCTGCACCTCCTCCGGCGGCGCGATAGCGGGCGGCGTCATCCGCCGTCGTGTGGTCGCCGAGCCGATAGGTGAGGGCCTCGATCAGGCGCGGTCCCTTGCCGTTGCGGGCAGCCGCGATCGCCTGCTCGACGGCGTCGCGCACGGCGATGACGTCGTTGCCGTCCACCTGCTCGCCCGGGAAGCCCGCGGCGATCGCCTTCTGCGCCAGCGTCTCGCATGCCGTCTGCAGCTTGAGCGGCACCGAGATGGCCCACTGGTTGTTGTTGACGACGAACACGAGCGGGCAGCTTCTGGACGCCGGCGAAATTCATCGCCTCGTAGACGTCGCCCTTCGAGGTGGCGCCGTCGCCGAGCAGGCAGACGGCGACGCGCGGCTCCTTGCGGAACTTGAAGGCGTAGGCGACGCCGGCGGCATGCGGCGCCTGCGAGCCGACCGGAACGCAGAAGGGAAAGTCGTGCGCCGGGCCCGACGAGAGATTGCCGCGCTCGTCGCCGCCCCAGTAGAGCAGGATCTCCTCCATCTTCACCCCGCGCCAGAGCAGCGTGCCGTTGTCGCGGTAGGAGGGCAGAAGCACATCCTCGGGTCGCATGGCGCTGGCGACGCCGACCGACACGGCCTCCTGCCCGAGCGAGACGGCATAGGTGCCGAGCCGGCCCGTGCGCTGCAGCGAGACCGCCTTGAGGTCGAAGGTGCGCGTGAGCACCATGGCCCGATAGAGAGCGATCAGGGACGGGACGTCGGCGGCGAAGTCCGGCAGCTTCCCGACGGACCGTCCCATCCGGGGCCAGATAGCTGCGGCGGCGCACCTCGAAGTGAGCGATCACCGGAAGGGCTTCGTCTGTCATTGGCTTTGCACCCTGATCGTCGCCGCGCGCGAGATCCGCCAGTTCAGGCTTGGCAGCGCCGGAAGCTCATCGCCCGCTCGACGCGCGTGCGGGCCAGCTCGACGGCCGCCTCGCGCGGGAGAATGCGCCTCGCCCTCGCCATCTCGAGCACGGCCCGCGTGTTGGCCGCGATCTTCTCGGCGATGGTATCGAGCGCCACCTTCTCCGTTCCGCCGTGATACTCGACGGCCGCCGCGATCACCCCGCCCGCATTGGCGATGAAGTCCGGGATCGAGAGGATGCCGCGCTCGTGCATGCGCCGCTCGGCTCCGGGGGTTGCGGGTATGTTGGCGCCCTGCAGCACCAGCCGCGCCTTGAGGGCATCGACATTGTCCTCCCGGATAACGTCGGGCCGCGCGGCCGGGATCCAGATATCGCAGTCGACGCCGATCATATCCTCGGCACTGATCCGCTTGGCTGTCCCGCCGTCGGTCACGCTCTTGCCTTCAGCCTTGAGCGCCTCCAGCTGGCCGATGTCCAGGCCCGTCGGGATCGTAAACGGCGCCCTTGCTGTCGGAAGCGGCGACGAGGCGGGCACCCTTGTTGGCCAGGAAGCGCGCGGCGTGGCGGCCGACGGCGCCGAAGCCCTGCACGGCGACCCTGGCGCCCTCGAGCTTCACGCCGGAGAACTCCTGCGCGACCTCGGCCGCGACGGCCAGGCCGAACCCGGTCGCGCCGATCTCATCGAGCGGGATGCCGCCGATCTCGCGCGGCAGTCCGACCGACGCGGCCGATCTCGTCCTTGACCCAGGCCATGGCGGTCTCGTTGGTGCCCATGTCCGGCCCGGGAATGTATTCCGTCGAGATGGCGGATGCGCGGCGGCGAAGGCGCGCACGAGCCGTTCCTTCTCGGCTTGCGGCATCGATGGATCGCCGAAGATCACCGACTTGGCCCCGCCGTGAGGCAAGCCCGGCCGCCGCATTCTTGAAGGTCATGGCGCGGGCGAGGCGAAAGCACTCCTCGGTGCTCACGTCGGGCGCCATGCGCGTGCCGCCGATCGCCGGACCAGCCGCCGTGTTGTCGACCACGACGATGGCCTTGAGACCGACGCGAGGCTCGTAGATGTGGACGATCTTCTCGGGACCCAGCTCGTCCGCGAAACGGAACATCTCTTCCACCACGGCGTCTCCCTCCTTCCGCTCGGGCCACGCTCCGACCTCTAACCGTCTCGGACCCGCCGGCTCTCCAGCCCTGGCTTCGTCAAGGAGCAGCGCAATCTGCCTCCCACATGGAAACGGGCAATTGCGCTAGATCAATGGCCGGCCCGCTACGCTGGCCTAGTAGACGAGACCAACAGATGCCGAAGTTTGGGAAAATGGGAGCGTACAGATGGCAAACACAGAGATTGCGAATTCGCCCAAGACATCAATTTCTCGTCCGCGGGACTTTTTCACGACGATGCGCGACGAGATGGATCGCGTGTTCGACAGGTTCGAGCATGGCTTCCCGCGCTGGCCGAGCGTCTTTGCTCGTAGCATTGGCGGCAGCGCAGTCATGGTCCCCGAACTCGACGTGCGCGAGGACACCAACACCATCACGATCGAAGCTGAGCTGCCGGGTGTGGACGAAAAGGACGTGACCGTCACGGTGGCCAACGGCATGCTCACCATCAAAGGTGAGAAAAAGCAGGAAAAAGAAGAGAAGAACGAAAACTACTATCTTGCCGAGCGCAGCTACGGCGCCTTCGAGCGCTCTCTGCGTCTTCCCGACACCGTCGACGACACCAAAGTCGAGGCCAAATTCGACAAGGGCGTCCTCAAGGTCACGGCGGCGAAGAAGCCCGAGGCGGTCAAGGCCGTGCGCAAGATCGAGATCAAGAAATCTTGATGAGGGCGGCCGAGTAGTAGGCGGTCCGGTTGCAGGGCCGCCGTGACGGGTCAACACCACTTTGCCGTCCTCAAGCAGCTACACCGATGTGAGCGATGCTGGGCCCGCCAGCGTTGTGTCTCATGCATAACATTAGGTCTAACAATCGCAGAGACGCTCGAAGAAAATATGGTTGTTTTTCAATGGCTTCCGTTGGCGGACGGAGGGGATTCGAACTTCCTACGGGGCGCCATGTAGCAACGAATAATCGCGTTGATTTTCAAGGTTTTTCTGGCAGGCTCGTCGACGATCCGCGCGGCGTGAGGGCGGCAGAGGTCGTGGCCAAGTTGCATGCCGAGCTCGTGCAGTACTGGAAGGACCAGCGGCGTGGTCGAGACCGAGATGCTGAGGCGAGGTACCAGCTAGCCTGCAACCGCGCCAAATCGTTGGGACTGAGCTATGTGCCGGCGGCTGAGGCGGCAGGGAGCCTGCCCATCGAAGACGTTCTCCTTCGCTTCGAAGCCAATTATCCTGCCCGCTCTCGCGAACCCACGCATCGATGCTCGCCAGCAGCCGGTTCATCTTCAGATCCGCGAGTGCGCAGTTGTTCGCCAGCGATCCCGAGAACTGTGAGTGGGCGACCTCGCCCCGCTCCAGCAACACATGATCGATCGAGCGATCGGTCAGGTGCTTGTTCATGGCAAGTCCGGATTGGCCGGCGCCAATGACGAGGGTCGTTGCGTACCCCACGACACTCGCTCCGTCTCGTTCGGGGATGACCGTCAGTTGACGGTGATGAAGATGTTCGTCGGGTTGGTGACGATGTCGAAGACGGCCGACCGCTCTGTGACTGGGCCACCAGAGCCTTGAAGTCGAATTTGGCGCCGGCCAGGATCTCCGCGCGCGCCAGTGGGTAGATCGTCTGCGCCGCTGCCGGCCGTCCAGCCAACGGCGCGAGAAGCGTGAATACCAGCAGTAAAGCGCGCATGCCCATCATGTGCAGCCCCCGTCATCTGTCATCGCGCAAACCCTATAACGGCGCTCATGACGGGCTCGTGACAGGGTCGCATCCTAGCATGCCGGACGTGTCAGGACGGCGCAGACGGCATAGCCGCGATAGAGCTGCCCAACCTCACCGGTGAGAGAGGCGGAACGAGCCAAGCGGCAGATCTCGTGTTCGAAATCACGCACCGGAGTTACCGAAAAGCGGGCGAGCCACGCAAACAATAGATCCCGAAAGGCCGCGGGGAGCTGCTCGCACTGGCCGAAATCGACAATGTGCAAGGACCCGCCTGGTGCTAGCGCCTCCATGGCCTGCACCACCACCCGCGTCCAATCGGGGATGGTGGAGAGCGCGTACGAAACGAAGATGCGATCGAATTCGCAAAGCCCGAAAAGCTCGGTCGCGTTGAATGAGGTCGCGTCTGCGTGCGCAAGCTTGATGCGGCCTGAAAGACCGCGGCGGCCAACAGATTGTCTGGCCGTCTCCAGCATGGCGTGGGAGACATCCAACCCGTAGAAGTGGGTCTCCGGATAACGGTCGGCGGCGCGGATCAGGTTCCATGCCGTGCCGCAGCCGATCTCCAGTACATGGCCGCCGACCGGCGGCGCAAGGTCGTGGATGAGCGCTGTCCGCCCGAGTAGATAGGGCCGCCGCGTCAGGTCGTAGAAGTACCGCTGCGTGCGATAGATGCGGTTCATGCGCTCCGCGGCGCCAATCGCGGCGGCGCTCATACGCGCTCATCCCGGCGGACGTAGAGATGGAAGCCGCCATAGATCGCCGACCTGTCGCGCGCGTGCAGCTCTGCCGAGCGCTCGGCCTCATACCGCCAGAGGTTCAGCAGCTCGTCCGGTATGCGCCCGGGAAGCAGAGTGGGCGCGGCAGCCGTGCGGAAGATCACGCGTGCGCCACGCCGGGCAGTGCGGGTGATTTCCTCCCACAGCACAGTCAGCTCTGCATTAGACATCCAATCCTGGGCGTCGAGCAGGACGTAACGATCGATACTGCCGTTTGGTTGCCGCGCCAGATGCTCGGTCAGCGTCACAAGCCGGACGTCGACGCGCGCAGCGCGTGCCTTGATGACGGAATAATTGCTAGACATCAGGTAGGGAGGCAGGGCGCCAAGGCCTTGCGGTGGGTACTTTCGCCCAAAAGCCTGCCAAGCGAAGTAATTGTGACGCAGGTCGAAGTCGCAGGCGAGCCGCGCCAGTCGCGCCTCGATCACGGCAGCCATGCCGCTAGGGCTGCTCCCGGCGAGCGCCTGATACTGGGCGGGCGGTATGCCAAGCCCGAACAGCGAGGCTGGACTGTCGAGCAGCCATCGCACCAGCCGCCGCCTGAAGAGAGGGGCCAGCGTCCGAGCATAGATTTCGCGTTGCTCGTTGTGATCCCGCGCGCTCAGCATGAGCGCCGGATCGGCTCCGAGCGCACGCCCCAGCAGATGGATCGTAGCGATGAAGCGACCGAGCAGACCGAAACGGTGGAGGCCACGTGCGAACATCTCGATGCGCCGGCGGCCTTGACGGTCGCGGCTCTCCCAATACGCACTGGTCATGCGATCGAGATGGCGCCTCAGGACCCGGTCATAGATTTCGACGTTCGCGGCGTCGTTGGCGTCGCCGAACAGCCTGTAGAACTCATCGTAGTGTTCGAGCCGGCGCGCAGCGGCCAGTTTGAGCTTGGTCAGCGCGACGTGGGCACTGTCGAAGTCGACAGCCGTGAATCCTCGCGGATTGTCGACCAGATAGCTCAGCACATTGCAGCCGCCCGATGCGATGGCAACCACATGGCACGCGGGATGCAACTCCAGCGCCTCGAGGTCGACGGCCGGGTCCTCCCAGATCTGCGGATAGACCAGGTCCTCGAACGCGCGCGTAAAGATGCGCTCGCGCAGACCGTCAATCGTGAAGGCACTGTGACGATGAACGGCTTGTTGCAGAAGCTCCGCGGTCGCGGAACGATGTGCGTTGGATAGAGATAGCATGGCACGGCTCATCCCTGGGTTTGCGATTGATTTCACAGCAACGCGACTTCGGCTGATGCCCGCTCGCCCTCCACGATGCTTGCCAGCGGGCCGTCCTTCCAGTGCACGACGCGCAGCTCGCCCTCGATGGTCTCGATGATGGCTGTGCAGCTTTCGACCCAATCGCCGCAATTGAGATAGTGGATGCCGCCGAAGCCGCGATCCGATGCGTGATGAATGTGGCCGCAGATCACACCATCGAGGCCGCGTCGCCTGGTCTCCGTGGCGACCGCCTCCTCGAATGCGCCGATGAAGGCGACCGCTCGCTTGACGCGATATTTCAGATAGGCGGACAGCGACCAGTAGCCGAGGCCTAGATTGCGCCGGATCCAATTCAGCGGATGATTGAGCCAGAGGGCAAACTCGTAGCCGCGGTCGCCGAGAAGGGCGAGCCAGGGAGCCGTACGAACGACGATGTCAAACTCGTCGCCGTGTATGACGAGGTAGCGACGCCCCGTCGCCGTCGTATGCACGGTGTCCTGGTGGATTTCGATGCCACCGAAACGCAGGCCGGCATAGTCGCGCAAGCCTTCGTCGTGGTTTCCGGGGACGAGCACGAGGCGCACGCCCTTGCGCACCTGGCGCAGCAGCTTCTGCACGACGTCGTTGTGCGCCTGGGGCCAATGCGGGCCCCGTCGCACCTTCCAGAAGTCGACGATGTCGCCGACCAGATAGATGATGTTGGCTTCGCAGTGCCTTAGAAAATCAAGCAGCCGATCGGCTTGTGCGGAGCGGGTGCCGAGATGCACATCGGAGATGAAGATGGCCCGCACGCGAGTGCGAAAGCCGAGACCTGCTTCCAGCTCTTGCGAGGGTGGGGTCATGCCTCAACTGAAATCGGATTCGGATTGCAGGGATGTGACAGCGACGCTGTCCCGAGGTGCCAGCCCAACTCGCGTACCCGCGGGGAGGGAACAGTTGAAGTCGCCGGGCTGGCTTTGGCGTCGGACTTGCGATGAGGGCACATCGCGTCCTGACCAACGAGCTGCTACGGCCTACGCATACACTTGCGAGGATATTGATTGAGCCGAGCAGCCTTAGGCGATGCATTTGCTCATGATCAGGATGGGCTCATGCGAGTTCCATCCGCATGCAATTTGGCGCATCTCCGCAACAGCATCGTGACGGCGCGGACCGTTTGGCCAGGCGCTAGCACGCCTCGAAACTGTAGCCCGCGCCGCGCACGGTTCGGATCGAATCGGATTGCCAGCCCCGCCAGCAGCGCTTTGCGCAATCGGCCGATATGCACGTCCACGGTGCGCTCGTCGACGTGGACCTCATCTCCCCACACGCCGTCGAGGAGCTGCCTGCGCGTGAATACGCGGCCGGGCGATTGCATGAAGAATTCCAGCAACCGGTAGTCGGTGAGGCCCAGGTGCACCGTCTCGCCTTGGCGCAGCACCGCCATGGCGCTACGATCGAGCTCGATATCGCCGACCTTGAGTTTGTCGGCGCCAGGTCGCGACTTCATCCGGCGCAACAGCGCGGCAACGCGCGCCAGCAGCTCATGCACCGAAAAGGGTTTCACCATATAGTCGTCGGCGCCCGTCTCGAAGCCGCGCACCTTGTCGAACTCGTCACCCCGGCTGTGAGCATGATGATCGGCAGGTTCTTGGTGGCGAGCTGATTGCCCGCACCGCCGGCAAAGCTCTATCCCCGATAGTCCGGGCAGAACCCAATCAAGCAAAAGAACGTCAGTAACCGGCTCCTTCAGGCGCGCATCTGCCTGGTCGCCATTGCCCAAGACTTCCACGGCATAGCCCGATTTCTCGAAGTTGTACGCGCAACAGCTCCATCAGGGAGTGCTCTTGTCTTCGACGATCAGGATGCGTGGCGACATCGATGCGCCTTTCCTTTATAATCAGCCGGATCAACGCCACTCGATCGCTCGCCTTCGCGCGCCGCGCAGACGACCAGCCCGTGCGCGCCGATCATGCACGTGACGCCGGGCAATGCGGGGATCGCCGGTAAATTCGGGACGCATGGCGCGCGGAAGGGAACGTTGACAAGACGGCCGAGGCCCCAAGTGACAGGCCCCGCCGAAGACCGATTCACGCTAACTCAGCTAAACCCAATTATGCGAAACCGTTGTGACAACGGTCAGCTGGGTGCAGACTTTCTTCAGAGCGAGCGCTGTCACGCAACCCACATCTCTCTGTAATGCTCGGGTCACGTGACCTGCATAGCTTCTAGCGATTTCGAGGGGGCTCGCATCGCAGAAAGGGAACGGATGCAGAGTGACGACGGGCGTCGGCTGCGGCCGACGCGGCGCCAGGCCATCACGGCCGCCGGCGCTTCGGCACTGGCCTTGAGCACGGGGGTGGGTTTTGCGGACGCCCACCTCGCCAGCGGCCACGTGTTCGACGATCGCGCGGCACCTGCCAGCGACACACGGACCCCGGCCTCCCCGGCGTCCTGGTTTCGAACGGCCGCGACGTGATCGCGACCGATGCGGACGGCCGTTGGCACTTGCCCGTCGCCGATGGCGACAGCCTGTTCGTGATCAAGCCGCCGCACTGGGCGACACCCGTGCGCGCGCGGCGGCATCCCGCACTTTTCATACGAGCATGTGCCGCTGGGAAGTCCTCCGGCCAGCCGCTATGCGGGCATCAACCCGACCGGCGAGTTGCCTGCCAGCATCGACTTTCCCTCTGGTGCGGAGTGAGGAAAGCACCCGCTTCGATGTCTGCTGCTCAGCGACACACAGCCCGAGAACGATGCGGAGCTGGCCTATCTGCGCGATGACATCATCGCCGGCTGGCTCGGCAGTCCGGCTGCGTTCGCCATCAATCACGGCGACGTGGTGGCCGACGACCTGTCGCTTTATGCGCGCTACCTCCAGCTCACCGGCACGACCGGCATGGCCTGGCACCACTGTCCGGGCAACCAGACAAACGGCAACAGCGACAGCCGTGGCGGAATGATCTTGGCCAGCCCGTATTCGGTATGCAGGCGTAGATAGATGGCCTCGACCACCTTGCGTATCTCGTCAGCCTCCTTGTTGACCTTTTCCATGCGCTCCAGGGTGCCCGCGAAGAACGTCGACATCCCGGATTTGAGGCCGCGCGTGGTCCAGGTGTCATTCATGTCCACGCGTGTCTTGGAGATCAATTCGTCCAGGCTTTTCATGCTCAGATGCCCGAGCAGAATCTGCGCCTGCTGGGACAACGCCGCACGCGTCAACTGAAAGCCTTCGAGTTCCTTGTCATACTTCTGCTTTTCCTGGCGCATGCGCGCGACCATCTTCTGGATCGCTTCCAGATTCTTGCCGCTCAGGGCCTTGAGATCGGACAGTTGCCGGTTAACATCGGTGAGTTTCGATTCCAGCAGCGCGCGGCTGCTTTCCACCCGCCCGCTGATTTCGTGCACGATGCGGTTGCGGATGAGCATATGCCGGGAAGGGATCATGTCTTCCGACAGCTTGTGCTCGAGCACCGGCAGCCCGCTCTTATCGGTTAGCGCCGGATCGCCCTTGATTTTGGCAACGAGGCCCTTCTGCGCGGATACCGGAAAGATCGATTTCCGCTCTACATGCAGCACGCGCGCGGTCTCTTCAATCTGCCGGGCAATACTTTTGGCCACGGCGGCCTCATCGTGCAATTCGTCCCAGAGAATATCTATCTTGTTGAGTGCTATCAGGTGCGAATTGCCCTTAACTGTGCTCACATGGTTGGCCCAGACATCGAGATCCGTTTTGGTGACACCAGTATCAGCTGCCAGCACAAAAAGGATGGCCTGGGCATTGGCCAGCGTGTTCAACGTCAGCTCGGGTTCCACACCCAGGGCGTTCAGTCCGGGCGTGTCGATTACCACCAGACCCTGCTTGAGCAGGGGGTGCGGAAAATTGACGATGGCGTGGCGCCAGACCGGAACTTCGATCATCTCATTGGGCGCCGGTTTCTGTGCCTGCGCCCGGGGATCATACAGACCCAGTTCCTGCGCTTCGCGGATGTTGACCTTTTTCGTTTTGGTAATTTCGGACAAAGCCTCGCGTACTTCCTCGGCGGAGCTCAGCTTCAGAATATGCTGTGTCGTCCAGTGCACCGGCGTGCGCTTGTACTCGGAAATCGTGAGCGCCGTCTTGCGCGTCTCGATGGGCAGCAGCTTGACGCAAGCTCCGTCTTTCTCGTCCCAGCGCAATTCGGTCGGGCACATGGTCGTGCGACCGGCCGAGGAGGGCAGGAGACGCTGCTTGTAATCGGAAAAGAAAATCGCGTTCAGCAACTCCGTCTTGCCGCGGGAGAATTCCGCCACCAACGCCACGGTCAGCTTGTCGGATTGGAGCGTTTCGATCAGCTCATAAACGCGCAAATCCTGCTCACCGTCCGTGAGTCCCTGTGCTTCGGTCCAGGATTGATAATCGGCAATCGCCTGGGCGAGATCGTCGCGCCACTGTTTAAAGTGGGCCAATTGCTCGGAAAAGTTGCTGAGGATGGCCTTGGCGTTGCGCGACTGCACAAAATCCTCGATCGCCACCACATTGCTGGTGTCGGTTAGAGGACTCTCCTGCGCTGGCGACAAGCCGGTTTTCGGGTTCAAGGGCGTCCTGCCTGGAAACATCGTTAAATGTCTATTTAATGATGCAAGAGTCAGGCCAGAGGCTGAAATACTCTGTAAAACAAGGGTTTTTGCAGGCCTGTTTCCGTCCATCCCCGGGCCTTTAGGCCGATATCGCCCCTGTTCGAGGTGGCAGAGCGCCCGGCAGGTAAAGCCAGGCCCGGGACCAGGCGAAGTGGAGCCCGGTGCTGGTGGAAAAATTCCGTATGACGCGACCCTTGCTTGCATTTTTTACCTTAGAATCGCCGCAGCGGCTCGCAGTACGACGGCACAGCCATAAAACAACGTGACATGACCCTATATTCCCCGACAAAGCTCCCGTGCGCTCGCAATTGACCCTCTATCTCCCCGGTCTGCTTATTGCCACCGGAAATGACCACACTGCGCTTGGAAGATGCCGTGCCCTGGAAACCTTGCTGGCGCGGGCCGAGCAAAAGTCACAAACCGGAGGGACAACCGGATACGAACATGGGCTGTTCAGGCTCTTTGGACTTGAACAGGAGGAAAATACCGATCTTCCGGTTGCCGCTGTCAGCCGCATGCACGACATGGGTGTGATCGACAACGATTGGTGGCTGCGCGCCGACCCCGTGCATTTGAGCCTGCAACAGGACCGCCTGATCCTGACCGATGCCCGGAGACTGGATATCACTCAGGATGAGGCAAACCGCATGGTGGCGGAGATCATGGAAGTGTTTACCGCGGATGGATGGCTGCTCAAGGCGCCGCGACCGGATCGCTGGTATCTCAAGCCAGCAAGAGCACCGAAGATAACCACCACTTTGCTGGCGCAGGCGATCGGCCAGGACGTGCATCCTTTTCTGCCTGGCGGTCCTGATGGCAAGGCCTGGCATACGACCCTGAATGAAATCCAGATTCTGCTGCACACGACGACCGTTAATGCCGAACGCGAGAAAGACGGCAAACTCCCCATCAACAGCCTGTGGTTCTGGGGTGGCGGCCGTCTGCCGCGCATCAAGCCGGTATCCTGGACGCATATCTGGAGCAAAGAACCGGTAACTTTGTCCTTGGCAAGGCTGTCCGGTACGCCGGGTGAAAACACACCAGACCGGTTTGAAGACTGGCACAAACTGGCGGACCGGCCCGGCGAGCACCTGGTGGTGCTGGACGATCTGCAGCACGCGGCGATATATGGTGATGCACCGGAGTGGAATAACGCCCTGCAACGACTGGAGCGAGACTGGATGATGCCGCTATTACAGGCATTGAAATCAAACACCATCACGAACGCAACATTGATTACGGATAAGGGAATGAGTTTCTCGCTCACCTCCCGCCAGGCACGCCGCTGGTGGCGATTCCCTCGCCCCTTGGCGACTTATCTCGCAGCGCAGCCCTGACACTTCTTATTATGACAAGACGAACGAGCGAAGCGGAGTAGGGCTTCCAGTCATATGACAAGACGAACGAAGTAGGGCTATGTCTTGTCTATGCGAACGACGAACGAGTTGGGCTACCTATATGGACGCACACGCCAAAATTATCAGCCGCCGTCCGCCGGGTGAATCCGGTAATCTTCCGGCCGATCTGCATCCGGTGCTACGGCGCATCTATCTGGCGCGCCAGGTCACCTCGGCACAGGAACTGGAACAGTCGCTCGATCAGCTGATTCCGCCGGCCCAATTGAAGGGGATTGATCAGGCCACCGCATTATTGGCCGACGCGCTGCAGCGGCAGCGGCGCATACTGATCGTGGCGGATTTCGACGCCGATGGCGCGACCAGTTGTGCCCTGGCGCTGCGGGCATTGCGCAGCCTGGGCGCGCGCGACGTGCGCTATCTCGTGCCGAACCGTTTCGAGTACGGCTACGGCCTCACCCCCGAAATCGTTGCGCTGGCCGCACAGCAATCTCCGGAACTGATCATCACGGTCGATAACGGCATCTCGAGTCTGGAAGGCGTGGCGGAGGCCCGCCGTCGCGGCATCGATGTGCTGGTCACCGATCATCATCTCCCCGGCGCGGCGCTGCCGATGGCGACGGTGATCGTCAACCCCAACCAGCCGGACGATAATTTCCCGAGCAAAAACCTGGCCGGTGTCGGAGTAATTTTTTACGTGATGCTGGCGCTGCGCGCGCACCTGCGGGAAAGCGGGTGGTTCGCACAACAGAATATTCCCGAACCCAATCTCGCCCGTTTGCTGGATCTCGTGGCGCTGGGCACCGTCGCCGACGTGGTGCCGCTCGATGTCAACAACCGGATCCTGGTCGCCCAGGGACTGAAGCGTATCATATTATGCAGGACGAACGAAGTAGGGCTCATTCTTGTGCGGGTATCGCGGCGCTGTTGCGTGTGGCGGGGCGCTCACCGCAACGCGTGACGGCCATGGACCTGGGATACGTCGTCGGACCGCGCCTTAACGCCGCCGGCCGGCTCACGGACATGTCGCTCGGCATCGAATGCCTGCTGACCGACGATCCCGCGTCGGCGCAGACCATGGCCGAGAAGCTCGACGCCTTGAACCGAGAGCGGCGCACGATCGAGGCCGCGATGCAAAAGCAGGCGCTCGCGGCGATAGCGAGCCTGCATCTGGACATGGAGACGTTGCCGCGCGGCCTGTGCCTGTTCGACGAATCCTGGCACCAGGGCGTGATCGGCCTGGTGGCCTCGCGCATCAAGGAACACACGCATCGCCCGGTGATCGCGTTTGCGCCGGTCAGCGACAGCGAGATCAAGGGCTCGGCACGGTCGGTGCCCGGATTGCATATCCGCGATGCACTCGATGCCGTCGCCGCGCGCCATCCGCATTTGCTGAGCCGCTTCGGCGGACATGCGATGGCGGCCGGGCTGACCCTGCTACGCGTGCACCTCGAGGCCTTCCGGGAGGCCTTCGATGAAGAAGTCAGCCGCCATCTTTCCGACAGCGATTTGCAGGGAAAGATCATCAGCGACGGCGAACTCACGGGCGAGGAGTTGTCGCTGCCGGTCGCCGAACTGTTGCGCGCGGCCGGCCCGTGGGGGCAGGGATTCCCGGAACCCGTCTTCGACGGCTGCTTTGACGTGGTCAGCCAGCGGGTGGTGGGCGAGAAGCACCTCAAGCTGACCCTGCGCGCGCCGCATCACGCCAAGGCGCTGGAGGCGATCGCGTTCAACAGCGTGCGCGAGGGACAGGCCGTCACCTATTCCCGTATCCGCACCGCTTACAAACTGGACGTGAACGAATACCAGGGCTATCGCTCGTTGCAGCTGATTATCGAACACCTGGAACAGGCTGACACCGCGGTCAGCCACGTCGAGCCGGCGACCACGTCATGAATTTGCCCATCCGTGACAGGGACGCAGAATACTTTGCCACATATGTCAGCGGTGTCACCGGGTCGCATTGCGTTCGCGCGCAGGTTAATATTCCGCGTATGAAACGTCTGGAAGATTTTGTCGGCGATACGCCGTTGGTGCAGCTGCAACGCCTGCCGGGAAAGACTTCGAATATCATTCTGGCCAAGCTCGAAGGCAACAATCCCGCCGGCTCGGTCAAGGACCGGCCGGCGCTTTCCATGATCAAACATGCCGAGGCGCGCGGCGAGATCAAGCCCGGCGACACGCTGATCGAGGCCACGAGCGGCAACACCGGCATCGCCCTCGCCATGGCCGCGGCGATGAAAGGCTATCGCATGGTGCT
The DNA here is from genome assembly GCA_963750625.1 of uncultured Gammaproteobacteria bacterium. GTDB lineage: Bacteria > Pseudomonadota > Gammaproteobacteria > Acidiferrobacterales > Sulfurifustaceae > Sulfuricaulis. The sequence continues at coordinate 40,402 of CAVVRV010000002.1, read as the reverse complement.
CGTCATGCCGGAGCATCTGAGCCTCGAGCGGCGCGCGGTCATGAAGGCCTTCGGCGCCGAGCTGGTGCTGGTGACGCAGAAGGAAGGCATGGAAGGCGCGCGCGACCTGGCGGATAAAATGGAACGCGAAGGGAAGGGCAAGGTATTGAACCAGTTTTCCAACCCGGACAATCCGCGCGCGCACTACGAAGGCACCGGCCCGGAGATCTGGCGCGACACCGAGGGCAAGATCACGCACTTCGTGAGTTCCATGGGCACCACCGGCACCATCATGGGCGTATCGCGCTATCTGAAAGAAAAAAATTCTAAAATCCAGATCGTCGGCGTGCAGCCGTCCGAAGGATCGCAGATTCCCGGCATCCGCGCCTGGCCCAAGGAATATCTCCCCAAAATTTACGACGCCAAACGCGTGGACCGTATTATGGAAGTCACGCAGAAAGAAGCGGAAGAGATGACGCGAAGACTGGCGCGCGAGGAGGGCATCTTCTGCGGAATTTCCTCCGGCGGCGCCACGATCGCGGCGCTGAGGTTATCCCAGGAAGTTACCAATGCCGTGATCGTGACCATCATTTGCGATCGCGGCGATCGATATTTATCGACCGGAGTATTTCCTGATGACTAATTGATTATGACACCGCGCAGCAGATGCGCCCCGGCACGCGCACGGATTTTATGTCATGCAAGGCGCATTCATTTCAAACTGGTCCCGCCTTCGCGGGACGATCGATCTGCCGCGCCCCATCGGAGCGGTCACGAGTTTTACAAAATTATTATGAACATACTGGCCTTCGATATCGAAACGATCCCGGACGTCGAGACCGGCCGCCAGCTGCACGGACTGGACGGGCTGAGCGACAAGGACGTGGCACAGGTCATGTTCGCCAAGCGCCGCGAACAGACCGGCGAATCCGATTTCCTGCGCCATCACCTGCACCGCGTGGCGGCGATCTCGGCGGTGCTGCGCACCGGCGACAGCCTGCGCGTCTGGTCGCTGGGCGAGCCGGATTCCAGCGAGGCGGAACTGATCCAGCGGTTTTTCGATGGCATCGAGAAATATACGCCGGTGCTCGTGAGCTGGAACGGCAGCGGCTTTGATCTGCCGGTGCTGCATTATCGCTCGCTCAAGCATGGTATCGCCGCGCCGCGTTACTGGGACACCGGTGACAACGACCGCGACTTCAAATGGAACAATTACCTCAGCCGCTTCCACGCGCGCCACACCGACCTGATGGATGTATTGTCGGCTTATCAGCCGCGCGCCACGGCGCCGCTCGACGAGATCGCACAACTGCTGGGGTTTCCGGGCAAGCTCGGCCGGCACGGGAGCGAGGTCTGGAGCCAGTTCCAGGCCGGCAAGATCGGCGAGATCCGCGACTATTGCGAAACCGACGCGCTCAATACTTATCTTATATATCTGCGCTTCGAACTGATACGCGGCAACCTCGATGAATCCGGGTGGAAGCGCGAAACCGATCTGGTGCGCAAAACCTTGCGCGACGCCGGCAAACCCCATCTCCATGCCTTTCTCGATGCCTGGAAGTAAAGCATCCCATCTCATGGCAACGCCAGCGATGACATCATCCCGCCCCCGTGGCGATCTCCTTCCACCGGCGGCGACAACCCCACGGCCACGGTGGAATCCATTGGGCTACGACGGCCGCGGCGTCGCGCGCCTGGATGGAAAAACGGTATTCATCGAGGGCGCGCTGCCGGGTGAGCGGGTACGGTTTCGCTATTTAAGCAAACACAAAAATTTCGATACCGGTGCACTGGTCGAATTGCTGGAGGCCAGCCCGAACCGCGTGACGCCGCCATGCCCGCATTTCGGCACCTGCGGCGGTTGTGACTTGCAGCACCTGCGTCCGGAGGTCCAGATCCAGGCCAAGCAGCGGATTCTGGCGGAACAATTCGCGCACATCGGCAAGGTGCAGCCGGAGACCTGGCTCGAACCCATCACGGGACCCGCCCTGGGCTACCGGCGGCGCGCGCGGCTGGGTGCGCGGCTCGTGCCCGAGCGGGGCGGGATGCATATCGGGTTCCGCGAACGGCGCAAAAGTTTTCTCGCCAATCTGGACACCTGCCTGGTACTGGAACCCAAAATCGCCGGGCTCCTGCCCGAGCTGCGCACTCTGGTCGGCAGTCTTTCCTGCGCGCATCGCATTCCCCAGATCGAAGTCGCCTCGGGCGACAATGCTTCCGCGCTGGTGTTCCGGCATCTGCTCCCGCTGGTGGAACGCGACGAGGAACTCCTGCGCGATTTTGGCAAGCGGCACGATATTCAAATCTACCGTCAACCGCATGCTCCGGATTCCATCGTGGCGCTCTGGCCGGATGAACCGGAGGAACTTTATTACCGTCTTTCCGAATTCAATGTGGAAATCCGTTTCCGGCCGACCGACTTCGTGCAGATCAACAGCGTCGTCAATCAGAAGATGGTCAGCCAGGCGGTCAGGCTGCTGGAACTCAAGGGCGATGAACAGGTGCTGGATCTTTTCTGCGGGCTCGGCAACTTCACGTTGCCGCTGGCACGACACGCCGGGCGCGTGCTGGGCGTGGAAGCCGACGAGCCCCTGATCGCGGGTGCACGTCGCAATGCGCGGCTGAACGACATCGCCAATGCCGAATTCATGGTGGCCAATCTTTACCACGAAGGCGGCCCGGCGCCGTGGACGGATTTCCGTGTCGACCGCTTGCTGCTCGATCCGCCGCGCGGCGGGGCCATCGAGGCAATCAAACGCCTCAGCGAACCGCTGCCGTCACGGATTGTCTACGTGTCCTGTCACCCCGCGACACTGGCGCGCGACAGCGAATATCTCGTGCACGCGCTCGGCTACCGTCTGGCCGCGGCCGGCGCGATGGACATGTTTCCCCAAACCAGCCATGTGGAATCCATGGCCATGTTTACAAGATGAAAAGTGTGAACGGCAGAATTCACCCAGCATGGCAAGGAGCCAAAAGGTCTTGCTGTCGCGTCACAGTCCTATTCCAACTCCCCCTCTCCCCTCTGCGGGAGGTGAAGCGGAAACAGGAAAAGGTCCAGTCGCCGACCCTTTCTCCCGCTGAACGGGCGCACGGACGAGTCTTTGTGCGCCCCGGCGCGCATCAACGGGGAGAGGGTGACATATCATGCGCTACGATATTTGAAGGGAGACCTTCAATGACGCAGCCGCAACCGGTGATCGAAATCGACGTTCCCACCCAGACTCTGATTCTGAAGGACGCCCAGGGACGGATACTCATGCAAACCCGGATTTCCACGGCACGCAACGGCGTAGGCGAGGAGAACGGGAGCGAAAAGACCCCGCGCGGCGCGCACTACATCCGCGCCAGGATCGGGGCCGGCCTGCCGGCTGACGCGGTGCTGGTATCGCGCCGGCCGACCGGCGAAATCTATTCGCCGTCGTTGCGTACGGCCTTCCCCAACCGCGACTGGATTCTCACCCGCATTCTCTGGCTCTGCGGCCTGGAGCCCGGCAAAAACCGCCTGGGCAAAGTGGACACCATGCGCCGCTACATTTATATCCACGGCTGCCCGGACGAGGACCCCATGGGGGTGCCTGGCTCGCGTGGCTGCGTCAAGATGCGCAACCGCGAGATCATCGAACTCTTCGACCGCGTCGCTCCGGGCACGCGCGTGCATATCCGGGGCTGATCATGTCGCTCGGTCCTGTCATGCTGGATGTGGAAGGATTGGCGCTGAGCGCCATCGAGCGCGAGCGGCTCAAACACCCGCTGGTCGGCGGCGTGATCCTGTTTGCGCGCAATTATCAGTCGCCGGAGCAGGTCGAAGGCCTGGTGCGGGACATCCACGGCCTGCGCACGCCACGGCTGCTGGTGGCGGTGGACCACGAAGGCGGGCGCGTGCAGCGCTTCCGTGACGGTTTTACCAGCCTGCCGCCACTCCGGCATCTGGGCCATATCTACGACGAAAATCCCAAGCGCGCCCGGCGTCTGGCGGAGACCAGCGGCTGGCTCATGGCCACGGAATTGCGCGCCGTGGACGTGGATTTCAGCTTTGCACCGGTGCTCGATCTCGACCGCGGCGTGAGCCAGGTCATCGGCGACCGGGCGTTTCACTCCCGTCCCGAGGCCGTGGCCGATCTGGCCCATGCCTACATGCGCGGCATGCACCGGGCCGGTATGGCCGCCACCGGCAAGCATTTCCCCGGGCATGGGGCGGTGGAGGCCGACTCTCATGTGGCCCTGCCGGTAGACGATCGTCTGCTCGTCGACATCATGGCCGAAGACGTGGTGCCCTTTGAGCGCATGATTCATTACGGCCTTGAGGGCATCATGCCGGCGCACGTGATTTTCACCTGCGTGGACGCCCAGCCCGCCGGATTTTCCAGCACCTGGATCAGGAAGATTCTGCGCGGTCAGCTTGAATTTCAGGGCGTCGTGTTCAGCGACGACCTGTCCATGGAGGGCGCCAAAGGGGCGGGTGACGTCGTGGCGCGGGCAAAACTGGCGCTTTCCGCCGGTTGCGACATGGTGCTGGTCTGCAACGATCCGGCGGCGGCCGATCAGGTGCTGGCCGGATCTGGGTCACTTACGACGATCCGGTGTCACATTTACGTCTGGTGCGCATGCACGGACGGGAAAATCCGACGCGCGAGCAGTTGGCACTGGATCAGGCGTACCTTGACGCGGTGCGCGCCGTCACCGGCATCGCATGAGCGCAAAAAAATATTGATTCGCGCCGAGGATGACCGATAATAAGCGGTAGGTTATATTGTTTTTCTGCCGGGGGTATTAGGAATTGGATCTGTTTCGTGCGCTTAAAAAGCTGAAGCTCGAGAGCTTCAACAATCTCACCAAGACGCTGAGCTTCAACATCTACGACATCTGCTACGCCCCCAGCGAGCAGGCGCAGAAGGAATACCTCGCGTACATCGACGAGGCGTATAACGCCGAGCGTCTGACCGCCATCCTGTCGGAGGTGGCCAGCATCATCGGCGCCAACATCCTCAACATCGCGCATCAGGATTACGATCCGCAGGGCGCGAGCGTCACCATGCTCATCTCCGAGCTGCCGATCCAGGAGGAGCCGCTCAACCCCGAGGCGCCCGGCCCGCTGCCGGACGCGGCGCACAACCGCCAGCACCGCAGCGTGCAGACGAACCTGGCGCTGGAATCCGAGCGGCCGGTCAAGGAATCCGTGGTGGCGCATCTCGACAAGAGCCACATCACGGTGCACACCTATCCGGAATCGCATCCGGACAACGGCATCGCCACGTTCCGCGCCGACATCGACGTGTCCACCTGCGGCAAGATCTCGCCGCTGCGCGCGTTGAACTACCTGCTCCACAGTTTCGAATCGGATATCGTGATTATCGACTATCGGGTGAGAGGCTTTACGCGCGACGTCAAGGGCACCAAGCACTACATCGACCACAAGATCAACTCGGTCCAGAACTTCGTTGATAAAAACACGCTAGCCCGATATCAGGCCATGGACGTGAACGTCTACCAGGAAAACATCTTCCATACCAAGATGATGCTGAAGGACTCCAAGCTGGATAACTACCTCTTCGGCGTGAAAGAAGCGGACCTGTCGCCGCAGGACAACAAGATTGTCACGCAGCGCCTCACGCACGAGATGGCCGAGATTTTCTATGGCACCAACATGGTGCGGATGAATTAGTTTTTCGTTCCTCTCTGAAGTAACTAATCTGGTGTCGAGCGGCCTTCGGCCGCGTTATTTGAATCTGGGATGCTCCGCCCCCGACCCAGGGTGACTCTCTTTGCTTGTCGCGACAAGAAAAGTCCCAAAGAAAGCACGCCCCGGAGCCGCCGAAAACTTCCTGCGCTTCTCGCCGCGAATCGGCGCGCTGCCTAACTCGCCGGCGCGCCACACAACGCGGCTCGGGCTCAAACACGAGGCTCGCTGAAAACTCCCGATTCCGGCTGCGATGCTCGGCGGCGGCTACGGGGGTTTGAAAACACCTCCCAGTGAAGGTGCAGAGGTGTGTTGTTCTAACCCCGTTGGAGCAAGCCGAGCACCGAGTGCAGGCCGGGAGTAGTCGCGAGCCTCCTGATCGAGCCCGAGGCGCGTTGTGTGCGCCCGGCGAGTTAGGCGAGCGCCCGGCCGAAGCGAGGCGCGCAGGGAACCGCGCGTAGTTTGCGCGGCGAAGCGACCGGGTGTCCTTCTCTTGGTGACTTTCTCTTGGACAAGCAAGAGAAAGTCACCCAGGGTGCAGGGGCGGAGCCACCCGCAATTAGCTGTTGAGATCGCGCGCAAGGCGCGCGATACCATTCAAGGCCTGGATCTCCGCCTTCGCGGAGATGACGCCTGGCCCTGAAGCTTTCCGAATGCTTTAGCGGAGTCGGAGCATCCCAGTCACAATACACGTCGCCGCAGGCCGCTCGACCCAAATATTGATATAGTTCCACATTAATCCTATGCCCGAATTCGATCCTCATTGCGTGGCCTGTCCGCGTCTGGCGAGCCATTTATCCAAGGTCCGCGACATGTATCCGCGTTATTTCGCGCGCCCCGTGCCGCCATTCGGCGACCCGAAGGCGCGGCTGATCGTCATCGGGCTCGCGCCCGGCATGCACGGCGCCAACCGCACCGGCCGCCCGTTCACCGGCGACCACGCCGGCATCCTTTTATATGAAACATTGCACCGGCATGGCTTCGCCGACCGTCCGGTGTCGGAATCGGCGCGCGACGGCCTGACACTGAAAAACTGCCGTATCACCAATGCCGTCAAATGCCTGCCGCCGGGCAACAAGCCGCTGCCGGCGGAAATCGCCACCTGCAATCTTTATCTTCAGACCGAGCTCGAGAAACTTCCGCATGGATGCGTGTTGCTCGCGCTCGGCACGGTCGCGCATGACGCCGTGCTCAAGGCGTTCAAGCTGAAGCGCAAAGAATACAAATTCGCGCATGGCGCGCAGCATGAGCTTCCGAACGGCCTGCACCTGATCGATTCCTATCATTGCAGCCGCTACAACACCCAGACCAAGCGCCTGACGGCGGAGATGTTCGATAAGATTCTCCGCGAGGCGAAGAATTTGTTGGCTGGCTAACAACACGTCGTCCCCGCGAAGTGCAGAATCGGGCGTTATAAGCCGTCTCCCGAACGTGCGGAAGGACAGGTATGTAGCGGCGATCATGCACCGAACGATAGTCAGTTGCACCCTGGGTAGCACAGTGCTTTCCCGTGATCGCCGCGAAGCGCGCGATCCATGCAAACCTGGATGGGCAGCTACGCGGGCATGTCTAAAATCATGACTTGGCGCACACGACAGACCTAATCTAATTCATGCCCGTCGAACATCCCAAAGCATTAATAATGTCTCTGCCGCCCAAGCCCGGCATCTACCGCATGCTGGGCGCGAAGGGCGAGGTGCTGTACGTCGGCAAGGCGCGCAACCTGCGCAAGCGGGTGCAGAGTTATTTCCGCGTCAGCGGTCTCGCGGCGCGCGTGATGCTGCTGATGCAGCAGGCGCAGAATATCGAGATCACCGTCACCCACACTGAAACCGAAGCGCTGCTGCTTGAAAACAACCTCATCAAGACGCTGCACCCGCGCTTCAACATCCTGTTGCGCGACGACAAGAGCTACCCGTACATCTTTGTCTCGGACAACCAGGAGTACCCGCGCATCGGTTTTCATCGCGGCGCCAAGCACGAGAAGGGGCGCTACTTCGGTCCCTATCCGTCGTCCTACGGCGTGCGCGAGACGCTCAACCTGCTGCAGAAGATCTTCCGCGTGCGCCAGTGCCACGACAGCTTCTTTCGCAACCGCTCGCGGCCCTGCCTGCAATACCAGATCAAACGTTGCTCCGGCCCCTGCGTCGGCCTGATCGAACCCGAGCGTTACGCCGCCGACGTGCAGCAGGCGGTGATGTTCATGGAGGGCAAAAGCCAGAGCCTGGTGCGCGACAGCATCAAGCAAATGGAACAGGCCTCGGACAAACAGGATTTCGAGACGGCGGCGCTATTTCGCGACCGCATCGCCATGCTCAAGCGCATCCAGGAAAAGCAGTACATCACGGGGAAGGGCGGCGACGCCGACGTCATGGCCATCGCCGCCACACCGGAGGCCGCCTGCATCGTTGTCACCTGGATCCGCGGCGGGCAGAACCTCGGCAGCAAGTCGTTTTTCCCGCGCATGGGCGCGGAATCCACGCCCTGGGAAATGCTCGACGCATTCCTGTCGCAATATTACCTGTCCGGCCGCACCATCCCGGCGCGCATTTACCTGAGCGAGGCCATCGTCGACCGCGCGCTGCTCGAACGCGCCTTCAGCGAACACGCCGGCAAGAAAGTCGCCCTCACCGTCAACCCGCGTGGCGCGCCGCGCCGCTGGATACAAATGGCCAAGTTCAACGCCGCCGATGCGCTGCGCCGCCACCTCGCCGGCAAGGTCGACATGCAGGGCCGCTTCGAGGCGCTGCGCGATGCACTCAAGCTCGAATCCATCCCCGATCGCATCGAGTGTTTCGACATCAGCCACACCATGGGCGAAGCCACTGTCGCCTCCTGCGTGGTGTTCGATGCCAACGGCCCGGTCAAGTCGGATTACCGTCGCTTTAACATCGAAGGCATCGAGCCGGGCGACGATTACGGCGCCATGACCCAGGCGCTGACCCGGCGCTACCGCAGGGTGAAGGAGGGCGAGGGCAAGCTGCCCGACCTGCTGCTCATCGACGGCGGCAAGGGACAGCTGTCCGCCGCCGAGGCGGTGCTGCAGGAGCTTCAGATCGAAGACCTCCGGCTCGTGGCCGTGGCCAAGGGGCGCGAACGCAAACCGGGCAAGGAGCAGCTTTTCTTGTCCGGTTCAAGCCGGCCCACTATACTGCCCCCGACCTCCGCCGGACTGCACCTGATCCAGCAGATCCGCGACGAGGCGCACCGTTTCGCCATCGCCGGACACCGGGCGCGGCGGGGCAAGGCGCGCACCACGTCGACGATCGAACGGATTCCGGGCATCGGCGGCAAGCGCCGCCAGGCGCTGCTCAAGAATTTCGGCGGCCTGCGCGAGGTCGCCCGCGCCGGGGTCGAGGACCTGGCGCGCGTGCCCGGCATCAGCCCGCAGCTCGCGCAAAAGATTTACGATGCGTTCCATGGTGAGGAATAAAAAGGGAAAAGATCTAATGTCATTCCCGCGAGGCGCGAGCGGAATCCCGTGAACGCACTACGTGTGTTCGTGCTCACCGCAGGCTGCAATGGTTCATGCTGCACCCCGGTCAGTAACATGCTAGATCCGGCTGCGCGGATTGCAACCACGATTCGCGCGTGAATACACGCGATGCCGTTCAAGCTTGCACGCCATACGCGCAATTCTGAAGGTCTTCTCTGGCGATTCAAGATAAATAATATGCTTTTAAACACCCCCAACATCCTCACGCTCCTGCGCATCGCGCTGATCCCGGCGTTTATCGTGGCTTATTACTGGACCAGCCCTGGGCCCACATGCTGGCCACCGGGCTGTTCATCCTGGCCGCGCTCACCGACTGGCTGGACGGCTACCTGGCGCGCAAACTGGAACAGACCTCACCCTTCGGCGCCTTCCTCGACCCGGTGGCCGACAAGCTGATGGTCGCGGCGGCGCTGGTCATGCTGGTGGCCGACCCGTATGGTGCAGGCGCATGTGCTCGATATCCGCCTGTTCGCCGTGGTGGTGCTGGTCATCGTCGGCCGGGAAATCGCCGTCTCGGCGCTGCGCGAGTGGATGTCGGAGGTCGGCAAGCGTTCGCACGTGGCGGTGTCGTTCGTGGGCAAGATCAAAACCATTTCCCAGATGGTCGCCATCCCGTTCATGCTGTGGCGCGACCCGTTCTGGGGGCTGCCGATATTCCAGATCGGCGAAATCCTGCTGTACATCGCCGCCGCGCTGACGCTGTGGTCGATGCTGAGTTACCTCAAAGCGGCCTGGCCCAACCTGATCGTCCCGCGCCAGAACTGAAACTTTTCTGAATGAATTCAGGGTGATTCTGAATTTCGTTCGTTGGGTTCATGAAGTAAAAATCCTCTCTATTTCGACCTCAATCGGCGCGCTTCGCTGCGCTCAGCGCACCCTACAAACTGCCGTTCGCGCTGAGCCGGTCGAGAGCGGATGAGCGATGCAAGGACCGGTTGTGAGCGGCAAGTCTGAAACGATCGCGGTCGAACGCCCATGACCGACGGGAATGTCCGAGCCTTCCAGTTTTGTAGGGTGCGCAAAAGCGAAGCGTTGCGCACCGTCGACCTCGAATTCGGTGCGCTTCGCTAATGCTCAGCACACCCTACAAAACTCAGCCTCGGATCAGGTTCTCGCATGGCGTCGAGCGGTCCAAAACGTATATCGCGCCTTTGCAATGAGCCCATATCCTCACAAGTAGCTAAACAACAAGGAAATATCGCGCCTTGCTTGACAGTCTGTCCCCGGTCCTTACAATGTCGGTCCACTGCGGGAATAGCTCAGTTGGTAGAGCGTAACCTTGCCAAGGTTAAGGTCGCGAGTTCGAACCTCGTTTCCCGCTCCAGATCATAAAGGGGAGGGCGCCGTCCTCCCTTTTTTTATCGGGCTACGGCTGGGTAGCAGAGTGGTTATGCAGCGGCCTGCAAAGCCGTGTACGCCGGTTCGAATCCGACCCCAGCCTCCATTTTCCCTTCACTTCCTTTGCGTACAATCCCAGCCCACCTATATAATCGCCACGCCTTCCCGAAGCCCGGGTGGCGAAATTGGTAGACGCAAGGGACTTAAAATCCGTTGGAGGGCAACCTCCGTGCCGGTTCGATTCCGGCCTGGGCGTGAATGGAGTCAAATTCCGGGAAATCTCAGCGAGATCATTACGGTGGCACCCCGAGCTAAACCCGCCGCTGTAACGTCCGGGAAAATGTAAAGACTGGACGGCTCCTGCCCCCCCTCCCGGCGCCACGGCAAAGGTAAAGTCCAGACCCCAAAGGCGCCTCCGGCGCGGCGGCGAAAGCCGTAGCGGGTACGAAAATCCCTTGGTGGCAACACCGTGCCGGTTCGAGTCCGGCCCCGGGCACCATTCATCGTCCTTGCCTAACTCTGTTGGTTATGGCTCCGTACATCCCAGTCGCTGAGGTTCATTTTATTCACCCCGAGCTACAGATTGGTCGGGTTGACGGTTATAATTCATGTTGGTATCAATACCAACATGAAGGCCACACTAATCCTGCGAGACAAGAAACACCTCGCCAACGGGTCAGTGATGGAAATGGTTGTATGGGAGCTGCCTAAGCCGACTGCGGACCGGCCGCATGGTCTGAAGTACCGCCTCTATCTCGGGCGCGGCGGCAAATGCCTGGTGCGTTATGACAACGAAAGCGGCAAAGGAGACCACCGGCACATCGGGGATCGGGAAGAACCCTACCGGTTTGTCTCATTCGATCGGTTGTTGGCCGATTTCATGCGAGACATGAAGCGATTCGGAGGTTAGTCATGCGCACGGTAACGATTGAAGTCTCAAGTATTCGAAAATCACTCGGCCGGTTCCGGCGGGCGGTGAAAACACGCGCCGCCCAGGGTGAATTCGTCAGTTTCGAAAATCTCGATACGCTCCTTAAGACCCTTACCAGCAAGCGCTGGGACGCTGCTGCAGCACACTGCAAGGGCGGGAACCGATGTCGATCCGCGCTCTGGCGCGCGAGCTTGGTCGGGACGTCAAGAATGTTCACACCGACATTCAAGCGCTGGTCCGAAATCGGACTGATCGAAAAAGCAGGCCGACGTATTCGTGTACCCTTCGACGAGATCCGCACGGAATTTGTTGTGCGCAAGGCGGCTTGATCGACCACCCGAGATATTTCACGTAGGCCTGCGATGCGCCGCCGGAAGAAAAAACTTAGCGTAGGTGTCGGGACAATCATAGAGTCTTTGTCGTCTCAACCCTTACATCGAGGGCCGCACGCGATATGAGCGACGATATAATTGAATCTGGCTTGACAGCCAAATGCTTCACAGCTCGGTAGGCTGGGGTGAGCATCGCGAAGCCCAACACAACATGACCCCGCGTTGGGGTTCATTTCATTCACCCCAACCTACGGGCTGACTATAGACCGACCAGCTCGGCGTGAATCCCCTGCTTGTTGACCCTGGCCAGTATGTCCGTGGCCGTGGTGCATTCCGGGTTGTAGGCCACCAGCATCATGTGTTCCTTGCCGGTGGGCACGCTCGCGCTGATCACGCACTCGTCCTCGCGCACCGTGTTCTCGAGCTTCATCAGCGCATCCCGGGGCAGGGTTTCATCGATATGGATCATGACATCAGCGATGGGAATATCCATGGCTATCACCTCCTTGTGGTCCAGCTATGCGATTAAAATAAATCTTCCGACGCATGCGAACAAATAAAATGTTTTTATTTCCGGCCCTCAATGACCACATTATTCAAGGGTGAGTTTCAGTTCGGTAGGTTGGGGTGAGCATCGCGAACCCCAACACAGCATGGCCCGTGTACTACAGTCGTTGGGGTTCATTTCATTCACCCCAACCTACGGGCTAAACCCCTAGATTGAATCCCCGCTGACGCGGGGATGATATTCAAAACCTGGACCCCCGCCTTCGCGGGGGTGACAACTATTTGTTGTCGTCATACCACCCCGACTAATCGACCCCGACATCGAGGGCCGCAAATAACGTGCGCGAGGATAGAATCCGACCAGCGGCTTTTCATGTGCGCGCAAAATCAGCCGTTTGTTTTCCGGCGGAGAACTTGGCGCGGAAATGCGGCTAAAAATCATGATCTGATAATATAACCTTGAAGTTATATAATATAGGAGTTATATTTGTGACATGGGAAGTGGAGTACACGGATGAATTCGGCGCTTGGTGGGAAGGGCTAGGCGAGGGCGCCCAAATTGCGATCGATGCCACTGTCCGGTTGCTTGAAACCAAGGGACCGCAACTTCCGTTTCCCCATAGCTCCGATGTGCGCGGCTCGCGATTCGGTCAGATACGCGAACTTCGGATTCAGCACAAAGGCGCACCGTACCGCGTACTGTACGCCTTCGATCCACGTCGTACAGCGATTCTGTTGATCGGCGGCAACAAGGGCGGTAACGATCGCTGGTACGAGGAATTCGTGCCTCGGGCAGACAAGCTGTACGAGGACCATCTGGTCGCATTAGTGAAAGAGGGTTTAATCCATGGCAAAAAAGTTTAGCGAGCTTCGTGCGCGCATGTCGCCCAAGGCGCGGGCGCAGTCCGAGGCCATGACGGCAAAGCTTTTGAAAGAGATGCCGCTGCAAGAGCTGCGGCAGGCCCTCGACCTGACGCAGCTACAAGTTGCCGAGACACTCAAGATCGATCAGGCGGCGGTGTCGAAAATGGAAAAGCAGACGGATATGTACCTCAGCACGCTACGCCGTTTTATCGCCGCGATGGGTGGGCAGCTAGAAATCGTCGCCCACTTTCCGGAAGGCGCAGTGCGGGTCACGCAATTCGGAAATGTCGATGAGGGCACACCACGCGCGCGGACTTCCCGGTAGATAACCAGGTGTGTCGATGCAAAGCCTCTTACACTTTGAAACAACAGGCCACTTTTCTTTCAAAGCGTTCTGAGCTTTGAAAGCCGCCTTTACAGATGGGAGCGTGGATGCGCTGGTGAACATGTTGGCAAGGGCCGGTAAACAGGTGAGCGTGAAGGTGCGGAGAGCAGCCTGAGCATGAAAAACTCAAATCAACGATTGGGGCAATCCGAAAGAACGGTGCAACTCAAGAGAAAATCCTCGACGAGGCCATGCAGCTGGAGCCCACCGCCCGCGCCTTCGTCGCGGAAACGCTCCTCGAAAGCCTGGACCTCGATCAGGACTTCGCCGTCTCGCAGGAGTGGCTGGAGGAAATCCGCCGCCGCTGCGTGGAAATCGACAGCGGCAAAGCCGCGCTGCTCGACAGCGCCATGGTCATCAACGAATTGCGAGGAAAATACACGCGATGAAGTTGCGCTGGCACGGAGAAGCCAGGGCAGAAGCCGACGCAGCCGCTTTTTTTTACAACGAAAAACAACCCGGCCTCGCGCAGCGCATTCTCGATGATATCGAAGATGCGCTGCACCGCATACAGCGCCATCCTCAAGCCTACCGCCTTGTGGACGGTGATATTCGCAGCGGTAGGCCGGGCCGTCTGCTTCGTCGACATCACCACCCTTACATGTAACTTATACTTAGGGAGTACGATAAAGACTATCGAAGCATCCGGCAGAGCGGCCCTTTATCCAATGCAATACATCAATTTCTGGGTTATTCTTTACAAATCGCCAGGGACAGGTAAACCGCAGCCACACGCTGCTTTATGCGGCCTAAATCTCCGAAATACCTTATTCTCGAAACTGACCATCTAGTATGAAAAAAACCGTCGCCAAAGCCAGTGTACTTAGAACACTCAAGAAGGAGCTGCCATATCTGCAGGATAAATATGGCGTTAAAAGAGTAGCTCTTTATGGCTCTTTCGCGAAAGGCACACAGACCGGAACGAGCGATGTGGACATTCTTGTCCAGCTCGAGAAACCCATCGGGCTCGAATTCGTCGAGTTGGCCAGCTACTTGGAGAAAGCGTTGGTGCGGAAGGTCGATCTCGACGACTGCAGCTACGCTTCGTCGAAGCCTGAAAAGCCCGCGCTACAAGCACATCGCCGCCAACATCCGCCAGACCCTGAGTTATGTCTAAGCGCCGGGACCGTGACTACCTCGGTGACATCCACGAGGGCATGCACAGGATTTCCCACATATCTCCGACCTGACGTTCGAGCAGTTTCTGAAGGACGCTAAGACGCAGGACGCCGTTATCCGCAATCTGGAGGTCATTGGTGAGGCAACGAAGAAGCTAACCTCCCATTTGCGGAAATCGGCACGCCATATTCCTTGGAAAAGATCTTGCCGGCGTGAGGGGACAAGCTCATCCATCACTATTTCGGCATCAATTACGAGATCGTGTGGACCATCTCCAGGAAGGAACTGCCGGGTCTTCTTCCTAGAATCAAGGAATTGATGGATAAAGATGGCGAGACGCAAAAAAAATAAAGTTGTTCTTGATTCATCGACTGCACTATCTGCGTCTCAGTTGAAAACCAACTAAACCCCCATCTCCTCCGGCACCACCTCCAACACCATCCTCCGCGTCCTGCGCAGCAGCTCGAGCCGCACCGGCTCGCCGAACGGCGATTCGGAAAGCCCCCGGTGCAGGTCATCGACGTACTGCACCGCCTGCCCGTTCAACGCCAGGATGAAATCCCCGGTGCGCACGCCGGCGCGGTAGGCCGGGCCGTGGGGCTCGGCCGACATCACCTCCACCGCGCGCTCCGCCGGCAGATCGAGCGCGCGCACCAGCCGCCGTTCCACCGGCCGGTCGCGCCCGCCGATGCCGAGATAGCCGCGGCGCACGCGCCCGTGCGCGAGAATCTGCGACAGCACCCACTGCGCGGTGCGCGCCGGGATCGCAAAGCCGATGCCCTGGGCGCGCGCGATGATCGCGGTGTTGATGCCCACGACCGCCCCGCGCGAATCGAGCAGCGGCCCGCCCGAGTTGCCCGGGTTGAGCGGTGCGGTGTGCTGGATGATGTTCTCGATGAGCCGGCCGGTCTGGCTGCGCAGGCTGCGCCCGAGCGCGCTCACCACGCCGGTGGACACGCTCGACTCGAACCCCAGCGGATTGCCCATCGCGATCACGAGCTGGCCCGCGCGCAGCCGCGCCGAATCCCCGAGCGCGGCATACGGCAGGCCCGAGCTGTGCGCGCGCAGCACCGCGAGATCGGTCGGCGCATCGCTGCCCACGACCTCGGCCGCCACCGCCGCGCCGTCGGTGAACGTGACCGACAGGTGCGCCGCACCCTGCACCACGTGATGGTTGGTGAGCAGATAACCATCCGGCGCGATCACCACGCCCGAGCCCGCGCCGTGCGGCTCGCCATGATCCCTTCCCTCCCCCCTTGACGGGAGAGGGCGGGGGTGAGGGTGAAAATCGCCGCTCACGCATGCCCCACGCGAATATTCACCACCGCCGGCCCCACGCGCTCGACCACGTGAATCACCGCGCGCGAATAGGCATCGAGCAGCTCCGCGTCCGCGGGCGCCACCGCATCGCCCCCGCGCCCGCCGCCGCCCAAGTCCTCGCCGCCCGTCAGCGCTACCTTCCGGTCCATGACAGTTTTGTCGTCCATAGCCCCAAACCAATGGGGGTGGGGGAGGGGCGTTTCAAACCGCAGTCATCAGCACGGCCGAATCTTCCCGAGATCGGCCGCAAAACGGGTAAACGGCAGGAGCCGCCTCCCATGAAAATCCGGCTTGAAAACCGCGCCCGCCGCCCCTAAATTCCAGCCCGGGAACAACCATTTGCGAAAAGGGGAGCCGCGCCATGGGCGTCGATACGCACAAAGAAACCCTGGGATTCCAGACCGAGGTCCGGCAGCTGCTGGACCTGATGATTCACTCGCTGTACAGCAACAAGGAAATTTTTCTGCGCGAGCTGATCTCCAATGCCTCCGACGCGGCCGACAAGCTGCGCTTCGAGGCGCTCTGCGACGATAATCTGTACGAAGGCGACTGCCGAGCTCAAGATTCGCATCGCCTTCGACAAGTCCGCGCGCACCATCACCGTCTGCGGACAACGGCATCGGCATGAACCGCAGCGAGGTGATCGACAACATCGGCACCATCGCCAAATCCGGCACGCGCCAGTTCCTGGAGTCGCTCACCGGCGACCAGTCACAAGGATCGCCAAGCTGATCGGTCAGTTCGGCGTCGGTTTCTATTCCGCCTTCATCATTGCCGACAAGGTCACGCTGATCACGCGCCGTGCCGGCCTGGGCGCCGAACACGGCGTGCGCTGGGAATCCGACGGCAAGGGCGAATACAGCATCGAGACCGTCGAGAAGCCGACACGCGGCACCGACGTGACTCTGCATCTGCGCGCGGGCGAGGACGAGTTTCTCGATGGCCTGCGCCTGCGCGCATCGTCCACAAGTATTCCGATCACATCACCCTGCCGATCGTGATGCGAAGGCAGAACGCCAAGGACGAGGACGAAACCGTCAACAAGGCCTCGGCGCTCTGGGCGCGCCCCAAGCAACGAGATCACCGCCGGAAGAGTACGACGAATTCTACAAGCACGTGGCGCCACGATTTCGAGGCGCCGCTGGCGCACGTGCACAGCCGCGTCGAAGGCAAGCAGGAATACATCTCGCTCCTTTATATACCGCAGCGCGCGCCCTTCGATCTGTGGGACCGCGAACAGCGCCACGGCATCAAGCTGTACGTGAAGCGCGTGTTCATCATGGACGACGCCGAGCAGCTGATGCCGAAGTACCTGCGCTTCGTGCGCGGCGTGATCGACTCCAACGATCTGCCGCTGAACATCTCGCGCGAAATCCTGCAGCACAACCGCGACATCGACGTCATCCGCAGCGGCTCGGTGCAAGAAGGTGCTGGACCTGCTCGACGACATGGCGACAAAGGACCCGGAGAAATACGCCAAATTCTGGGCCGAGTTCGGGCGCGTGCTGAAGGAAGGTGTGGTCGAAGACACGCGCCAACCGCGAGCGCATCGCCAAGCTACTGCGCTTTTCCTCCACCCACGCCGACCAGGAAACGCCGGACGTCGCGCTGGCCGACTACGTCAGCCGCATGAAACCGGAACAGGACAAGATTTATTACGTCACCGCCGATACCTTCGCCGCCGCCCAGCACAGCCCGCATCTCGAAATCTTCCGCAAGAAAGGCATCGAGGTGCTGCTGATGCATGATCGCATCGACGAATGGGTGGTGACGCACCTGACGGAATTCGACGGCAAGTCGCTGCAGTCCGTCGCCAAGGGCGCCCTCGACCTCGGCAAGCTCGAAGACACGGAGGAAAAGCAGCAACAGGAGAAAGCCGCGGCCGAATTCAAGGAGCTGATCGAAAAAATCAAGAAAGCCCTCGACGGTCAGGTCAAGGACGTGCGCATTACCCATCGGCTGACGAATTCGCCCGCCTGCCTCGTGGCGGACGCGTACGATATCGGCGGCAACCTGGAGCGCGTGCTCAAGGCCGCGGGCCAGAAAGCGCCGGCCAGCAAGCCGATCCTCGAAATCAATCCGGAGCATCCGATCGTGACGCGGCTCAAAGCCGAGGCCGACGCCAAGCGCTTCGAGGACTGGACCCGAATCCTGCACGATCAGGCGTTGCTCGCCGAAGGCGGAGAACTGGAAGACCCGGGCAGCTTCGTCACCCGGCTGAACGGTCTGTTGCTGGAGCTGATGAAATAGCTCGCGCCCGCGGGCGCCAAGAACATTAGTCGGAGCGGGCACCCAGAAATAGGTTGTCATCCCGCGAGCGGGAATCCAGGACGTGACTCTCATCCCCGCTTCAGCGGGGATTCTATGAGCAGCCTGTCATCCCCGCGTAGGGCCTGCCCAAGGTATTAGTTGGGGAGGGACCCCACCCTCCCTTTATAAGTTTCGTTGCAAAGCCCTTTACGCTTTGAAACAATAGGCCACGTTTCCTTCAAAGCGATTTGAGCTTTGAAAGCCGCTTCTACAGGACTAGGGGATGAACCCCAAGACTTCCGGTGTCCGGAGGCGGGTCGATCGTCCGTACACCCAAGGTTACCAGCCTTTATTCCGGCGGCGCTGCCGCCGCGATCGATACGACGCGGTTTGGCCTGCGCCTTTTACCCAGGACTGACAGTGTACTGCGCGAACTCTCCGGACTCGGCCGTCTACTGCCCTAATCCACACCTGCTGATAGCGCCCTACATACGCCGCGAGGCGGTGCTGTCCTCGCGCATCGAAGGCACGCGCGCCAGTCTGTCCGATATCCTGCTCGATGAAATGGAGCGGAAGTGCCGGAGGTGACGAGACTGGACGTCCGCGAGGTGCGCAATTATGTCGCGGCGCTGGAACACGGCGTCAAGCGCCTGCGGTCGTTGCCCTTGTCGCTGCGGCTCGTGCGCGAATTGCATGCGCGGCTGATGAAAGGCGTGCGCGGAGAACGCGCCACGCCGGGTGAATTCCGTCGCTCACAGAATTGGATCGGCCCCCGAGGCAGCACGCCCGCAACCGCGGCCTATGTTCCGCCGCCACCCGCGTCGATGCTGGACTCGCTCGCCGACTGGGAACAATTCCTGCACGAACGTGACGAGCTTCCGGACCTCGTCCAGTGCGCCTTGATGCATGAGCAGTTCGAGGCCATCCATCCGTTTTTGGACGGCAATGGACGCGTCGGACGTCTGCTGATCACGCTGTTCCTGATCGAACGCGGGCGGCTGTCGCAACCGTTGCTCTACCTCTCGGCCTACATCGAGGCGCGCCGTCAGGATTATTACGACCTGCTCCAGCGTTGCCGACCCATGGCGACTGGATGGGATGGATTCGGTTTTTCCTGCATGGCGTCACCGAGACCGCGCGTGATGCCATGCGACGTGCCGACGACCTGACGACAGTACGGGAAAAATATCGCGGACGCCTGAAGCATAAGCCCAAGGCCATTGCCTTGCTGGATGAACTGTTCTCGAATCCTTACATCACCGTCGCGCGCGCGTCGAAAATGCTCGAGGTCTCCAACCCGACCGCCCGGCAGACCGTATCGCTCTTGGTGCGCGCTGGCATGCTCAAGGAAATATCGGGCCGCAAGTGGGGCCAACTATATCTGGCGGGGCCGATTATGAAGATTATTGAGAAAGCCGGAGAGTGATTCCCAACGGTAATGGGCGCCACATCCGAGCCGACGCCAAGCGCTTCGAGGACTGGACCCGAATCCTGCACGACCAGGCCTTGCTCGCCGAAGGCGGAGAACTGGAAGACACCGGCGGCTTCGTCACCCGGCTGAACAGTCTTTTGTTCGAGCTGATGAAATAGCTCGCGAAGGGTTGTCACCCCCGCGAAAGCGGGCACCAACCGACCATGTCATTCCCGCTTGCGTGGGAATGACAAACAAAAAATGACCGTCACCCCCGCGAAAGTACCACTGCTGTCATTCCCGCGAAAGCGGGGATATCCGAAAGGCAGTTTGTCACTCCCGCGAAGGTGGGTGAGGCGGAGTTTTCGTGAACACACTTAACGTGTGTTCACGCCGCCGAACGGGTGCAACGGGTTCTGTTGCACCCTGGGCGGCAACAGGCTTTACATATCATCCCCGCGTTAGCGGGGATTCTATAAGTAGGTTGTCATGCACGCGTAGGGCCTGCCCTCAAATGTATTAGTCGGGGGTCACCCCCCGCGTAGCGGGGGTCCAGGCAGTACATGTAGATTCCCACCTTGTAACGTAAAGATTTACACATGTCGCGAGACACGCCACACTTTTTAGTGTGATACAAAGCTTCCGCCACAAGGGTTTGCGCGATCTGTATCTCACCGGCTCCACCGCGGGTGTACGGCCAGACCTGCAAAAACGGGTGATGCGTATCCTGAATGTGCTGCATCAGGCGCAGTCGTTGAAGGACATGAACTTCCCGGGGTTCGGCCTGCACGCGCTGCGCACGACGCCCAAGCGATATGCGATATCAGTCAACGGACCTTGGCGAATCACGTTCGAATGGATAGAAGGCGACGCCTGGCGTGTCGATCTTGAACAGTATCACTGAGAGGTAAATACAATGGCGAAAACGAAAGAGTATCCCGTTACCGAAACTCCGAAAGCGCCACCTGTTCACCCGGGCGAAATCCTGCGCGAGGACGTACTGCCCGCCCTTGGTCTGAATGTGACCGAGGCGGCGCAGGCGCTGCGTGTCAGCCGCCAGACCTTGCACCGTATCCTGTCCGGCACGATGGCCGTTTCCCCCGAGATGGCCGTACGGCTGGGTAAGTTCTGTGGCAACGGGCCTGGGCTTTGGTTGCGCCTTCAGGCAGCCTACGATTTGTGGCACGCGGAAAAGCGCATGCGGGGAGAAATCAAGCGAATCCCGACTCGCCATGCCGCGTAAGACAAAATGAATCTCCGCGTCAGCGGTGACCTCTTGAGTTAGGTTGTCACCCCGCATACAGCTTGCCCCTGCACGCACTAGGCGGGGGCCTGCCCTCGAATGTACTAGTCGGGGGCGGGGGTCCAGGTTTTGAATATCATCCCCACTTCAGCGGGGATTCTTGAGTGAGTTGTTATGCCCGTTTCCAGGGCATCCGTTTTAAAATGAGCGACTCACCTGCATCTTTGGTTCTGGAATTCCAGCACTTAAGCCAACTTCGCGTACCTTCACATCCCGGCCAAAAACAGCCCCGCTGTTCTTTATGTTACGATCCCACTATAAATAAAGGTGATCGGAGGGGATCGATTACGCGCCCAAATTATAAAAACCAGCACGGTTTCTAAATTTTTGAATGGCTAACGAAATCATTTCCTATTTAGATATGTGCCAGCGCGAGGGTGCCAACCTACAGCGTGGGATGAACTTCCGCATGCGCGGTGACCATTCTGTAATTCTAATGTCAGTGCGACCGAGTGCTCCGTATGCAGATCGGTTTGAAGATAATGGCGAAACACTGATTTACGAAGGCCACGATGTGCCGCAAACAAGCGAAAACCAAGAACCTAAGCGTATTGACCAGCCAGAGCGAACACCAAATGGCTCATTGACTGAAAATGGCAAGTTCCACAAGGCTGCGCAGGTATACAAGAAAATGGCGGTTCACCTGAGCGGGTGAGGGTGTACGAGAAACCCAAGAAGGGCATTTGGTCTTATAACGGCGTATTTCATTCAGTTGATTCCTGGCTTGAGAAAGATGAGCATCGCCAGGTATTCAAGTTAAGTTAACCGCCGTAGAAGGAGATGAAGACTTCCCCGTCCAGTCCAGATGGACATGCCCCATCGGCGGGTTATCCCAACATGGGTAAAACTAAAGGTGTGGAAGCGTGCGATGGCGGCAAGTGTGTTAAATGTGGCGCAACGGACAATCTTCATTTCGACCACGATTTACCTTATTCAAAAGGCGGCACATCCATTTCAGCTGAAATGTCCAACTCCTCTGCGCTCGCCATAATCTCAGAAGCACCGATGATCTTCGATAACACGGTGGCGCAGTGCCCGCCACACTGTCTGGCTGCCTGCCTTCAGACGCTACCTTGGTAAATGGAGAAGATCTGCAATTTCGAATTATCCGGGGTTACTGATGCGATACCAAGAACTATTCCAATTCATCTCCAAACGCATGAGGATGTCGCACATCTATCAGCCTCAGATGCTCATCACGCTGCTAAAGCATGGAGGACAATGCTCAGCGAAAACAATTGCCAAAGCTATTCTGAGTCGTGACGAAAGTCAGCTTGAGTACTACGAGAATATCACCAACAACATGGTTGGACGCGTGCTGCGCAAGCACGGAATCGTCGAGCGAGAGAAGGATAATTACAAGCTTGTCGGTTTTGAAGCGCTAACCAAGAAACAGGCCGCGGAGCTAATCGTTCTGTGCCAGGAAAAGCTAGACGAATACCTCGAAAAACGTGGTGGGCAGGTATGGCTACATCGAAAACAATCCGCCGGTTACATCTCTGGTACGTTGCGTTACGAAGTCCTCAA
Organism: uncultured Gammaproteobacteria bacterium; assembly: GCA_963750625.1. GTDB lineage: Bacteria > Pseudomonadota > Gammaproteobacteria > Acidiferrobacterales > Sulfurifustaceae > Sulfuricaulis. Next base: position 17,960 of record CAVVRV010000002.1, on the reverse strand, counting down.
ACGGGCCAAATTCCATTGTGAGCTTTGCGGAATTTCAGCTGAACTCAAGGCATTAGAGGTTGACCATATAACTCCACGCAACAAAGGCGGCGCGGACGACATCGATAATCTACAGGCGCTTTGCTATAGCTGCAATTCCATGAAGCGTGACAGAGACGATACAGACTTTAGAGCAATCCGAGAATCCTACCAGCACAATGAGAAAAACTGTGTATTCTGTGAATTCCTCGGAAGCGAATCATCACGGAGAATAAGCTTGCATACTCGATCCGCGACGGTTTCCCCGTTGCTGACCTCCATACGCTCGTAATTCCAAAGCGGCACGTCACGGATTATTTTTTATTACGAAGGCCCGAAGTAAATGCCTGCAATCGACTTCTAGATGATCTCCGTAACGAAATAATGAGAGCCGATCAGCGAGTGGTTGGTTTCAATATCGGTACAAATGTCGGCGAAGCTGCTGGACAGACTATATTTCACTGTCACATTCACCTTATTCCCCGACGCAAGGGTGACGTAGAAAACCCTCGCGGAGGGGATTCGACACGTAATACCTGGGAAGGGTGACTACGAGAGTTAGAGGGGCAAGGCTCGATTTCCTGTTTCCCGCCCACGCATGGCGCTAGTGCACCCACCGGCACTGCATGCTGTGTTGCAAAACCCGTATGCAGAACAGGCCGGGAAAGAGCGTTATCGCCTGCCGCCCGAACCGGGAAGAAATGGTGTCCAAAACCTTTTGTGGCACCTAGGGAACCTCTGAACAAGTGGCGAAATAAATCGTACTCCCTCTCCCTTCAGGGAGAGGGCGCAAGGAAAAACCGGGTCAGAGAGGAATTTTCCCTAATATTCCAGGCCGATGATATTTCCGCGTAATTCAAAGGAACCAAGCTCAATTTTCCACGAGAGACTAGGCCATGAAAAAGTCCTTTCCCTTGTCCCAAGTCTACGGCTGGCTTCCGCCCGGTCCGGTGGTGCGGGTGACCACGGCGCAGAAGGATCGCACGAACGTCATATAGTTTAAGGTCTGCAAGGTTTCACGCTTTTCCGCTGTTTTGTCTCATGTCCAGCCTTTATATCGAGGGCTGACTGCGGCATGTATCGCGGTATAGTTAGCCTTAACTGCGAATCAAGGAATGGTAAAACTCAAGATCAACACCCTGCGAGGGGGCCGCTGGCACGACAAGGATAAAATCCTGCTGCACGCGGCATTTCAGCTGCTGGTCGACTTCGTAGAACAGGAACAGCCGGCGAAGCTCATTGACTGGAGCGCCGATGCCCGGCACCGAAAAGCCTGGAAGAAATCATGTCGCTGTATCGCTGGTGGAAGAAAGAGCGACCCATGCGCAAAAGCCTGCTGGATCGAAAGAACGTAAAACGGCCGGCGTATAAAACAGAGAAAGTCCCCGACAAAGTGCGTGGAACTGGATCGAGCCGGACCGAAAAAAATATGCCGCTTACTATCGGCTATTGAAGCAGTCCTGGCGACAGAAAGCTAAATGGATGGCTGAAGACCAGAAAAATCTCCATCGCCTGATTGATGTCCGCGAACCCCTCTGGACCTGAAAACACAAAAGCAGCACAACACTAATGCCAGAAAAAATTCATTTCGAGCTGACCGCCCATGCGGTTACCGTGATGGCCGAACGGCAAATACCCGTGGCTTGGGTTGAGTGCGTATTGATGGAGCCGGAACGTATCGAACCAGATAGGGTTGACCCTGATTTGCGCCATGCACTTGGACGAATTCCCGAACGTGATGACCGTATACTGCGAGTGGTCTACAATAAGAGCACTAAACCATGGCGGGTGGTGACGGCTTATTTTGACCGGGCTATGAGAGGCAAGTTATGAAAATGCACTATGACGAAAAATCTGACGCGCTCTACCTGCGCCTCGACGAATCAAAGATCATTGAATCCGAGGAGGTCCAGCCGGGGATTGTTCTCGACTATAACGACAACAAACAGGTAGTGGGCGTGGAAATCCTGCGTGTGAAAGAGCGGGTGCCGTTAGCGGATTTGAAACATCTCGACTTCAAAGTCGCTTGAAATAGAAATTAATCACTCCCCCTGTGGATTCGACCCAGGGTGCAGGGGCTCTTCCGGAGCCCCTCCTTTTCCGGCTTGCATTAGCGCGTACGATTAAGCAAATGGCAAACGTAAAACGATTCTGGAAGTCGTGCACGAAACCGCGCGTGGGCTGTGTGATGCGGGCGTGATGGAAGCCAAGACCATGAAAAAGTCCTTTCCCTTGTCCAAAGTCTACGGCTGGCTTCCGCCCGGTCCGGTGGTGCTGGTGACCACGGCGCGGAAGGGTCGTACGAACGTCAAATCAGTGCGCTGACGGTTATACGCAGTCTTACTTGGGACAGCGTATAGCGTTATACGCAGTCTATGGATATACTGCGTATAACCAGAACCGGAGACGGTGCATGGAGTATCTGTCCGAGTCGACACGCCTGCTGTATACCCAACTGCTTTCACAATGCTTGCACGGCGCCGCGCCGAGCGGCCGCGGGCTTTCCTTCGCCTCCAAGCGCATTAAAGGCGGCAAGCATTGGTACCTCCAGCTCAGCGTCGGCAGTCGCAAGACACAGCATTATCTGGGTCCGGACACGGACGAAGTCCGCGCGCTGATCGAAAAGGAAAGATCGCTGTGGGAATCCGCCGCGCCGGATCTTAAGGCGCGGGAAAATCTCGTATCCATGCTGGTATCCGGTGGCGCGCACACCGTGAGCGCCGTAGAGGCGCGTCTTTTCGAGCTGCTGGAACGTGCCGGCGTGTTTCTGGCTGGCGGTGTTCTGGTCGGCTCGCACGCGTTCGCTCTCTACGGAAACATGCTTGGTGTGAAATGGGCCTCCGAAACAACGCGCACGCAGGACATCGATATCGCCGCCGCGTACCGCCTGCTGATCGGCATGCCCGATCGCCAGGTCAATCTGCGTAAAGCACTCATGGAGTCGGAACTTGGTTTCATCGAGGTACCGGCGCTCAACCGCAAATCGCCTTCGACCCGGTTTCGCATCAAGGGAAAGCAATTGAGTGTCGATATCCTTACGCCCATGCTCGGCCGCACCAGCGCCAAGCCGGTTCACCTTGCCTCGCTCGACACCTATGCCGAACCCGTGCGGTTTCTGGATTATTTGCTCGCCGATGCCCAGCCGGCGGTACTGGTGGCGAGGGCCGGTATCCTGGTGAACGTGCCGGCACCGGCACGTTACGCGCTGCACAACGTGACCTCCGAGCGCCGTATTGCCGCGTTTCAGACCAAGACCAAAAAGGACGTGTATCAGGCGGAGCAATTGATTTCGGCGCTGCTCCGCGACCGCCCCGGCGATCTTCGGCGTGCCTGGAAGGCAGCCGCCGAGCAACCGGGCAAGTTCATGCAACAGTTACGTGCCGGGCGCGCCCGACTTTCGAAGGAAACCCGTGCCGCCTTGCAGGCAGGCGTTGCTAAACGGTAATTCAAGGAGCTAGGCTCGATTTTCCACAGGAGGTATGGCAAAGAAAAGTGCTTTCCCTTGTCCAAAGTCTACGGCTTGCTGGAACCCGGCCCGGTGGTGTTGGTGACCACGGCGAGAAGGGCCGGGCAAGACGTCATGACCTTATCGTGGCTCACGATGATGGACTTCAGCCGCCGTTGGTCGGGATGGTGATGAGCGACCGCAATTACAGCTTTGTGGCGCTGAAGGCGCGAAGGTGCGTCATCAACATTCCCACCGTGGAACTGGCCGCGAAGGTGGTGGGTGTGGACAGTTCCGCCGGTTCCTGAAAGTTCGCTGCCTTTGGTCTCACGCCACCGCCGGCCCGGCAGGTTGTGCCGCCGCGATCGAGGAGTGTTACGCTCAGCCTCGAATGCCGCATGACCGACGCACGCATGGCGACGCGGTACAATTTCTTCGTGCTCGAAGTGCTCAAGGCCTGGATCGACCCGCGCGGAAACGTCCGCGCATGCTGCATCATCTTGGGAAGGGGGCGCTTCGTTGTCGACGGGAGAACGATTGTGTTGCTGTTGCGGCAATGAAGCGAACCGGAACATCAATGATTGGACGCGTTTGCCGCAAACCCCTCCCCCTATCCCCCCATCCCGCGAGGGGAGGGGGACCCCTGTTATTCCCCGCGTCCCATTTTACTCAACCCACCTTTATATCGAGGGCTGAACCCCATAAACGGACATTCATCCATTGATGAGAAGCCAAGGATGAATTGTTCCGCCTTAAGACGTTACCTGAACTTATGCCGCCTGTAGAGGCTGGCGGACTAAGCCCGGGTGACAGATCTGCGCGGCCGCCTTCCCGCCGCTGACCATCGGTAGAAGCCCTGCTTGGCCAGTTCGACAACGAAGAGATAGACAAGCACCATGGCCCCGAGGATGAAATAGAAACGGGCGGGCGGTGGCACAAATCCGAAATACGTTCCTATCGGCGTAAACGGCAACAGCACCGCGATGGTCACAACCGCCAGCGACGTTGCCGTCAGCAGAGGATGGGCGCGGCTTTTCAGGGGATTGCCACGGGTACGGATAATGAAAATCACCAGCACCTGGGTGCATAGCGACTCGACGAACCACCCGGTCTGAAACAGCTTCTCGTCCGCCTGCAACACGGCCAGCATGATGTAGAAGGTCAGAAAGTCGAACACGGAGCTGATCGGCCCGATCACCAGCATGAAGTTGCGGATGAAATTCAAGTCCAGTACGCGGGGGCCGAGAATTTCCCCGGCATCCACCTTGTCGAGTGGAATTGGCACTTCCGATATGTCGTAGAGAATGTTGTTGAGCAGGATCTGCGTCGGCAGCATCGGCAGAAAAGGCAAGAACAGCGAGGCGCCGGCCATGCTGAACATGTTGCCGAAGTTTGAGCTGGTCCCCATCATGATGTACTTCATGATGTTGCCAAAGGTACGTCGTCCCTCCAGAACGCCTGCGTGAAGCACATGCAGGTCATGTTTCAGGAGGATCATGTCGGCCGCCTCCTTGGCCACGTCCACGGCCGAGTCCACCGACAGACCGACGTCCGCCGAGTGCAAGGACGGCGCGTCGTTGATGCCATCGCCCAGATAGCCGACCACGTGGCCACGGGCCTTGAGCGCCAGGATCACGCGGTTCTTCTGCGACGGATTGACTCGGCAGAACAGGTTCGCCGTTTCCACCCGGGCGCGCAGTGCGTGGTCGTCCATCTGCGCGATCTCCTTGCCAGTCAGAAGCCCCGTGACCGGAATCTTCAGTTGGGCGCAGACATGCCGGGTGACCAGATCACTGTCACCGGTAACGATCTTGATCGCGACGCCGACCTTCTTGAGCGCGGCGAGTGCGGAGGCGGCGCTCTCCTTGGGAGGGTCGAGGAAGGCGGCAAAACCGGCGAGCACCAGTTCCGTTTCGTCACCCACAACGGCATGGGGGTGGTCCAGCGGCACCTGGCGCCAGGCGATGCCCAGCACACGGAAGCCTTCTTCTTCCAACGCGTGGTGCTGGCCGTGAATGCCTGCCAGGGCCGCTTCGTCTACGGGCCGCTGGAGCTCGGCACCTTCCGCTTCGTAATGCGTGCAGAGCCCCACGATCTCGTCGGCCGCGCCTTTCACCACCAGCCAGCGTGTCTCGCCGTTATCGATCAGCACCGAGACGCGACGACGCTCGAAGTCGAAGGGAACCTCGTCGATTTTTTTCCAGTTGCCTACCTCAATGTGCTGGTGGTTGAGGATGGCTTCGTCAAGCGGGCTCTTCAAGCCGGTCTCGAAGAAGCTGTTGAGATAGGCCAGTTCCAGTACCCGCTCGCTGGGCCGGCCATCCGCATCCACATGCCGTTCCAGGCGGATTTTCGCCTCGGTCAGCGTGCCGGTCTTGTCCGTGCACAGGACATCCATCGAACCCAGGTTCTGAATGGCGGCCAGTCGCTTGACGATCATGTGTTTCTTCGCCATGCGCAGTGCGCCGCGCGACAGCGTCACCGAAACCACCATCGGCAACAGCTCCGGCGTCAGGCCGACAGCGAGCGCTACGGCGAACAGGAAGGTCTCCAGCCAGGGTTTATGGAACAGCGTATTCACGAGCAGGACGAACATCACCATCAACACCGTCACCCGCATGATCAGCATGCCGAAGCGGCGGGTGCCGATCTCGAATGACGTCGGTGCCGACGGGCGGGAAACGCTGTCGGCGATTTCTCCTATCGCGGTGACGGTTCCAGTCTTGACCACCAGCATTCGGGCACTGCCGCTGATGACCGAGGTGCCCATGAACACTGCGTTGGTTGCCTCCTGCAGATCGGTAGCGGTATCGGGTAGCGCGCCCGGTCGCTTTTCCACCGGATAGGACTCACCTGTCAGCAGCGCCTGCTTGACGAAGAAATCGTCCGCTTCGAGCACTCTTCCGTCCGCCGGAATCAGATCGCCGGCCGAAAGCAGCACGACGTCGCCGGGCACGACCTGGGTCACCGCGACCTCCAGGGGCTGGCCATCGCGCATCACGATGGCTCGTACGGAAACCGATTGGCGCAACTTTTCCGCGGCCGCGTTGGCGCGATACTCCTGGACAAAATCCAGGGTGACGCTCAGGATTACGATGCAACTGATGATGACGAAGTTGGTGACCTCTCCCGTAAACGCTGATACTGCACTGGCGACGAGGAGGATAATGACCAGCGGATTCTTGAAGCGGGTGAGGTACTGTAGCAGCAGCGATTTTTCCTTCCGTTCGCGGAACAGGTTGGGGCCGTATTTGGCAAGCCGTGCTTTGGCCTCTGCACCTGACAAGCCCGTGGCCACCGTAGCAAGGTCAGCCGTCCCTGCCGACAACGGCTCAAGCCACCAAGGCCGGAGCGTCGAATCTATCGGCATTTCACTATTCTCCGGTCAGTCCGGCGTGGGATAGTGGTAGTGGAGAGCATTCAGGTATCGTGCAACCTTCATAATGTCGTCATCACTCCACCCAAGCCCTGAGAATTTCTGCCAGCGGCGTACTTCTGACTGCAGACTTGTCCAGTCCGTGACGAGTTTCTTGTCCCGCCAATGAACTTGGGTGTTGTGGCAGGCGATGCAATTCGTTGTGTACAACAACTCACCGCGTGTAGGGTCGTGCGTTGGCTCTGCGTCGGCATCAGGGAGATTTCCGAAAAAGACGAACAGCACAGCGAGTATCGAGCTTCGAAGCATGTCGTTCTCCGTAGACGTTATTATCCGGCTCAGTATATGCCTCGACACAGACTTGGTCCTTAAAACCTGTTTCCTCAAGAAGACATAACCGAGTCGTCTGCTCGTGTATGACTGCTGCTGGCTTTGCTCCTGCCGGTGGGTAGCCTGATTTTGCAACTCCTCGACCGTCTGCAACTGGCCGGAATGCGATCGTCACAAAGCGACCCCGAGCAGTCCCATGACCCCGTTGCCAGTTCTGAGGGTATACTGCCAGGGTTGTCCGTACATCACCTGTAAGGCCAGCGTTTTGGGGCCGCCGTTGGCTCTCGTGGCGTGTGAGGTCCCGTGAATCTAAAGGAGAACCGTCATGGCGACATACATCGCACTTTGTAACTTTACGGATCAAGGGATTCGCAACGTTAAGGACACCACGAAACGCGCCGATGCTGTCATGGAGGCGGCAAAGAAGTTCGGGGCCAATATGACGCAAATCTACTGGACGGTGGGGCACTATGATCTGGTTGCGATCATCGAAGCACCGGATGACAAGTCAGCACCGCATACGCACTGGCTATTGGTGTCGCAGGCAATATCCGCACGCAGACCCTACGCGCCTTCTCCAAAGAGGAAATGAACGGGATTCTTGGCAAGCTGGCATAGCGGGTCGCGTGCCTAATACTAGGTGGAGCGGGCGGGCCGGAAGCGCGTTGCCATATTGGCGTTCCGTGGCAGCCCGCCGCTCACCACGACGTTGAGCGTCTGCTTGCGGGATACTGCGAACGTCCGCTTCCGTAATCGGACATCGGTTCTGTCCACCTGCCGAAGAATCACCTGTGCTAACGAATCTGGAAATTATGGGATCAGACTCGGTTATTCCCAGATAGACCCGGGCGGGGAGGCGGGTCACCCCGGCCGGCTCTCGAACAACGTGAGTTCCCAGCGGTCGGCGCGCGCGTCGTGCCGCAGAATATAGCTGGCGGTATCGTCGTCGCGGACTTTGAAGAAACGGTGCTATCGAATCCCCGCTGCGCGGGGGTGATTTTCAAGGCGAGGTGGGAATCTATATGTAAAGCCTGTTGCCGCCCAGGGTGCAACAGAATTCGTTGCACCCGTTCGGCGGCGCGAACATGACGCTGTTAAGTATGTTCGCGAAGACCCCGCCTCACCCCGCCTTCGCGGGGGTGACAATCTTATTTGTCCCGCTTTCGCGGGGATGACAAACACTGTTGGGGTTCGCTTTGCTCACCCCAACCTACGTTACTGTGCGGAATGACGACAAAGAGTCAAAAAGGCCAGGCCCGATCGCCGACGCGCCCGCCGTTTCGCCTCACGACCAACCTTCCGTACGCGGCCCTCGCCGAGCGGGTATTCTGAGCCGTCGCGGTGCTCAGGCCTTCTTGGCCCAGAGCATGCACCAGCCGTTGGGGCTGACCTTGCCCTCGACCACCTGGCAGGTGCTGGACCCGGCGATGAAGTGCATGCAGTTGGCGCAATTCTGGTCGCCCTTGGGCTGTTCCTGGTACTGGGCTTGCGCTTTGCTCAGCTTGCCGCCCTGTGCCGTGGCGCCCTGTTCGGGAGTGCTTCCGGAGGAGGGCGCGCCTTCGGCCGGGCCGCCTTGAGGTGCGCCACCCGCACCCGATCCAGGCGCCGCTGGGGCGGCAGCCTCGGGAGCTGGTGCCTGCCGAGCAGGGGGTTCATCCTTTTTTTGGCAGCCGGCCACGGTAAGCGCCAGCAATGCCACGCCGCGCAGCACGGTTCGACGTTCGGAATTGTAGGTTGACATGATTAATCCCTCCTTTTTTCCGTAATAGAAGTGATTGGACATTCCACTGCAGAAACTTGAGAAACATCACGCTTGCGGATTTCCCGGCGTCGATTGCGTCCGGGCAGGTGCAACGTAAATTATGCTACGTCCGTTGTTCGGGTGATATCAACCCCAAATTCAATGACAATCTTCTGAAACCCCGCTGCGCGGGGATGAACATCATTTCAAAACCCGACTGGCTCAGTAATTGGTGCCGAACGAACGGTCGGTGGCGGATGCGGGGGTGGGCAGATTGGCGAGCCGGCTGCCTTGCGTAACCGGGCCGTCATTGAAAAGCCGGCGCAGGTACTTGTTGCCACCCTGGCCGGAAAAGTTTTTATTGAGCGCCCTGGCGGTTGTCCGCGCCGTGAGCGGCAGGCCATGCTCCTGATAATAATTGCGGAGGAACACAATCACTTCCCAATGTTTATCGTTGAAATCCATGCCTTCGTTTACTGCCAGCGCCAGGGATTTGCCGCGATCCCAGCACTGGTCGGCTAGCTCTGCCAAACGGTCGCTGGAGTCTTTGCCTGAAGTCTCGATTTCCTGTGGATCTGCGTAAAATTGTTTCATGTATATGTCCTTGTGAGGCGTGTGAAGTGGGGCGGTGGTCGTTCACCCTTCGACAGGCTCAGGGCGAACGGGGCTAAAGTAAATGTACGAAGCTTCGGACGAGGGATAGCAGCGCCTGGCTTCAGAGACGTGGAGCGCGTTGTGGCATCTCGCGCTCCCGCCTTCCTGGTTATGTTTGCCGTTTCGGCAGGGCCCAAAACCTGCTCAGGCCCATGGAAACCTCAATGGGAATAGTCGCCTGTGGAGTTGCTCTGCGTTTTCGATAAATCCTGCTCCGGGCGCTCAACGGGTATGTCGAGATAGGCCTGGAGTGAGGATTTGGTTTCGAAGTAAATCGTCAGGTTGTTGGTGTCGTCGCCCTCGACGAGATGGGGCCGGTCTTTCAGGCTGGTGATGTTGAAGCCGTTGATCGGGTCGGTGGTGCTGATGATATTGGTGTATTTCATGATTAACCCTCCGTGGGTTTGTCCACTCCCGCCAATCCGGGGGGAGTGTGCGTCTAATAACTGACTAAATCAGTCAGGAATAGCCACTATACGCGCTATGGGTTCAATAGCGAGGTATATCTGACATAAGGCAAATACAGGCGCGTCATGCCTCAGATTTCAGCAACGAGGTTTGATCGACCGCCTGCGATACCGCCAATTCGAATTAAAGCGGCCAGGACCGGTTTTCTACGAGAGACAAGACAATGAATAAGAATAAAAGGTGTCGGAGTGATTAAAGATTAAGTAGCGGGAATGGGGCGTGAATCTGTGCAGCCGGTCTGCCATCGCGGCATGCGCGGCGGCTGGCCAGGATACCAGCCGGGTGCGGCGTTAGTCGCTGAAGTCCAGCGCGGCGATGATGCGGTTCAGTTGCCCCTGTGGGCCGGCTTCCTTGGCCAGCGCATCATTGTCGCCGTCCCGGTCGCGCTCGCGCGCCTGGATCTTTTCAATGTAGCGCACGTTGCACTGTGCCACGGCTTTCTTGAGCATTTGCAGGTGCCCGACGATCTCGTCCTGTGTTCGGACCCAGGTTTCGATGTACAGGCACTCCTTGGTATCGATCTTTGCCGGGAAGGCCTCTTTGGACAGGTGATCGGTGAAATCATGACACCAGTCAACCGGCGCCTTGTGCGTGAGCCGGAAGCAGAGGTCGATGTACGGTTCCTTGCGGATTCGCGGCGGGCGCGTTTCGTCGATGCCCGTGATTCTGATATCGCTGATGCCTTCCATACTGCGGTTCCTCGATTTAGCGCGGGCTGGCCCGCGGGTCATACAGTATCACTATACGCGCAAAACCGGCGCGGAGCGGGATTTGGGGGAAATATCAGTTCGTGCGTAAAAGGAATTCCCGCTGCGCGGGGATGATCATGCACAACCTGTTACCGCCCAGGGTGCAACAGAACTCGTTGCACCCGTTCGGCGGCGCGAACATACGTTAAGTATGTTTGCGAAGTCCCCGCCTTACCCACCTACGCGGGGGTGACAAGCAAAAAGGATAAAAGTCGCCTAGAGGGCGACTTTTGTTTATTCAAACTCGTTCGCAAAAATGGGGCCAGTGCACAGTTCTCGCTAATATGCAGAACAATTGTGATCTGATTCCGGTTGTGTGACATCAGAAAGCTGGTCATACTTTTTTATTATGCGCTTATGCCGAAATAGATTTGTCCTGCTCATCCTTGGTGTCTTTGTCCTGCTCATGGATTCATCTGCACAGGCACAGGACGAATACACCCAGGCACGCCAGGGCATGATTCAAGAAATTGAAGCGGATGTTCGTTTGACCAGTGTCTATATCAATAAAAAAGAACTCGACCCGAAGGTGATGGACGCCATGCGCAAGGTGCCGCGCCATGAATTTGTACCTGGGCAAGTGCGTCATCTAGCCTATGAAAACCGCCCGCTGCCCATCGGGCATGGGCAAACCATCTCTCAGCCCTACATCGTCGCGCTCATGACAGACCTGCTGGAACCCAAGCGACAACACAAGGTGTTGGAAGTGGGCACCGGCTCGGGTTACCAGGCCGCGATTCTGGCGGAACTTGTCGCCGAGGTGTTCACCATCGAAATCATTGAACCTCTCGGCAACGAGGCCAAGGAGCGGTTGAAGCAACTGAATTATAAAAATGTCCATGTGCGTATCGGTGATGGTTATTACGGCTGGGAAGAGCAGGGGCCCTTTGATGGCATTGTCGTGACGGCGGCAGCCAGCCACATCCCGCCACCATTGATCCAGCAGCTCAAGCCCGGGGGACGAATGGTGATCCCGGTGGGTAGCCGATTTATGGTCCAACAACTCGTGGTGGTGGAAAAAGATGCCAAGGGAAAACTCACCACCCGTCAAATCCTGCCGGTCAGGTTTGTACCCTTAACCGGCGAACACTAAACACGCAGACATGGCGGCATGATGGAAAACAAGCGGCTACCACCCCGTTATTCCATCGCTTTACTTTCGGCCACGGCACTGGCGTATGAAATACTGTTGATGCGGTTGTTTTCCATTATCCAGTGGCACCACTTCGCCTACATGATTATCAGCCTGGCCCTGCTCGGTTATGGCGCCAGCGGCACGTTCCTGTCACTGACCGCGCACCGGCTGTTGCCGCGTTTTCCCCTGGCCTATCTCGGCAACCTGGCCATGTTTGGCGTGTCAGCGGTTGGCTGTTATCTGATCGCCCAGCAAGTGTCGTTTAATCCCGAGGAAATATTATGGGACTTTCATCAGCTGCTACGGCTGATGCTGATTTATCTGGTGCTTGCTTTGCCGTTCTTTTTTGTTGCCAACTGCCTTGGTCTGGCGCTGGCCCATTATCGCGGTGAAATAAACCGCGTGTATGCCGCCGATCTGCTGGGCGCCGGTATTGGCAGCCTCGGTATTGTGCTGTTGTTGTTTCTGGTCTTTCCCGCCACCGCGTTGCAAATCCTCGGGACCTTGGGTTTTGCGGCGGCCGCCTTGGCCTCGTGGGAATTAAAATTCCGGCCGCGACGAATAACCCTTGTTCTTATCTTGCTCGCATTCATCCCCCTGATGTTACCCGCTGGCTGGACGGCGCTGGCGATCTCACCCTACAAGGGAATGAACCAAGCCTTGCAAATCAGCGGCACCCGTATCATCGATGAGTATTCCAGCCCCTTGGGGCTGATCAGTGTGATGGAAAGTCCACAGGTGCCCTTGCGCGAGGCGCCGGGATTAAGCCTCAATGCCAGCAGTGAACCACCGCCCCAACTCGGTGTATTTACCGATGCCGATGCGATGACCGTCATCACGGCGCACACGGATGAGCGAGAGAAACTCGCCTACCTGGACCAAGTCACCTCGGCACTTCCTTACCATATAAAAAAACCAGAAAAGATTCTCATCCTCGGTGCCGGCGGTGGTGCCGAAGTGTTACAAGCCAACTACCATGGGGCAGGGCACATCGATGCCGTGGAACTCAATCCGCAAATTGTCGACTTGGTGCGAAAGAAATATAAAGCCTTCGCCGGCGATCTTTATACGGCAGCAAATGTTGATGTACATATCACCGAAGCGCGAGGATTTGTCAGTGGCAGTAAAGAACGCTACGACCTGATACAGATAGCGTTATTGGACTCCTTCGGCGCCTCTGCGGCCGGGCTCTATTCATTAAGCGAGAACTATCTCTATACCGTCCAAGCGCTACAGGAATATCTCGCGCACCTGAGTCCCGGTGGAATGCTTGCTATCAGCAGTTGGATCAAACTGCCACCCCGTGACAGCTTGAAACTGTTTGCCACCGCCGTGGAGGCATTACGTCAATCGGGAATCGATGAACCTGAGAAACGACTGGTGCTGATCCGTGGCTGGCAGACCGGTACCTTGCTGATAAAAAACAGCCCATTCAGCGAAACAGAAATCCATAGCGTTAAAAAGTTCTGCGAAGCACGTTCCTTTGATACGGACTATTTTCCCGGTATCACTATTGCTGAAACCAATCATTATAATGTCCTGGCCGAACCTTACTTTTTTCAAGGCGCACAGGCGCTGCTCAGTGATGAAGCGGCAAGCTATTTGCAGAATTACAAATTCATCCTGCAACCGGCCAGCGACGACCGGCCTTACTTTTTCCATTTTTTTAAATGGGGCGTATTAAATGAAATTCTTGCCCTGCGCGGCGAGGGCGGTATGCCGTTGCTGGAGTGGGGCTACCTGATACTCATCGCCACATTAATCCAGGCACTCATTGCCAGTCTGGTATTGATCCTGCTGCCGCTGTGGTTATCCCGGCGCCTGCTCAATAATAAAACAGAGAATATCAGCCGTAGCCGGATAAGCGGCTACTTTTTTGCACTGGGACTCGCATTTTTATTTATCGAGATCGCCTTCATCCAGAAATTCATTCTATTTCTGCATCATCCGCTCTATGCCACCGCCATGGTTCTTTCCGGCTTTCTCCTTTTTGCGGGGCTCGGCAGCGCATGGTCGCAGCGTTATGCCAATTCGCGGTCGTATAAAATCGGCGTAAATGGGGCGGTAACAGGAATTATATTGGTAGGGCTGCTTTATCTCCTGGCACTAGGGCCATTATTTTCCATGTTGAACTGGTTGCCGACATTCGTGAAGGTTGTCATTTCAGCCCTGCTTATTGCTCCGCTGGCCTTTTGCATGGGTATGCCATTTCCGTTGGGAATGGCACGATTGGGCAAGCCGCGCCGGCATTTATCCCCTGGGTGTGGGGAGTTAATGGCTGTGCATCGGTCTTGAGTGCGGTGATGGCTACCATTCTTGCGATCCATTTTGGATTTACCGTGGTGGTGATATTGGCGCTGATGTTGTATGACGTCGCGTACCTCGCAGGCGGCTACTATTTCTCGGATTACTTTCCCAACGACGCCGGCGAGACCATCGATTTCTCCCAGTACATCAAGGGCAAAGACCGCTACAACCGCTACACGCACGAGGTGCGCCTTGCCTCGGATACGGAGCAACGCTTCCGCTGGCAGGTCGGCGCGTTCCTGCAGCGCCAGGAGCACGACATCCAGCAGCGCTACATGATTACCGACCTCGCGTCGGCGGTCTCCGTAACGGGGTGGGAGGATACGATCTGGCTGACCAAGCAGTTGCGCGTGGACAAGGACTGGGCACTGTTCGGTGAATTCAGCTTCGACTTCACCGAGAAGCTGACCGGCGCGACTGCGGCCTGCGTTACTTCGATTCGGACAATTCGCTCAAGGGGTTCTTCGGTTTCAGCGATGGTTACAGCGGCTCCACCGGCGAGGCCGCATGTCCCGACGGAGCGGACGGCCCCGACTTCAAGACAGCGCCGTGCAAGAACCTCGACAAGACGACGAAGGAGGACGGCACGACACCGCGCTACAACCTGACCTACAAGTTCACCGACGACAAGCTCGTCTACGCGACGTATTCGGAAGGCTTCCGTCCTGGCGGCATCGACCGCCACGGCACGCTGCCGCCGTATCTCGCCGACTGGCTCACGAACATCGAGCTTGGCTGGAAGACGTCGTGGATGGACAACCGGCTGCGCTTCAACGGCGCCGTGTTCACCCAGACCTGGGACGACTTCCAGTTCGCGCTGCTGGGGGCGCGGGACTCACGGAAATCAACAACGCGGGCCAGGCGGAGATCAACGGCGTCGAGATGGACGTGAGCTGGGCGGTCACCGACCAGCTGGGCATTTCGGCCGGCTTCGCGTACCTTGACGGCGAACTCACGGAAAACTTCTGCGGCTACGTGAACCCGCAGACGGGCAAGCCCGAGACGCGCAATCCCTGCCCGCTGTTCGACGAGGACGGCAACCCTACCGGCGAAACGCAGGACCCGGAGGCGCCGAAAGGCACCGAACTGCCGGTCACGCCGGAGCTGAAGGCGAACGTGACCGCGCGCTACGAGTTCAATGTCGCGTCGTACGACAGCTTCCTGCAGGGTTCGGTGATCTACTCCGACGAGCGCCAGTCGGACCTGCGCCTGCTCGAGCGGTCGATCATCGGCGTGCTGCCGAGCTATACGGTGACCGACCTGTCGGCGGGCTTCGGCAAGGACTCGTGGGCGGTGGAACTTTACATCGCCAACGCGTTCGACGAACGTGCCGAAGTCGCGCGCTTCGCGCAATGCGCCGAGACGGTCTGCGGCGAGCAGACCTACATCCTGCCGCAACAGCCGCGCACACGTACGGCTTGCAGTTGAAGCAGGACTTCTGAGCGACGCGTCGCGCCCGATCCGGGGCGCTGGCGGAAACGAGGCGGGCCCGCAGGGGCCCGCCTCTTTGCACGTCGGGAGCGCCAGGCGCCCCTCATTCCTGCGCGCGCCCGGACTCACAGCCGGAACGTAAAGCGGGCGCCGTAGGTCCGCGGCGGCTCGAGGAACGAGTCGGCATACGGGCCGAACTGCCCGGTCGTGGTCGCGGCGAGCACCGCCACGTTCTCGATGTTGCGCACCCACAAGCCGACGCTCCAGGAGCCGTCGAGCGTGGTGTACTCAGCGACGCGTCCGACTTGAAGTAGTCGCCCTGTTCCGTGCCGCGGCTCTGCGCGAACGTGCCCCAGAACGAATCCTCGTAGCGCGTCTCGACGCGCGCGCGCAGCAGCCCCGTGCCGAGGCTGAAGTCGTGCTGGTATCCGGCGGACAGCGTCCAGTCGGGAGCGTACTGCAGCGGGTAGCCGCCGAAGTCGCGTTGCGGCGTGCCGATGTTGACCTCCGGCGGCACGTTGAACTCGTCGTAGGTCGCGTGCAGGTAGCCGACCGACAGGTTCAGCAGGTCGGCGCGCCCCGTGGCCTCGAAGAGCACGTCGAGCTGGTCGCCGTAGATCTCGGTGCTGGCCGCATTGAACGTCGTGAGCAGCGCCATGTTGAGGTTGAACGACTGCACCAGCAGGTCTTCGTAGTCGTAGTAGAACGCCTCGTTTGTTGACCTGCAGCCGGTCGTCGAGGAAGCGGTTCTTGATGCCGGCCGTGTACGCGGTCATCGACGCCGACCGCACCAGGTTCGACTGCTCCGGCGTCGCCGGGAACAGGTTATACGTGCCCGGCTGATACCCGGTCTGGATCGTGGCGTACACCATCGAGGCCGCTGCGACGTCCACTTCGACACCCACTTCCAGTCGAACTGGTCGTAGTCCTCGTCCGCCGTGTACGTCTGCCCGAACGCGGTCTGGCCCTCGCCCTCGCGATGGTCCTGGCTCAGGCGGCCGCCCGCGACCAGGCGCAACGTGTCGCTGAACTCGTAGGTGGCCTCGCCGAAGACCGCCCAGCCTTCGAGCCGGTTCTCGGAGACCTGCGCCAGGGGAAAACCGCCCGCGATGAAATCGCCGGAGTTCGCCACGCGATAAGCGTACAGGCCCGTCAGCCACCGCAGGTTCTCCCCGGCCTCGCCCGCAAGCCGCAGTTCCTGCGTCAACTGGTTGTAGTGCGCGGAGAGGAAAGCCGGGATATTCTCCAGCCAGTAGTCGGCGCCCCAATCGAGGTAGAAGTAGGCGGGGATGTAGGTGAGCGTCATCCCGCCGAGATCCCAGTCCACCTGTGCGCCGACGACCAGGTTTTCGATGCCTGCGGCGACGCACTCGGCGCGTCGGCGGTGATGACGTCGTTCCAGGGATCGTCGTGGTCGAACGCCATCGGGTCGCCGTCGAACGTGCCGTCGTTGTAACCGCGCCGCACGAGGTTCGGCGACTTGCCGTCTTTCTTCGCTCCGTGCGCCCAGACGTACACGTCGAGCGCGTCGGACGGCTGGTACAGCGCCGACAGGCGGCCCGCATAGTCGTGCTGCGAGTCCGCGCCCGTCTCGAGGTAACCGTCCCGGTCGACGTAGTCGAATGCCGCGCGCAGCGCGAACGTGTCCGAGACGGGCAGGTTCTGCACGACCGTGCCGTGCACCAGCGCGTAATTGCCGACCTCGAGCAGGCCGCTCGTCTCGAACTCGCTGGTCGGGCGGTTGAACTCGACGTTGACCGCGCCACCGAGCGCCGCGCGCCGTAGAGGGTGCCCTGCGGCCCCGGCAGCAGTTCGAGCTGCGCAATCAGGCCGACGCTGGTTTCCTCGCGCGGTATGTAGACGCCGTTGAAGTTGAACACCGTGGGCGGCTCGATGTTGGGCAGGTCGAGGGTCGAGCCCACGCCGCGGACGTAGATTTCGGTGGAGGCGTTTTCGGCCTGGAAGCGGACCGAAGGCATCAGGTTCTGCGCTGCGCGGATGTCGTGGACACCCGCCGCGACCAGCATCTCGCCCGTGACCGCCGTGATGGCCGCCCCGGTCTTCTGCAGGTCCTCCGGCATCTTCTGCGCGGTGACCGTAATGACTTCGAGGCCAGCGCGACCGGCAGGACCGCCGTCCGCCGGGGGCGCCGGTTCGGCCGCAGTCGCGATGTCGAGGGTGAGGGCTATGGCCGCCGTCAGGAGGATCGATCCGCTTCTGGTCTTGTGCATCATTCGCTCGTGCAGGCACGGGCAGGCCCGGTCCGTCGTGGGCCGCCCAGGATGGGGCGAGACTGGTCTATTGGC
>CAVVRV010000001.1:0-160052 GCA_963750625.1 uncultured Gammaproteobacteria bacterium | reverse complement strand
GGGGATCAGCTTGCGGCGCGACAGCAGAAAGCCGTACCACTTCGGCTGCAAGGGCTCGATACGCACCGGCGTGTGCTTGAATTCCGGTTCGCCGGAGATCGGGTCGGTGGCCGGGTTCACCACCGCATCGATACAACCGGCGCTGCTGAACTGGTCGTTCCAGTGCATCGGCACAAACACCGACCCCGGACGCTGGCTGTCCGAAACCCGGACGCGCGCGCTTGACTGTCCCCACTTCGAACTGGCCCGCGCCAGTGCGCCGTCGGCCACGCCGTATCGGGCCGCGTCCTGCGGGTGGATCTCCATGTAAGGTTCGATGGTGTGCGCCGACAGCCGTGCCGCCAGGCCGGTGCGTGTCATGGTGTGCCAGTGGTCGCGCACCCGGCCGGTGTTGAGCACCAGCGGATAGTCGGCATCGGTCGGGTGCGCCGGTGGACGCGGCGTGATGGCCAGAAAGCGCGCACGGCCGCTGGGCGTGAAGAACGCGCCGTCGCCGAACAGGCGCGCGGTGCCTTTCGGCCTGGCGCGCGTCACCGGCCATTGCACCGGTGCGAGTTGCGCATAGTCCTCGTCGCTCACTTCGGCGAGACCGGAGAGATCGAAATCGCGCGTGCCGTCGTTGGCCACCGCCGAGAGCGCCGCGTGTTCGCGGAAGATGGCGGCGGCATTCGGGTAATCGAAGGCGGCGCCATGCCCGAGGCGCTTGGCCACCTCCGCCACCATCCACCAGTCCGGCTGCGCCTCGCCCGGCGGTTTCAGGAACGCGCGCTGGCGCGAGATGCGCCGCTCGGAGTTGGTGACGGTGCCTTCCTTCTCGCCCCAGGCCGCGGCCGGCAGCAGCACATGCGCGTAACGCGTGGTGTCGGTGTGGCGCACGCAGTCGGAAACGATCACCAGCTCGCATTGTTCCAGCGCGCGCCGCACCTGTTGCGCATCCGGCAGACTCACCGCCGGGTTGGTGGCCATGATCCACAGCACCTTGATCTTGCCCTGCTCCACGGCGCGGAACAGATCCACGGCCTTGAGGCCGGGAAGTGATGCGATGGCCGGGGCCTTCCAGAATTCCCGCACCTCCGCGCGATCCGCCGGGTAGTCGAGCTCGAAGTGCGCGGCCAGCTGGTTGGCCAGCCCGCCGACCTCGCGCCCGCCCATGGCGTTCGGCTGGCCGGTGAGCGAGAACGGGCCCATGCCGGGGCGGCCGATGCGGCCGGTGAGCAGGTGGCAGTTGATGATGGCGTTGACCTTGTCGGTGCCGCTCGATGTCTGGTTCACGCCCTGCGAGAACAGCGTCACCACGCGCTCGGTGCGCGCGAACAGTTCGAAGAACTCCGCGACCTGCGCGGCGCTGAGCCCGCATTGTCCGGCCACGCTGGCGACATCCGGGCTGCTGGCGCGCGCCGCGGCCAGGGCTTCGTCCGCGCCTTCGGTGTGGTTGGCGACGAACTGTGCATGCACCTCGTCATGATCGTGCAGATAGACCAGCAGGCCGTTGAACAGCACGCCATCCGTGCCGGGGCGCACGGCCAGATGCAGATCGGCGAGATCGGCGGTGGCGGTGCGGCGCGGGTCGATGAGCACCACGCGCAGCTCGGGATGATCCTGCTTCGCCTGCACCATCCGCTGGTACAGCACCGGATGGCACCAGGCGGCATTCGAGCCGACCAGCACCACCAGCTTGGCGCGTTCCAGGTCTTCGTAACAGCCCGGCACCGTGTCCGAGCCGAAGGCGCGCTTGTGGCCGGCGACCGCCGAGGCCATGCACAGGCGCGAGTTGGTGTCGATGTTGGCGCTGCCGATGAAACCCTTCATCAGCTTGTTGGCGACGTAATAATCTTCGGTCAGCAACTGTCCCGAGACATAGAAGGCCACCGAGTCCGGGCCGTGCTTGTGCAGGGCGGCGCGGATGCCGGAGGCGACGGTATCGAGCGCCGCGTCCCAGCTCACGCGCTCGCCGTCGACTTCCGGGTGCAGCAGGCGCGTGCGAAGGGTCGAGGGTATCGGCGAGCGCCGCGCCCTTGGAGCACAAGCGGCCGAAGTTGGACGGATGCTGCGGGTCGCCGGCAACGCTGACCGCGCCGTCGTCCGCCACGCGCGCCAGCACTCCACAGCCGACGCCGCAGTAGGGACAGGTGGTGCGGGTCTCGGTAGCGGTCATGGGGAAATCAGGCGTTCGGGCAGCCTTCTTCCGGGGTCAGCGACAGGAATACCTTGCCGCCATCGATGCGCACCGGAAAACGCGCGGCGCAACCTTCGTCCGGCGCCACCGCCATGCCGGTGTCGAGGCTGATTTTCCAGTCGTGCAGCGGACAGGCGACCTTGTTGCCGTGCACAATCCCTTGCGACAGCGGCCCGCCCTTGTGCGGGCACTTGTCGCGCAGCGCGAACACCTCGTCGTCGAGCGGTGCGGAACACGGCGATGTCGCCGTCCGCGCCGCCGCACCACGCGCGCACCCTGGCGCGGGATGTCATCGAGAGTTCCGATTTCGATCCAGGCGTTCATCTGTTTCTTTGCCAGTGCTTGCATGTTCTTCCTCGGTTCCGGATTCCGCTGCGCTTCATCCGGGCTACACAATTTGATCGGTGGGTTACGGCCCTGCGGGCCTAACCACCCTACATTTATTAACCGACCATCTTGAGCGGCATGAACTCGTGTTTGTCCACGCCCTTGGCGCGTTCCGCCCAGGGATCGATCTGCGCGAACTGCTGCGAATGGCGGAAGCGTTCGGCGAGTGTCTTGCGGCCGGGCGCGTCTTCGACCACCCGCTGCTTGACGTAGGCGAGGCCGACGCGCTCCACCCACGGCGCGGTGCGTTCCAGGTAATGCGCCTCCTCGCGATAGACCTGCAGGAAGGCGGCGCAATACTCCTTCACCTCCTCCGCGGTTTTCACCGCGCACAGGAAATCGGTGGCGCGCACCTTCACGCCGCCGTTGCCGCCGACATGCAGCTCGTAGCCGGAATCGACGCACACCACGCCGAAGTCCTTGATGGTCGCCTCGGCGCAGTTGCGCGGGCAGCCGGACACGGCGAGCTTGAACTTGTGCGGCGTCCACGAGCCCCAGGTCATCTTTTCCAGCTCGATGCCCATGGTGGTCGAATCCTGGGTGCCGAAGCGGCACCAGGTCTTGCCGACGCAGGTCTTCACGGTGCGCATCGCCTTGCCGTAGGCATGGCCGGAGACGAACCCGGCCGCGCTCAGATCGCCCCACATGGCCGGCAGGGTTTCCTTCGGCACGCCGAGCAAGTCGATGCGCTGGCCGCCGGTGATGTGCACGGTCGGCACTTCGTACTTCTCGGCGATCTCGGCGAGCGCGCGCAGCTCGGCGGGCGTGGTCTCGCCGCCCCAGATGCGCGGCACCACCGAATAGGTGCCGTCCTTCTGGATGTTGGCGTGCGCGCGCTCGTTGATGAAGCGCGACTGGTTGTCGTCCTCGTACTCGCCCGGCCACGCCACCAGCAGGTAGAAGTTGAGCGCCGGGCGGCACTTGTTGCAGCCGTCCGGGGTCTTCCATTCCAGCGTCTTGAACACCGCCGGCATGGTCTTGAGCGTCTGGTTGCGGATCGCGAGCCGCACCTCGTCGTGGGTGTGCTCGGTGCACGGGCACATCGGCTTCTTCTTCGGCGTCGTCGAGTAGTCGCCGCCGAGGGTCGCGGCCAGCAGGTTCTCGACCAGGCCGGTGCACGAACCGCAGGAGCTGGACGCCTTGGTGTGGGCGCGCACCTCTTCGAGCGTGAACAGTTTCTTGTCGACGATGGCCTTGACGATGGTGCCCTTGCACACGCCGTTGCAGCCGCAGATCTCGGTGCTGTCGGCCATCGCCACCACGCGGCTCTTGATGTCGCCGTGGCCGGCATCGCCGAGGTGCGCCTGGCCGAACAGCAGCTTGTCGCGCAGGTTCGACGACATCGGTGCCGTCGCGCATCAGCTGGAAGTACCAGGCGCCGTCCATGGTGTCGCCGTACAGCACCGCGCCCTGGATGCGGTTGTCCTTGAGCACCACCTTCTTGTACATGCCGGCGCCGGCGTCCTGCAGCACGATCTCCTCGGTCTGGTCGCCGCCGGTGAAATTGCCGGCCGAGAACAGATCGATGCCGGTGACCTTGAGCTTGGTCGAGGTCACCGAGCCCTCGTAGCGCGCGATGCCGAAGTGCGGCGAGATGATTGGCGCAGACCTTGGCCTGCTCGAACAGCGGCGCCACCAGCCCGTAGGTCTGGCCGCGATGCTGCACGCACTCGCCGACCGCGTAGATCGCGCGGGTCGTAGGTCTGCATGGTGTCGTTGACCACCACGCCGCGCTCGCAATACAGCCCGGCCTTTTTGGCGAGCTCGATGTTGGGGCGGATGCCGACCGCCATCACCACCAGGTCGGCCGTGAGTTCGCGGCCGTCCTTGAGGCGCACGCCCTGCACCCGGTTCTTGCCGAGGATCTCCTGCGTCTGCGCCTCTTGAGAACGAATTGCAGGCCGCGCGTCTTCGAGCGACTTCTTGCAGCATGCGCGCCGCGGCGCTGTCGAGCTGGCGCTCCATCAGCACGTCGCGGCAGATGCACCACCGTGACCTTCATGCCCTGCTTCATCAGGCCGTTGGCGGCCTCCAGTCCGAGCAGGCCGCCGCCGATCACCACCGCGTGGCGGTATTGCTTCGGCCGCCGCGAGCATGCGTCTCGACGTCGGCGATGTCGCGAAAGCCGATCACGCCCGGCAGGTCCTTGCCCGGCACCGGCAGGATGAACGGGTTGGAGCCGGTCGCGAGCAGCAGCCGGTCGTAGCGCGGCCGCGGTGCCGTCCGCGGCTCGACGACGACGCTTGCGCGCGGTCGATGTCGACGACCTTCTTGCCCGTGTGCAGGGTGATGCCGTGGTCGGCATACCAGGCGTCGTCGTTCAGCATGATGTCGTCGAACGTCTTCTCGCCGGCCAGCACCGGCGACAGCAGGATGCGGTTGTAGTTCGCCGTGCGGCTCGGCGCCGAACACGGTGATGTCGTAGTTCTCCGGCGCGAGCTTGAGCAGCTCCTCGACCGTGCGCATGCCGGCCATGCCGTTGCCGACCACGACCAGTTTTTCTTTCATGTCTTGGTCTCCGTCTGCGGCGACCTGTCATCCGGCCCGGTGCTGGCGCTCGTCCAGGAAGCTCGAGCAGCGTGCTCGCGCAGCGCGTAGTACGTCCGGATGCGTCGAGCAGCGTCCGGCGCGTGCGCGGACGCGGCAGCGTCGCACGTCGAGGACGTCGCCGACCGTGGCCGCCGGACCGTTGGTCATCATCACCACGCGGTCGGCGAGCAGGATCGCCTCGTCCACGTCGTGCGTGACCAGCATCGCGGTGACCTGGTGCGCGCCCACACTTCCATCAGCACTTCCTGCAGGTCCCAGCGCGTGAGCGAGTCGAGCATGCCGAACGGCTCGTCGAGCAGCAGCAGCTTGGGCGAGAGCGCGAACGCGCGCGCGATGCCGACGCGCTGCTTCATGCCGTTCGAGAGCTCGGCGGCGCGCTTGTGCGTCGCGTCGGCGAGGCCGACGCGGCGCGAGGTAGTACTCGACGATGTCGCGGCGCTCGTGCCTGCGTCGGCGTGCGGGAACACCTGCTCCACGCCGAGCGCGACGTTCTCGTAGGCGCGTGAGCCAGGGCACGCAGGCTCGGCGCCTGGAACACGATGCCGCGGTCGGGGCCGGCGGTGGCGATCTCGCGGCCGTCGAGCACGATGCACGCCCTCGCTGATCGTCGGTGAGGCCGGCCATCATCGACAGCACGGTCGACTTGCCGCAGCCGGAGTGGCCGATGATCGAGACGAACTCGCCCTTGCGGATCTTCAGGTCGAAGCCGTCGACGACCTCTGATCGGCCCGCTGGCGCGACGGATAGATCTTGACGACCTGCGAGAACTCGACGTAGCGCTCGTCGCGCTGCGCGCGGCGCTGCGCTCGCGCTGCCTCGCGCGCGTTCTTGACCGCCTGATGTTCGCGCGACGGTGTTGGGCAGAACCGACGGCAGGCTGATGACCTTGCGCCTCGCCCGGCGGCATTCGCGCGCGGCCGCCGACCTGCATCAGGTACTGGGTCACGTCGCGGCGGAGCTGCTTGAACTCGCGGCGTGGTTGATCGCGCGGCGGTCGCGCGGACGCGGCAGCGTCGACCGGGAACGAGGGTCCGAGCGTCGCGCTCGGGCCGGGGTTCAGCGGGATGATGCGGTCGGCCATGATCATGCGCCTCGTCGACGTCGTTGGTGATCAGCACGACGGTCTTCTTCTCCTGGCTCCAGATGCGGATGATCTCGTCCTGCAGCTTGGCGCGCGTCAGCGCGTCGAGCGCGCTCAGCGGCTCGTCGAGCAGCAGCATGTCCGGCGATGGCCGCCAGCGCGCGCGCCACCGACACGCGCTGGCGCATGCCGCCGGAGAGCTCGGCAGGGCGCTTGTCCATGGCGGGCGTGAGGTTCACCATCTCGATGTAGTGCTCGACGCGCGCCGGCGCTCCGCCTTCGGCGCGTTCCGTGAACACCTGGTCGACCGCAGCGCGACGTTCTCGCGCACCGTCAGCCACGGCATCAGCGAATAGCTCTGGAACACCACGCCGCGATCCGGTCCCGGTCCGTCGATCGCGCTGGCCGTTGCATCAGCACCTCGCCGCGTCGGCCTGCAGCAGGCCCGGCGATGCAGCGAGATCAGCGTGGTCTTGCCGCTGCCGGAGAAGCCGACGATGGCGACGAACTCGCCCTCCTCGATCGCGCAGGTTGATGTCCTTCAGCACCGGGGTCGCGGCGCCGTGCCGTAGGATTTGGTGACGCCCTGAAGCTCGAGGGCTGAGCACGCCGGTGTGCCGGCGGCGCGTTGATCGCGGTGCGATCCACGATCTTGAGTTGCGGGTTGGACATCTCGTGCTCCTCCGTCTTGCGCTCAGGTCGAACGCTGGCCGAGCTGGCCAGTTGCTGCAGCGACTGCATGATCCGGTCGAGCAGGAAGCCGATGAAGCCGATCGTGAACACCGCCACCATGATGCGTCCGAGCGACTGCGAGCTGCCGTTCTGGAACTCGTCCCAGACGAACTTGCCGAGGCCCGGGTTCTGCGCCAGCATCTCGGCGGCGATCAGCACCATCCAGCCGACGCCCGAGCGACAGGCGCATGCCGGTGAAGATCAGCTTGAGCGACGACGGCAGGACGATCTTCATCACCTTGGTGCGCGTGGACAGCCGCAGCACCCGGGAGACGTTGATCAGGTCCTTGTCGATGGACGCCACGCCCACCGCGGTGTTGATCAGCGTCGGCCACAGCGAGCACAGCGTCACGGTGATCGCCGAGATCAGGAAGGACTTCTGCGAACATCGGGTCGGCGCTGACGTAGAGCGCGCTGACCACCAGCGTGACGATCGGCAGCCAGGCGAGCGGCGACACCGGCCGGAAGATCTGGATCAGCGGATTGAGCGCCGCCTGCACCGTCTCGGCTCAGACCGCACAAGATGCCGAGCGGCACCGCGACCAGCGTGGCCGATCATGAAGCCGGCAAACACCGTCTACAGGCTGGTGAAGATCTGGTCGACGTAGGTCGGCTTGCCGGTGTAGGTCAGCGGCGCGAACTCCTGTCCGGGATCCTGCGCCAGGAACTCCGCCTTGCGTGCCTCCTGGCGCTCGTAGAACGCGGCCTCGCGTTGCGCGCTCCGCCACGTGTTCCTGGTACAGGTTGCCGGCCTGCTCCAGCACCTGCGCCGGGCCCGGGCAGCGCGCCCAGCGACGTCTGGATGCGCGCTGCGCCCCGACGTGCCAGAGCCCCAGAAAGACGACGATGCCGAGCAGCGGCGGCAGCGATACCGCGCAACATGCGCGCGGTATCGATTCGCCGCCCGCGCTCGGCGGCGCCAGCGCGCTGAGACGCTGCAATACGGTTCTGTGTTGTCATGATCGTGCCTCGCTCGCTGTGACATGGCGCCCCGGCCGTGCGCCGGGACGCGCCCTGCTATGCTACAGTCTTGTCGTTGCCCTTCAGGCCGATCTTGAACTTGCCCAGGTAGTCGTTCGGCTTGCGTCCGTCGTACACGATGCCGTCGATGAAGCCGTTCTTGCGGCCCCTTGAAGCCGGTCTCCTTGGCGAAATCCGGGAAATCGGACGCCTTCATCTTGCCCTCGGCGATCAGCTCCTTGGCCGCCGCGGCGTAGATGTCCGGGCGGTAGACCTTCTTCGCCATTTCCATGTACCAGCTGTCCGGCTTGGCTTCCGGGATCTGGCCCCAGCGGCGCATCTGCGTCAGGTACCAGATCGGCGTCGCGGTAGTACGGATAGGTGGCGTTGTAGCGGAAGAAGACGTTGAAGTCCGGCACCGGGCGCTTGTCGCCCTTTTCGTACTCGAAGGTGCCGGTCATGCTGTTGCGCGATCACCTCGTCGTCGGCGCCGACGTAGTTCGGCCGCGAGATGATCTTCACCGCCTCCATGCGGTTCTGCCATGCTGCCGCGTCGAGCCACTGGCCGGCGCGGATCAGCGCCTTGACCACGCGCGATGTGCGTGTTCGGGTTACTTGTCCGCCCAGTCCTTGGTGACGCCGAACACCTTCTCCGGGTTGTTCTTCCAGATCTCGTAGTCGGTGATCGACCGGCACGCCGATGCCCTTGAACACCGCCTGCTGGTTCCACGGTTCGCCGACGCAGTAGCCGTCGATCGTGCCGGCCTCCAGCGTCGCCGGCATCTGCGGCGGCGGCGTCACCGAGAGCAGCACGTCGGCGTTGATCTGTGCCGCTGATGTCGCCCTTGGCCGGGCGTAGTAGCCCGGGTGGATGCCGCCGGCCGCGAGCCAGTAGCGCAGTTCGTAGTTGTGCGTGGAGACCGGGAAGACCATGCCCATCTTGAAGGGCTTGCCCTGCGTCCTTGTAACTCGTCGACCACCGGCTTGAGGTACTCGGCCTTGATCGGATGCACCGGCTTGCCGTCCTCCATGCGGCAGATGCTTCTTCATCTCCTCCCAGACCTCGTTGGAGACGGTGATGCCGTTGCCGTTGAGGTCCATGCTGAAGGCGGTGACGACGTCGGCCTTGGTGCCGAAGCCGATGGTCGCGCCGAGCGGCTGGCCCGGCGAGCATGTGCGCGCCGTCGAGCTCGCCGTCGATCACCCGGTCGAGCAGCACCTTCCAGTTCGCCTGCGCCTCGAGCGTGACGAACAGGCCCTCGTCCTCGAAGTAGCCCTTCTCGTAGGCGATCGCCAGCGGCGCCATGTCGGTCAGCTTGATGAAGCCGAACTTGAGCTGCTCCTTCTCGGCCTTGGGCGTCGCGGCCAGCGCGTCGACCACGCCGCCCGGCGCCAACCCGCTCAGCGCCACTACCCCGGCGACCAGCGCCGCGCGCTTGAGAAACCCGCGACGGGCCATACCCTGCCCGCCAACCGAACCCGTTACCTTGTCAGTGCTGCGCATGTCTTGTGCTCCTCGTTTCAGTCTGGCCAAAAAAAAGGCGCCATTCTGGGATGGAAGCCGCCCCTGGAGGAGACTGCTGCCAACCGAAATGGACGCCGTTGTCCTTTCGCTTATCCGGTACGTCCCATCATTGGGCCGTACCCTGTAAACCATCCGCCGCGCGACAGATCGCGCCAGCCTTGTTCCCTACATTAGCAATCGCTGTGCCAGACAGATGTATTTCTAGTAATTACAATGAGTTGGTTGCGCTCGTTTATCCGGTTCACACGTCCTGCAAGCTGCACCATCACGGCGCGCGGTCAGCCGGGGCGTGCGACAGGATGGTGCGCTTTGGCGGTCCGTCACCCCGTCTGCGCTCATTGGCCTCGGCCAGCGCCGCAAGCGCGATATTCGGGCTGCGGATGTCGAAGCCGGCAAGGTAGTCGATCGGCCGGGCCGGATCGAACACGCGGCCGTCGAAGAAGCGGTCTGGGCCCATGGCGATCGGCGCGCTCGCCTCGGTCAGAGTCCAGGGCGCGGCGTGCGTGCCTTCGGTCTTGTCGTCGAGACTCGGCGCCGGCACGCCCAGCGCCTGGGCGGCATCGCGATAGAGGTCGGGGCGGTAGACGGCGGCGGCGGTCGCGCGGATGTCGAGCGGCTGCTCGATCTGTCCCCAGCGCAGCATCTGGGTGAGGAACCACACGGCGTGCGAGCGCCACGGGAAAGTTGGCGGCATAGCGGTAGAACACGTTGAAGTCCGGCAGCGGGCGCGGCGCCTCGCCGGCAGCGTAGCGGAAGGTGCCGGTCATCGACATCTTGACCACGTCTTCCGGGGCGTTGACGTACATCGGCCGGGAAATCATGCGCACCACCTCTTCGCGGTTCTCCGGCTGGTCCATCCACTGCGCGGCCTCGATCAGCGCCATGAGCGCGGCGCGGTGGGTGTTGGGATACTTCTCGGCCCACTCGCGGTTCACGCCGAACACCTTCTCCGGGCTGTTGTTCCAGATCTCGTAGCTGGTGATGAGCGTGTGGCCGATGCCGGCGGTGACGGCGCGCGCGTTCCACGGCTCGCCGACGCAGTAGCCGTCGATGTTCTTTCGATTCCAGGTTGGCGACCATTTGCGGCGGCGGGATCACGATCAGCTGCACGTCGCGGTCCGGGTCGATGCCGGCGGCGGCCATCCAGTAGCGGATTTCGTAGTTGTGGGTCGAGACCGGGAACACCATGGCGAAGGTCATCGGCGGCCGGCCGGCCTTCTTGTCGGCGTCGATCACTTTTTTCAGCGCGCGCGCCGTGAGCGGCCGCTCCTGCATGGCGGCCGGGTCGGCTGCGAGCATGCGTTCGTACAGTCGTTCGATACGGTGATGCCGTTGCCGTTCAGGTCCATGCTGAACGCGGTGATGGTGGCCTTGGGCGGCGCGCCGATGCCGAGCGTCGCGGCGATCGGCATGCCGGCCAGCATATGCGCGCCATCGAGTGCGCCGATCGGCCACCTTGTCGCGGATATTGGCCCACGACGCTTCCTTGGACACCGTGACAGTTGAGACCGTATTTCCTGAAATAGCCCTTCTCGTGCGCCACCACGATCGGGGCGCAGTCGGTGAGCGGGATGATGCCGAAGGTGACATCCGGTTTTTCCGGGGCCGGTGTTCCCGCCGGCGTAGGCGGCGCTCTTCACTCCCCCCGTCACCAGGTCGAGGATACTCGCGGCGCCGAGACCGGCGGCCATGCCGGTCTTGAGAAAATCCCGACGCGAAAACCCGCCGGTATCACTCGTGTCTTTCTTGCGATGCATGTCTCTCTCCGGTTGTACCGAATAAAAAAGCGTCCACCCATCCGGGTTTCCCCCGGAGCGATGGACGCCTTTGCCCACTCCCGCGGACCGCCGTTGGCCCGCGATATATTTTCATTTCAGCAGGTTCACGTACCGCCCGACGTTCAGCTTTTACTTCTATGCAACCGGCGTACCGGCCTCAAGCCACGAACCACTCACGCCTATCCCAGCAAATCCTCCGCCGCCACCAGGTCTCGGCCACGCTGACAAGTCGCTTGCCGCGATCCATGGCCATCTTGCGCAGCGCGCGATAGGCCTCGTCCTCGGTGCAGCCCCGCTGCTTCATGACGATTGCCCTTGGCGCGTTCGATCAGCTTGCGCTCCGCCAGATTCGTCTGCGCCTGATCCAGCTCGCGGCGCAGCGCCTGCCACTGCTCGAAGCGCGCCAGCTGCCACTTCCACGATCGGCCGCACGCGCTCCATCGACAACCCGTCCACCACGTAGGCGCTGACCCCGGCCTTCAGGGCCTCGCGCATGAGCGCCTGGTCCTTGTCCTGTGTAAACATCACGATCGGGCGCGGATCGTCGCGCGCTGATCATGCACACGTGTTCCAGGGTGTCGCGGTCCGGCGAGTCGCGGTCGATGATGATCACATCCGGCCAGCCGCGCGCGTACCTGTGCCAGCATTTCGGTGGCGGTATCCACCACCGTCACCACTTCGTAACCTGCCTCCCGCAGCGCCGGCTCCACGATCGCCGCGCGTTCGGGATCGTCGTCCACCAGCAACACACTCAATGACATGTCGATAACCTCAGAAGCCGTCTTTTCAAAAGCAATCGCTGTGCCATGTGGGTAGTTCCTGTGAAATCAAGGGACTAGAGTGGAATACGGCGTTTCCAGGGCGGTTACATGCACCAATACCGTGACGCACGCACCGGACCTGAATCGAAGTGGTGCATTGCGCGCTGGCGAAAGGTAAGCGATTGGTTTCGCGTTATCGCTTCGAGACGAAGGGATTTCCCTTGATATAAAAGCGCAGGTGTCGTTTGGCCCAGTGGCCGGCATAGTCGACGCCCACGCGCGGCCGTTTGACGATGACCACGGGTTCGGATTCGGCCGGTGCAGCGATGTAAAAATTTTTACTGATCAGGTCGTGACCGTTGAGCCGCCGGTCGATGCGCATGGCGCGGCACAACAGGCCGGGGCCCTGGGTTCGCTCCTCGATATTCGTCACTGGTTCGACCGCGCGCAACAGCACCGCGGAGGCATGGCCTTCGCGTTCGGTCACGACGTTCATGCAGAAATACATTCCGTAAATCATGTAGACATAGGCATGACCCGGCGGGCCGAACATAACTTTGGTCCGCTCGGTCAGCCCGCGCGCGGAATGCGCGGCGAGGTCGTGCGGCCCGAGGTAGGCCTCAACCTCCACGATCCGGCCGACGCGTTCCACCCCGCGCGATACGTGAATCAGATATTTGCCGAGCAGATCCCGGGCAACGGTAATCGTGTCCCGGTCATAGAACGCGCGCGGCAGTTTTCGCATGATCATTTCAGAAATTGATCGACACTAATTACTTCATGACAAGGCAACACGCTGGCTTGCTGAGCGACTCGGGTACGTTGATTAAATCACCCGCTCATTCCCGCCATCCACCGGCACTTGCGCGGCGGTGGTCTTGGCGAACAGCGGACCGCACATCTCGGCGGCAAGCTCGGCGACGTCACGGCTGGTGACTTCGGTTTTCAGCACGTTGTTCTTCTTGTATTGCTCGACCGATAAGCCCGTAGTGCTTCGCACGCGCCTGTAAAACTTCCTCGGTCCAGATGCCGGTGTCGAACACGGCGTTGGGGTGCAGCGAGTTGATGCGGATGTTGTCCGCGCCCCATTCGAGCGCGGCCACGCGCGCGAGCTGATTGAGCGCCGCCTTCGACGCCGAATAAGCCGCGGCGCCGGGACCGGGTGCGGGAACGTTTTTCGAGCCGATCACCACCACGCGTCCGCCACGCGGCGCAAGCTTGAGCAGCGGATGCGCCTCGCGCATCAGCACCAGATTGGAATCCAGGTTGATGCGCAGCACTTTCTGCCATTCGGCGGTCGAGAGCGCCTCGATGCGGCAACCGGGCGGAAAATGCCGGCGTTCAGGATCAGCATGTCGAGCCCGCCGAAGGCGCGCGTGGTTTTCTCCAGCGCGTCGGTGAGCTGCTCTTCATCCGTCACGTCGCAGACCAGACCGAAGATAATCGGGACGGCTGTAAAGACCGGTGATATCGGGATTGATGTCGAGCCCGACGACCGCGGCGCCGCGCGCCAGCAACGAGTCCACGCAGGCCCTGCCGATGCCCGAGGCGGCGCCGGTGACTCAGTGCGACTTCGCCGGCGAACACCGGCGGTCTTGCCGCCGCCCTTGAGCTTGGCCTGCTCCAGGTCCCAGTACTCCACGTCGAAAATGTCCTTCGCCGGCAGTGCACTGTCCAGCCCCCGAGTGCGGTCGCGCGCTCGATGATTTCGAGCGTGTGGGCATAGATGTCGAACGTAATCGCGGCGTCTTTGGCGCTGCGTCCGACGGTGGCTACGCCGAAATCGCGATCGAGAATCACGCGCGGCGCCGGATCAAGCATGGTCTTGGGTTCTTTCGCTTTGGGTGCATGCTCGTTGAAATATTTTTTGTACGCCTCGACGTAGCGCTTTCACATCGCGCCCGATCATCGGCACGCGCTTGGTGCGGATCACGTGATCCGGCGTCGCCGGACCCTGCTGCGAGATCGTGGCAATGTCCGCCGCGACGCGCGAAAGCGAGGCTCGCGGCGTCTTCGTGCGCCGCGACAATCACGGGAAATCCGGCGGCTTCGGACAGCGTGCGCCGCAGCCCGGCCAGCTCCTGGCGCAGCGGGCCTGGGGATGGCTTTTCCGCAGCGGCCGGCAACTGCCAGGCCTTGTGTTTCGCGAGATAGTCCTCTGCGCGCGTGACGAGCTCGATCATGCGTTCGTAGGATTGCCGCGCGGTTTCGCCGAAGGAGAAGATGCCGTGGTTCATGAGCACCATGCCGATCGTGTTCTTGCGCGGCCTCGCTTTGCGAAACTGCTCGGCGCACAGCCGCGCCAGGTCGAAGCCGGGCATCACGTAGGGAATAACTACCACAGTGTTCGCCGTAAATCTCGCGGATGCGCTCCAGTCCCTTGGCCGTATTGGTCACCGTGATCACCGCGTCGGCGTGGGTGTGGTCCACGTACCTGTGCGGCAGAATGCGCGTGCAGGATCGGCTTCGACCGACGGCGTCGGCGCCGAGGCGCGGGTCATGTGGGTGCGCAGCTCGTTCACCATCTGCGGGTCGGACAGCTGCCGGCAGTTGCGCGAGCCTGATCAGATGCTCCATGCGCACCGGTGAAAAACCGGCGGCCTCGATGAATTCCAGGTCCCAGCCGCTGCCCTTCACGTACAGGAGCGTCTTCCTCTCTCACCGAGGAGATTTTTTTCCGTGATCTTGACCGAGGTGTTGCCGCCGCCGTGCAGCACCAGCGACTTGTCGCGCCCGAGCAGGCGCGAGCTGTAGACGCGCAATCCCATGTCGCCCGGGAATTGTGTGGCTTCCGTGTCGCTCCAGAGACTTTTCATGGGAATGCGTGGCGGCAACCCGCGGATCGTGTGTGCCTGTTCAGGCCGGGGAAAGCGCGGGTCAGAAGCTGATCTTCACGCCGACATTGACGCCCGAATCCACGGTCACGTCGTGGTTGTTGTCGAGTTCGGCGAGCATCTTGCGGTAACCGACATAGATATTCGCGGTCTTCTTGACCATCTCGAACTCGACGCGCGCGCCCCACTCCCAGAATTTATTGCCGTCCATGAACGTGACGACATCCGGTGCATAATACAGGTAGCCGCTGAAACCGATCGGCATGTTGTTCGGGTGCACGCTGAACTGGCCGCCGAGAGCGAGAGCGAGTACGTTATCGTTGCTGACGTTGGCGTAGTAGACCCTGCCGCCGAGTCCGGCGTCGATGCGCATGTCAGCCGTCTGTTTCTCGCCGGAGGCGAGCAGGCCCATCTTCCGGCCCAGTCGTTCTGGTCGGTGTTGGACAGGAATCCGACGTTGAATTCGGCTTGGCGAGAATGCCGTGGCGTAAGTCGCCTGCACGGTGTCGTTGTTGAGATTAATATCGAGGAATCCGCCAGAACCGGGGCGCTGAAGCCCGCTGCTACTGTTGCCAGGAAAACACGGAAGCCCATGGAATTCTTTCCTCCATAAAATGACGGCGGCGCAATACTAACCGATCATCTTATGGCCGGCCAGAACCAGCGCCGCGGAGAAATGGCGCTACGCCGTTGGCAGGGCAACCACCATGCGATTGTAGCCGCCCAGCTTGGCGTGGGTCAGCGTCTCGTCCGCGCGCTGCGAGCAGCGCGGCCGGCGGCTCGCCGGGTGAATACTGCGTCAGCACGCTCGAAAAACTCGGCAGCGGGATGTTCTTGCCGTCCTGGTGGATGAAGGTGCTGGTGGCGGTCTTGCGCGCCTTTTCCAGCGCGTGCATGGCCCCGTCCTTCTGCGTGTTCGGGAACAGCACGGCGAACTCGTCGCCACCGTAGCGCGCCACCAGATCGTAGGTGCGGAACTTGGACAGGATCTCGTTGGCGTAGCAGCGCGGCACGGCGTCGCCGGTGGCGCGCCCGTAGCGCTTGTTGACCGACTCGAGGTCGTCGATGTCGATGACCGCGAACACCAGCGCGAACCCGTAGCGCTTGACGCGGCCGATCTCGGACTCGAGTTGCTTGATGAACACGTCACGCTTGGGCAGATCCGGTCAGTTCGTCGGCCATGCTGTGCTTGCGTGCCTGGCCGAGTTCGTGCCGCAGGCGCTCGCGGTCCGATTCCACCGCCTTGAGATATTCGCTCGCGGTGGAAAGTTTATCGATCAGCGCCTGGCGTTCCTCGATCAGTTCGTTCAGCCCCTTGACCAGAATCTGCTTGAGATCGCCGAGTTCAGCCCAGCGGGCTGTGCGTGTCCTCCAGGGCGGCACGTTCGCTTTCCAGCAACTCGCCGAACTGCTTGTCGACCGTGATGCTCTCCGTCACTTTATCCGCGAACGTGTCTTCCAGCGCCTCGATCTTCTCCTGCCGAGTGGGCGACGCAGATGTTTCGGGGACGGGGACGGCTGCTTTCCATTACCGGCTCCGGCTTGGCCGCGACCACCGGTGGCGCGGATGGCGCGCCGGCGGCGGTGCCTGTACGGGTGCCTGGGCGATGGGTGGTGGCACGACCGGCTCTGCCGCGACCGGCGCGGCCGGGGGCGGTGGCGCGACGACGGCCGGTGTCGGTGCCTGCACGATGGGTGGTGACACGACCGGCTTTGCCGCGACCGCGGGGACACAGGGCGTGGCGGCGCGGTGGCGGCCGGTGCGCTGGCGGGTTTGTCGAAGATGTGGGCAGATAGAGCATCAGGCGCTGCTGGATGAGGCGCGCCTTGACGCGGGTGGCCGGGTCACAGGCCGGGCTGGTGGCATACTTGCCGAGCAGGCCATGCAGAAAGGTCACAAAAACGAGCTCGATGCGCCCGTCTTCGTGTCCGTACTTCTGCAAGCCGCGCTGGATCTGGTTGTAGAGGATAAGCCCGTGTTCGGTCCGCTTCAGACCTTCCAGATGATGCTTGAGACTTTTCAGCAACGACGGATCTGTCGAGGTGTCCGTACCCGCCAAGGCGATCTCCTCAATAACTGGCGTGAATATACCTGTCATTGAGATTAGACGCCGGAACCCCGGTTCACAACCTCGGCACAGTCCGCCCTCAGGCGCCGTTGCCGTTGGTCAGGCCCTGGGGCCGGGTTGGCGGAATAATCGACATTTCCAGCTCGATGCGGTTGCGGCCGAGTCGCTTGGCGCGGTACAGGGCACGATCGGCGCGGTCGATCAGGTCGGTGTAGCTTTCGCCCGGAGTTATACAGGGCGATGCCGGTGGAAAAGGTCGGCAGCGCCAGCGCCAGGTTTTGATGCTCACAGCGAACCTCCAGCGCGCGGTTCCTCACCTTGGTTATGGCCGCGACGGCCCCGTCCGGGGTGGTGTTGGGCAGCAGGACCGCGAACTCCTCGCCGCCGTAGCGCGCGACCATATCGTGGTGGCGCAGCACGGTCAGCACGTCGGTGGCGTAACAGCGCAGGATGGCGTCGCCGGCGGCGTGACCGTGACACGTCGTTGATGGCCTTGAACTCATCGAGGTCGATCATGGCCAGCGTCAGCGGCGCGCCGTAACGCTGCGCGCGGCTGGTCTCGTCCTGCAGACGGCGCATGAAGGCGCGCCGGTTCGGCAGGCCGGTGAACTCATCGGTCAGCGACAGCAGCCGCACCTTGTTCAGCTCATCATGCAGCCGTTCGCTGTCGGCCTTGATGAGCTTCAGATAACCTCCCGTGCGGTGCAGCTTGGAGTCGAGCGAGCGCTGTCCGTTGATCAGCTCCTCGAGGCCGCCGACCAGGATCTGCCGCAGCTGTTCGATCTCCTTGTCCCCTTCGGCCTGCTGCAACGCGCGCAGCTCGATCTGCAGCAGCGCGCCGAATTCGCGGTTCTGAGTGAGCGCGTCGGTCACGCTCTTGGCGAGCGCGCCCTGCAGCTTATCGATCTCGTCGCGCTGGCGGTCGAGGTGCAGGCGATAGGCGCTGTTGACGCGGCGCTCGGCCAACAGCGCGCCGTTCTCGGTCGCCGGGAATGTCGTCGTGGAATCATCCTTCGGGGGGGTTGCGGCGGCCTTGGGCGCGGCGGTGGATACCGGCGGGGACCTTTCCGTCTGCGTGTCGGCGGCCGGCGCGGTCACCCCGGCGGCCGCCTGACGGATGCGCTCGTCGAGTTTGTCGGGCGAAACCGCGGCGCCCGAAGCGGGCGCGAAAC
This sequence comes from uncultured Gammaproteobacteria bacterium, assembly GCA_963750625.1. Lineage (GTDB taxonomy): Bacteria > Pseudomonadota > Gammaproteobacteria > Acidiferrobacterales > Sulfurifustaceae > Sulfuricaulis. The sequence continues at coordinate 142,027 of CAVVRV010000001.1, read as the reverse complement.
CGCGGCGCAACTGGATCAGGCGCGCATTGAGACGGGTGATGTGATCGGCGGAGGGATCGCGCGCGTAGGCATCGAGCAACAGATGCAGCAACGCGGCATAGGTGTGATCGACCCTGGCCTGCACGCCCTCCTGCTCTTCCACCAGGCGTGCGATCTGGTCATAGATGACGATACCCGAGGATGTGCGCTTCAGCCCGTCGAGCAAGCCCAGCAATCTTTTCGAAGCGGATGCGCGGTCCGCTTCGGATTCGTTCTGCACCACTTCCCCACCTCCTGTTTCCGCGACGGCGTTTCTAGTTATACACCGCCGACATGTACGGCGCGGGCACCGCCTCCCTGTGGAGTAGCCGCAGAAACAGCAAACTTATTATTGAAGCTAGACGTCCATTTTTAGTTCAAACCACAATCTACCCGCCCGTATGCCAAATGACAACGCGCGCCACGCGGCGCGGCGGACAAGTCCACGCTTATCAAAGACTTACCAGAGACGATTAAAACAGGTTCAAGCCAAAATCAGCGCGAGGGGCGGGCGTTGCCGCGGCGCTTGCCCTGGTACGCTGCAATCGTTCTGACGATTTCCTGATACGGCAGCGCGTCCAGCGAGCCGTAGGCCGCCTGCGCCTGCTGCACCAGGGCGTGGATATTCTGCACCCGGGCAGCTCCCTTCCTGCGGCGCCATCTGCCGCTGCAGGCCGATCAAGCCGCCGAGCATGACCTTCATTTCCTTGCCGAACGGCAGGCCCGCGGAGGTATCGGTGACCTTGAGCACAAAGCGTGCGCGTTCGCGCAGGTATACCAGGAGCGTGGTGCAGTTGTTGCGCGCGATGTCAGAACGGCATTCCACGCCCATTTGCTCGGCGATGGAAAAACGGGTGGCCATTTCACAGTCGCACTGAACGCTCAGGATGGCCTTCTCGAACGGGCAGCGGGCGTTGTCCATATCTACGGATGACCACCGGAAATGAAGTCTTGCAGGATAGCCGCGGAAATCACCCGTCGCACTATTTCTGATGATACTGGCGACTCAGGTCATGCACCGCGTCCACGACCACGGCCACCTTGTCGGGATTGACATGCGGGTGGATGCCATGACCCAGATTGAAAACCAGGCCGTTTCCCTGGCCATAACTTGCCAGGATGGTGTCCACTTCGCGGCGGATGCGTTCCGGCGCGGCGTACAGCAGGGACGGGTCCATGTTGCCCTGCAGCGCCACGCGCTGCCCCACGCGCGCACGGGCATCGCCCAGATCGGTGGTCCAGTCGATGCCGAGCGCGTCGGCGCCCGAGTCCGCCATGGTTTCGAGCCATTGGCCGCCGTTCTTGGTGAACAGGATTACCGGCACGCGCCGGCCTTCGTGCTCGCGCGTGAGGCCCTGGACGATCCGCTCCATGTAGCGCAGCGAGAATTCGCGGTAATCCCGCGGCGTCAGCACGCCGCCCCAGGTGTCGAACAGCATCAGCGCCTGCGCGCCGGCGGCGACCTGTGCGTTAAGGTAGGCAGCCACCGCGCGCGCCAGCACGTCGAGCAACTGATGCATGAGCTTCGGTTGGTCGAACATCATGGATTTGACGAGACCGAAATCCTTGCTGCCGCCGCCTTCGACCATGTAAGTCGCTAGCGTCCAGGGACTGCCCGCGAAGCCGATCAGCGGGACCTGGCCGTGCAGTTCGCGCCGGATCAGGCGCACCGCATCCATGACGTATTTCAGCTCCGATTCGGGGTCCGGGACCGGCAGCGCCGCGACATCGGCGGCGGTGCGTACGGGTTTTTTGAACTGCGGACCCTCGCCCTCGGTGAAATAAAGCCCGAGCCCCATGGCGTCGGGAATAGTGAGAATGTCGGAAAAAAGAATCGCGGCATCGAGCGCGAAGCGGCGCAGCGGTTGCAGCGTCACTTCGCAGGCGAGTTCGGGCGTGGTGCAGAGCGTCTTGAAATCACCGGCCTTCTCGCGCACCGCGCGGTACTCGGGCAGGTAACGTCCCGCCTGGCGCATGACCCATACCGGCGTCACGTCCACGGGCTGGCGCAGCAGCGCGCGTAATAATCTGTCGTTCTTCAGTTCTGACATATAAGAATTTCACCGCAAAGACGCAAAGAGCGCAAAGGAACGCACAAGGCAGATCTTTTATCTTGAACAGATCTTTCTCTGCGTCTTTGCGCCTTTGCGGTGAGTTGTTCAATATTACAGTGGCGCCGGGAGGTCGGAGGCGCCCGTCAGATACTTGTCGATGCCGCGCGCCGCCGAACGCGCCTCGGCGATGGCCCAGACGATGAGCGACTGGCCGTGCTGCATGTCGCCGGCGGTGAACACGCCCGGGAACGCTCGTCATCCAGTTGTCGTCGCGCCACACGTTGCCGCGGTCGGTGAATTTCACGCCGAGACTCTCCAGCATGCCCGGGCGTTCCGGGCCGGTGAAACCCATCGCCAGCAACGCCAGATCGCAGGGCATCGTGAAGCTGCTGCCCGGGATTTCCTTGATGATGCTGCGACCGTGTTCGCGCACCATCTCGACTTTGACCAGTTCCAGTGCCTTGACGACGGCCGGCGTCGTCACCGATAAACCGCTTGGTGGAAACCGAGTACAGGCGTTCCACGCCTTCTTCGTGCGCGGAAGCGATGCGATAGATATACGGACACTGCGGCCAGGGATTGTCCGAGGCACGGTGTCTCCGGGGGGCGCGGCATGATTTCCAGCTGGTGCACGCTCTTCGCGCCCTGACGATTCGCGGTACCGAGACAATCGGCGCCGGTGTCGCCGCCACCGATGATGATGACGTGTTTGCCCTTGGCGGTGATTTCCCGCTCCGCCGGAATCGCGTCGCCTTCGCAACGGTGGTTCGATTGCGCCAGGTATTCCATGGCAAAGTAAACGCCATTCAATTCCCGCCCGGGAACCGGCAGGTCACGCGGGGCGCAGGCGCCGCCGGCCAGCAGAATCGGCGTCGAAATTCTTTCGCAGTTCCTCCACCGGCAGGTTCACGCCGATATGCGCGTTGGCCTTGAACACCACGCCTTCGGCCTTCATCTGCTCCAGCCGCCGGTCGAGCACTTTCTTTTCCATCTTGAATTCGGGAATGCCGTAGCGCAGCAGGCCGCCGGGGCGGTCGTCGCGTTCGAACACGGTGACCTCGTGGCCGGCGCGCCGCAACTGCTGCGCGCCCGCAAGCCCGGCGGGGCCGGAACCGACGACAGCGACCTTCTTGCCGGTCAGCACTTTCGGCGGCTCGGGTTTGATCCAGCCTTGCTGGAAGGCGCGGTCGATGATGGCCAGTTCGATCGCCTTGATCGTCACCGGATCGTCGTTGATGCCGAGCACGCACGCGCCCTCGCACGGCGCCGGACACAGCGTGCCGGTAAAATCCGGGAAGTTGTTGGTCGCGTGCAGGCGGTCGATCGCCTCCTGCCACTGGCCGCGGTAAACCAGGTCGTTCCAGTCGGGAATGATGTTGCCGAGCGGGCAACCCTGATGACAGAACGGGATACCGCAGTCCATGCAGCGCGCGCCCTGCTTCTTGAGCTCGTCCTCGGGGAACGGGCGCATGACCTGCTTCCAGTCCCGCACCCGTTCGGCGACGGGTCGGTAAGGCTGTTTGGCGCGGTGAAACTCGATAAAGCCGGTGATCTTACCCATGCGCCGCTTCCATCACCGCCTGTTCTTCCGAGATGCCGTTTTGCCGTGCCTTGGAGATGGCCGCGAGCACGCGCTTGTAGTCCTTGGGCGTCACCTTCACGAATTTCGCCTGCTGGGCTTTCCAGCCGGCGAGAATCTTTTCCGCGACCGTGCTGCCGGTGTAATGCGCGTGGCGCTTGAGCAGGTCCTTCACCAGCTCCACGTCCTCGGCCGAGGTCATCGGATCGATGTCCACCATGGCCAGATTGCAACGGCGCTTGAAATCACCCGCGGCATCGAGCACGTAGGCCACGCCGCCGGACATGCCGGCCGCGAAGTTGCGCCCGGTGCGGCCGATCACGACGACGCGCCCGCCGGTCATGTATTCGCAGCCGTGGTCGCCCACGCCTTCGACCACCGCGTGCGCGCCGGAATTGCGCACGCCGAATCGCTCGCCCGCCACCCCGCGGAAATAGGCTTCGCCCGCGGTCGCCCCATAAAGCGCGACGTTGCCGATGAGGATGTTCTCCTCCGGCACGAAGCTCGCCTGGCGCGGCGGATAAACGATCAGCTTGCCGCCGGACAGCCCCTTGCCGATGTAGTCGTTGGCGTCGCCTTCGAGCGTGAAGGTGATGCCGTTCGGCAGGAACGCGCCGAAACTCTGGCCGGCGGAGCCGTTGAAATGGATGCGGATCGTGTCCTCGGGCAGGCCCTCGGCGCCATAGCGCCGGCTCACCTCGCTGCCGAGTATCGTGCCGACCGTGCGGTTGACGTTGCGGATCGGCAGGATGATGTCCACGGGCTTCTTGGACTCGAGCGCTTCACGCGTCAGCGGCAGGATCGTCACCATGTCGAGCGAGTTCTCGAGTCCGTGATCCTGTGCCCGCACCTGGCGGATGGCCACGTCGGGACCGGCCGGCGGCTGGTACAGGATCTGCGTGAAATCGAGGCCGCGCGCCTTCCAGTGATCCACGGCTTTTTTCACGTTCAGGCGGTCCACGCGCCCGATCATTTCAGCCAGCGTGCGGAAGCCGAGCTGCGCCATCCATTCGCGCGCCTCCTGCGCCACGAAGCGGAAGAAGTTCTCGACGTGCGCCGGATCGCCGGCGAATTTCTTGCGCAGCTCCGGGTCCTGGGTGGCGATACCGACCGGACAGGTGTTCAGATGACATACGCGCATCATGATGCAGCCGAGCACCACCAGCGGCGCAATCGAGAAACCGAATTCCTCCGCGCCCAGCAGCGCCGCGATCACCACGTCGCGGCCGGTCTTCAGCTGGCCGTCCACCTGCACCACGATGCGGTCGCGCAGCTTGTTCATCACCAGCACCTGCTGGGTCTCGGACAGACCGAGTTCCCACGGCAGTCCCGCGTGCTTGATCGAGGTCAGCGGGCTCGCGCCGGTGCCGCCGTCGTGGCCGGAGATCAGCACCACGTCGGCATGTGCCTTGGCGACACCGGCGGCGACGGTGCCCACGCCGACCTCGGAGACGAGCTTCACGTGGATGCGCGCCGCGCGATTGGCGTTCTTCAGATCGTGAATCAGCTGCGCCAGATCCTCGATCGAATAAATGTCGTGATGCGGCGGCGGTGAAATCAGGCCGACACCGGGCGTCGAGTAACGCACCTTGGCGATCCACGGATACACCTTGTGTCCGGGCAGTTGCCCGCCCTCGCCGGGCTTGGCGCCCTGCGCCATCTTGATCTGCAGGTCGGTGGCGTTGACCAGATAATGGCTGGTCACGCCGAAGCGGCCCGAGGCCACCTGTTTGACGCGTGAGTTGCGTGACCGTGCCGTAGCGTTCCGGGTCCTCGCCGCCTTCGCCGCAGTTGGAGCGGCCGCCGATGCGGTTCATGGCGATGGCGAGCGACTCGTGTGCCTCCTGGCTGATCGAGCCATAGGACATGGCGCCGGTCGCAAAGCGCTGCATGATGGACTCAACGGATTCCACCTCCTCGATCGGGATCGGCCGGTCGGCCGGCTTGAACTCCATGAGCCCGCGCAGGGTGGCGAGATGTTGCGCGCCGTTGTCGCAGGCGCGGGAGAATTCCTTGAACATCGCGTAGGAGTTGGCGCGCGTGGCGTGCTGCAGCTTCGCGATCGTCTCGGGATTGAGCATGTGGTACTCGCCGTCGCGGCGCCACTGGTAATGCCCGCCCCAGTCGAGCTCCGGCGGACCCACCGGCCGGTCGGGATAGGCGCGGTGGTGACGCAGACTGGCCTCCTGCGCCACGACGTCGATGCCGATGCCGCCGACGCGCGAGGCGGTCCAGGTGAAATACTTGTCGACAAACGCCTTGTCGAGACCGATGGCCTCGAAAATCTGCGCGCCACGATAAGACTGTATGGTGGAGATGCCCATCTTGGAGATCGCCTTCACCACGCCTTTGTTGAGCGCCTTGATGTAATTCTTGACCGCCGTCGCCGGATCCACGCCATTGAGCAGGCCCTGGCGGATCATGTCGTCGAGCGTCTCGAAGGCCAGATACGGATTCACCGCACCCGCGCCGTAACCCAGCAGCAGCGCCATGTGGTGCGTCTCGCGTGGCTCGCCGGATTCAACGATCAGACCGACCTTCACGCGCGTGCCCGCGCGCACCAGGTGATGATGCACCCCGGACGTGGCCAGCAACGCCGGTATCGGCATGTGCTGCGCATCCACGCCACGGTCGGACAGAACAATAAAGGTACAGCCCTGGGAGATCGCCTCGCTCGCCTTCATGCACAATTCTTCCAGCGCGCGCGCCAGCCCCGGCCCGCCCGATCCGGCCGGGAACAACATGGGCAGGGTGACAGTCTTGAAACCGGCACGATCGAGATGGCGAATTTTCGCCAGCTCCTCGTTGCCCAGGATCGGCGTCTTCAGCTTCAGCATGCGGCAGCTTTCGGGACCGGGCTTGAGCAGATTCCCTTCGGGGCCGAGCGGCGTCTCGATCTGGGTCACCAGCTCCTCGCGGATCGCATCGAGCGGCGGATTGGTCACCTGCGCGAACAGCTGCTTGAAGTAGTCGTACAGCAGGCGCGGCTTTTCCGACAGCACCGCCAGCGCCGCGTCGTTGCCCATCGAACCCACCGGCTCCTCGCCCTTCTGCGCCATCGGCGCCATGAGGATGCGCAGGTCTTCGTGGGTATAACCGAAGGCCTGCTGGCGCTGCAGCACGCTGGCGTGATCCGGCTCCGGCACTTGCGGCGGCTTGGGCAGTTGATCGAGCGGGACGAGGTTTGTCTTCAGCCAATCCTTGTACGGATGCGCCGAGGTGTAGCGCTGCTTGAGTTCGGCATCGTCGATGATGCGGCCCTCGCGCGTATCCACCAGGAAGATGCGGCCCGGGTGCAGGCGTTCCTTGATGAGCACGTTCTCCGGCGGGATGTCGAGCACGCCGACCTCGGAGGCCATGACCACCAGACCGTCTTTCGTCACGTAGTAGCGCGACGGACGCAGGCCGTTGCGATCGAGCACGGCGCCGATGACGCTGCCGTCGGTGAAGGCGATCGAGGCCGGGCCGTCCCACGGCTCCATCAGGCAACCGTGATATTCGTAGAAGGCCTTGCGGTCCTCGTCCATCGTCTCGTGGCCGCTCCACGCCTCGGGGATCATCATCAGCACGGCATGCGGCAATTCGCGTCCCGCCATGTGCAGGAATTCGAGCACGTTGTCGAAGGTGGCCGAATCCGATCCGCCCTCGATCACGATCGGGAGGATTTTCTTCAGGTCATCGCCGAAGAGAGGCGAAGCGCACAGCGCTTCGCGCGCGCGCATCCAGTTGATATTGCCGCGCAAGGTATTGATCTCGCCGTTGTGCGCGATGTAGCGATACGGATGCGCCAGCGGCCAGGACGGAAAGGTGTTGGTCGAGAACCGCGAGTGCACCAGCGCCAGCGCCGATTCCACCGCCGGATCGGTCAGGTCGGGAAACAGCAGCTCGACCTGGGTCGGCGTGAGCATGCCCTTGTAGATCAGCGTGCGCGCCGAGAGGCTCGGGATGTAGAACAGCGAACGCTGCTTGAGGTCCGAATTCCAGACCGCGTGCTCGATGCGCTTGCGGATGACATAGAGCTTGCGCTCGAAGGTCTGATCGTCGGTGATGCCGGGGGCGCGGCCGATGAAAACCTGGCGGAAGGCCGGCTCGGCCGAAACCGCCGTCGGGCCGAGCGACGAATCGTCGACGGGAACATCGCGCCAGCCGAGCAGCGTCTGCCCTTCCGCGCGCACGATATCGGCGAACAGGGATTCGCAGTGGCGGGCTTCCGCCGCCGCGCGCGGCAGGAAAACCATGCCGGTGCCGTAGCGGCCGGCCGCGGGAAGGGAAATGCCGAGTTTGCCGCACTCTCGCTGCAGAAACGCGTGCGGTACCTGAATCAGGATGCCAGCGCCGTCGCCGGTATTCTCCTCGCAGCCGCAGGCGCCGCGATGCATGAGGTTCCGGAGAATCGTCAGCGCGTGCGTAACGATCTGGTGCGAGCGGCGGCCCTTGATGTCCACGACAAAACCGACACCGCAGGCGTCGTGTTCATAAGTCGGGTCATAGAGACCCTGCTGCGTCTTGTTATGCTGTTCCAATTCCGATCACCGCTTTCATTCACCGCTGGCGACGCCGTCCGGCGCCATTTTCCCGCACCGATCCGTGTTCGTGTTTTCGCTCGCCAGCGAGGGTCTCGCCCAGATCAGGGGAATTCGTTCTTTTGCCCGTGAAAATCACGGAAAATCAGGAGCAAAAGGGGCGAAAAGTATACCGGCCTGCCGGGGCCGGTTCAATGGAACCCGTCGCAAAAGGGTCATTTTCAGCCACGGAAAGATGAAGGGATTGACCGAAAACGCCTTTCCCGCGGTCAAACGCCGGGGTTGGAGAGTCGTGTGTGCTCGCGCAAGGCGTAGCGGTCAGTCATGCCGGCGATATAGTCGGCGACGATCCGGGCCCGGCCGGCAGGATCATCCTGCGCTTGGAGCTTGTCCTGGTATTGGGTCGGGAGCAGCCGTGGGTCCCGCATGAACGCCGCGAACAAGTCGTGCACGACCTTCACCGCTTCGCCCATCATGCGGGTCACCTGTTCGTGTGCGTACAGGTGTTGTCGCAGAAAGCGCTTCAACTCGCGGGATTTTTCCGCCACCGCGGGAGTGTAGCCGATGAGGGGCTCAGGGTGGTGGCGGACGTCATCGATATGCTTGATGCCGGAGATTTCAATCAGGCGGCGGCTGTTCTCGATAAGATCGGTCACCACGTGATTGATCATGCGCCGTACGGTTTCGTAAATGGCGCGACGCGGAGCGATATCCGGATAGCGCCGCCGCACCTCGGCATGCTGCTCGGCAAACAGTGTGACTCCCTGGAGCTGCTCGAGCTTCAGCAGCCCGGATCGCAGTCCGTCGTCCACGTCGTGATTGTTGTAGGCGATCTCGTCGGCGATATTGACCAGCTGCGCCTCAAGGCTGGGCTGGGTCTTTTCCAGAAATCGTTTTCCCAATTCACCCAGTTCGCGCGCGTTTTTTGGCGAGCAATGCTTGAGTATGCCTTCGCGTGTTTCAAAGGTGAGATTGAGCCCGGGGAACTCGGCGTAGCGTTCTTCAAGAACATCCACCACCCGCAGCGACTGCAGATTGTGCTCGAAACCGCCGTAATCTCGCAGGCATTCATTCAGCGCGTCCTGGCCCGAATGGCCGAAAGGCGTATGACCCAGATCATGCGCCAGGGCGATGGCCTCGGTCAGGTCCTCGTTAAGCGAAAGCGCGCGGGCGATCGAGCGCGCGATCTGCGCCACTTCGATCGAATGCGTCAGGCGCGTGCGGAACAGATCGCCCTCGTGGTTGATGAAAACCTGGGTCTTGTATTCGAGACGACGGAACGCGGCGCTGTGGATGATGCGGTCGCGGTCGCGCTGATATTCGGAGCGGTTTGCGGGCGCGGGCTCAGGATACTGTCGCCCGCGCGAGGTGGCATCCTGCGCGGCGAAAGCTGCCAGCATTACGCCGCTTCCCGCATGCTGGCCAATGTTCCCTCAAGCTCGGCGCGCGGATAGTCGTCGGTGACCACGGCCTCGCCCAGGCGCTTGAGCAGCACCAGCCGCAGGCGCCCGTCCAGCACCTTCTTGTCCACCGCCATCAGTTCCAGAAAACGCGCCGCGGAAAGCGTGCCGGGGGCGCGCACCGGCAGTCGCGCCCGGCGGATCAGCTTTTCAACGCGCGCGACATCGGCGGCGGACAGCCATTTGAGTCTGCGCGACAGATCGGACGCCATCACCATGCCCACGGCAATGGCCTCGCCGTGCAGCCAATTCCCGTATCCCATACCGGTTTCGATCGCATGACCGAAGCTATGGCCCAGATTAAGCGTGGCGCGCACGCCGGATTCGCGTTCATCCGCGGCCACCACCTCGGCCTTGTTCCAGCACGAACGGTGAATCGCGTAGGCCAGCGCCTCGGGGTCGCGCGCCAGCAACTTGTCCAGATTAGCCTCAAGCCAGGCAAAAAACTCGGGGTCGCGGATCAAGCCGTACTTGATGACTTCCGCCAGTCCCGACGAGAGTTCGCGGTCCGGCAGGGTATTGAGCGTGTCGGTGTCGATGATCACGGCACGCGGCTGGTAGAACGCGCCGATCATGTTCTTGCCGAGCGGATGATTGACACCGGTCTTGCCGCCGACCGAGGAGTCCACCTGTGCCAACAACGTCGTGGGCACCTGTATGAAAGGCACGCCGCGCTGATAGCTGGCCGCGGCGAATCCGGCCATGTCGCCAATAACACCCCCACCCAGCGCAATGATGGTGGTGCGCCGGTCACAACGCGCCGCAAGCAGTGCATCGAAAATACGGTTCAACACCTCGAGAGATTTGTACTGCTCGCCATCGGGCAGCACCACCTCGACCGGCTTCAGGGAAGCGACGTGCGTGCGCAGCCTGGCGAGATACAGCGGCGCCACGGTCGCGTTGGTGACAATGGCCACCCTCGTTCCCAGGATATGCCGCGTCAGCAGTTCGGGCTGACCGAGCAGGCCGGCACCGATATAGATCGGGTAGCTTCTGTCCCCGAGATCAAGAGGCAGCGTTTTCATCGGTTTGCAAGGCTTCCAGTTTACGGGCGATCTCGCGCGCTACGCTCGCCGGCGAACGGTGCGATGTCTCGACCACGATATCCGCCGTCTGCCGATATATAGGTTCGCGCGACTTGAGGATTTCCTCCAGTGTCTTGCCACGGTCCGTGGTTTGCAGCAAAGGGCGGTGACGGTCGCGGCGCGTGCGCTGCAACAGGGTCTCGAGCGGCGCGTGCATGTAAACCACGACGCCGCGGCTGCGCAGCGCACGGCGGTTGTCGTCCGACAGGATGGCGCCGCCGCCCGTGGCGAGCACCACATTGGATTTGCGCGTCAAATCGTCGAGGACTGACGACTCGCGGCCGCGAAAACCGGCCTCGCCCTCGATTTCGAAAATCAGTGGAATGCTCGCCCCGGTGCGTTGCTCGATCTCGTGATCGGAGTCCTGAAATTCCTTGTCCAGCAACTCGGCGAGATGGCGTCCGATGGTGGATTTGCCCGCGCCCATGGGGCCAATCAGAAAGATATTGTCTACCCGGCTCATGGCCGCAGGTATGCCAGCATCGCGGCCATAAATCAAGCGGGCCGGCCGCCTGATCAGGCGGCCGGCCCGGTCACACTGGTTCTCAGCGCAGGCTGAGATTATCGGAGAGAATCCGCGGCGTCAGAAAAATAAGCAATTCGGTCTTGTTATCCTTGACCTCCTTGCTCTTGAACAACCAGCCGAGAAGCGGAATATCGCCGAAGAACGGAACCTTGGTAATGGTGCTGTTCTTGTCCTGCTCGTAGATGCCGCCGATGACCACGGTCTCGCCGTTATCGAGCAGCACCTGGGTCTTGATCTCCTTGACGTTCAGCGTGCCAACGACGGCGTCGACAAAATTGTCCTTGGTAATATCGACATCCAGATTGACGCGATCGTCCGGCGTGATCTGGGGTGTCACTTCCAGCTTGAGGGTGGCTTTCTTCGTCACCACCGAACCCACGCCCAGGACGTTGGTCGTGAACACCCGCTCCTGCCCTTGTTCAATTCGCGCCAGTTTCTGATTGGCCGTGATCACGCGCGGACTGGAGATGATCTTGCCCTGGCCTTCCTGTTCCAGCGCCGAGAGTTCGAGGTTCAACAGGGCTCCGTTTGAGCCCAGTTTGGCGAAGGTAAGACCGATGGATCCCGCGACGGAACTGCCGATGCCGCCAGAAGGCAGGTTGACATTGAGACCGTTGGCGTTCGAGGTCATGGTGCCGGCAGAAACGATCGAAGAGCTGTCCGAGATATTTCCGGAGCCCGCCCCTGAGCGACCGCTTTGCGAGACATCGGAGTATTTGACGCCGAAACGAGAACCAAGGGACTTGCTGAAATTGTCGGTTGCCTCCACCAGGCGGGATTCGATCATGACCTGGCGCACCGGCTGATCCAGCTGGGAGATCAGCTTGCGCACTTCGCGGATCTTTCCAGCCGTATCCTGGATCAGCAGCGAGTTCGTGCGGCTGTCCACGGTAACTTGTCCACGGGGCGACAACAGCGTGTTGGACGAGGTTGCGATCTGGGTGGTGGCACCGGTAGCCGAAGCTCCGAAAACCGGATGTTCCATTGAAAGGGGGCTTCCTACCGGCTTGATGGATTTGATGAGGTTCGCAATATCTTCGGCCTTGGCATAATTGATCTGGATAAGTTCCGAGACCAGCGGTTCCAGCTCGACCACCGCTTTGGTTGCCTCCAGGTTGGCCTTTTCCTTGGCCGCCACCTCGGGCGCGGGCGCCACGGTCAGCACGTTGCCTTTGCGGCGCATCGCCAGGTTCTTGCTGTCAAGGATAAGGTCGAGCGCCTGATCCCACGGCACGTCTTTCAGACGCAGGGTGAGAGAGCCCTTGACCGTGTCGCTCACAACGAAATTGAGGCCGGTAAAATCGGCGAGCACCTGCAGCGCGGCACGCACATCGATATTCTGGAAATTGAGCGACAGTTTCTCGCCCGAATAACCGAACTCGTCGACTTTCTTTTCATCCGGCTTTTCAATCATCGGCTTGACGCTGATGGTGAAGACACTGCCGGTCTGGTACGCCAGTTGCTCGTATTTTCCCTTGGGCGTGATGACCATGCGCGTGTTCTTTCCCTGGGTATAGGTATCGACCGTCTGCACCGGCGTGGCGAAGTCAACCACATCAAGACGGCGTTGCAGTTCGGAAGGCACCGATGTATTCAGAAAATCTACCAAGATCTCGCCAGCCTGTTCGCGAATATCAATGCCAACAGCGGGATCGGATAGATTGATGATGATTTTTCCGTCTCCTTGAGGCCCGCGGCGGAAATCAATCGCCTTGAGACTGTATTTCCCGGACTTTTGGCTGCTCGCGAAATGCGTGGTCTTGGGTTCCACCGCCCCGGCAATGGCAGCCACCGGCGCCTCTACGGTTACTACAAAATTGTTTCCATCGATATTCGTCGAGTACGCCACCGGCTTGATCAGACTCAGCACGATGCGCGAACGGTCCTCCGCCTCAATGGCGTTCACGCTGGTGACAGCCGCTTCCTTGATCGCGATACTCTTTTTGGCGAGCCCGATCCGTGTCTTGGGGAAATCCAGCGATATCCGCGCCGGATTGGTGATGGTAAAGGCATTCGGCTCCACCGGCGGTTTTGCCATCTTCAAGGTGACCTGAATCCGGTCGCCAGGCAGTTTGGCATAGAGAATATCCTCGATGACATTTTTCTCTTCCACAGCCGGCGCTGCGGCAGCCGGTTCTGCCGCTGCGGTTTTCACAGCGGGAGTTTCAGCCGTGGCCGGTGTTGGCAGAACTGCTGTCGGGGTCGACGCGGCGGGCGCGGCGGCTGAGGCCACCACGCGATATCCATATTCGGCTTTCTGCACGTCGAGCTGGCCGGGTTCGGTCATCAGCAAATCAACTACCACGGACGTGCCGTTTTCGGCGAGATAAGGATAAACCCCTTTTACCTTGTCCAGGCCCTGCAATTCCGCGAGTGACGTCCCCATGCTGCTGTCCGGAAAACTGATCCGCAGCCGCTGTCCGTCTTCCAGCACCTGAGTCGTGTAGGCAGATACTCCAGCAGCCTTAACTTGCAAGACTGGTGTCTCGCTGCCCGGTTCCCAGGCGATGGACTGTATTTCCGCACCCAGTGCCACAGCGGTCATGCCGACCATGGTAAGCACAAGCGACAGGCATTTTCCGGCCGCGACGGCGACGTTGCGCAAGATTTGTGATGCGCGCCCTCCTTGGCGCGCACCCTGCGGGCGCGCTTCGCGCGTCCAATTTTGTTCCTGACAAAATTGTGTGTGTTGTTTCATATCATCCCGCCTTGTTTGTTCCTGTTCATTCCACCAGCGTCAGGTTGGCTTCACGCTCGACCCAATCGCCCATGTTGCCCTGAATCAATTCGATCAGGTCAATTTTTTCCTCGCTGATCTTGCTGATCATGCCGGAGTTCTGCCCCAGGTGATCGCCTTGTTGTGCGCGATGGACGGTTCCATCCGGCGCCTGAATAACAGCCCATGTCTGCTTGCCGCGCGTAAGCGTGCCGACCATCTTCAGCGAATCCAGAGGATAGTCCTCCAGCGGTTCCTTGCGCCGGTTCGGATCCGGGCGCGGTCCGCTGGCGTTCTTCTGGCTCTGCGGATTGAGATTAAAAGTGGCAAAGGGATCCGCCAGGTTGGCGGAATTATAAATAAAGGTTTCCTGCATTTTGATTTCCGGGAGCGGCTCGACTTTCGGTTTCCTGTCGGCATAGGCGTTCTTGACGAAATCGCGCAAGTCCTCCAGACCATCGCTGCTGCACCCACTCAGCACAAGGCTGAGTAGGACGGTGACTAACAGTAATTTTGCATCTCTCATGGCTATTTCTTACGTGTACGGGCTACGGCCTTATCAGGTTTCTTAACACCGCCCTCTTCCATATAACGATAGGTTTTCGCCTTCGCCGACATGGTCAGCTTATTGTCCTTGCCGGCAGGAATGATGGCGATATCGCCAAATGTGACGATGCGGGGAAGCGCGGCCACATCGCTTACGAACTGCGCCAGCTCATGATAAGTGCCCCGGACCTCGACACTGATCGGCAACTCGGCATAGAAGTCCTTGGGCAGCTCCTTCTCCGGACGGAACAAGGTGAATTCAAGTCCTCGACCCAAGTCCGGCCTGGGTGATATCCACCAGCAGGTCAGGGACTTCCGTGGTATTCGGCAGTTGCCGCAACAGGCTGCCGAAGGTCTGTTCCATTTCCTCCATTTGTTCCTTGTACGCCGGCAAATTGATCGCCAAGGCCTTCTTGTTCATGTAGGTCTCGCGCAGACCTTCTTCTTTTTTCTGCGCCTCGTCGTACTGCTCGAGTTCACCCTGAATGAGAAACCAGAAACCGGCGAAAAGAACAATGGCGCAAACGATCAGAATTCCGCCGATCTTGATCGGCACCGGCCAGGAACCGAGATTGTTGATATCGATATTTTTCAGATCGTCGAGAGTCATGTGCCGGTATCCGTAAGTTTCTTCTGCTGCTTGGCGGCCTGTTTGACCTTTAGTGAAAAGTTGCTGACACGGTCGCTTCCTTGAGGTTTCACCGTGATGACCTCGAGCTCCGGATCGGCGAACCAGTCGGAAGAAGCCAGGTTGCGCATGAGCGCCGATACACGGGCATTCGACTGCGCCACACCCTGCAACGAGATACTGCTGCCGGAGTGCTTCAGGGACGAGAAATAAATTCCGTCCGGGAGCTTGCGCGCCAGCTCATCGAACAAATGCACCACCTGGGCGCGATCGCCCTGCAACTGGTAAATGACATTCATGCGCGCGATCAGGTCGGCCCGCTGCTTCTTGAGTTCAGCGATCTCCTTGATCTCCTTCTCGACCTTGGCGATCTCCTGGTTCAAAAAATCATTGCGCTTGGTCTGGTTTTCGATCAGGGCGCTGACATGCACGTGCGCATAGAAAATGATCACGCCCATCAGGATCCACGCGCCCACGGCGATGGTGAGCAGTTGCCGGTCCTGCTCCTTGCGGCGCATTTCGCGCCACGGTAATAGGTTAACGCGCGTCGTCATTCGTCAAAGCTCCGCATCGCGAGCCCGCAGCTGATCATCAGCGAAGGGGCATCATTGGAGAGGAGCTGCGGCTTGATACGCGAAGCGAGCGACATGCTGGCAAAAGGATTGGCCACCATGGCCGGCACGCCGATGCGCGCCGCCACCAGTTCGTCGATGCCCGCGACTTGCGCGCAACCGCCGGCGAGCAACAACTGGTCCACGCTGTTGAACGGCGTCGAGGAATAGAAGAACTGCAGCGCGCGCATGATCTCCTGGCACATGGCCTCCATGAACGGGCGCAATACATCGGTCTGGTAATTGTCCGGCAGGCCGCCCTGTTTCTTGGCCAGGCCCGCTTCCTCATAAGAGAGGCCGTAGCGGCGCTGGATTTCTTCCGTCAGTTGCCGACCGCCGAATGCGTGATCGCGTGTATAAACCGAGCGGTTGTTATGCACTACGTTAATGGTGGTCGCCGTTGCGCCGATATCCAGAACCGCGATGGTCTTTTCCATGCCGCCGCCCGGCATGTGGCTGGTGATGAGCGAAAAGGCATTCTCCATCGCGTAGGTTTCAACATCCACGACCATGGGTGTCAGGCCCGGCTGCTGAATGACGGCGAGATAGTCGTCCACGATTTCCTTGCGGCAGGCAGCCATCAGCACGTCCACATCTTCCGGGTTATTTTCCGACGGGCCCAGAATTTGGAAATCGAGATTGATTTCGTTCAGCGGATAGGGAATGTAATGGTCCGCTTCCATCTCCACCTGCATCTGGCGATCCTGGTCGCTCAGGTTGGCCGCCATCTTGATGGTCTTGGTAATGACATGCGCAGCGGGCACCGCTACCGCGGCATGCTTGCAACGTGTGCCGGATTTCTTGATGGCGCGCTCAACGACTTGAGCAACCTGCTCAACTTCCGTGATCGCATGTTCGACGACCGCATTCTGAGGCAGGGGCTCGACAGCATAACGCTCCACGCGCAGGTGCCCGCCTGAATTGCTCAGTTCGAGAACCTTCACGGCCGAGGAGCTGATATCGATCCCTATCAGTGGCGGCTTTTTCTTGGTAAATAAACCAGAAAGCCCTGTCACCTAATTTCCCTCTTAGAAATCCACTAGTTATGATTAATACATATAATGTAGATTAAATACTAAAACCAAATATAGTCCATAGAAATCAGAAATGACAAATCGGCGTATTTAGCCTGTTTTCGTGGGGTTCCCTCGCTGAATTTCACCACACGGCGGGGGCGAAAACCCTGAAATACCGTGTCTGACGGAGGGTGGTTTATACTGGCCCGCGCACCGAAATACGACTCTTCCTGACTAATATCCATAAGTCTCGCGCACTACCTAAATAATGAATGATTCTGGGATGAATGATTCTGGGAGTTTTTTCTCCCGATGGGCCCGCCAGCATCTGCCCGCCAAACGCTGGCAACTGGCTCTGATCGGACTGTTCGGGTTGTTCGCCAGCGGCGTGGTGATGCTCACGCTGGTTGCTCTCATTCTGACGCCGACCTTGCCAGCGCTCGACGATCTTTCCGGGGCACAACTGAAAGTGCCGATGCGGGTCTACACGTCCGACGGTCAGCTAATCGCCGAGTTCGGCGAGGAAAAACGCATTCCCGTGCGCATCGACGAGGTGCCGGATCTGCTCATCAAGTCGGTGCTCGCGGCCGAGGACCATTCCTTCTTCTATCACCACGGCGTGGACTTCGCCGGCATCCTGCGCGCTACCTTGCACAACCTGCGCACCCAAAGCGCGGGACAGGGCGCCAGCACCATTACCATGCAGGTGGCGCGCAACTTTTTTCTCAGCCCCGAAAAAACCTACACGCGCAAAATCAAGGAAATCCTGCTGGCGTTCAAGATCGAACGCGAATTGAGCAAGGAACAAATTCTCGAACTCTACTTCAACAAGATATTTCTCGGCCATCGCGCCTACGGTTTCGCCGCCGCGGCGCAAGTTTATTATGGGAAAACGCTCAAGGAATTGACGCTCCCGGAAATGGCGATGCTCGCCGGGCTGCCGAAGGCGCCGTCGCGCGACAACCCCCTGACCAATCCCGACAACGCCATCGAACGGCGCAATGCCATCCTGCGCCAGATGCAAAATCTCGGCTTCATCGACGAGGCGGCATACACACAGGCGATCAACACGCCGCTCGCCGCCGGCAAGCATGCCTACAAATTTAATGTCGAGGCGCCTTACGTGGCCGAGATGGTGCGCCAGTACATGATCCAGGCTTATGACGAAAAGACCTACGCCGGCGGATTTCACGTCTACACCACGATCAACACCAATGACCAGCAGGCCGCGGTCAAGGCCCTGCGCGACGGATTGCTCGAGTATGAACACCGTCATGGTTACCGCGGGCCCGCCGGTCACGTTACGGTCCGCGGCGAGCCGGACAAGGAACATCTCGACGACGTGCTCAAGGATTACCGGGTCGTGGGCGACCTGCTTCCGGGCGTCGTGTTCAAGGTCGACGAGAAAAGCGTGCAAGTCTATACCCAGGACGGCACCATCGCCGAAATCGGCTGGCCGGGGCTGTCGTGGGCCCGTGCCTACATCGATGAAAACACCTTGGGGGCGGCGCCCAAGAAGGCCGCGGACGTGCTGAAGTCCGGGGATATCATTTACCTCGAGGCGATTGAAAACCCGGCGCTGCAACAGGAGATCGGACCGTGGCGACTCGCCGGGATTCCGGAGGTCAGCGGCGCGCTCGTGTCGCTGCGTCCCTCCGACGGCGCGGTGCTGGCACTCACCGGCGGATTCGATTTTTACCAGAGCGGCTTCAACCGCGTGACCCAAGCCGAACGCCAGCCCGGTTCGAGCATCAAACCCTTCATCTTCAGCGCCGCACTGGACAAGGGATTCACCCCCGCGAGCACCGTGAGCGGTGCGCCGATCGTCATGGAAGGTGAATCGCCCGAAGACGAATGGCGCCCGGAGGATTACAGCAAAAAGTTCTTCGGGCCGACGCGGCTGCGCAAGGCGCTGGCGCTATCACTCAATCTCGTCGCCGTGCGCCTGCTGCGCGCCATCGGCGTCGCCTATGCCGCCGAGTATCTGGAACGCTTCGGTTTCGAGCCCGCCAAACTGCCGCGCAATCTATCGCTCGCGTTGGGAACGGCTTCGGCCACGCCGATGCAGATGGTGAATGCGTTTGCCGTGTTCGCCAACGGCGGTTATCGCGTTACACCGTACTTCATCGCGCGCATCGAGGACGCCAATCACAACGTTCTCGAGACGGCCAAGCCGGCACTTCCTTGTCGTGACTGCGATGTACAGGGAAGTACAAGTGTCGCGGGAGGCAGGATGCCGGGAGCGACTGACGCACCGGCAAGCGCCGTGGCAGCGGGAACACCGGCACCGGTCCCTGCGCCCGCTGATCCCTCCACGGACAAGGACAAGCCGGCCGTGGCGCCGCGCGTGCTGAGCCCCGAAGTGAGCTTCCTCGTGGCCAGCATGATGCAGGACGTGATCCGCGAAGGAACCGGACAGAAAGCCCTTGTCCTCGGGCGCAAGGACCTCTCCGGCAAAACCGGCACCACGAATGATTATCGCGACGCCTGGTTTTCCGGGTTCAACGCCGACGTGGTCACGACGGCGTGGATCGGCTTCGATCAGCCGGCCTCGCTCGGCCGCGGCGAGACCGGCGCGCGCGCGGCGTTGCCCATATGGATCGACTTCATGCGCACCGCGCTGCAGGG
Organism: uncultured Gammaproteobacteria bacterium; assembly: GCA_963750625.1. Lineage (GTDB taxonomy): Bacteria > Pseudomonadota > Gammaproteobacteria > Acidiferrobacterales > Sulfurifustaceae > Sulfuricaulis. The sequence continues at coordinate 122,637 of CAVVRV010000001.1, read as the reverse complement.
CATTCCCGAAAAACCGCTGACGCCGCCGCAAAGTGTGGTGCGCATCACCGTCAACAGTGAAACCGGAAAACCGACGACAGCCGACGACCCGCAGGCGATGCAGGAATATTTCATCCAGGGCACGGAAACGCCGCACGAGCTGCCGGTTGTTGAAGGAGAACCAGGCCCCACGACCGCACCACCGGACCAGGCACCGGATAACGTGCGCGAGAAACTGTTCTGATGGGCACCAAACCCCGCTCTCCTCAGGTCGGGCACCGGTCCAAATCCCAGGCACCGGGCACGGACGAGTTGCGCCGGCAAATCGCCGCGCATGCCGCGCGCATCATGGCGGAAGAGGGCGTGCGCGACTTCCACGCCGCCAAGCGCAAGGCCGCCGCGCGTCTCGGTCTGCCCGAGACCAAGCATCTGCCGGGCAACGACGAGGTGGATTCCGCGCTGCAGGAATACCTGCGGCTGTTTCATGGAGGGCGTGTCACGCAGAGCCTGCGCCGTCTGCGCGGGCTCGCCGCCGAGGCCATGCGCTTCCTGGCCAAATTCGAACCGCGCCTGGTGGGTCCGGTGCTGAGCGGCACCGTGACCTCGGCCAGCGCGATCGAACTGCATCTCACCGCCGACTCGCCGGAGGAAATCGGCTTCTGGCTGCAGGAACACAGCATTCCCTACGAGCAGGCGGACCGGCGTTTGCGCTTCGGCGGCGATCGCCACGAAACCTTCCCGGCTTACCTTTTCACCGCCGACGGCGTGGCCGTGGAATTGTGCGTGTTCGACCGGCGTGAAGCGCGCGAGACTCCGCTCAGCCCGGTGGACGGCAAACCGATGAAGCGCGCGAACCTGCGCGAGGTGGAAAACCTGGTGAACGGCTCGGGCGAGCCGTAACCACGACGTCTTTGCAGTGCGGCTTCTCGTCCTGCGACCGGACCGGTAGAATCGGCGTCCTTTACGTATTCCCGGACATCCTTTGAAACACCATATTGAAAATCTGATCGCCTCGGCGCTCGCGGGCCTCGAGGCCACCGGCGCGCTGCCGCCGGCTCACGGCGCGGCGATCACGGTGGACCACACCAAATCCAAGGAGCACGGCGACTACGCGTGCAACATCGCCCTGGTGCTGGCCAAGCCGGCGCGCGCCAAGCCGCGCGAGCTGGCCGAAAAAATCGTCAAGGCCCTGCCGGCTTCCGACAAGGTCATCAAGGTCGAGATCGCCGGGCCCGGCTTCATCAATTTTTTCCTGCGCCCCGACGCCAACCACGGCGTCATCCGTGACATTCTGGACCAGCGCGAATCCTTCGGCCGCGGCCGCCTGGGCGCCGGGCGCAAGGTGCAGGTGGAATTCGTCTCGGCCAATCCCACCGGCCCGCTGCATGTCGGCCACGGGCGCGGCGCGGCCTACGGCGCGACGCTGGCCAACCTGCTCGACGCCGTCGGCTTCCAGGTGCACCGCGAGTACTACATCAACGACGCCGGCCGGCAGATGGACATCCTCGCCACCAGCGTGTGGCTGCGTTATCTCGAACTGTGCGGCGAAAAATTCGACTTCCCCGTCAACGGCTACAAGGGCGACTACGTCTACGACATCGGCGCGACCCTGCACCGCGAAAACGGCGACAAGTACCGGCACGCGTCCGCGAAGGTATTCGAGAGCGTGCCGGCCGACGAACCCAAAGGCGGCGACAAGGAAACGCATATCGACGCGCTCATCGAGCGCGCCAAATCGCTGCTCGGCCCCGCGACCTATCGCCAGGTGTTCGACCTTGGCCTGAATGTCATCCTCGACGACATCCGCCAGGATCTTGAAGAGTTCGGCGTCACCTACGACCAGTGGTTTTCCGAGCGCGCGCTGGTGGAAGACGGCGCCGCCGAGCGCGCCATCGAGCGCCTGCAAGAAAGCGGGCATGTCTACGAAAAGGAAGGCGCGCTGTGGTTCCGCTCCACCGACTACGGCGACGAGAAGGACCGCGTGGTGGTGCGCGACAACGGCCAGAAGACCTATTTCGCCCACGATATCGCCTACCACATGGACAAGCTCGAGCGCGGTTACGATCAGGTGATCGACATCTGGGGCGCGGATCACCACGGTTACGTGCCGCGCGTCAAGGCGGCGCTCGGCGGCGATCGGCGACGACCCGGAGCGGCTCGCACGTGCTGCTGGTGCAGTTCGCCATCCTTTATCAGGGCGGCGAGCGCATGCAGATGTCCACCCGCAGCGGCGAGTTCGTCACGCTGCGCGAATTGCGGCACGAGGTCGGCAACGACGCCGCGCGATTCTTCTACGTGCTGCGCAAGTGCGAACAGCACATGGATTTCGACCTCGATCTGGCCAAGTCACAGTCCAACGACAACCCGGTGTTTTACGTGCAGTACGCGCACGCGCGTATCCACAGCGTGTTCCGGCAGATGAAGGAAAAGGGATTCGCGCACGATCCGGCGAACGGCGACCGGAACCTGGCGCGACTCACGGAGCCGCATGAACGGGCGCTCGATCGAACGGCTCGCGCGCTACCCGGAAGTGCTGGAAGCGGCCGCCACGGCCCACGAGCCGCATCAAGTCGCCTATTACCTGCGCGAACTCGCCTACGACTTTCACACCTATTACGGCGCCCATACGTTTCTGGTGGACGACGCCGCCGTGCGTGATGCGCGCCTCAACCTGATCGTGGCGACGCGTCAGGTCATCGCCAACGGGCTGAAGCTCCTGGGTGTGTCGGCTCCGGAGACAATGTAGATTATTGCGGCGGCATGAACCCACATGAACATGTAAAAGGGTTATTATTCTCCCGATCCGGGATCGGAAGCCGTCAAGCCGCCGCAAATAAAATGACAGGACGAATGAGCGGAGCGAATAGGGCTCCAATTTCCAGGAATTCATATGATTTTCGCTATTGACCCGGCACACTCGTGCCATCACGCATGCCAAGTAACGCCGGCCGCGTCCCGACTTCGTTCAAAAACAATCGTGCCGGGTCAATAGCAGCATGGCTCAAGCACGCAGAAGATCTTCGAGAAGCCGTTTTCGAAAACCCGGCTGGCTGTTGCTCCTCGTCGGCATCGGCATCGGCGTGGCCGGGGTGATGCTGTGGCAGATGTACTCCCACCGCGGCGACGGCCGCAGCGGGCTCGGGAACTTCTTTTCCAGTTTCAGCAAGCCGGCGGAAAAGCCCGCCAGGAAAGAACCGGAACCCGCGAAACCCCCCAAGCCGAAATTCGATTTCTACACCATCCTCCCGGAAACCGAGACCGTGCTGCCCGAACGGCGGGCGCGCGCCAAACCGGTCAAAGTCAAACCGGAGGAGGGGGTGAGTTACATTCTGCAGGCGGGCTCATTCGCGGGCTTCGAAGAAGCCGACCAGATGAAGGCCAAACTCGCGCTGGCGGGGCTGGTGGCGCAAATCCAGAAAATCACCATCGAGGGCAAGGGCGAATATCACCGCGTGCGCCTCGGCCCTTATGAAAAAATCGAACAGCTCGACGCCACCGCCGCCCAGTTGCAGAAGATGGGCATCAAGGCGATACGGCTGAAAGTCAAAAAGGGCGAGGCCGGCTGATTTCTCTTCGTACCAATCGAGGCTGCTCACGCTGGCCTCTTGATTCCCGCTTGAATCGAATCTGACCCCGCTGATGCGATAGCGGGCGGATCGGCCCGACAAACACCGGCACAGGCCAGTACACGACCGCGAGCTGGCTGGTATATTGTTGCGCGCGCTCCGCGGCCATATTGCGCGCCTGTTCTTCCTCGCGCTGCTTGCGGTTTTTCTCCAACTCCGCGCCGAGGGTCTTAACAAGTTGATATTGTTCTTCCGCGGCAGATACTTGCTCCGGCGTCGGCTGATGGGGCGGCTCCACCATTTTCGTGGTCACGGCATCCGCGAGCGGCGCGGCTGAATACGTGACCTTGCCGGCTTGATCAACGGATTTGTAGATTTGATCGGCACTCGCGGACGCACTCCCGCTCATCGTCATCGGTCCGACGATCGCTAACATCATGAAGACGGCTCTACGATCAACGCCCATCGTCTTCACCTCCGAATCGGTATTGCCGTCGACCCGCTCGCGTGCAGATATAGCGTATCGGCATCCAAGACCCAAAGATTTAACTCAGTCAAAATACGCTTATTGCCAGGCGCGTCAACCTGCACTGCCACCGCCCAGCAGTTGCAGAAGATGGGCATCAAGGCGATACGGTTAAAAGTCAAAAAGGGCGAGACCGGGGAAGTTCTCTTCGTAACAGACGTCGGCTTGATTTCACTCCGGGCCAAGAACATGCTTGTCGGCGGTGAAGAGGAACGGATAAGGCCTGACTCATTGGCGCGCCGGCACAAGGACAATCTTATAATTCAAAACCTGACCCCTCTTGTTTTGACCTCCGCGAACGGGTTCCCGTGCCAACTTTTAACGACAAACTCAAAGCCGCCGAAAAACATCTGGCCCGCGTCGATCGCACCATGGCGCGACTGATCCGCGATATCGGTCCGTGTGCGCTCCGCCCGCTGCGGTGGTCGCCCTACGAAAGCCTGACGCGCGCCATCGCGCACCAGCAACTCAACGGCCGCGCCGCCCAAACGATTCTCGGCCGCTTCGTCGCGCTCTATCCGGGCCAGCGATTCCCCGAACCGCACGAGGTGCTGGCGACGCATTTTGCGCGACTGCGCTCGGTCGGTTTCTCGCGCAACAAGGTCACCGCCATACGCGACATCGCCGCCAAGGCGCGTGATGGAATTGTCCCGACCCGCGCGCAGGCGCGACGTCTCGACGACGAAGAATTGATTCTCCGCCTCGTCGAGATTTACGGTGTCGGACGCTGGACGGTCGAGATGCTGCTGATCTTCACGCTCGGCAGGCTGGATGTACTGCCGGTCGACGACTTCGGCATCCAGAGCGGTTTCAAGGCCGCCTACCAACTTCGCCGCCGACCCACCAAAGCCGATTTTCAGCGAGTAACGGATTGCTGGCAGCCGTTCCGCTCGGTCGGTTCGTGGTACCTCTGGCGTCATGCCGACGGATTAAAGAACAAGAAATCTCTTTAATCCTCCAGATACGTATATCCCTTCAACCCTTCCGACAGTTCGGCCAGATAGGTCTCGCGGTTTTTTGCGCTGAGTGAGGTAGCGCGCTCGATCTTGGCGCGGTAGGAAGCGAGCAGATCGTCGGCATTGAAGTGCACGTAGCGCAGCACCGAATCCACCGTGTCGCCTTGCTGCGCTTGCGACAATTGATGGCCGCCGTCCGGTTTCAGCTCGACGTGAATCGAATCGGTATCGCCGAACAGGTTGTGCATGTCGCCGAGAATCTCCTGGTAGGCGCCGACCAGAAAAATCCCGAGCAGATAGGGCTCGTTCTCGCGCAGCGGATGCAGCGGCAGCGTGGAGTCGATGCCCTCGCCGTCCACGTACAGGTCGATGCTGCCGTCGGAATCGCAGGTGATGTCCTGCATCACGCCGCGGCGCGTGGGCGGCTCGTTCAGGCGATTCAGCGGCACCACCGGAAAAATCTGGTCGATGGCCCAGTGGTCGGGCATGGACTGGAACAGCGAGAAATTGCAGAAATACTTGTCCGCGAGTTTCTCGTTCAGCTCGTCGAGAATCTCGCGGTGCGTGCGGCTCGCCGGCTGCAACAGCTCGCGCACCTTCCAGCAGATGGCGAAGTAAATCTGCTCGGCGCGTGCGCGTTGCGCCAGCGTCAGCACCCCGTGGCTGAACATGCCCTGCGCCTCGGTCAGCCGGTAGGCGGCGTCGTGATAGGCCTCGACGACGGAGCGGTCTGAAAGTGTCGCGAGCGTCTGCCACAGGTCGCGGATGATCGCGGGTTCGTTTTCGGTCGCCTTCGGCACCGAATCCGCGCCCGGGGCGGATTCGGTGTCCACGACATTCGTGATGAGCACGGCATGATGCGCGGTCATGGCGCGGCCGGATTCGGTGACGATGTCGGGATGCGGCAGTTTCTTCTCGGCGCAGATTTCGGTGATGGCATGCACGATGTTGTGCGCGTACTCATCGACCGAGTAATTCATGGAGCAGAAGCTGCGCGAGCGCGTGCCTTCGTAGTCCACGCCCAGCCCGCCGCCGACGTTGAGCACCTTGATGTCCGCGCCATTGGCGCGGAACTCGGCGTAGTAGCGCGCCGCCTCGCGCATGCCGAGTTGAATGTCCTGGATGTTGGCGATCTGCGAACCCATGTGAAAGTGCATCATCTGCAAGCTGGGCAACAGGTTAGTCGCGCGCAGACGTGCAATCGCGTCCAGCACTTGGCTTGCGGACAGGCCGAATTTGGATTTGTCGCCGCCGGTGTTCTGCCACTTGCCGGCGCCGATCGAGGCCAGGCGCATGCGCAGGCCAATCAGCGGTGTGATGCCGAGTGCGCTGGATTCCCTGATGACCAGTTCAAGCTCCGTGGGCTTCTCGACGACGATGTATACGCGATGCCCCAGCTCCTTGCCGATCAGCGCCAGGCGGATGTACTCGCGGTCCTTGTAGCCGTTGCACACCACCACGCCGCCGTCCTGGCGCGACAGCGCCAGCACCGCCAGCAGCTCGGGCTTGGAGCCGGCCTCGAGCCCGACGCGTCCGTCGTGGCGCGCGAGGATTTTCTCGACCACGCTTTTCTGCTGGTTGACCTTGATCGGGTAAACCGAGGTGTAATGGCCGCTATAACTGTCAGCCTTCATCGCGCGGTCAAAGGCGCCGCACAGGGTTTCGACGCGGTGGCGCAGGATGTCGGAGAAGCGCACCAGCACCGGCAGCGACAGGCCCGCGGCCTTGATCTCGCGGGAAAGTTCGAACATATCGATGCCGGGATGTTCGGTGCGGGCGTCCGGCCGGCAGACGAGGTGGCCCTTGGCGTTGATGTCGAAGTAGCCGCCGCTCCAGTGGGCGATGTTGTAGGTGTCGCGCGCCTTTTGTATGGACCAGCCGATCATGCGGCAAGTATCAAGTAGCGGTTGGCAAGTATCAAGTAGCCGGCCGCGCGCTTGGCGTATAAAATCCCGCCTCCTGACAAGCTCTCAAGCGAACACACACATGCCGCTCGACAAGAACTGGTACACCGAGGAATGGGCCGGCCAGGGTTCGGCCATCTCGCTCAAGATCAAAAGCAAGGTGCACGACGAACAAAGCACCTACCAGCGCATCGAGATCTACGAGACCGAAACCTTCGGCACGCTCATGACGCTCGACGGCCTGGTCATGGTCACCGACCGCGACAATTTCGTGTATCACGAGATGATGTCGCACCCGGCGCTGTTCACCCATCCCGATCCGCAACGGGTGCTGGTCATCGGCGGCGGCGACTGCGGCACGCTGCATGAAGTCCTGAAGCACAAAACGGTGACGCTGGCCGAACAGGTCGAGCTGGACGAGCGCGTCACGCGCGTGTCGGAAAAGTTTTTTCCCGAATTGTGCGAATCGAATAACGATCCGCGCGCGAAACTGCACTTTGCCGACGGGATCAAATGGGTGGCGGACGCCAAACCCGAAACCTACGACGTCATCATCATCGATTCGACCGACCCGGTGGGACCGGCGGCGGGCCTTTTCTCCGAGGCCTTTTATAAAAACTGTTTCCGGGCGCTGCGGCCGAACGGTATCGTCGTCGGCCAGAGCGAATCGCCGCTGTTTCACGCCGACCTGATCCGGTCGGTGCAAAAATCCTTCAAGGCGGCGGGATTTCGCGATGTCGCGACGCTGTTCTTCCCGCAGTGCACCTATCCGTCCGGCTGGTGGAGCGCCACCATGGCGGGCAAGGACATGGCGCTCGCGAACTTCCGCGCCCAGGATGCCGCCGCCAAGACGTTCGCCACGCGCTATTACAACCGCGACATCCATGCGGCGGCGCTGGCCAGTCCCGAATTCCTGCGGACGCGTTAAGCACAGATACATTATCTGCCCGGCCTGGAATTGAACCCCAACGCCGTTCAGCGTATAAACGCTCCGACGTTACACTCACTGAAAAACTCTCAGGTATCGGAACCATCATGGAACCCAAAATTGCCCAGAAAGGCCCCTATGTCCTCGACCTCAAACCCGGTACCTACTGGTGGTGCGCCTGCGGCCAATCCAAGACCCAGCCTTTCTGCGACGGTTCGCACAAGGGCAGCGGTTTCGAGCCCGTCAAGTTCGATCTGGCCGAGGCGACTCAGGTGGCCATGTGCGGCTGCAAACACTCCCTCAAAAAACCTTTTTGCGACGGCTCGCACAAAAAGTTCTGATCGCCTGATGCCGCGAGTCGTGCACCGGAGATTGCCGGCAGCGCCCACGACCGGACGCGGCAGGCAGCGCGCTCACGCATGAAGAAATTCACGCTGGTTCTCGGTTTCACGCTGATCGCGCTGGTGGCGCTGGCCGCCGTGGGATTGCCGTACTGGTTCGGCATGGAAGCGGAAAAAACCTACGGCGCCATGCTCGAACAACTGTCGGGCAGCAGCGGTCTGCAATTCACGGGCAAAAAATATCAGCGCGGCTGGCTGAGTTCCACGGCCGAGACCGTCATCCGTCATCCGCAACTCCCGATCGAGCTAACCGCCCAACACCACATCAGCCACGGTCCGCTGCCGCTCGACCGGCTGCTGCAGGGCGACTGGAGCCTCACGCCGGTGCAGGCGCGCATCGCCAGTCAGATCACCCTGGACGCCGTCGGGAATGCAAAATGCCCCTGAACCTGCCGCCGCTCTCCACCGAGACCACCTTCCGCCTGAATGGCGGCGGCACAGTGCACGCCGAAATGCCGCCGATCAAGACCACCGGTGCCAAGGGCGGGACCATCGATTGGCGCGGCATGAGCGCGGACATGACGTTCGACCGGGCGTGGCGCAAGATCCGCTTGGACGCGCTCATGCCGTCGCTGACCGTGACCGCTCCCGGATAGCAGGGCGAGATGTCGCTGTCCAAGCTGTCCCTGCATTCCGACACGCAGGAAGGCATCGCGGGTTATTCCTTCGGTGACGCCAGCCTGAACATCGGGCAACTCGAGTTCGGCAATGCCGCCGGACGCGTCAGTTTGAAGGGGTTCGCGCTCTCGTCCACGGCGCGTCCCGCGGGTGACAACGTCAGCCTGGTCATCCGTTACACGCTCGATGAAGTTCAGGTCGCGGAGGAACGCTTCGGCCCCGGGCAACTGGTGATCGAGGCGCGTAACCTGGATGCGGCGGCGCTGGTGAAATTCAAAAACGAGATCGACGCCCTCACCCGCGGCAACCTGCCGCCCGCGCAAGCGGGCATGATCGTGGCCGGGAAAGCCATGGAACTCATCGCGGAGCTATCCAAAAAGGCCCCGGAAGTGGAAATCACGCGCCTCAGCTTCAAGACCCGGGAAGGCGAGATCAGCGGCAAGGGGAAGTTTGTTCTCGATGGCCGGAAACGCGACATCGCCCGGAATCCGATGCAGATGCTGACGGCCTTCGCCGGCGACTTCGAACTGGCTATGCCCGCGGCGGTGCTCAAGCGCCTGCTCACACCGCAGATCCGCCAGGATATCGCGGCCTATCGCCAAAGCGGCGCCCTGACGGCGGATGACGTGGCCCATCTCGGCCCGGAAGCCATGGCGGAAATCGTCGACCGGGTGTTCCCGCAGTACCTGGCGCGGAACGAATTCACCCGCCTGCTGGTCGAGGAAAGCGGTGTATATAAACTCAAACTCACCATCCGCCAGGGACAATTGCTGATCAACGGCAAGCCGTGGCACGTGCCCACCCAGGTGGCGCTGGCCAGCCTGGGAACCTCTGATAAAGTCATCCGCTCGCCCTGAGTCCGTTCGTGCCCTTCGTCGCAGTCAGGACAGGCTTCGACAGGCCTGTCCTGAGCGAAGTCGAAGGGCTCAGCACGAACGGACTTAATCAGAGCTTCCTCAGCAAAAAAAACGGGCGCCAGAGGCGCCCGTCAAACTCTCACAGAAGGAAACTGTTCTTCAAAGACGATAGGCCGACTCCCCGTGGGAAGTGGTGTCGAGGCCTTCGCGCTCTTCTTCCGGGGCGACACGCAGACCCACTATCAAGTCGGCGATCTTGTAGGCGATGAATGCCACCACCGCCGTCCAAACGACCGTCACACCGACAGCCTTGGCCTGGATAATGAACTGGTCCATGATCGCGCCATAGCCGGTTTCATCTCGAACCAGTTGTTATAGAAACCGGGTCCGCCCAGCGACGGTGAATTGAACACACCGGTCATCAACGCACCGAAGATGCCGCCAACGGCATGCACACCGAAAACGTCCAGTGAGTCGTCGGCCTTGAGCCAGCCCTTGAGCTGGTTGACGCCCCAGAGGCAGATGAGACCGGCGCCGGTGCCGATGACGAATGCACCCGGGATGCCGACATTGCCGGCCGCTGGCGTGATCGCCACGAGACCCGCGACCGCACCCGAGGCCGCGCCCAGCATCGACGGCTTGCTCTTGAAGATCCACTCACCGAACATCCACGACAGCACCGCGCAGGCGGTGGCGAGGTAGGTATTCATGAAAGCGAGCGATGCGGAGCCGTTCGCTTCGAGCGCGGAACCGGCGTTGAAGCCGAACCAGCCGACCCACAGCAGCGAGGCGCCGATCATGGTCATGGTCACGTTGTGCGGCGCCATATGCTCCTTGCCGAAGCCAGTGCGCTTGCCGATGACATAGGCACCGACCAGACCCGCGACACCGGCATTGATGTGCACCACCGTGCCGCCGGCGAAGTCGAGCGCGCCCCACTGCCATAGCAATCCGGCCTTGGCGTTCATCGCGTCGACCACATTCGCCGCAGTGTAGGCATCCGGACCCATCCAGAACCACACCATGTGCGAGATCGGCATGTAGGCGAAGGTGAACCAGATCACCATGAAGATAAGCACGGCGGAGAACTTCACGCGCTCCACGAACGCGCCCAGGATCAGCGCGCAGGTGATGGCGGCAAAGGTCGCCTGGAAGGCCACAAACACGAGCTCGTAGAGCGGGGTGCCCTTGCTGAAGGTGGCGGCCATGGAGAAGCTGCCGTCAGCCGCGACGAATGTGCCCTTCAGGAACAGCCGGTCGAGACCGCCGAAGAATGGAGCGAGCGAACCGCTGCCCTCGGTGAACGCGAGACTGTAGCCGTAGACGCACCACAGCACCGTGATCAGCGAAAACACCACGAACACCTGCATCAGCACCGACAGCGTGTTCTTCGAGCGCACCATGCCGCCGTAGAACAGCGCCAGCGCCGGCACGCTCATCATCAGCACCAGCGCCGTGGACACCAGCATCCACGACGTGTCGCCCTTGTTCGGCGTGGGCGCCGGAGCCGCCGCCGCAGCGGCGGCCGCGGGCCGCTGCCGCGGGTGCCGCTGCGGGAGCGCGGTGTCTGTCGGCAACAGCGAGCAACGGCGATGCCCTAACAGCAGCACGACGCCGAAGGCGCCGAACAGCTTTTTCAGATTGAATGACATAAACATGGAATTTTCTCCTGTATCAAAGCGCATCTTTGCCGGTTTCACCGGTGCGGATACGGACGACCTGTTCGAGGTCTGTTACAAAGATTTTTCCGTCACCGATCTTGTCAGTGCGGGCCGCCTTGACGATGGCCTCGATGACGCGATCCAGCTGCTTGGAATCGATGGCGACCTCGAGCTTCACCTTGGGCAGAAAATCCACGACATACTCTGCGCCGCGGTAAAGTTCGGTGTGGCCCTTTTGCCGGCCGAAGCCCTTGACTTCGGTGACGGTGACACCCTGCACCCCGACTTCGGCGAGCGCATCGCGCACGTCGTCGAGCTTGAAGGGTTTGATAATGGCAGTAACGAATTTCATGTAGCCTCCTTAAAAGGCGCGGGCGGTAACCGATACCGCCCGCGGAATTGCCATGGATTAGAACTTGTAAACCAGCTCAAGACCGGCAAACTTCTGGTTGTCTGTCGCCGTGCCGCCATCCGTGTACACATTCTCGTCCGACTTGTCGCCCCGCAGCTCGGCCCGCAGCTCCGTACTCTTTGCCGGGGCATAGGCAACCGTCAGCGTGTTGCTCTTCACTGTCTGCGAACTAAAACCGCAGCCCGTTCTGAAGCAGTCCTTGTCCTTGAACTGCTCAGTGCGGAATGAAGCGCGCCACTTGTCGGCAAACGCGAAGTTCGCATAGCCGGCGATACCATCCCACTTGGCGGTGTCGCCGGTAGCCGTCGCATTGTCCTGCTCGCCCTTGTCGTAATTGAGCACGAAGGTGAGCGCGTCGGTGGCGTTGATCGTGGCCACGATATCGATCAGTTGGCGCGTACCGATGGCGTTGGAGGTGGCGCTGTATTCCTCGCCGGTGTAATAGGACGCCGCCAGACCGAGCATTTTCGACGGGTTGAACGACGCACCGAGTTCGACGGTCTTGCCGTCGGCACAGGAAGCGCCCGTGGTGCAGTTAGTGGCGGCGGATTCCTTCAGCACGTCCCAGCCGTTGTTGTAGCCGACGGTGAACTTCATGGTGTCGCCCGGGGCATAACTGGCGCGCAGGCCGGTGTGGGTCACCGGGATCGCCAGCGTGTAGAGCAGCGAGCGCGAGAAGTTGGCATTGGCCGGCGCCTGCGCCACTTCCGCGCCGGCGAGCGTGGTGAACTTGCCGGCCATCACCGTCATGCCGCCGCCGGCGTACTGGGCGTAGGCCTGCAGCACGTCGAAGTTCGCTGTGCTCCAGCCCTTCGAGGCGTTGAAGGCCGGGTCCTCGCCAGCCATCATTTCAACCATCCCGCCGAAGCCGCTCGCGGGCAGCGAGGAGATGGCCAGATCCGCTGCATGCAGGTTGAAAGCGTTCTTCTCGGTGGTATAGGCCTGATACAGCGGCACGTCGGTGTCGAAGTTGGTGTAGCTGATGTCGAGATAGCCGCTGACCGCAATATCCGAGGCCTTGAGCACTTCGCCCAAGGTCGGGATCTTTTCGGCCGCCATCGCGGCACCCGCGCAGACGGACAAAGATGCAGCCAGAATGGTTTTACGGAAATTCATACTCTTTCTCCTCAAGTGAACGGCGTTACGGTCCTTTGCACCGTGGCCGGATGTTAAAAAAATGGAAAACTACCCCTGTGTTTCTCAATTGACGTGCGCTTAAAAGCAGTTTCTGTGCCAGAGTGTTTATTTCATATATAACAGTTAGTTACATGGTATTTGGATGACCAGGACAGGGATTTATGCACCAAGATAGAATCCGGTTTTAACTCCATGCACCGTTTGTGTGCGGAATGGCGGGACCAATGCCGAACGGAACCACGGTGGACGGCTTGATATAATGCCGAGCCATGATCGATACCAAAATCCTCGACCAATTCGTGTCGGCGCTGTCCCGGGTCCTGCCCCACGGCCCGAAAGACGTGGAAAAAAATGTGCGCGCGGCGCTGCAAGGCGTGTTCGACCGCCTGAAACTGGTCACGCGTGAAGAGCTTGAAGTCCAGGAAGAGGTGCTGGCGCGCACCCGTGCGCGGCTGCAGGAACTCGAAAAACGGATCGCCGAACTGGAAGAAAAACTGAAAAAGAAATAGACAGGATCAGCAGGATCGAATATTTCCGATACCGATTCAAGTTCAAGTCGGTAAACTCCCTGAGGTCCCGCTAACCTGTCCAACAGTCCCAGGGAAGACCATGTCACTTGCCGTTGTTCACAGTCGCGCCCAGGTGGGCATGGAGGCGCCGCCGGTCACGGTGGAAGTGCATCTTGCCAACGGCCTGCCGAATCTCTCCATCGTCGGCCTGCCGGAAACCGCCGTCATGGAAAGCAAGGACCGGGTGCGGGCGGCGCTGCAAAACGCGCGTTTCGAATTCCCGGCGCGGCGCATCACCATCAATCTCGCGCCGGCCGATCTGCCGAAAGAGGGCGGGCGCTTCGACCTGCCGATTGCCATCGGCATCCTCGCCGCCTCCGGGCAGATTCCGGCCCGGGATCTGGACCAATACGAATTCATCGGCGAACTGGCGCTCACGGGCAAGCTGCGGCCCGTGCTCGGCGCGCTCACCGTGGCGCTGCAGACGCGCCTGACCGGGCGCGCGCTGATCCTGCCGGCATCCAACACCCTCGAGGCCGCGTTGGCGGGTGGCGTGGATATCCGCGGCGCCAAACACCTGATCGAGGTGACGGCACATCTCAACGGTGAAAAGCCGCTCGTGCGCCAGGAACCGGAAATGCATCCGCCTGAATCCACCGAGGTGCCCGATCTGCACGACATCAAAGGCCAGCATCAGGCGCGGCGCGCGCTGGAGATCGCCGCCGCCGGCGGCCACAGCCTGCTGATGATCGGCCCGCCGGGCGCGGGCAAAACCATGCTGGCCTCGCGCCTGCCCGGGATTCTCCCGCGCCTGGGGGACGATGAAGCGCTGGAGGCCGCCGCCATCCAGTCCCTGCATAAAAAATTTTCCCTGAGCCAATGGAAGCGGCGGCCGTTTCGCGCGCCGCATCACACCGCCTCCGGTGTGGCGCTCGTGGGCGGCGGCAGTCATCCACGGCCGGGCGAAATTTCACTCGCCCATCATGGCGTGCTGTTTCTGGATGAGCTGCCGGAATTCGATCGGCGCGTGCTCGAGGTGCTGCGCGAGCCGCTGGAGTCGGGCGCCATCACCATCTCGCGCGCCGCGCGGCAGGCGGAATTTCCCGCCCGGTTCCAGCTGGTCGCGGCCATGAATCCCTGTCCCTGCGGCTACTACGGCGATCCGTCCGGGCGCTGCCGGTGCACGCCGGACAAGGTGAGCAATTATCGCGCGCGCATTTCCGGGCCGTTGCTCGACCGCATCGACATGCACATCGAGGTGCCGCCGGTGCCGCGGGAGTTGCTGCTGGATCAAACGGCGCGCGCCGGAGAATCGTCCGCGCAAGTGCAGGAGCGCGTGGAAACAGCGCGCGCACGGCAGATCCAGCGCAGCGGCTGCGCCAATGCGACGCTCAACAACAAACAGATCGAGGAAACCTGCCGGCTTGGATGAAGCCGGACGGCGGCTGCTCGAGCAGGCAATCGACCGGCTGGGTTTTTCCGCGCGCGCGTATCATCGCGTGCTCAAGGTGGCGCGCACCATCGCCGACCTGGCGGCGGAGGAGATGATCCGTCCGGCGCATGTGGCGGAAGCCGTGCAATACCGCTGCCTCGATCGCGCCGCCGCGTTTTCCTGAAGCGTAGAATATTTCTTGAACAAAAAAGCGGCCGCAAGGCCGCTTTTTTATGCAAGAAAAGAAGATCGTGGGTGTACAAAAAAATAATACTTCACGCGCTTTTCATATCTCGCTGAATACAAATAACACTGTCTGTTTCCGCCGGCGGTAATGCACAAGAAAAATATACTTCGAAGGGGTGCGGAACCAGTTCGGTGGCGCCCGGTAAATGGCATAACTGTTTAATCATCATAACGAAACGCTGTCTTCGCGGCTGCTGGCATGATTAATGCCTTTAGTAGAGTTAGAAACGAGGGACAGACGAGGGAATCAAGTGAACACAGACATCAAAATCCTGGTCGTAGACGATGACGAAGTAGTGCGGCTCAGTTATCTGCGTTCACTCGCCAACGCCCAGTGGAAGGTTGAAAGCGCATGGGACGGGAACGAGGCGCTACGAGCGATAAAGGAGAAGGCATTCGATGTGGTTCTGCTCGATCTGCGCATGCCGGGCCTGGATGGCATGGAGGTGCTCAAAGCGATCAAGGATAAATGGCCGGAGACCGAGGTGGTGATCATCACCGGCTACCCCTCCATCGAGACCGCCAAGGAGGCGGTGCGGCTAGGCGCCTATGATTACCTGGCCAAGCCAGTGGGTCCGGACGATGTGATCAACGCCGCCAATGACGCCATGACGCAGAAGAAGTGGGCGCTGCACCGGGAGCGGACCAATCAGAACGGGAGTAACGGTATTACGCACTGAAATGAAGTTAGATAAGGAGCAAGCCATGAATACATTACCCAGAGTTCTAGTCGTAGACGATGATCCGGTTATCGGCCAGAGTTTCGACCGGGTGCTGTCGGGCAAGGGTTACGCCGTGATTACCGCCAGTAATGGCGAAGAAGCGCTGCGCAAACTCAAGGACGAGAACTATGATGTGGTGTTCGCCGACATCAAGATGCCCGGGATGAGTGGGCTGGAAGTCGCCGAGCGGATCAAGGCGAGTCAACCGTGGCTGCCGGTCGTGATCGTCACCGGTTACGGCACGGATGCCAATGAAAAGCGGGCCGGGGCAGCCGGGGTATCCGCTTTCCTGCGCAAGCCGTTGACGCCGGACATGATCGAGGACAGCGCGCACAAGGCGCTGCTCGAAAAAGGTGCAGCGGCGGTGGAGCCGGCAGCGAAAGCGGCGACGCCGGAAACCGAGCACGTACCGAATGGCATCGCGCTGTTCGCCAAGAACGTCGCTCTGTTCATCGCTTCACCCATCATCGGTTTCGTCTATGTGATTGCGCTGCCCTTCGTCGGTCTCGGCATGCTGGCCTGGATCGGCACCAAGGCGTTGTTCAAGCTCTAGCCTGGCACGCAGGCGCAGTACGATGAAACACGGTACGGTTGTTGCGGCGTTGCTGCTGTTGATCATCGCGGGCATGCCGGTTCGCGCGGCGGAGATCACGCTTTCAGAGGCCGACAACAAATGCCTGCGCTGTCACGACGAGGAGTTCGCTCAATACGACGGCGGCATTCATGCTTCCCTGCGGCGACAGGGAGACAAGGAGGCCCCGGCTTGCACCAATTGTCACACCACGCACAGGGAGCGCGACAAACCTCCTTATAACACGGCCACCGGAAAGCCTTGCAGCAAATGTCATGACGAGATCTTCGATGCCTATGCCGCCAGCGTACACAGCCAGATCCAGGTCGCCGAAAAGGATGACAAAGACGCCCATGTCCTGGGCTGCCCCGACTGCCACCGCGCCCACGATGTGAAGGCCGCGGCCACCGAGAACCAGCTGAAAGATTCCTGCCTGGGTTGTCACAAGGATGTACTGCTTGTCCACCAGAAGTGGCTGCCTAATGCCAGGCTGCACTTTGAAGCGGTGTCGTGTCCGGCCTGCCACGCGCCGGCGGCACAGCGCAAGGTTGACCTCAGGCTTTACGACAGCGCGACACAGAAGCGGATCAGAGAAAAAGAAGGCGTACCGCAGTTTGAAAGCCGTGCGCGCGCCGTCGATGTCGAGGGCAAGGGTTTGAATGCGCTGGCGTTGCAAAGCCTGCTAAAAGAATTCAACCGCGACGGAGGGGAGGGCAAAACGATCCTGCGCGGCCGTCTGGAAGTCCGCACCGGCGTCGAATCGCATCAGCTGGCCGACAAAAGCAAGGCGATCCGGGACTGCGAGCGCTGTCATAGTAAAGGCTCCGACCCGTTCCAGAGCGTCACGATTTCCATCGCCAGGCCCGATGGCAGGCTGTTGCGCTACGACGCCCATAAAGAGGTTTTGAATTCGACCGTTTCCATAGAATCGGTCGGCGGGTTTTACGCCATCGGCGCCACCCGGATCAAGCTGCTGGATACGCTGTTGTTTTTCGCCGTGGTCGGCGGTATCACCGTGCCGATCGGGCACATGACAACGAAATGGCTGGTCAGGAAATACCTGAAACGGGGTAAGGGACAGAGTGGTTCGGGACACCCTCAGAATCAAACCCCGTCTACTCCCGACGACCGGTCCGCGCCCAAGTAATTGAGGGGGGAAAAATGAAAAGATTATACGTTCACCCGCTCCCGGTCAGGATCTGGCACTGGCTTAACGCCGGCGGCTTCGTGGCGATGATCATCACCGGTGTTCAGATCAGATACGTCGGACAAATCGACCTGATGTCGTTCAGGATTGCCGTCAACCTCCACAACTTGATCGGTTTTGTTCTCATCGCCAACTTCTTGCTCTGGTTTTCATTTTATCTCTTTACGGACAAGATCAAGGTCTATCACCCGGAATTAAGCCCGATGAAGCATTTCCGCGCCAGCTTCCGCCAGCTTGCGTATTACGGCTACGGCATATTCAAGGGAGATCCCAATCCGCATCATGTCAGTGTTTACCAAAAGTTCAATGCGGTGCAGAGCATGTCCTACCAGGTCATCATGCTGCTGCTGTTTCCGATTCAGTTTTTCACCGGGATTCTGTTATGGGATGTGCAAAGGTTTTCCGGAATGGTGGAATTATTCGGTGGGGTGCGCGTGGTGGATACGGTGCATGTGCTGACCTTTATTGTCTTCGCCGCGTTTATTTTCATTCATCCTTACCTGACGACGCTCGGCCGCACACCGACAGCGCACATCAAGGCGATGTTTACCGGATATGAGGAAATAGAGGACAAGACGCCCGTAACGAGTGAAGGCGGAATTCAACAGCCCATACAAAGGGCGGGGATCGAGAGTCGCTTGACCCAGGCGTTGGTCAAGAAGCGCCTGATTCGTCCGGGTCGTGTTCCGTTCCCCGTATCCGGATATTGTACTTCTTCATGAGCGCCTGAAAGTTGGCGCGCTGCATGCCGGTATCCTCGGCGCTCTTGGTGACGTTCCAGGCGTTGCGTTTGAGCGCCTCGAGCACGAACTGCTTTTCGATGTTTTCGACCGACTTCTCCCGCGCCGTTTTCTTTATGCGCTTGAGTTCATCGCCGGTTCTGGGCACATCGAGATCGACCCGTGGCAACGTCTCGATGATATTCATCAAGTGCGCCTCACGAATGACGTTGTCGGTGGCGAGGATCACCGAGCGTTGCACGGCATTCTCGAGTTCCCGCACATTTCCCGGCCAGTCATGGTTCACCAGCAGGCTCATGGCCCCTTCGGAAAACTCCGTCACTTTTTTCCCGACGTCCTTGCTGAAGATGTTGAGGAAGTGGAAGGCCAGGGCGGGGATGTCGTCGCGGCGCTCTCTCAGGGGCGGTATCTCGATGGGAAAGATGTTAATGCGATAGAAAAGATCCTCACGAAACGTTCCCGCGGCGACCATTGCCTTGAGATCTTTGTTCGTGGCAACGATCAGCCTGAAGTTGGCGCTCTTGGTGTGGGTGTCTCCTACCGCCTTGAATTCCCGTTCCTGGATAACCCGCAGCAGCTTGGCCTGGGTCGAGAGAGAGACGTTGGCGATTTCGTCGAGGAACAGCGTGCCGTTGTCCGCCATCTCAAACATGCCTTTCTTGTTGGACATCGCGCCGGTGAACGCGCCTTTAACGTGCCCGAACATCTCGCTTTCCAGAAGATTTTCGCTCAGCGAGTTACAGTCGATCGCGACAAAAGGCTTGTCCTTCCGCAGGCTGTTGAAGTGGATGGCGCGGGCGATCAGCTCCTTGCCGGTCCCGCTCTCCCCGACGAGCAAGATGGTGCTATTGGTGGGAGCGCAGTTCGCAATCAGGCGATAAACGCTCTGCATCTGGAGGGCTTGAGCCAATAATATTCTCGAAGCGGTACTTGAAACTCGCGGCGCTTTTTGGGTCGAGGTTCTCCCTCAGCAGTTGCCGCCGTTCGAACGCCCGTTGCACCACGAGCTTGAGTTCGTCCGGATCGAAGGGTTTGGGCAAGTAATCGAAGGCCCCGAGCTTCATGGCCCGCACGGCGGTCTTGATCTGGGACAGTCCGGTGATCATGATAATGTCGATGTCCGGATGCATCTCCTTCACTCTTTGGAGCACTTCCAGGCCGTCGATCTTCGGCATCATGATATCCAGGATAAGTATATCGTAACTACTTTCTTCGATTTTTCGCAGGGCCTCCAGGCCGTCCTGGACGGCCTCCACCTCATAGTCGCCGTCGCCGAGAATGCGAAGGCAACTCTTGAGGACGATTTCCTCGTCGTCAACGATCAGTATCTTGCGGCTCATTGAGCTTCCTCATTATTTTTTTTCGCCGCATCGTCAGGGCGGGGTTCGATAGGCAGATAGATCCGGAAGGTGGTACCCGTGCCGACTGTGCTTTCCACTTCGATCGTTCCGCCGTGGGCCGTAACGATGCCATAGCTGATGGATAGCCCCAGCCCCGTGCCTTTGCCTACCTCCTTGGTAGTGAAGAATGGATCGAAAATCCGCTGAAGGTTTTCCTCCGGAATGCCGCAACCGGTATCGATGATCGAGATTTCCACCATGGGCACTGGCTCGGCGTTCGGTTCAGGGCTGCTCGCCTTCAGGCAACGTCGGCTGCGGATGGTGATTTTGCCCTTTTCCGTGATGGCGTGTTGGGCGTTGGTGAGCATGTTCAGGATGACCTGACTGATCAGATCCTCGTCGACCCAGACCGGCGGCAGATCAGGGTCGAGGTCCATGCTGATCGCAATATCGCTCAGATGTGCCGGCCATTCGATCAGACGCTCCGTGACTTCAATGAGCCGGTTGATGTCGGCGTATTTCTTTTCCTGGGCCTTTTCACGGGCGAAGTCGAGCAGCCGTCGGATAATGGCGGCGCATCGTTTGGTTTCCCGGATGATGAGGTCCAGGTCTTCCGCCTCCTGGCTTCCGTCCGGCATCTTTTTCCGGATAAAGTGCGAGAAGGTGAGGATGCCGGTCAATGGATTATTGAGCTCATGTGCAATGCCGGCGGCGAGCAGCCCAACCGAGGCCAGTTTTTCCCCGCGCGCCGTCTCGGCCTGCGCGATGCGGAGCTGCTTGGTTCTTTCTTGCACCTTCTGTTCCAACGTGCGGCCCCACTCCTGCAACTCCACCCGGGAATTCTTGAGGGCCACTGTCATGGCGTTAAATGAGGTCGCCAGCTGGCCGAACTCGTCTTCGCTCCGCACCGGGATCAGTTGTTCCAAATTTCCCGAGGAGAGCCGCTTGGCCCCGGCTTCCAGGTCACGCAGCGGCGTATAAACAAAGCGACGCACAAAAACGCTTACGAAGATCGATGCAAAGATGATGAATCCCAGGGAAAAGATGACAATGGTGACCGTATTCTTCCGCGTGGTCTGATCGATCTCGTCGAGCGAATAGACGATATCCAGAACGCCGAGGACCGACTGATTTTGCTTGTGCTCATGGCAGGCGGCGGTATAGCACGACGGCTCATTGCGGATCACGGCCATGTTGCCCAGCAGGCGCCCTCCTTCCGGAGCATTGAAAACCCGGTCCTTGTTGCGCATGGGAAGCTGTTCCAGCGGTTTTTCGCTCTCGTGGCATTGGGAACAGCCTTCGGCTTTCCGGTCCACTTTCAGCCCGAGTTCGGGCAGGTAGGTCGAGTGAATAATTTTCCCGTCCTTGTTCAGTACCCTGACCTTGGCAATCCCTGTCTGCTTGCTCACATCCTGGATGATGCTCTTTACATAAGCAGGCTGATTCTGAAGCATGGCGAAACGGGTGCTCTTGATGAGCATTTCGGAGAGTTGGTTGACGTGCCTGACCGCTTCCTGGAGGAGTTCTGTCCGCTGATAGCGGACGACCAGCAGGGTGAATATAAGCATCGCGACTGTCAGGGTGGTCGCCACATAAACCCCGACTTTGAACTTGAGGGTTTTCGGACGCATTATTCTTCACCGCTCTCTCTTCGCTGCGGAACGGAGAGAAATATGGGTCGCGCCAAAGAGATGTAGAAAAGTTTCAATGCCTGTTTACCATGCCAATCTAGCGCGCAACCAATAGTGCGTCAATGCGACAGAGGACACAGCGGGATCCAGAACCGCATGAGTTCAATCGTTTTTCGCGATCTGCTTGGGAGGAAGCCCGGGGGATCGTGCGTGACTGACGCAGCAGTATCATGCCAACCGCCGGTTCCTTAAGTAAAAAATGTCGACTCCTGGTAATGCGCCATCCAACGCTATCAGGGTATTCCATGCTCCGAGAGCGTCAGGCCTATGTGTTTATTCTTACACTGTTGCGTGCCCCGGCGGTTTCAATTTAGGTGCTGACCAGTTTCATGTTTCAGCCGGATTTGGGCAACCTGCCGTCGGCGAAGTCATACGGCTGACCCTAGATCGTCGGTTCTCTGGTAGCGACGATATTGATGTCTCGCATTCGGAAACGGCACAAAGGTCCCGCAGGCTATGTCGCCGCGAGTGAATTTGTCGAGCGAAGCAGGAAAGCGTAGCGATGAAAGGGGCAAATAAAAAAGCGGCCTTGCGGCCGCTTTTTTATTACTGAAAAAAGATACAGACTTACTTGCTCTGCGACACCATGTAATCGACGGCCGCCTTCACATCTTCATCCTTGGCGCTCATGTTGCCGCCCTTGGGGGGCATCATGCCGGCCTTGCCCTGGAAGCCCTTAATGCGCGTGGGTATGCAGAGTATCCATGCCCTGCGCGATACGCGGCGCCCAAGCAGCCTTGTCACCCAGTTTCGGCGCACCGGCGACACCGGCGGCGTGGCAGGCCATGCAGGTGGTGTCATAAATCTTCTTGCCATGGTCATCCGCACCCGCGGCATTCGCGGAAGGGATGATGGCGTCCATCACCGCATTGGAGGAGGTGGTGGCCACCTTCGCCGCTTGAACCGCGCCGACAGTCAGCTCGCCGACCGGCTTGATGCGTTCGGCGACCGCCTTGGCATCGGCCGTGTTTTCGACGGTCTTCGACGGCTTGCCACCGATGATTTGCGCAACGACGAAAAGGACAACCGTCAACGCCACCAGCGCGACGATCAGACCCGCGAATGATTTCAGAAATGCACGATCAGTCATTGTTTACCCTACCCGTTTCAATGTTGAAGTTTCACTCTGCCCGCCGAGTGGCGGAACCCTGAATTTGCTGTATTAGTGTAACCTAATATTCACTTTGAAAAAACACCCTCGAAAAACACTGCATGGACGCTGTTTATTTCGACAGGTATTCTTGCCGACCCGTTCCAGCCTGAAAATGACCAAGATCAAGCGCCCTGCGCCCGCCATTCTTCAGGCAAGGCGGGGGTTTCGCGGGAAGTCCGGCGCCAGGAATGGCGCCGTGCACGAGAACGAGGGTCAACGGCTGACGCGAATCACTTCGATGGCTGAGATTCCGAGTGTTACTATTGTCCACTACGCGCCCTTAGCTCAGCTGGATAGAGCGTCAGCCTCCGACGCTGAAGGTCAGAGGTTCGAATCCTCTAGGGCGCGCCATCTAAAACAAAAGCCCCCTCGCGGGGCTTTTGTTTTATATCGGGTTCCTCGAAGTTATTCGAAGCTCCGACCAAGTTCAACGTTGTTATTCCCCTAAATCTGGCGGGTTCCCAATACCTTGAAACCGATCACTTTTTGCACATGTGGAACCACACGAAACTGGTCTAAAGTTTGCCTATAGACGTATACAAAATACGTATACAAATCCATAGGGGAAAGCCACTGGAACAGGGTGACACAAAGCAAGAAACCGGGATCTGTGCCGTGGTCAATTCCACATGACCGGCGAAGACGGCGGAGCCCGGTACCGTACGCTGCAGCGTAGCCAGTTAGGTAACAGTAAGGCGCACATGAGCCCAGATTCAAGCGACATCATATTGCGCGAGATCGCGCAGGTGATTTCGACGGCGAGCGGAGAAGAATTCTTCCGCGGCTTGGCGGCGGCTTTGTGCCGGATGCTGGAAGTAGATTTCGCTTTTATCGGTCGGCTGGGTGCCGAAGACCCCCATCGCATCCATGTCATGGCCGTGTGCGTCCGCGGCAAAATCGTGGAGAACTTCAGCTACCATCTCCACGGCAGCCCATGCGAAAACGTGGTGGGCCGGGAACCCTGCCACTACCCCCGCGATGTTCAGAGCCTGTTCCCCGAAGACCGCATGCTGGTGGAGATGGGAATCGAGAGCTACATCGGCCATCCCCTGTTCGGCTCGGTCCAGCAACCACTTGGGCTGCTCGCGGTAATGCACAGCCGGTCCATGCCCAGCGAAGAACCGGCTAAGTCCATGCTCAAGATTTTTTCCGCGCGTGCTGCGGCGGAACTCGATCGCATGCAAACGGAGGCTGGGGAGCGCAAGCTCTCCAGCATTGTCGAGCAGACGGCGGATACTGTGGTGGTCACCGACCAAGACGGCATCATCCAGTACGTCAACCCGGCCTATGAAGCGATCACGGGATACACGCGAGCAGAAGCGGTCGGAAAGAAATCCAGCATCGTCAAGTCCGGCAAGCATGACAAGCCGTTCTACGAACGACTCTGGAGCACCATTTCCCGCGGCGAGGTTTTTCAAGAACGGTTGATCAATCGCAGAAAGGACGGCTCGTTATACCACGAGGAAAAAACCATCACGCCGCTCAAGGACGGCGCCGGCCGCATCACCCATTTCGTCTCCACCGGCAAGGACATCACTGAGCGCATGAAATTGGAACAGGAAAGCCGTCGCATGCAGGTCTTTCTCAATTCCATAATCGAAAACTTACCCAACATGCTGTTCGTCAAAAACGCGCAAGAGCTGCGCTTCGTACGCTTCAACAAGGCTGCCGAGGAATTGCTCGGCTACTCCCGTGACGAGATGCTGGGCAAAAATGATCACGACTTCTTCCCCAAGGAAGAGGCGGACTTTTTCGCCGCCAAGGACAGGGATGTCCTGAGCAAGAACGTGCTGCACGACATTCCCGAAGAGACGATTCACACCAAGCACAAAGGCGTGCGCCTCCTGCACACCAAAAAAATCCCGATCTTGGATGAAACCGGAAATCCGCTTTATCTGCTGGGTATCTCCGAGGACATCACCGAGCGCAAGTGGGCGGAAAAGACATTGCGCGAGAACAACGAAATCCTGGAACGGATTTTTGACAGCACGCATTTCTGCCTGGTTTACCTCGACCGGAGGCAGTTCGTCCCTCTGACAACGCTCATAAAACAGACAACAGAGGTTTGACAGGATGGCGTCAGCCATCCTGAACAGCGGAGCGCAGCGACGCTGGCCCCGGAGGGGGGCGAGGCCCGTAAGGGCCGAGTAATCCTCTAGGGCGCGCCACTAAACGAAAAGGGCCCTTCCGGGGCCCTTTTCGTTTAGTGGCCAGGCTTCAGGTATCGAACCTCTCGGCTCGAAGGGTCAGAGGTTCGACAAATTTGCCGGGGGCAAATTTGGACGCACCAGAGGTGCGGCCCCGAGCAGTATAAATTTCGCGGATGTCGTTAAACGGGCTCATCAGAGACAGCCGGCCTGGAACCCCAGTATCTCGATCTCGAGCTGACCGAAAGCCTGCTGATGCATGACATGGAGGCGGCGGACGAAGATCCTGAATGAACTGAAGGCGTTGGGCGTGCTGTTCTCCCTGGACGACTTCGGCACCGGCTATTCGTCGCTGAGCTACCTCAAGCGTTTCCCGATCGATTTCCTGAAAATCGACCGCAGCTTCGTGAAGGACATCGCCCACGACCGCTACGGCGCGGGCATCGTGCGCGCCATCATCGTCATGGCCCACACGCTCGGCATCAAGGTGATCGCCGAGGGCGTCGAAACCAGCCAACAGCTCGAGTACCTGCGCGCGCAGGGCTGCGACATCAGCCAGGGCTACTTCTGCAGCAAGCCGCTCGCGGTGGAAACGTTCACCGAACTGCTGCATGACTGGCAGCATATCCAGCAGGGAAAGTGCAGCATCCAGAAAACGGCGCGAAAAACCCGCAAAAAACAAACCCGGCATCCGAAGCGTCCGAGCGCCAAGCGGTCCCGTCGTCGTTGATGCCTAGCGGCTAGCCCACGTTATTTCCTGCGGTAACTCATCGCCGGTCAGTGAATTAACCGGCGCAGCACCCACACGCCAACGGCAAGCAATGCCAGACCGATGCACATGTTGGCGATGAAACCGAGACGGGTTTTGGTTTCGAGCAGAAACGGCACAAAAAACACCAGCGATACCGGCACGACCACGAAAATTACTCGCCACATCCTGTGGCTCGCCTTCGCGCACTACGTGCGCCCAATTCACTCCGAACGAAATTTCGCGCGCGAACTTCGTCACCAGCATATCGTTGCGCGTATCAGCATAGAGCCAGCCCATGGCGAGGATCGAAGTAAGCGGCAACGCAATATCACCGCGCCCCAGAACGGATTGCGCTTGGCAACCTCCGCGGCCACCCCGATGATCACCGCCGCGACCAACACTTTGGCGAGAAAGAGCGGGCTCAGATTCAACACCCCCTTTCCTCCCGACGCGCGCTGAACCGCTGATTCGTGCGGTCGGCCACTCGGCGGCGAATCGCACTCACGCTGTTATTACCTTGCGTCCACTCAACGCCCGCTGCCCAGCGGCGGCGTTCACGTTTTCGGATGCCTCGGTTGTGCAAGATGAATGGCGCGGCCGGCGACGGCCAGCGCCGACTCGTGAAAGGCTTCTGAAAGCGTCGGGTGGGCGAACATCGTGAGCATGATGTCCTCGCTGGACGCGCCGAAAGACATGGCCAGTCCCGCGGCGGCGACAAGCTCGGAGCACATCGGGCCGACCATGTGCACGCCAAGCACGCGGTCGGTGCGCGCGTCGGCCAGGATCTTGACGAATCCGGATGCCTCGCCCATGGCCTTGGCGCGGCCGTTGGCGGCGAATGGAAAGACGCCCGCCCGATAGGGCTCGCCCGCGCTTTTCAGCGCCTGCTCGGTCTTGCCCACCCAGGCGATCTCGGGCTGGGTGTAGATGACCGAAGGTATCAGGTCGTAATTCACCGTGGCGCTGTGGCCGGCGATACGCTCGGCAACCATGACGCCTTCTTCCATGCCTTTGTGCGCGAGCATCGGACCGCGCACCACGTCACCGACGGCATAGATATTGGGAAGATTCGTGCGGCAGTGTTCGTCCACGTGCACGAAACCCCACTCGTCGAGCAGCAGCCCGGTTTCCGCGGCGAACAGGCCGTCGGTGTTGGGTCGCCGTCCGACGGCAACGATGAGACGCTCCACGCTTTCCTCGTTTTCGCCGTCTTTGTCCTGATAGCGTACCGTCACCGCGCTCTTTTCTGCGCGGCTGTGGAGCACGCGCGCGCCGAGACGGATGTCGAGCCCCTCGGCGGTGAACTGCTTGAGCGCCTCGCGCGCGACCTGTTCATCGGCCATGGAAAGAAAATTCTCCTGCGCCTCGAGCAGCACCACCTCCGCGCCGAGACGGCGCCACACGCTGCCAAGTTCGAGCCCGACGACACCGGCGCCGATGACGCCGAGACGCCGCGGCACGTCCTTGAACGCCAGCGCACTCTGCGAATCCACGATGCGCTGCCCGTCGAACGGAGCGCTCTTGAGGTTCACCGGCGTCGAACCGCTGGCCAGAATCACGTGCTCGGCCTGCAGTTGTTGCGCCGACTGACCCGAAACTTCCACGATATTGCTTTGCCAGGAGTTTTCCGCGTCCCGGAATCCAGGTCACGCCGTTGGCCTTGAACAACGTGGCGATGCCGCGCGTGAGTTCGAACACCACCTTGTCCTTGTGCGCCATCATGGCCGCCAGGTCGAGAGAGAGTTCCTTGAACCTGAGGCCGTGCGCGGGGCCGTGATCGCGCGCCAGGAGATAAAGCTCGGAGGTCTCCAGCAGCGCCTTGGAGGGAATGCAACCGGCGTTGAGGCAGGTGCCGCCGAGGACCGGACCGCCCTGGGTGTCGCGCCAATCGTCCACGCAGGCCACCTTCAGGCCGAGCTGGGCCGCCCGGATCGCCGCCGTGTAGCCCGCCGGTCCGGCGCCGATCACCACCACATCGAAACGCTCGCTCATGGTCACACTTCCAGCAGCAGCCGCGCCGGGTCTTCCAGCAGTTCCTTGATCATCACCAGGAACTGCACCGCCTCGCGCCCGTCGATCAGGCGGTGATCGTAGGACAGCGCGAGATACATGATCGGCCGGACCACGACCTGGCCCTTTTCCGCCACCGGTCGTTCCTGGATCTTGTGCATGCCGAGGATCGCGGCCTGCGGCGGGTTCAGGATCGGCGTGGACAGCAGCGAACCGAACACCCCGCCGTTGGTGATCGTGAAAGTACCGCCGGTGATTTCCTCGAGCGTCAGCCGCCCGTTCTGCGCGCGTTCGCCGAAGTCGCGTATGCGCGATTCGATCTCGGCCATCGTAAGCCGGTCGGCGTCGCGCAGCACCGGCACCACCAGCCCGCGCGGCGTGCCGACCGCGATGCCAATGTCGTAGAAGCCGTGGTAGACGATGTCGTGGTCGTCGATCGAAGCGTTGACCTCGGGAAAATGCCGCAGCGCCTCGATCGCGGCCTTGACGAAAAACGACATGAAACCGAGACGCACACCGTGTTCCTGCTCGAAGCGCTCGCGATGGCGCGCGCGCAGCTCCATCACCGGCTGCATGTTCACCTCGTTGAACGTCGTGAGAATCGCCGCCGTGCGCTGCGCCTCGACCAGCCGTTCGGCGACGCGCGCGCGCAGCCGCGTCATGGGCACGCGCCGCTCGGGACGGTCACCAGCCTCCACCGGCTGTAACTTGGGGGGCTTCGCCGTTACGGCGGACTCCGGTTTCGGCTTGGCTGCCATCGGCGTGGGGTCGTTGATGCGCGTCATCCCTGGCGAGCGCACCGCGGGGGCGCTGCGTGCGTCCAATTTTGTTTCAGGCAAAATTGTCATGTCGAGCTGCTTTTGTACGTCTTCCTTGAGTACACGCCCGCCCTTGCCACTGCCTGACAGCTGGCGCGCATCCAGTCCGTGTTCGTCCATTAATCGTTTCGCGGCGGGCATGACAATCGCCGCTTTCGGGATGGGCTCGCTCGCGACCGGTGACGGTTTCGGGGTCATCGTGGCGGATTTATCCAAACGTCCCACCACCTCGCCGGATTTCACGGTGGTACCGGCCGGCATGGTGATCTCGGTCAGTACGCCGTCCACGGGCGCCGGGACTTCGAAAACCACCTTGTCGGTCTCGACCTCGGCGAGCAGCTCGCCGCGCGCGACCAACTCACCCGGTTGTTTGTGCCAGGTCAGGATCGTTCCTTCGGTCACCGATTCCGGAAAAACCGGAACCGTGATATTCGTGCTCATCGTTTTCCATCCTCTCCTTGCGCCGAATCACTTGCCACCGGTCCCAGAGCCTGATCGAGCAGCTCGTGCAGCTGGCTGATGTGCAACGGATAGCTGCCCACGGCCGGCGCCGCGGATGTCGGCCGGCCGGTGTATTCGAGCGTCGCGCCCTTCGGGATCGTGCGCCACAGGCGATGCTGGGTCTGGTACCAGGCGCCCTTGTTGCGTGTCTCTTCCTGGCACCAGATGAAACGGTGCGCGGCGGGATAACGCTGAAATGCCTGCTTCAATTCCTCCTCCGGAAACGGATAGAGCTGTTCAATTCGCAGTATCGCGACGTCGCGT
Organism: uncultured Gammaproteobacteria bacterium; assembly: GCA_963750625.1. GTDB lineage: Bacteria > Pseudomonadota > Gammaproteobacteria > Acidiferrobacterales > Sulfurifustaceae > Sulfuricaulis. The sequence continues at coordinate 93,590 of CAVVRV010000001.1, read as the reverse complement.
CGTCCCAGCTTCTGCCGCCGCTCGACAAGATCATAATAGACCTTGCCGCTGCACAGGACGACCTCCTTCACGGCGGCATCCTCGAGCGCCTCGGTCTCGAACAACACCGGCCGGAAGCGACCGAGTGTCAAATCCTCGAGACTGCTCACCGAAAGCCGGTGACGCAGCAGGCTCTTCGGCGTCATGACCACCAGCGGCTTGCGGCACGACCACAGCATCTGGCGGCGCAACAGATGAAAAAGCTGCGCCGGCGTCGTCGGCACGCACACGAACATGTTCTGCTGGGCGCACAGCTGGAGATAGCGTTCGAGCCGCCCCGAGGAATGTTCCGGACCCTGGCCTTCGTAGCCGTGCGGCAGGAACAGCGTGAGGCCGCATAAGCGGTTCCATTTCTGTTCGCCCGAGCTGATGAACTGGTCGATCACCACCTGCGCGTTGTTGGCGAAATCGCCGAACTGGGCCTCCCAGATGGTGAGCGTCTTGGGATCGGCCGTGGCATAGCCGTACTCGAAGGCGAGCACGGCTTCTTCCGAGAGCGGCGAGTTGATGACGATGAAACGCGGTTGACCTTCGTAAAGATTGCGCAGCGGCAAATAGCCCGTGCCGTCCTTCTGGTTGTATACCACCGCATGGCGGTGAAAAAACGTGCCGCGCCCCGAGTCCTGTCCGGAGACCCGCACACCGTAACCGTCCTTGAGCAGCGTCGCGTAGGCGAGGTTCTCGGCGAAGCCCCAGTCCACCGGCAGCGCGCCGGCGGCCATCTTGCGCCGCGCCTCGTAGATCTTGATGACCTGGGGATGCAGTTCGAGCCCTTCCGGAATGTGCAACATCTGCTCGGTGAGGCCGCGGACCGTGTCGAGGGTCACGCGCGTGTCGGTGCCGGGCTCGCAGCGCCCGGCCACGTACGGGCTCCAGTCCGTACTGTAGGCGTATTCCGCCTTTTCCCGCGGCAGGATCCGCGGCGCGGCGCAGACGCCGGATTCCAGTTGCTGCTGATATTCCCGCCCGACTTCCGCGGCCTCGTCGGCGGTGGCGATCCGCGCCTGCGCCAGACGCTGCGCGTAGAGCGCGAGCGTGGTCGGCAACGCGCGGATGCGCTGGTACATGAGCGGCTGTGTCACGGTCGGCTCGTCGGCCTCGGAATGACCGTGGCGACGATAACAGTAAAGATCGATCACCACGTCCTTATGGAACGTCATGCGATAGTCGAAGGCGATCTGGGTGACGAACAGCACCGCTTCGGGGTCGTCGCCGTTCACATGAAAGATCGGCGCGCCGACAACCTTGGCGATGTCGCTGCAGTAGAGCGTCGAGCGCGCGTCCTGCTGGTGGCTGGTGGTGAATCCGATCTGGTTGTTGAGCACGATGTGCACCGTGCCCTTGGTCGAGTAGCCGCGCGACTGCGACATGTTGAACGTCTCCATCACCACGCCCTGGCCGGCAAACGCGGCGTCGCCGTGAATCACGATGGGCAACACCCGGTTTCCGAGCCGGTCGCGACGCCGTTCCTGGCGCGCGCGCACCGAGCCCTGCACCACCGGCCCGACGATTTCGAGATGCGAGGGATTGAAAGCAAGCGCCACGTGCACGGGTCCACCGGCGGTGCCGACGTCGGAGGAGAAGCCCTGATGGTATTTCACGTCGCCCGTGCCGCTGTGCTGTACCTTGCCTTCGAACTCGCGAAACAGGTCCGCCGGACTTTTGCCCAGGATATTGACGAGCACGTTCAGCCGTCCGCGATGCGCCATGCCGATGACAATTTCCTTCGTGCCCAGGCCACCGGCGCGCTGGATCAGTTCATCCAGCATGGGAATCAGGCTTTCGGCTCCCTCCAGTGAAAACCGTTTCTGCCCCACGTACTTGGTGTGCAGATAGTGCTCCAGCCCCTCGGCCGCCGTCAGTCGTCCGAGCAGGTTGCGCCGCACCTCGGGCGGATAGTCCGGCACCCCGTGCACGCTCTCAAGGCTGCTCTGCACCCAGCGCTTTTCAGAGGTATCGGTGATGTGCATGTATTCGGCGCCGATGGTGCCGGCATAGGTGGCGCGCAATTGGGCAAGAATTTCGCGCAGGCTGGCCTGACGCGGCCCGACCAGAGATCCGGTTTCAAACACCGTATCGAGATCGGCCTCGCTGAGACCGTAGTGGCGCAGATCGAGTTCAGGGATGTTGGGCGCCTCACGGAGCCCGAGCGGATCGAGTCGGGCGATCTGATGCGCGCGAAACCGGTAAGCATTGATCAGCTGCAGTACCTTGACCTGCTTGTGCGCCGACTCAATCGGCTCCGCGGCCTGCGACGGGCGCGGCGCGGCCGCGGGACGCGTCTGGTGCGCGAGACGACGGAATTCATCGCGAACCCCCGAGTGCGGAATGTCCTGTGTTACGCCGTCGACGCGCGGCAGGGCTTCGAAGTAGCGGCGCCAGGCGGGCGCCACGGAGGCGGGGTCGCTCAGAAACTGTTCGTAGAGATCCTCGAGGTACGCGGCGTTGCCCGCCGCGAGCGGCGAAGAACGCCACAGGGCGTTCAGGCTGTTGTCCTCGGCGGTAGGGTTCGTTCGCTTTCTATCCATGGCAGCGCGGAATGGCGGGGCAACCGGAGGTGCCGCATGTTCAAATCTATCTTAGCAGGTCTGGCCGCCTCGGCCGTTACCATGGCACGCAATGAAAAGCTGAATCCCCTGAAAATGATGGGCGGATTGCTGGACGGACAACCCAGGCACGGCCCCGGAAAATCAGGGTTTGGCGGCCTTCTTGTTGCGTTCCTTGGCGGCTTTGCTGATCAGCTGATCCAGCAGCTTGAACAGGGCCTCTTCGCCGCCGGCCATGGCGGCGCTGGTGAGATATTTTCCATCCACCACCAGCGTGGGCACGGAGTTGATGTTGAGGTCCTGGTTGACCTGCTTGGCCTTCTCGAGCTTCAGGCGCACGCCGAAGGAATTGAAGGCCTCGGTGAATTTCTGGCGGTCGATGCCGTGGCGCGCGGCAAAGTCAGTGATGCCTTTTTCATCAGCGACAACGCCCGGCTGTTCCTGCGCCGCCTTGAAGAAGGCATCATGCAGTTTTCCCATCGCGCCCAGCGCTTCGAAAGTGTAATAGGCCTGAGCATGGATCTGCCAGTGCGGCGCGGCGGTGGCGGGCGTGCGCACGAACTGGGCGTTCGCGGGCAGCTTCTTGAGCCAGCGCGTCAGTCCCGGTTCCAGCGCATAACAGTGCGAACAGCCGTACCAGAAAATCTCGCGCACCTCGATCTTGTTCCCGGTCTCGACCGGCGTCGGAAACGGCACTTGCATGTACTGCCGGCCTTCCGTGAATTCGGCCCGGGCCAGGACCGGAAACAGCATCAGCATCGCCAAGCATCCACCCATCAGTCGTCGCATTTCATTTCTCCGTAAGATCGATATGTAAGCGTAAGAAATCCGGGGCGGCTACGCAATCCGGGACTGCAAACGCTCGAGCAGCCGCGCGTGGATATTGTCGAAGCCGCCATTGCTCATGATCAACACGTGATCATCCGGTTGCGTCTCCCTGGCCAGCGTCACGATGATCTCTTCCACCGTCGCATAAGCCTGCCCGCGTCCCTTCAGCGCGCCCGTCACCCGGTCCAGGTTCCAGTTGAGGTCGGCGGGCTTGAGCATCAGCACCTTGTCGGCCTGCACGAGCGAGCCGGCCAGCGTATCGCGGTGCACGCCCATGCGCATGGTGTTGGAGCGCAATTCCAATACCGCCAGAATGCGCTGGTTGCCCACCCGCGCGCGCAGCGCCTGAAGCGTCGCGGCAATCGCCGTCGGGTGATGCGCGAAATCGTCGTACACGGTGATGCCACGCACCGCACCGCGCACTTCCAGCCGGCGTTTGACGTTGCGGAATTTCGCCAGCGCCGCCAGCGCCGTCTTCACCGGTACCCCGGCGTGGCGCGCGGCGGCGATGGCCGCGAGCGCGTTGGCCGTGTTATGGCTCCCGAGCAGCTCCCACGTGACCTCGCCCTGGTCCTGTCCTTTAAACAACACCTGGAACCGGCTGGCCTCGGGGTTGCGCGGGACGGCCTGCCAGCCATCCTCCGCGCCGAAATGCTCCACGCCGGTCCAGCAACCCATCGCCAGCATCTCTGACAGGTTTTTGTCCTGTGCGTTCACCACCAGCAGGCCCGAACCCGGCACGGTGCGCACGAAGTAGTGGAACTGGCGCACGATCGCGGCCAGGTCGGGAAAAATATCGGCATGATCGAATTCCAGGTTGTTCAGAATCGCGGTGCGCGGGCGGTAATGGATAAATTTCGAACGCTTGTCGAAAAACGCCGTGTCGTATTCATCCGCCTCGATGACGAAGAAGGGCTCGGCGCCGAGACGCGCCGAGACGCCAAAGTTCTCCGGCACGCCGCCGATCAGAAAACCGGGCTTTAACTTGGCATGCTCCAGAATCCAGGCGAGCATGCCGGCGGTGGTGGTTTTTCCATGCGTGCCGGCGACGGCCAGCACCCACCGTCCCGGCAAAACGTTCTCGGCGAGCCACTGCGCGCCGGAGGTATAACGCAAGCCGCGATCGAGCACCGCCTCCACCAATGCATTGCCGCGCGACAGCGCATTGCCGATGATCACGAGGTCGGGCTTGGCGCTGTCGAGATGCGCCGGGTCGTAACCTTCCATCAGTCGAATGCCCTGGGCCTCGAGCTGCGTGCTCATGGGCGGATAGATCTTGGCGTCCGAGCCGGTTACTTCATGGCCCAGGTCGCGCGCGAGCAACGCCAAACCGCCCATGAAAGTTCCGCCGATACCCAGAATATGAATATGCATAGATGAAGCCCTACTTCGCTGCGCTCGTTCGTCTTGTCATTATTAATTAATTTGCCACTGGAGCAGGATTGACGAACAGGCCGGTCACGCCCATGGACAGGATTATATACAGTAGACTCACCGCCACGCCCGCCGGCAAAGCCAGGGAGAGAGCATTACGCAGGATGTGGCCGAAGACCAAGGTATACCACAGAAGAAAGGGCGCCCATACCCACGGCGGCGGCAACCACTCGCGGGTCAGCCCGGCGGCCGCCCAGGCCAGCAACGAGAGCAGGGCGCCACAGCCAGCCAGGGCCGAGAGTGTCTGAGGAAACCGGTTTTCCGCGTTGCGCCAGCGTAGCGCCACATGTGTCGCCACGATCAGCAGCAGCGTGTCCACGGCGGCGGCCAGGACGGCGCTGTCGAGCGACAATATATCGAGCACACCGATGACGTCGGCCAGTCCATAGGCGATGAGCGCTGCCAGCATCAAGCGGTTGGACGTCGGCAGGTCCTGCGGATTGGCGCGCAGCAGACAGATACCCAGGAATATTTTCAGCGGCATGAATTCGACATATCGACTTTCAGTTATCGCCCGTGACACGCGTGATGCACCAGCGGCCCTGAGCGTCTTTCTCGATCTGAATCTGCATCCGAACTTCGCTGTTCGCGGGCGTCCCCGGCTGCAGCCAGCTGACACGGACCGAGACCGCGCGTCGCAAGACATCGATTTGCCTCGTCTCGCCGAGAGCAAACTTCAATGCCACGCCGTGAGTCTGCTTGGCGCGCAGAAAATCCACGGCCACCCGAGCGGACAGGCCATCGAGCAGGTCTTCAGGATTACGGTCGGGGGCGAGATTGGCGATATCGCGCAATTTTTGCATGTCCGCCGGCATGGTCACCAGGGCCTCGGCGAAATCCAGCGCGCGGCTTTCCGGCGCGTTCCAGAACGGTTCACAGCCAGCGAGGACAAACATGAACAAGGCGCCGGCGATCCACGCTGATTTCCTGCTGCACGCCTGATACCCTCGCCGGCTCATGGCCTAATCATAAACCAAAAGCCGCCTCTTGCCCGTTGTTGGGGGTCTCCCGGGAAATGCATACACTTCATGATTATGACCAATCAAACGCACCATAACGAAGCGGGCTTTGCTGTCTGAAGAACGGACCAGCTGTCTCATCATACAAACGGAGCGCAGCGAGTAGGTCTTCCTTAAATGACTGAACAAATGAGCGAAGCGAATAGGTCTGCTTTTCCGCCGGAACCGTTGATTCAAGAACCGACCTCGCTCGCGCAGCTGTGTGAACAGCTGCGCGACGCCGCCGTGGCTGGCGCTGGATACCGAATTCATGCGCACGCGGACGTACTATGCGCGCCTGTGTCTCGTGCAGGTAGCCACGCCGGATGTCATCGCCTGCATCGACCCCCTGGCGTTGCCGACCATCGAGCCGCTGCTCGAGGTGATCTATGCGCCGCGCGTGCTCAAGGTCATCCACTCCGCGCGCCAGGACCTGGAAGTGTTCGCCGATATCCGCGGTGCGCCGCCAGCGCCGGTCTTCGACACCCAGATCGCCGCCTCGCTCTGTGGTTACGATGACCAGATCGGCTACGGCGCGCTGGTGGAATCCATCACCGGTCACAAGCTCCCCAAGCTGCACACGCGCGCCGACTGGGAAGCGCGCCCGCTGCCGCCGGATCAGCTGCACTATGCCGAAGACGATGTGCGCTACCTGCGCGACGTGTATCGGTGCCTCGCGCAAAAGCTCGATGCGCTCGGCAGGACCGACTGGCTCGCCGAAGAGTGCGCCGCGCTCACCGACCCCGCGCTTTACCGCAATGACCCGCGCGAGGCGTTCCGGCGCCTGAAGCAGGGACACCATCTGCCGCCGGCGGGACAAACGGTATTGCGCGAACTCGCCGCGTGGCGCGAACTCACCGCGCAACAGCACAACCTGCCGCGCGGCTGGGTGGCATCCGATGCCGCGCTGGTGGAAACCGCCCTGACCGCTCCGCCGACCGTGGAGGCACTCGGCCGCATCGCCGGCATGGGCGGGGCTCCGTCGCGTAAATGGGGCGATGACATTCTGGAAGCCATCCGCCGCGGCCAGGCATCCGCGCCCGAGCAGCTGTGGGTGGAACCACAGCGTCTCGACCGCCAGCAGCAGGACTTGTACGAACGATTGCAGGCACGGGTGCGCGCAATCGCCGAGCAGATGAAGATCAGCGCGACCTTGCTGGCCCCGCGCCGTGAACTGCTGAAGCTGATCGCCGGCGACCGGTCCGGCGCGCTCGCGCGCGGATGGCGACGCGAGCTGATCGGCGAGGAGATCCTGCAGTATGTGCGGCGACCGGTCAGACCCGGCGACCGCTCCCTGACTTCCGATGGCGGCAAAAAAACTCGCCATTCTGATCGGCCTCGGCGTAGTCACCGTCATAATTTTCGGACCGCCGTGGTGGCGCCCGGTAAACCCTTGCGTGATCGGCGACATGTCCGCGCGCGCGCAGGCGCAGGTGCCAGACGCGCTGAAGGAAATATATTTCGATGCGCAGAAAATTCGCGTCGGCCTGGGTTCCGCCGCGGTCGGCGGCTGGGAAGGTCTGGGGGACGCGGTGGCGGTGGATGGGAGCGTATGGATACGCAACACCAACAGCCGTTCGCCGAAATATTACGACACCGTCAGCAACCGTTACTTTCAGTCGAACGGTTTCATTTTCGTCCCACCCGGGATCGAGAGTGAACAGCAATGGCGCATCTCGTCGCCGACGTCGCTCGCGCAACTCCGGGATGCGCTGGCGAAAAAAAATTCCGCGGGCGTGATTTTCTCCGGTTACGTGCGCCTCGCGCCGCTTCGATTTATCGCCATCGCCCGCCCGGCGATTGATGGGCAACCCGTGTCCAAAAACGCCACGTATTACTACACCCGCCCCATGCAATCGGCACCGGAGGCATGGGTCTATGTCGTCGGCGTCGCCGCCGCGAATGCTTCCCTGAAGCGGGCCGACCATGCCTGGTTGTCGTCAATGCTGATCGCGCCGCCGTCCCGCCAGGATGCCGGCGCCGGGCTGGTGCACGGCCTGTGGCTCAAATCCGCGCCGGATGATCTCCACTCGCCACCGCGCCGGGACAACGTCCTGGCGGTGGGGCAGCTGATGGCGGAGACGTCGATGGTCGAAGGTGAATTGACGCTTTATCCGGTCACGCGCGCCGGCGGTTGCGATGCCGTGGCGCGCGCGCCCTAGCCCCGCAAGCTCTGATTAATTTATTCAGCGCTTGCCTGATTCATCTGACGCGCCGACGGCAACAACACATAGAGCCTGCCGCGGCTGCGCATCGCGCCGGCCAGGCGTTCGGCATTTTCACCGAAGCCGAGGAAAAGATCGGCGCGCGCCGGGCCGCGGATCGCGCCGCCGGTGTCCTGCGCGAATTCCAATCGCCGGTAAGGCCGGGGCTCGCTGTCCGGAAGCGTGGTATCCAGCCAGACGGGGCTGCCCAGCGGGATGTAATTCGGGTCCACCGCGATCGACCGCTGCGGCAGCAGCGGCACGTTGAGCGCGCCCACCGGGCCCGTGGCATCTGGCTCACGCAAGGTGAAAAAAACATAACTGGGATTGCTGTTCAGTACCGCTTGCGCCTTGTCCGGATTGGCGTTGAGCCAGGCGCGGATGGCCGGCATCGTCGCTTCCTCCAGTTTCAGGGCGCCGGACTCGACCAGCGTGCGCCCGATCGCGACGTAAGGATAGCCGTTCTGGTCGGCATAACCGACGTGCAGCAGCCGGCCGTCCGGCAACTGCACGCGTCCCGAGCCCTGGATCTCGAGAAAGAACAGCGCCACCGGATCGTCCACCCAGGCGATCACGTTGTCTTGCGAAGGACGCTTTCCTTTGCCGATCTCGGCGCGGCTGTAATAGGGCACGACGCGCTGTCCGGTGAGCCGGCCGCGCAGGCGCTTGCCCTTGAGCTCGGGATAGAGTTCGCCCAGCTCCACGGTTACGAGATCGTCGGGGCGGCCGTACAGCGGGTAACGGAAGCGTCCGGTTTTCACCAGGCTGCCGTGCACCAGGGGTTCGTAGTAGCCGGTGATCAAGCCGTCGCCAGCACCATTGTCGGCGACCACTTCATGCGCGATGAAACGTGTTTCGAAAAAAGCGCGCGCCGTGTCATCGTCGGGATCGGGGAACAACGCGGCGTCGGCACAGAGTGCCTGCCAGCGCGAGTCGCGCGCCGGCATTTTCCGGCAGTTGTTGAGCAACGCCGGCCACGTCTGCGCGAGCCGGTCTTCCTGCCAGCCCGGCAGCGCCGACCACGGCACCGGCGCGCCGATACCCGGCGCGCGCGAAGGCGCGCTGAGACAGGACGTCAGCAGACAGCTCAACGCGGCGAAAAACATCACGCCGGCGGTTTTTTTCGTCTGAATAATCAGGATAAGATGCCTCACTGACAACATCGCATGATTTCTAGCACGTCCCACTCCATCCCGCCACAGAGCTGATACTTGGAAGCGCTCGATCCGACTTTGTTCCTGTGGCTGCTCGCGTCGATCGCCGCGGCGGCCGCGCTTTACTCCTCGGTCGGCCACGGCGGCGCCTCCGGCTATCTGGCGGCGATGGCGCTTTTCGGTGTTTCCGCCGCACTCATGAAACCCTCGGCGCTGGTCATGAACATCGTGGTCGCGGGACTGGTATTCACGCGTCTGTGGCGCGCCGGGTTTTTCGACGCCGGCCTGTTCTGGCCGTTTGCCCTGGGGTCGGTGCCCACGGCGTTTATCGGCGGTGCCTGGCAGCTGCACAACCGCACGTATCAATACCTCGTGGGCGCCACGCTGCTGGTGGCCGCGTGGCGCCTGCTCCTGACCAGTCACGAACCGCCGACACGCGCCGCGCCGCGTTTGGCGGTGGCGCTGCCGGTGGGCGCGGTTCTCGGTTTTGTCTCGGGACTGACCGGCGTCGGTGGCGGGATTTTCCTGAGCCCGCTGCTGTTGTTCCTGCGCTGGGCCAACATGCGCACGACCGCCGCGGTTTCGGCGGCGTTCATCCTGATCAACTCCGTCGCGGGACTGGCCGGTCTGTTCTCGACGGGAACGAATCTGCCGCGCGGACTGGCATGGATGACGCTCGCCGCGCTCGGAGGCGCGGTCGTGGGATCGGAACTGGCGGTGCGACGGCTGGCGCCGGTGCGGCTGCGTCAACTGCTCGGCGTGGTGCTGATCATCGCGGCGATAAAAATGTTCCTCACCGCATAAAACCTGAGTTAAGCCGATCCGGCGGATGATGGCGAGGCGCGCCGGCGCGAGACAAATTCGCCAGGAGCGAATTTGGACGCGCGGAACGCGCGCCAAAGGCGAAATACAGGGATGTATTTCGTCCAAGCGGAGTTTACACGACTCGTCTATGACAGGACGAACGAGCGAAGCGAGTAGGGCTTCATTAAATGAGCATTCCGAGCGACGGCGCAACGAAGCCAGCGCCGCCGCAGCGGCTTACTTCAAACCCCGGCAGCGATCTTGGAGGTTCGGCGAACGGCACTTCCCCTCGTACGGCTCGGCGTAACCGCATTCCTTCTGCGGACAGACCTTTTCCACGCCGCGGCGCTTGGTGGTCTTGACGGAAAGAAACGGCCAACCGCACTTGGGGCATGGTTCCTTGATGGGCGGATTCCACACCGCGTACTTGCAGTCGGGATAACGCGCGCAGGAATAAAAAACTTTCCCGTAGCGCGACTTGCGCTTGAGCATCGTCGCCTGTTTGCACTCCGGACACTCCACGCCGGTGTCGGCGGGTTTCTCCAGCGGCTCCATGTGCTTGCAGTTGGGATAGTTGCTGCAGCCGATGAACCGGCCGTAACGGCCGCGCTTGATGACGAGGTTCGATTCGCACTTGGGACACTTGCGGTCGGGCACGATTTCGGGCTCGTTCGAGGCGCCCACGGCGTCGTCCACGTTGCGTGTGTAATTACAGTCGGGGTAACCGGTACAGCCGATGAAGTAGCCGTTGCGCCCGAGGCGTTTGGCCAGTTTCTTGCCGCACTTGGGGCATTCCTCTTCCATCATCTCGACGCCGGGTCGATCCGCGGACTCCTTCTCCTTCACCTGATTCTTGAAATCGGTCCAGAATTCCCGCAGTACCGGCTGCCACTCCTTCTCGCCGCGCGAGATGGCATCGAGATCGTCTTCCATGCGCGCGGTGAAATCGTAATCCACGTAGTGGAAAAAATGCTCCGACAGGAATTTGTTGACCACGCGCCCGACGTCGGTGGGTTTGAAGCGGCGGTTGTCGAGCGTCACGTACTCGCGGCTTTCGAGGGTCGAGATGATGCTGGCATAAGTGGACGGCCGGCCGATGCCGTAGGATTCAAGCGCCTTCACCAGGCTCGCCTCGGAGAAGCGCGGCGGCGGTTCGGTGAAATGCTGCTCCTTGCGCAAGACCTTGAGCTCGATGGACTCGCCCTTTTCCATCGGCGGCAGCAGCTTCTCGTCTTCGGCGGCCCCCTCGGGCGCGTCCGCCGGCTTGTCGTCGATATCTTCCTGATACACCGCCATGAAACCGGGTTTCACCACGGTCGAGCCGTTGGCGCGGAACACGTTGCCCTCGCCCGCGGCGAGATCCACCGTGACGGTGTCGAGCACCGCCGGCACCATCTGGCAGGCCAGCGTGCGCTTCCAGATGAGCTCGTAGAGCCGCAGCTGGTCCGGCTTCAGGTGATCCTTGATCGCATCCGGCGTCGCGCGCGGCCGAGGTCGGACGGATGGCCTCATGCGCTTCCTGCGCGTTCTTCGACTTGTTCTTGTACGCGATCGGTTCGTCCGGCAGGTTGTCGGCGCCGAAACGGTCCTTGATGACGTCGCGGATTTCGGCGACGGCTTCGTTCGCCAGATTCACCGCGTCGGTACGCATGTAACTGATGAGGCCGACGACTTCGCCGTGGCCGAGATCCATGCCTTCGTAAAGCTGTTGCGCCGTGCGCATGGTGCGTTGTGCCGTGAAGCCCAGTTTGCGCGAGGCCTCCTGCTGCAGGGTGGAAGTCGTGAAGGGCGGCGCCGGGTTGCGGCGGCGCTGCTTCTTCTCGACCGAAAGCACTTCCAGACGGCCCTGCGCCTTGGCCTGCAGCGCCGCGTCGACTTCCGCGGCGCGCGCGCCATTGTCGATGGAAAACTGCTCGAGCTTTTCACCGTTGAAATGGGTGAGCCGGGCGACGAAGTCTTTGCCCTTGGTGGCCAGATCGGATTCGATGGTCCAGTACTCGCGCGCCTTAAAGGCTTCGATCTCCATCTCGCGCTCGACGATCAGGCGCAGCGCCGGACTTTGCACGCGCCCGGCCGACAGGCCGCGGCGCACCTTTTTCCACAGCAGCGGCGAGAGGTTGAAGCCCACCAGGTAGTCGAGCGCGCGACGCGCCTGCTGCGCGTTGATGAGGTTCTCGGACAGCTTGCGCGGTTGCTCGATCGCATGCTGGATCGCGCTCTTGGTGATTTCGTGAAACTCCACGCGATGTACCGGTTTGTCGTCCAACACGTCTTCCGCTTTCAGAATTTCATGCAGGTGCCAGGAGATGGCTTCGCCCTCGCGATCCGGGTCGGTCGCCAGATACAGCGAGTCGGCCTTTTTCATGGCCTTGACGATGGCATCCATGTGCTTTTTATTTTTCTCGATCAGCACGTACTTCATGCCGAAGTTGTTCTCCGTGTCCACCGCGCCCTGTTTCGGGAGCAGGTCACGCACATGGCCGTAAGAGGCCAGGCAGGTAAAATCCTTGCCCAGATACTTGGACATGGTTTTGGCCTTGGCCGGCGATTCCACCACAATCAGATGTTTTGACATTCAGTTAACTCAATGACTACTGCAGTAAAAGTAATTGCTGCCCGCACTGCTTTCCGGAAAAAATGGTGCGGGATGAGCGTTGCATTAATTGCATCCTGGCGCATTTTCGCGCACCGGAGTTGCGTCAGGGGCGAATTGTTGTCGATAACAGGCGGGGCTTGTCAAGCCTGGAAACTAAAGTTGCTGTCAGGCAACGGTCGCGACGACGATCGAATAATGATGGAAATCAATGCAGATGGCCCTGCATTTCATCAAACACCATGTCCTCGAGCATGTGATAGGCGTATTCCTGTCCCGGCTGGTTGAACAGCACCAGCAGCATCACCCACTTGAGCTGATCCAGCGCGATCTCATCGACTTCCAGCGCCATCAGCCGGTCGATCACCACCTCGCGCGTGGCAGGATCAATCACACCGCTGGTTTCCATGAACTGTAGATAGCCGCGGCATTCCTCGTCGAGCTTTTCGTGCTCCTTCGGCGTGTAGTGGCGAATCGATGCGGACCTTCCCGCGCGCGGCTGACCGTGATTGATCTCGCGCAACATGGACAGACCGTCCAGCCAGGAAAAGGCCTTGCGGATTTCGCCGCGGCGGAAACCGGCCTGGGTCAGTTCGTGGGTAAGCGCTTCCTGATCGGGTTGGAACTCCGTGCCTTCATCCATGTAGTTTTCGAACAAGTACATCAGCACATCGAAAACATTTTCTTTCATCAGCGGGCTGCGCTCTCTCTTTAACTCGCGTTATCGGGAAATCCTTTGAACCTTGCCGCCCGGACAATTCGACACGAGTCCGTTCAGCTCCATTTGCAAGAGCATGGAGGAAACGGCATCCGCCGTCAATCCGCAGCGTTCGATCAGAGTATCGATACTGACCGGATCATGACCGATATGTTCCAGCAACGTTTCCATCGTTGAATCCAACCGCGGCCCCGGCGGCGTGTTTTCATGCGCGGCCTGAAGTGCCACACCGGCCAACGGACCGAGTTCCTCGAGAATATCCTGCGCGGTTTCCACGAGCTTGGCGCCCTGGCGAATGAGCGCATGACAGCCGCGCGACTGCGGGGCGTGGATCGATCCGGGAATAGCAAATACCTCGCGCCCCTGTTCATTCGCCATGCGTGCGGTGATGAGCGAACCACTCTGCAGTGCCGCCTCGACCACGAGCGTGCCCAGGGAAAGACCGCTGATAATACGGTTACGCACCGGGAAATTTTCCGGCAATGGCGGCGTGCCCAGCGGAAATTCCGACACGAGCGCGCCGTGTTTGACGATTTCATGCGCCAGGTCGCGATGCCGCGCCGGATACACCCGATCGAGCCCGGTGCCGGCCACCGCGATGGTTTTCCCGCCCGCTTCGAGCGCGCCGCGATGCGCGGCGCTGTCCACACCCAGCGCCATGCCGCTGGTGATCGCCAGCCCCGCTCCGGCCAGACTTTTGGCGAACGCGCGCGCATTCTCGCGGCCCATGGGCGTGGGATTGCGGCTGCCCACGATCGCCAGTTGCTGGGCCGATAGCAGCGGCCGCTCCCCGGCGATATAAAGCACCAGCGGCGGGTCGGGGATTTCGCGCAGCAGCGCTGGGTAATCAGGGTCTGCCCAGGTCATCAGGTGATGGCCGGGCTCACTCAGCCATTCGAGTTCGGATTTGAGTACGTTCTCATCGGGACCGGCAAGCAGGGCGTCGATCGCTTCATTCTTTCCGACGAGCGCTTTTTCGAGTTGGCCGCGACTGGCGGAAAAAATAGCTTCGATCGACCCGAAGTGTTCGAGCAGATCGAACTGGGTGCGGGTGCCGACGCCGGGCAGGCGCCGCAGCGCGAGCCACGGCACAAAGGTATCGAGTGTGGAAATCTGCGTCGACGCGCCGGCCATGGCGCGCAGTCTACCCCATCAGATGTGAATTACCTCAGGGGGTGACAACCGCGTCCAGCATGTGCACCGGCTGGGTGGCGGTCATGACGAGCGCGTAGCTCATTTTCTCGTAGGTACGGAAGACCATCACCAACGCCGATTGTTCATCCGGCAGTTGGTAACGCCGGCGTGTGACCGGATCCTTTTGCATACCGGCATGACGCATGACGCGCAGTACATTGCCTTCCTCCATGCCTTCGCGGGTGCCCAGCGAAATGCCGACCACCGTTAAGGGGCCGATCTCGTCCACGGCATTCAGGGCCGAAACGATTCTCCCCGCGACCTGGGTCTTGGGTGCGCGAGGGTAATAGTAAGGCAGGGATACTTTACTGGGCGCTTCCACCAGCCGGTCGGTCGGTATAATTTCCTGCTTGACCTCGGTGACCACGAGCTTGCTCGGGTCGCCGGTTTCGAGCCGATGTGCATTGCCCAGATACACCGCCTCGTACGCCAGCAGCTCCCCGGTGTCGGGATGGCGGATGGGTTTGCCAGGGCGCACGATCTGGTAATACTCCGGACCCTCGTCCTTCAGGCGGCGGGCATAGAACTGGCTGCCGTTGCCGAGCGCAATACGATCATCGAGTCCGGTGGTGATGTAACCCGCCTCCTCAAGCTCATTTTCACCGACCACCAGCGGGCGCGTGAGAAACGGCATGATGGCATTCGGCGGAATCGTGGGAATGGCCGCATCGAGCGCCTCGCTATGCACCTGCGGTTGCAATTTGACAGTGCGCTCATCGGTGGGTGTGGCGGCGGCTGCCGGCTCCCGCTCCTTGGCGCTTTCAGGTAACGAGGGCAATCCCGGCGCGGTAACTGTTTCCTTGCGCAACACGCTCAGTTCCGGTTTGCCATCGACCATGCGAAACACGATGACGTCACCGGGATAAATCAGATGGGGGTTTTTTATTTCCTGGTTGATCTTCCAGATCTTCGGCCACATCCAGGGACTCTTCAGAAAACGGGCCGAGATGTCCCACAGGGTATCGCCCTTGACCACGGTATAGCGTTCGGGGTGGTCGGGCTTGAGCTGCACCTCATCCGCCCGCGAGAAACTCGCGGAGGACAGAAACAAAACAATAATAAGAAGGAAAAAGCCGGAAACCGGTAGGTGCTTAGGCGACATTCGTCCACATTCCGTGTAGTCTGATAACGTCTTGAGTGTAGTCCATGCCGGTGCGCAACGCCAAGGTGGTATTATGGCCAAATTATCTTGTTATTCAGCAGCATCCAGACAGATAATAAACTGACTTGGCAGCAGGAAGTAAACCGGCTTTTGTCACTTAGCTCCATGACCGTACGCACCATTCTGCACTACCCCGATCCGCGACTGCGCCGCAAGGCCAACCCGGTGCCGGAGGTAACCGACGATATCCGCCGGCTGGTGGATGACATGGCCGAGACCATGTACCAGGCGCCGGGAATCGGCCTTGCCGCCATCCAGGTCAACGAGGCTTGGCGCATTGTCGTTATCGACATCTCCGAAACCCGCAACCAACTCCAGGTTTTCATCAATCCGGAAATCTTGTCCCGGGAAGGCGAACAGGAGCGCGAAGAAGGCTGTCTGTCGGTGCCCGGGAATCTACGAACCGGTCATACGCGCCAATCGCATCCACGTGCGCGCCCTCGACCGTGACGGCAAGCCATTCGAACTCGAAGCCGAAGGCATGCTCGCCACCTGCATCCAGCACGAAATCGATCACCTCGACGGCAAGGTCTTCGTCGATTATCTCTCGCGCCTGAAGCAAACGCGCATCCGCAAGAAACTAGAGAAGCAGCAACGCCGATGGCCATGTAAAGACTGGAATCGGCAGGATTAACAGGGATCAAGCAGATGAAGAATAAAAGTTTCTAATCCTGTTTAATCCTGTAAATCCAGTCCATTTTCTATCATCATGAATCTGATCTTCGCCGGTACACCCGCCTTCGCGGTCCCTCACTCGAGGCGCTGCTTCGCGCCGGCCATGTCATTCGCGCGGTGTACACCCAACCGGACCGTCCCGCCGGACGCGGACGCAAGCTGATGGCGAGCGCGGTCAAACAGTGCGCGGAGAAGCACGGCATTGAAATCCGCCAGCCGGAAAAAATCGCCGGCGAGGAAGGCCGGCTTCGCGCCGATGCCCCCGATGCGATGATTGTCATTGCCTACGGTTTGCTGCTTCCGGAATCCATTCTGGCCATTCCCCGTTACGGTTGTATCAACGTGCACGCCTCGTTGCTGCCGCGCTGGCGCGGCGCCGCGCCGATCCCGCGCGCGATCGAGGCCGGCGACGCTGACACCGGCGTGAGCATCATGCAGATGGAAGCCGGGCTCGACACCGGACCGGTGCTGGCGGAAGCACGCCTGCCCATACACGACAACGACACGGCGCAGACCCTGCACGACCGTCTGGCGTCACTCGGCGCCGACACGCTGGTCAGCGCGCTGGAACGTCTGGCGCGCGGCGAAATAAGGCCGCAACCCCAGGACGCTTCGCGCGCGTGTTATGCCAAAAAACTGCGCAAGGAGGAAAGCGCTCTCGACTGGACACAGCCCGCGGCGGTGCTGCATCGCAAGATCCGCGCGCTGGTTCCCTGGCCGGTGGCGAGCACGACCTGGCGCGGCAAAACCTTGCGCTTGTGGGAGGCCGGACCGCTGGTGCAAAAAAATACACCGGGCGTGCCGGGCACGGTGGTACAGGCCGATGCCGGCGGCGTGGCCGTGCTGACCGGTGAGGGTGTACTCACTATCACCCGATTGCAGGCAGAGGGCGGAAAAATTCTTACGGTGGGGGAGTTTCTGAACGGCCATCCGCTCGCGGCTGGCGACCGGATGGGCGATGAAGCGCACAACACCCCGGCCCGCTAGGCACGCCGCCACGGCGCGCGGCAATCCGCGCGCCGTGGCGGCAAAAGTTTTGGAGCAGGTGGTCGTCCATTCACGCTACCTCGATACCGCCCTGGCGCAATCCCTGGCGACACTGCCGGATAAGCAAAAAAGCGATGCCGCGCTGATCCAGGAGATGGCCTATGGCGTGCTGCGCTGGTTCCATCAGCTGGATGCGTTGCCTCGGTCTTCATCGATAAACCCCTCAAGGAAAAAGATCGGGATATCCATCTGCTGCTTCTGGTCGGACTGTATCAACTGCGGCATATGCGCGTGGCCCGGCACGCGGCGGTGACCGAGACGGTGGAAGCAGCTACGGCACTGAAAAAAATCTGGGCGAAAAATTTTCTCAACGCCTGCCTGCGTTCCTATCTGCGGGAGGAAGCGCGCGCTCAGGCGGCCGTCGCCGCCAGTCCCTCGGCCAGCTTCAGCCATCCGGCCTGGCTCATCGAGGAAATCCGCCGCGACTGGCCGGACAGACTGGGAGACCATACTGACCGCCAACAACGAGCGCCCGCCGATGGTGCTGCGGGTCAACCGGCGCCGGCAGACACGCGATCAATATCTCGCGCGCCTCGCGCAAGCCGGCATCGCGGCCAAGGCTATGCCGTTGACCGATACCGCGGTGTTAATGGACATGCCCGTGGCCGTGAGCGAGCTGCCCGGATTCAGCCAGGGCGATGTCTCGGTGCAGGATGCGGCCGCGCAATTCGCGGCGGTGCTGCTCGACGCCCAACCCGGCGAGCGCGTGCTCGACGCCTGCGCCGCGCCGGGCGGCAAAACCGGCCACCTGCTCGAGCATACGCCGGGGCTCGCCGAATTGGTGGCGCTCGACCAGGAACCGGCGCGCGTGGCCTTGATTGAAGATAATCTCGCGCGTCTGGGCCTCGGCGCGAAGATCATCACCGGCGATGCGGCGAACCCGGCGAATTGGTGGGACGGGCGGCCGTTCGATCGGATACTCGCGGATGTTCCGTGCTCGGCGACCGGGGTGATCCGCCGTCATCCCGACATCAAGCTGCGGCGACGCCCCGAGGACCTGCCCAAACTCGTCACGACGCAGGCGCGTCTCCTCGAGGGACTGTGGCCCTTGCTCAAGCCCGGAGGTAAGCTTCTGTACGTGACCTGCTCGATCCTTGCGGTGGAGAACGAAAAACAGCTGTCGGCGTTTCTCGTGCGTCATCCCGAGGCGCGGGAGGTCATGCTGCCGATGAGCGCCGGGCGGGCGCGGGCGGTGGGGAGACAGATTCTGCCGGGGGAAGCGGGCATGGACGGTTTCTATTATGCGTGTATCCGTAAAAATTGACTGGCGGCAATTCGCGCTGGCGGCGCTCGCACTGGCATTGCTCGGCGAGGCCGCGGCGGACTTCAAGATCGCGGACGTACAGCCGAAATTCGCCGAGCAGTCGCTGACCTTCGCCGGCAATCTCGATCTGGGTCTGAGTCCCAGTGTGGAAGAAGCGCTGGCCAAGGGTATTCCGCTCGAAGTGGTCATCGACGTCCGCCTGTATCACCAGCGCCGTTACCTGTGGGACAAGAAAATCGCTTCCTGGACGCTGCGCCGCCGCATCCAGTATCACGCGCTCTCGGGCCAGTACCTGGTCAGCGCAGGTGAAGGCGAGGCAGAAACGCGGGAAAGCCTGCTCACCCAGCAGGAGGCACTGAAGCAGCTTGGCTCCCTGAGCGACCTCAAGCTCTCGCTTCCGGAATCGCCGTCCGAAGGCGCTTATTCCGCCGACATCCGCGTGAGCCTCGACATCGAGGCCCTGCCCACGCCACTGCGGCCGGTGGCTTACACCTCGTTCTCCTGGCATCTCAACAGCGGATGGACCTCATGGAAAGTAGCGCGCTGAGAAGTGGGGCAGAGACGCCCCGTCAACGGACCGAAGGATGGAACCGCTACGTCACCCGCTACGTCACCGGCGTGACGCCGCTGGCGGTGCTGTCGGTGCTGCTGATCGCGGCATTCATCATGATGAATGCCGCCGCCCAGAACTCGGCGCTGTTCGGGCAGATGTATTCGGTGCTGCTGCTCGTCAACATCCTCGGCGTGGTGCTGCTGATCGCGCTGATCCTGCTCAACCTGTTTCATTTCATTGAGCAGTACCGCGCGCGCGTGATGGGCACGCGGCTGACGCTGCGACTGCTGGTGATGTTCGTCATGCTCGCGGTGCTGCCGGTGTCGGTGGTGTTCTTCTTCTCCATCCAGACGCTCAATCGCGGCATCGACAACTGGTTCGACGTGCGCATCGAACGCGCGCTCGACGACGCGTTGCTGCTCGGGCGCACCGCGCTCGACGCACAGAAGCAGGACTTGGTGAAAAACACCCAGGAAATGGCCTTGGAACTGGAAACCCTGCCCGTGAAGCCAAAAATCGGCGGGCTGCGCTCGGAACTGACCCTGCTCAACGCGCTGCGCGAGCAGTACAACATCACCGAACTGACGCTGTTCACCCAGGACGGCAAAATCATCGCCTCGGTGAGCGAGGCCAGCTTCGAGCCCGGGGCGCTGATCCCGGGCCGACCGAGCGACGCGGTATTCACACAGGTGCGCCAGGGGCAGACCTATGCCAATCTCGACGCCATTGGCAAATCCGGCCTGCGCCTGCGCGTGGTGGTGCCGGTGCGTACGCGCGACGTCGGTGCACCGATGCGCGTGTTGCAGGTGCTTCAGGCGCTGCCGCCGCGCTATGCCAAGCTCGGCGAATCCGTGCAGTCGGCCTTCGCCGAATACGAAAAACTCGTGTACCTGCGTGGCCCGCTCAAGTTCGGTTTCACCCTCACGCTGTCGCTGATCGCGCTGCTCACGCTGCTGATCGCGGTCTGGGCCGCGATCTTTTCGGCGCGGCGGCTGGCGGCGCCGATCCGGGAACTTGCCGAAGGCACGCGCGCCGTGGCGCAAGGCGATTACCAGAAGCAGATTCCCGTCACCAGCCACGACGAAATCGGCATCCTCGTCGAGTCGTTCAACGACATGACGCGCCGCATTCATCGCGCGCAATCGCAGAGCAAGCGCAGCCAGCAGGAAGCCGAGATCCAGCGCGCCTACCTCGAAACCGTCATGGGACGCCTGTCCTCCGGCGTGCTCACGTTCAACCAGCGCCTGTTGCTGCGCACGCACAACCCGGCGGCGAGCCAGATTCTCGGCGCCGAGCTCAAGTCAAGCGGGCGCAAGTCCCTGGCCTGGCTCACGGAACACTATCCGGCCCTGCAACCGTTCACCGAGGCGGTCGAACAGGCCGCGGCGGCCGGCCAGACCGAATGGCAGACACAGATTCAGCTGGCGGTGAACAATCGTCATCGCACGCTGATGCTGCGCGGCACGTCGCTGCCCTCGTGGCGCGGCAAGCGCGGTGGATACGTGGTGGTGTTCGACGACATCACCACGCTCATCCAGGCGCAACGCGACGCCGCCTGGGGCGAAGTGGCGCGGCGCATGGCGCACGAAATCAAGAATCCGCTCACCCCCATCCAGCTCTCGGCCGAGCGCATCCGCCACAAGTACTTGCGCCAGGTGCCGGAAGAAGAGCGCGTGGCGCTCGAACGCGCCACGCGCACGATCATTGAACAAGTCGAAGCGCTTAAATCCATGGTCAATGACTTCTCCGAATACGCGCGCTCCGCGCAGATGCAGTCGCGCCCGGTGGACCTGAACAACCTGATTCGCGATGTCATCGAGCTGTACAAGAACGAACGCGGCCTCAGCACCGCCGGCGTGGTGCCGCTGCACCGCAACGACGACAAACCGGGCAAGGGAAAACCGCCGCGCCCCGTGGCGACCAAACTCGATCTCGACGCCGACCTGCCCCTGATCTCGGCCGATCCCGGCCGGCTCCGCCAGGTACTGCATAACCTGCTGCTCAACGCGCGCGAGGCGCTCACCGCCACACCCAAACCGATGATCAGCGTAAGCACTCGCGTGCTGACGGAGAACACGCATCGTTTTGCGGAATTGAAAATACAGGACAACGGCCCCGGGTTCCCGGAGGCGCAGCTGGTGCGACTTTACGAGCCCTATGTCACCAGCAAGGAAAAGGGCACGGGATTGGGGCTGGCCATCGTCAAACGCATCGTCGAGGAGCACGGCGGTGCCATTCTCGCGGAGAACCTCAAGGACGGTGGCGCCTGTGTCATTATCCGCCTGCCGATCAGCGGCGCGGTGGCGGTGTCCGCTGAAAAATCCCTGGCCCCTAAACCCGTGCGCGCGGAGACGAAGGCATGAACCCCGGTTACATCCTGGTGGTGGACGACGAGCCGGACATCCGCCGGCTGGTGCAGGAAATTCTCGAGGACGAGCACTACAAGGTGGTGACGGCGGAGAACGCCAAGACCGCGCGCGAAGCGGTGCGCAAGCAGCGTCCCGACCTGGTGCTGCTCGACATCTGGATGCCGGACACCGACGGCATCAGCCTGCTGCGCGAGTGGTCGCAATCCGGCAATCTCGAAATGCCGGTGATCATGATCTCGGGGCACGGCACGGTCGAAACCGCGGTCGAGGCCACGCGCCTCGGCGCCTACGACTTCATCGAAAAGCCGCTGTCGATGGGCAAGCTGCTGGTCACCGTGGAACGCGCGCTCGAAAACGACAAGCTGCGGCGTGAAAACCTGCGCCTGCGTCGCCAGACCGAACCGGCCACCACGCTGATCGGCAAGAGCCTGCTGATGCAGCAACTGCGCGAGAGCATCGAGCGCATCGCCGCCACCGACGCCTGGGTTCTGGTTTCCGGCGAAGCCGGCAGCGGCAAAGCGGTCGCGGCGCGTTACCTGCATGCGCACAGCGGGCGCAAGGACGCGCCTTTTGTCGAGGTGAGTCTGGCCGCGATCGCGCCACAACAGGTGGCTGCGCTGCTCTTCGGGCAGGAACTAAAGGGCGCGATCAAGCCCGGCAGTTTCGAACAGGCCGCGGGCGGTACCCTGCTGCTCAACGAGATCAATGACCTCGACAGCGCCACGCAAGCGCGATTGCTCGATGCGCTTGAGCAGAAACACTTCATCCGTGTGGGTGGCCACGTGACGATTGGGATGGATGTGCGCATCATCGCCGCCAGCGACCAAGACTTGCAGAAAGCAGTAGAGGAAAAACGTTTCCGCGAGGATCTGTACTACCGCCTGAACGTCGTGCCGCTGCGCGTGCCGAGCCTGCGCGAGCACCACGAGGACGTGCCGGAGCTGATCAATTTCTACGTCAACTGGATGGCGGACAACGAACATCTGCCCTACCGCAAATTCACCACCGGCGCGCTCAACCTGCTGCGCAACTACTCCTGGCCGGGTAACGTGCTCGAGCTGCGCAACATGGTGCAGCGGCTGCTGATCCTGAACCGCGGGGAGGAAGTGACCGAGGCCGAGGTCGAGCAGACCCTCGGCACCCCGGCGCCGGTGTCGGCCGAGGCCTATCCGCCGACGCTCATGGAAATGCCGCTGCGCGACGCGCGCGAACAATTCGAGAAGGCCTATCTCGAGCATCACCTCAAGCGCACCGGCGGCAACGTCGCCGAAGTGGCGCGCATGTCGGGCATGGAACGCACCCACCTCTACCGCAAGCTCAAGCAGCTCGGCGTCAATCCCAAGCCGCCCAAGGAATAACCATGGCGATCGTCGACAACCTGGAAGCCATGCTCGCGCGCGGCCAGGACAGCGCGCTGCTGCGTTACAGCCTCGGCGGCGAATATTTGAAACTCAATCAACCCGACAAGGCCGCCGAGCATCTGCGCAAGGCGGTGGAGAAAGATCCGAAATATTCCGCCGCGTGGAAGCTGCTCGGCAAAGCGCTCGCCGATGCCGGACATA
The DNA here is from genome assembly GCA_963750625.1 of uncultured Gammaproteobacteria bacterium. Lineage (GTDB taxonomy): Bacteria > Pseudomonadota > Gammaproteobacteria > Acidiferrobacterales > Sulfurifustaceae > Sulfuricaulis. Next base: position 70,446 of record CAVVRV010000001.1, on the reverse strand, counting down.
AAGACGAAGCGATCAAAGCTTACGAAGACGGAATCAAAGTCGCGGAAGAGAAAGGCGACAAACAGGCGGCGAAGGAGATGGCGGTTTTTCTGAAACGGTCTACAAAAATAATTGAACGCAGTATCGGTCGCTTAAATGAGTGTAGAACGCCAATGTTTAAACTGAAGCTCCGCACATAGATAATCAAGCAAGAATTGCTTGCATCTTTATCGTGGTGTTATCTATATTGTTCGGTCAATTTTTATTTGGCACCTTTGATGCGTTTCATTCAGTTATCCGGGATTAGTGGTGTATTCGTTGGAAGCTTTGCAACAAATCAATCATGTACCTCCAAAAACTATTATCTTGTCTACAGGTGTAATTCGGTATTTTTGCGCTCATTGCTGATACCTATATTTACTTGACTTCTGAGCAGCGTTGCCCGGCCACTACTGCATGGCCGTGAATCTGTTCTGTTTGGGTTTGCACTGTTAATAATTATTTTGTTCGCTACGTCGAGCTTGCCCCAATAAGCAGGGAACTAAAACCATCTAATCGCGATGTTTACACCTCAATTTTTTACTACACCCGTACGTCGCGAGCCGAGCACCGAGCAAGATCGGGGGTCTTCAGCGAGACTTTTGATCGAGCCCGAGGCGCGTTGTTGCGCCCAGCGAGTTAGGCGAACGCCGAGCTGAAGCGAGGCAGCGCAGGGAACCGCACGTAGTATGTGCGGCGAAGCGACCGGGCGGCCTTTTCTTTCGTCCATTTCTTTGGCACGAACAAAAGAAAAGTGACCCAGGGTGCAGGGGCGGAGCCACCCGCAATTAGCTTAATCGCGCGCCGAAGGCCGCTCGACTACTCTTGGGCTTCAGTAAAAAACGCGCAGGACTTTTCGAGATCAACGAACTGCCGCTGAAAATCCAGCATCGACTTCATCAGCACATCGCACTGCGGCGAATTGAGCACGGCATTCAGCTGCCCGGCATCCTCCCACCAGTACTCCAGCACCCCGTCGAACGGTTCCCCAAAGGCACGCCGCTCACGCAGGAGCACGTTGGCCTCCACCATCAGCGTCAGATCTTTTCGCATGGCCCGTCGCTCCCGTGTACTCCACCACCCGACCGATGATGGCGTCTAATTTCGGGTCGTTCCAGAATTGCCGGAACTGCTCGGAGCTGATGTCTGAGCGCTTACGCACGCAGTTGATGAACCGGATCATGCCTTCCCCAACGAGTGGTGACTTAACCGTAAAGAATAGACCACAAATTCGGGCATGAAGCCGGCTAATAAAATCCCGGATCACCCTTCGGCCGCGTTTTGAACCGTTTGTGCAGCCAGAAATACTGCTCCGGCATTTCCCGCACCGCCTCTTCGATTTCCCGGTTCATGCGCGTGGTATCGGCGACCGGGTCGCCGGAAGGAAAATTATTCAGTGGCGGGCGGAAATTGATTTCGTAGCCGCGCCCCCATGACAGCTGGCGTGTGATGCACGGAATCACCACCGCGTCCGTCATCTCCGCGAGGCGCGGCAGAACGATAAATGTCGCCGCGGGGATGCCGAAGAACGGAGCGAACACCGAGTTACGCCGGCCAGCGTCCTGGTCCGGCAGGTAATACAGCGGCACGCCTTTTTTCGTCTGTTTCACCAGCGCCGTGAATGGTTTGTTGTGCTCCACCAGATGTGCCCCAAAGCGTGCGCGTGCGCGATACATAACATGTGCGAGCAGCTTGTTGTCCGGGTGACGAAACACCGATACCACCGGCCGATCGGCCGAGGTACGGATGCCACCGATATCGAGCCCGAGAAAGTGCGGCGCAAGTAAAATGATGTTCTTTTTTTCGCGCAGCGCCTGATCGTAATGCTCACGTCCGCGAAAATGCGTGAGGCGCCGCAATCGAGATTCCGAGGCCCACCAGCCAATACCGATATCGAGCAGCGTCTGACCGAAAGCACGAAAATGCTTGCGCGCGATGCGCGCCTGCACGCTTGGCGACAGCTCCGGGAAACACAGCCGGATGTTGACATGCACCACATGTCGCCGCGAGGCATGCAGGGCATACAACAGCATGCCCAGCGCCCTGCCGAACAGCGCAATGACTGGCAGCGGCAACCAGCTAACCCCGCGCATGAAGCCAAGGCCGATCCACGTCGGCCACCAGCGCGGATGCAGGAAACGACTCAGGCGGGTATCAGCCATAGGGCGACGGCGCGTGACCCGGGCGGGTCTTGAAGAGCTTGAAGGTCCACAGGTACTGCTCGGGCATGTGCCGCAGGCCCTCCTCGATCACGGCATTCATGCGCGCGGCATCGTGCGTGCGGTCGCCGTTCGGGAAATCCTCGAGCGGCGGCTTGAGAATCACCTCGTAGCCGCGTCCGCCGGGGAGCAGGCGCGTGAAGCACGGCACGACCAGCGCATTGGTCAGGCGCGCCAGCCGGCCGAGCGTGGTGAGTGTTGCGGTCGGCACGCCGAAGAACGGCACGAACACCGACTGGCGCTGGCCAAAATCCTCGTCCGGCAGATAGTAAAACGCCAGCCCCTGTTTGAGCCCGCGGATCACGGGACGCAGACCCTGCTGGCGCGACAGCAGGAAACAGCCGAAGCGCATGCGTCCGCGATTCAGCAGCGCGTTGACCACCGGATTGCGCTGCAGCTTGACCATCGAGAACTGCGCGCGTTCGCGCGCGATCACAGCTCCGCCGAAGTTCATGCCAACGCAATGCGGCGCGAGCAAAATAATATTCCGCCCGCGCAAATCCTGGTACTGCTCCAGACCGCGGATATGTGTTTTGCGCAGAATGCGGCGCTCCGAGGCCCAGGCGAGATACGCCAGATCGAAATAGCTCTGGCCGCTGACGATGAAATGCCGTCGCAGCAGGCGTTCGCGTTCGCGCAAACTCAGTTTGGGGAAACACATCTCGAGATTGATGCGTGCGATCTTTCGGCGTTTCTCATTCGTGACCATCATGAGCAGTCCCAGCGCCGCACCCACGGCGCGCGACAACGCGAGCGGCAGCAACGCCATCAGCCGCCACAGGAACAACCACACCCAGCTCGGCCAGTAGCGCGGTGCATAGCTGCTCTTCGTGTGCCTGAGCGTCAAAAAAGAAAGCGACTGATCCGGGATGTCGGCTTTCGATTTGGTCGAACGTGATGCGCTCATCGAATGACTGTCGCGCGCCGACGCGGCGCGGCGGCTTGGACTCGGCTCCCTGCTGGGTTAGTCTCGGCTATCTTATGTCAGGACGAACGAGCGAAGCGAGTAGGGCTTCATTGTCGTCAAGACGAAGGAGAAGCGATAGGGCTTCATCTACGAAGTTGGGCTACTCGTCATATGACAAGACGAGCGAGCATAGCGAGCAGGGCTACATTAATCGACAAGACGAATGAGCGAAGCGACTAGGGCTTCATTTTCGATTACAAAAACGACGCGGCGGCACACCCCGTTTGTGCTCGCCGTCATCGTCTGGCTGGCGGCACTCGCGGCGGCGCACTGGGATACCGCCAACCGGCTGGACAACCTCTACCTCGACTGGAACCTGCGCAGCCTCGCCACGCGCCTGCCGCCCGACCCGGACATCGTCATGATTGACATCGACGAGCCCACGCTCGAGGCCATGGTTCCCGATTATGGCCGTTATCCCTGGTCGCGCGCCGTGTTCGGCCAGCTGCTCGAGGGACTGGCGCACCAGCAACCGGCCGCCATCGTCTTCGATATCCTGTTCATCGATCCGCAAAAGGAGCATGTGGCCGATGACCTTTACTTCATCCGCACGGCCGCGGCCTTGCCCAACGTGTATTTTCCGATGGTGCGCCTGTCCGCCCCGCCCCAGGCCGAGCGCGGGAATGGTTACCCCCTGAAGCAATTGACGAATGCCACGGCCGGGCCCATCGCCGACCCCGAGGCACGTGCCGCCCTGCTGCTGCCGCTGCCGGGGCTGACCCAGACCGGGCGGCTCGGCACCATCAACGTGTTTGCCGATGCCGACGGCGTCATCCGGCGTTATCCAATTTATCTGGATGCTTACGGGTGGCGTATTCCCTCTTTGCCCGCGCGCGTGGCGCGCGACTTGGGTTACCCCGTTCCCGATTCCGCGAACCTGATGCTGACCTGGCACGGTCCGACCCGATCCTATCGCACGGTTTCCTTCCATGACGTATTCACCGACCTCGAGCGCAAACAGCGGCAGCGCCCGACGGATGAATTCCGCGGCAAGATTGTGATCGTCGGCACCACCGCCTCGGGTCTGCACGATCTCAAGCTCACGCCCCTGGGCGCCAATTACCCCGGCACCGAAGTACTGGCCACGATGCTCGACAACCTCAAGAACGGCGAGCGACTCCAGCAGGCGCCTGACTGGACCATGCCGGCGATTGCCGGATTCATACTGCTGATGCTGGCGGGCGCCTTTGCCAGCGGCCTGAGCCCGCTACCCCTCGGCATCGGTTTGCTGGCCCTGTCGGCGGGGCTTGCGGTCAGCGGCTGGGCGGCCCTGATCTTCGGCCGCAGCGTCGTGCCGGTCGTGAGCCCGTTGCTGTTTGCCTGGCTCTATTTCGTGCCGGCGGCGGTGCGCGCCTACTGGCACGAGCGGCGCAACCGTCAGCGCGTGACGCAACTGTTTTCGCGCTTTCTCGATCCGCGCGTGGTGAAAGGACTCGTCGAAAAAGGTGAAACCGACGCGGCGTTGTCCGGTCAAAAGCGCGAGATCACGGTGCTGTTTTCCGACATCCAGGGATTCACCTCGCTCTCCGAACGCAAATCGGCACCGGAGATCGTCGACTTGCTCAACCGCTATTTCAGCCTGCAGGTCGAAGTGATCTTCCGCCACGAGGGAACGCTGGACAAATACATCGGCGATGCCATCATGGCGTTCTGGGGCGCGCCGACGGATCAGCCGGACCATGCCTGCCGCGCACTGGCCTGCGCACGGGAAATGGAACAGACGCTGAAGCGTTTCAAACAGGATATCGGGGCTGACGGCGAGCAATTCGACATCGGCATCGGGCTGCACAGCGGTGAAGCGGTAGTGGGTTTCATCGGCTCGCCGGAGCGCCGTCAGGATTACACCGTGATCGGCGACACCGTGAACACCGCGAGCCGTATCGAAGGCGCCACCCGCGGGCGCGGGCGGATTCTGGTTTCAGCCGCCGTCCGCGCCGCCTGCGACCAGTACACGTTTACCGACCACGGCGCTGTCAAACTCAAGGGTAAGGAAGAACCGGTTCACCTGTTCGAACCGAAATGGGAGTCATCATGAAACGATTCGATATCATGCTATTGCTTGTCGGGCTCGCCGTGCTGAACACGGCTTGCGCCGAGGAAACCGGCAGCGCCAAGTAAAACCGTCATCGTCGCCAAGAACACGGCGCGTACCACGGCCACGCAAGCCGTCAGCGTCGCCATGAACACCAGTGCCGCCGCCAAGGAAACCGGCACCACGCGCGTCGACGGTGAATTTGATGGCCACACCCTACGTGACGCCAAACAGACCGGACAGCTGCCGTCGAACACGACGGTGGATATCCTCGAGCGTCACGGCGGCTGGCTGCGGATCTCCGCCCAGGGCAAATCCGGCTGGGCACGCTTGCATCAGGTGCGCGCCGGAGAAGGCCCGGAGGCAAAAAATACCGGTGGCGGTCTGACGGCACTCAAAAATGTCAGTCAGACCGGACGTTCCGGGTCGCAGGGCATCGTCGCCACCACCGGCATCCGCGGCCTCAGCGCCGAGGAACTCAAGAGCGCCAAGCCCAACCCCAAGGCGGTGGAGTCCATGGAAGCGAACCGCGCGAGTGATTCGACCGCACGCGACTTTGCGCGCAGCGCCGGATTGAAGGATAAGGATGTTCCATTCCTGAACAAGGAATGAATCAGGAGAATTCATGAAAATTTCCAAAATCGCATTGTTGCTCATCACGGCACTGGCGCTCACCGCCTCACTGCCGGCCACGGCTTTCGATATCGACAAGCTGCGCAGTGTCGGCGAGAAATTCAAACCGCTGAAGCCGACATCCGAAAACGACGAGATCACACTCGGCAAGGACGTGGCAGCCAATCTGCTGGGCGCGTCCCCGCTGGTGAACGACCCGGCACTGCAAGCCTACGTCAACAAGGTCGGCATGTGGGTCGCGTTGCACACCAGCCGCCCCAACCTGCCATGGCGTTTCGGCGTGCTCGACACCAGCAGTGTTAACGCATTCGCCACGCCGGGGGGGTACGTGTTTATCACCCGCGGCATGCTGGTGCGCATGCGCGACGAATCCGAACTCGCCGGAGTACTGGCACACGAGATCAGTCACGTCGTCGAGAAACACGCGCTGAACACCATGCGCAAGGGCAAGCTGGTGGACATGGCGAGCGACGCCCTGAGTCGCAACAAACCGGAATACGCCAAGCTCGTGAGTGCCGGCACCGAAATCTACACCCGCGGTCTGGACAAGGAGGACGAGTTCGCCGCCGACCGCATGGGTGTGGTGTTGGCCGCGCGTGCTGGCTATGACCCTTATGGCTTGCCGGCGACTTTACAGACACTTTCCTCGATTAATCCCAAGGATGATGCCGTATCGCTGATGTTCAAAACCCACCCAGACTCGGAAAAACGTTTGGAATTAGTTACAAACGCCATGGAAGGACATTTGGATCAGTATGCCGATCAACCCAAGGTAGAAAATCGCTTTGCGTCAATAATTAAATCCCATTATTCCATGTATAATCCATGTAAAATAATATTATATTACCACTTTTTACATAAAAATTATAGATAATCTGCTGTAAATTTATAAAGTGGTAATAAATATTAGCTAATCAGGCGTATTTTCATTCATGAGAGGACGCATTGCTGTCAGAAGGCTCGAAAATATATTTTTGTGGTTTTTTTCCTGCTCAGCCAGCAGGGTCTTCATATTCATGCGCTGGGTGGGCATGCGGAAACAGGCGGGGCAATTGTCCATAATGGCAGGGAGTCCGGCGCGGCGGGCAAAGTCGGCGGTCTGACGCTCGCGCGCATACACGAAGGGGCGGATGATACGCAGGTCACCGGCGTCATTCAGATAATGCGCCTTCATGGTGTGCAGTCGGCCGCCGTAAAAAGCGCTCATCAGAAACGACTCGGCCAAGTCATCCAGATGATGCGCCAGGGCCAGGACGTTGTAACCTTGTTCCCGGGCCGTGGCATAGAGAATGCCGCGGCGCATGCGTGAGCAGTAGGCGCAGAACGAGTCCCCGCGCATGGTCGTAAGCGCGCGGCCAACGATGTCCTGACGGCGATAGAAATAGGGAACGCCAAGCGCGGCGACATAGTCCTTGAGGAACGACGGATCGAAGCCATCGATGCAGGGATCGACCGTGGCCGCGGCCAGCTCGAAACGAACCGGAGCCTTGTCGTGCAGGTGCAGCAACACGTGCAGCAGCGACAAGCTGTCCTTGCCTCCGGACAGGCCCAGCAACACGCGGTCGCCCGGACGGATCATGGAATAATCCGCAATGGCTTCGCCGGCAGCGCGCAGCAGCGGTTTGGGCGGTTTGGTGCGCGTTATGGAAACGGGCAAAGTATGGGCAGGCAACATAAGCTGCTAAGTATGCCTAATCAGAACGGTCAGGGCACGCCCCGACCAGGAGGGTAACATGAGCGACAAAGTCAAAACCCTGAGCCCCAAAGAGGCGTACAAGTTATTGCAGGAACACCCGAACGCCGTGTTGATCGACGTGCGTTCACACATGGAATACCTGTTCGTCGGGCATCCGGCCGGGGCTATCCACATTCCCTGGATCGATGAACCGGACTGGAAGCAAAATCCGCACTTTCTCACCCAGGTACGGCAAACCATGCTCGGCGGCGCCTCCGGGGCGGCGCCGGTGGTGCTGATCTGCCGCAGCGGGGTGCGCTCGCTCGAGGCCGGCAAGGCCCTGATCGAGGCTGGAGTCAAGGACGTCTACAACGTGGCCGAGGGCTTCGAGGGGCAGCTGGATGAAAAACACCACCGCAGCGCCTTGGGCGGCTGGCGCTACCACGGGCTGCCGTGGGAACAATGTTAGTTTTTGAGAACTGGCTGTAATTTGGCCCGAGTTTGATTAAACTGCGCGGTCTCAAACGATCCATACAGGGTGGAGAGACGTTATTTTATGGCAGACAGTTATCTTTTTACCTCTGAATCGGTGTCGGAAGGCCATCCGGACAAGGTCTGCGACCAGATTTCGGATGCCGTGCTGGATGCAATCCTCAAGCAGGACAAATCGGCGCGCGTGGCCTGCGAGACGCTGGTCAAGAACAACCTCGTGGTGCTGGCGGGCGAGATCACCACGCGCGCCACGGTGGACTTCGACCGCGTCGCCCGCGATGTCATCCGGCACATCGGCTACACCGACGAGATGGGCTTCGGACCCGACTCCTGCACCGTGCTCACCGCCATCGGCCGCCAGTCCCCCGACATCGCGCAGGGCGTGGATGAAGGCAAGGGTCTCGATCTCGACCAGGGTGCCGGCGATCAGGGCCTGATGTTCGGCTACGCCACCAACGAAACCGACGTGCTGATGCCGATGCCGATCACGCTGGCGCATCGTCTGGTCAAGCGCCAGGCCGAGGTGCGCAAGAACGGCAAGCTGACATGGCTGCGCCCGGATGCCAAATCGCAGGTCACCGTCAAGTACGTGGACAACAAACCGGTGGGTATCGATGCCGTGGTGTTGTCCACCCAGCATGCCCCGGGTATCAAGCATGCGGACCTCAAGGAAGCCGTGATCGAGGAGATCGTGAAGCCGGTCCTCCCCAAGGAGTGGCTCGGTAAAAACACGGAATACCACATCAACCCGACCGGCAGTCTTTGAGATCGGCGGCCCGGTGGGCGATGCCGGACTCACCGGCCGCAAGATCATTGTCGACACCTATGGCGGCATGGCGCGTCACGGTGGCGGCGCCTTCTCCGGCAAGGATCCGTCCAAAGTCGATCGCTCGGCGGCCTACGCCGGACGCTATGTCGCGAAGAACATCGTCGCCGCCGGGCTGGCGGCGCGTTGCGAAATCCAGATCGCCTATGCCATCGGCGTGGCGAAACCTGTGTCGATACACGTGGACACCTTCGGCACCGGCGTGATTGCCGGATAGCGAAAATTGCGGAACTGGTGAAAAGCCATTTCGATCTTCGTCCCGAAGGGCATCGTCCAGATGCTCGATCTGTTGCGGCCGATCTATCTGCCGACCGCCGCCTACGGCCACTTCGGCCGCACCGAGGCCGGCTTCACCTGGGAACGCACCGACAAGGCCGAGGCCCTGCGCGACGCGGCCGGCATCAAGGCGAGTAGCGCTGTCAGCGCGTAAGTTCATCATTGTCGCCGCCGGTTTCACGGCGGCGAGGCGTTGCTCTCCGAGGAGCGTTGCGACCCCCAAAGGCTATTCCGCTGGGGCCAGGCTCGGAGAGAACGTCAGTTAAAACAACGGCGCTCGCTCAATTCACGGAGCTAGCATCATGAACGCTGTCGTCAATCCGAAGTTCACCGATTACAAAGTCGCCGACATCAACCTGGCCGACTGGGGCCGCAAGGAAATCCAGATCGCCGAGACCGAGATGCCCGGCCTCATGGCGCTGCGCGAGGAGTTCGGCGCGCAGAAGCCGCTCAAGGGCGCGCGCGTCTCCGGCTCGCTGCACATGACCATCCAGACCGCGGTGCTGATCGAGACCCTCGTGGCGCTCGGCGCCGAAGTGCGCTGGGCCTCGTGCAACATCTACTCCACCCAGGATCACGCCGCCTCGGCCATCGCCGCCGCCGGCATCCCGGTGTTCGCGTGGAAGGGCGAGACGCTGGAGGAATACTGGTGGTGCACCGAACAGGCGCTGACCTGGCCGGACGGCAAGGGCCCGAACATGATCCTCGATGACGGCGGCGACGCCACCATGCTGATCCACAAGGGCGCGGAATTCGAGAAGGCCGGTAAGGTGCCGGAATCCCGAGCCGAACGCGAACGAGGAATGGAAGGTGTTCCTGGGCCTGCTCAAGCAGAGCCTCGCCGCGAATCCGAAGAAATGGACCGAGACCGGCACGGGCATCCGCGGCGTGACCGAGGAGACCACCACCGGCGTGCATCGCCTGTACCAGATGCAGGAGCGCGGCGAGCTGCTGTTTCCGGCGATGAACGTCAACGACTCGGTCACCAAGTCCAAGTTCGACAACCTGTACGGCTGCCGCGAGTCGCTGATCGACGGCATCAAGCGCGCCACCGACGTGATGATCGCCGGCAAGATCTGCGTGGTGCTCGGCTACGGCGACGTCGGCAAGGGCTGCGCGCAGGCGTTCCGCGGCATGGGCGCGACCGTGTGGGTCACCGAGATCGATCCCATCTGCGCCCTGCAGGCGGCGATGGAAGGCTATCGCGTGGTCACCATGGACGCCGCCGCGTCACAGGGCGATATCTTCGTCACCGCCACCGGCAACGTGCACGTCATCAATCACGAGCACATGAAGGCCATGAAGAACGAGGCCATCGTGTGCAACATCGGCCACTTCGATTCCGAGATCGACATCGCCTCGCTCGAGAAGAACTACAAGTGGGAAGAGATCAAGCCGCAGGTCGATCACGTGATCTTTCCCGACGGCAAGAAGATCATCGTGCTGGCCAAGGGCCGGCTGGTGAACCTGGGCTGCGCCACCGGCCATCCGTCCTTCGTGATGTCGGCGTCGTTCAGCAACCAGACCATCGCGCAGATCGAGCTCTTCAGCCATCACCAAAAATTACGAGAAGAAGGTTTACGTGCTGCCGAAAAAGCTCGACGAGAAAGTGGCGAGGTTGCACTTGAAGAAGATCGGCGCGAACCTCACACGTCTCAGCCAGGAGCAGGCCGACTACATCAACGTGCCGGTGGACGGGCCGTACAAGCCGGATCATTACCGGTACTGAACGCGAGGAGCCGGGCGTGAGGAGTGAGGAGTAACGACGCATTGCTCCTCACCCCTCGCTCTTCACGCCTCACGCAAACATGGACTCGCAAAAAAAATATCCGCGCACCTTCAGTTTCGAGTTTTTCCCGCCCCGGAACGAGGAAGGGCGGGTCAAGCTGCGCGAAACGATCCAGCAGCTCGCGCAGCTCAAACCCAAGTTCTTTTCCGTCACGTTCGGCGCCGGCGGCAGCACGCGCGAAGGCACTTATGAAACGGTGAAGGAGATACAGGCACAGGGCCAGCAGGCCGCGCCGCACATCTCCTGCATGGGCACCACGCGTTCGGACATTCGCGCGTTGCTCGACGGCTACCGCCAGCTCGGCATCCGCCATCTGGTCGCGCTGCGCGGCGATCTGCCCAAGGATGCGCCCCAGAGCGGGGATTTTCTTCACGCCAACGAGCTCGTGGCCTTTATCCGCGCCGAGACCGGAAAGGAACTCATCATTGAAGTCGCGGCCTATCCGGAATTCCATCCGGAATCACCGAGCGCCGAGTCCGATGTGCGTCACTTCGTGAACAAGGTCAAGGCGGGGGCGGACTCCGCCATCACCCAGTACTTTTTCAACGTTGACGCCTACTGGCGTTTCGTGGAGGAATGCGAGGCGCTGGGTGTCGTCGTGCCGATCGTGCCGGGCATCATGCCGATCACCAATTACAAACAGCTGGCAAGGTTTTCCGATGCCTGCGGCGCCGAGATCCCGCGCTGGATCCGCCGGCGGCTGGAAGGATTCGGGGATGATCTCGATTCGATTCGCGCCTTCGGGATGGATGTCACCACCGACCTGTGCGACAAGCTGCTGGTCGGTGGCGCCCCGGGGCTGCATTTCTACACCCTGAACCGCGCCGGGCCGACCTGCACCGTCTGGGAACGACTCGGGCTTTAGATCCCGGCAGGACAAGGATATGGGTCCCAAAACCAATGAACTGACCGCGCGCCTGCCGGCGGGCAAGCCATTGCCGGTGCGCGCCTGTTTTCTCGGGGAGCGCCTGAACCTGCGCGGGCTGCCGGAACCGGCCGTCACCCTGGGTCCGCTCACGGTGTCGGCGGGTGAAGCCGGGCTGGCGGTGCTGTTTCGCTATGGGGCGGTGGTGCTGCTCAACCTGAGCGAGGCGGAGCAGAAAATCTTCCTCAAAGACCTGCGGCCGCGGGTGGAGAACCCGCTGCGGCGGATGGAAACCGAAGATGCCCAGCTGTACGTCGTGGGCAAACAGCCGGAGGGGGTGACGCCTGAGGGTATCGGCATCGCCGACCTGGCGCTGGCGCGCCTGCAAATCGTGGCGATCGCGCTGGCACGCAGTGTCGCACTGGCCTACTACGAGAATGCCATGGCCAGCGCCTTTGATCTGATCGAACCGCTGGCGCGGCGGCTGGAAAATCCGCGCGGCGGCGGGCGCCGGCTGCGCGAGCTGTTGCGTCACATCGGCGGCACACTGCTGGTACTGCACAAGATGACCGGGCGCGTGGAGATCCAGGACAAGCCGGACCTGCTGTGGGACCACCCGGAGGTCGAGCGCCTGTACCTGCATCTGGAAAACGAATATGAACTGCGCGAACGCAACACCGTGCTCGAACGCAAGCTCGCTCTCATCAACCAGACCGCCGAGACGGCGGTGAACCTGATGCAGAACCGCAGCATGCTGCGCGTGGAATGGTACATCGTGGGCCTCATCGTGTTCGAAGTGCTGCTATCCACCTACGAGCTCTGGTTCCGGCACTAACAACGCCAAGCGACGGCATTATACTGATCGCTTAACGCAAGCAGAAAGTAATCATGCGCGCACTATTTCCGGCCCTGGCGACGTCTATCCTGCTCCTGCTTTCCTGCAGCAGCGCAAAGGCACCGCCGATCGAGCGCGAATATGCCCTGACGCAGATCACGGACCACGTCTACGTCATCCACGGTCCCAATGAAAATCCAAACCGCACCAACCAGGCATTCTCCAACAACCCCGGTTTCGTGCTCGTCCACGGTGGCGTCGTGGTGATCGACCCCGGCGCGAGTGTCCAGGTGGGAGAAATGGTGCTGCGTAAAATCGCGACGGTTAGCAAGGACCCGATCATTGCCGTCTTTAATACCCACATCCACGGCGATCACTGGCTTGGCAATCAGGCCATCAAAGCCGCCTATCCCAAGGCGGTGATCTACGCTCACCCCAAAATGATGGAGGCGATCAATGCCGGTGAAGGCGACAACTGGATCAAAATGATGAACGCGGCGACTCAAGGGGCGAGCCGCGGTACAACGGTGGTGGCGCCGGATATGGGGCTGGATCATGATGAGGCACTCAAGTTGCACGGCACAAGCTTCCGCATCTACCACAATGACCGTGCGCACACGGACAACGACATCATGATCGAGGTGGTTGAGGAAGGCGTGATCTTTCTCGGTGACAATGTACTGAACAAACGCATCGCCGCCAATTTCCCGGAGCACGGTAATATTCAGGGCCAGATCGCGGCCATCGACCTGGCGCTCAAGTCCAAGGCCACGCACTTCATCCCTGGCCACGGGACAAGCGGCGGGCGCGAAATTGCGCTGACCCAACAGACGCTTCTCAAGCTACTACGCGCCTCGGTAAAAAAATACTACGATCAGGGGCTGAGTGATTTTGAAATGAAGGACAAGGTCATGCGCGATCTTGACGCTTACAAGGATTATTACGATTTCGACAACCTCGGGCGCGTCATCAACGCCGCTTACCTGCAAATCGAAACCGAATCTTTTTAGCGCAATCCCTTGCACAAGCTTTTCCCCGAAATCAAACCCTATGCGACGCACCGGCTCACGGTCGATGCTCCGCATGAACTCCATGTCGAGGAATGCGGCAATGTCATGGGGTTACCGGTGCTGTTCGTGCACGGCGGTCCTGGCGCCGGGTGCGAGGAATATCCACCGCCGCTTTTTCGATCCCAATCTCTATCGCATCATCCTGTTTGACCAACGCGGTGCGGGGCGCTCGACTCCGCACGCGAGTCTCGATAACAACACCACGCCGCATCTCGTGGCCGACATGGAAAAAATCCGCGAGCATCTCGGCATCGATCGCTGGGTTTTGTTCGGAGGTTCCTGGGGCTCGACGCTTTCGCTGGTATACGCCGAAACCCATCCGCAACGCGTGCTCGGACTCATTCTGCGCGGTATTTTCCTGTGCCGCCCGTGGGAAATTCACTGGTTCTATCAGGAAGGTGCCAACCGCGTTTTCCCGGACCACTGGCAGGAATTCATCGCGCCGATTCCGGAGTCCGAGCGCCATGACCTGCTCAGCGCGCATCACCGTCGTCTGACCGGCACCGACGAGATCGCGCGCATGGCCAGCGCCAAAGCCTGGTCGCTGTGGGAAGGCCGCGCCGCAACGCTGCTGCCCAACAAGCATGTGGTCGATTTTTTCGGCTCGCCGCACACGGCGCTGTCGCTCGCGCGCATCGAGGCGCACTATTTCGCACACCACAGCTTTCTTGAGCCCGACCAGATCCTGCGCAACGCCTCACGCTTGAGCGGCATTCCCGGCACCGTCGTGCATGGCCGTTATGACATGGTCTGCCCGATTCAGAACGCCTGGGAACTGGCGCGTGCCTGGCCGGACGCCAGTCTTGAGATCATACCGGGCGCCGGGCATTCGGCGGCGGAACCCGGCATCGTCAATGCGCTGGTGAGGGCCACGATCAAGATGGCCGCGCAGCTCGGAAAACCCCCTTCCTCCTGATGGCCGTCTACGCGATTGGTGACGTGCAGGGTTGTTATCCGGCCCTGATGAAATTGCTGACAGAAATCGGTTTCGATGCTGACCGTGACCGGCTGTGGTTCACCGGCGACCTCGTCAACCGCGGGCCGCAATCGCTGGAGGTATTGCGGTTCGTAAAGGGCCTGGGTGAGCGTGCCGAGTGCGTGCTCGGCAACCATGACCTGCATCTGCTCGCGGTGGCCGCCGGCGCCGCCAAGCTTAAAAAGCGGGATACCCTCGATGATATATTACAGGCGACCGACCGGAATGAATTGCTGCACTGGCTGCGTACGCGCCCCTTGCTGCATCACGACGACGGCCTGGGATACACGCTGATTCACGCCGGTCTGCTTCCGCCCTGGAACCTTGCCGATGCCCGGCGTTTGGCGCATGAGGCCGAGACAGTGTTGCGTGGTGACAAGGTGGATGAATTTTTCCATCACATGTACGGCGACCTGCCCGATCACTGGAACGAAAATTTGCGCGGCGTCGATCGTCTGCGCGTCATCGTCAACGCCTTCACACGGCTGCGCTATTGCGATCTCGAGGGCAACATGGACCTGCGTCCGAAGGGGCCGCCCGGCAGCCAGCCGCCGGACTTGATGCCCTGGTTCCAGGTCCCGGGACGCCGCAGTCAGGAGTTCAAAATAATTTTCGGTCACTGGTCCGCGCTCGGGCTATGGCATGGCGACGGTGTGATCGGTCTTGACAGCGGCTGTCTCTGGGGACGCTCGCTGTCCGCGGTAAGGCTCGACACCTCACCGTTGGAATTTTTCAGAATCGACTGCGAGCCATATCGAGCTCACGATGGTGGCTGATATGGCCCTGTGGCGATGGCTCGCCGATCTTGTCCTTGTCGCTCACGCCGCCTATGTGCTGTTCGTCGTCGGTGGCCAGACACTGATCGTCATCGGCTGGATCCGGGGATGGGAATGGACACGCTGTCGAGTATTCCGTCTGCTGCATCTCGTGGCGATTGGTCTTGTGATGCTCGAGGCTTGGCTCGGCATCAACTGTCCACTCACCGTCCTGGAAAATTTCCTGCGCTTACAGGCCGGTGCGGTGGCCTATGAGAACAGTTTCATCGCGCACTGGTTGCGATGGGTGATTTTTTACACCGCGCCCGAATGGATATTCGCTCTGATTTATACGGTTTTTACGGCGTTGGTGATTCTGACTTGGCTGGCTTATCCACCGCGGCGGAAACTTAAGTGATACCCAAGCGTCGTAAAGTGATGCAGAATTGTTTTTGCCTCCCGACCTTGTGAGAGGACACATGACCGCCAACGAAAAACATCAGATACAGATTGACGTCAGGACGGTCTATCTTCCCGGCCAGTCAGCCCCGGACGATGACCGCTATGTCTTCGCCTATACCGTCACGATTACCAATTCTGGCTCAGTACCGGCACGGCTGGTGACGCGGCACTGGATCATTACCGATGCCAATGAGCGTACCCAAGAGGTCCGCGGTGAGGGCGTGGTCGGCGAGCAGCCCTATTTGCTGCCGGGCTCCAGTTTCCAATATACCAGCGGCACTATTCTGGAAACTCCGGTTGGCACGATGAAGGGTAGTTATCAGATGATCGCCGATGATGGCACCGCGTTCGATGCAGAAATACCATCTTTCACGCTGAGTATTCCGCGCACTCTGCACTGAGTCCTGTGCGCATAGGCAATAGTGAAGGATTAATTAAACATCAAGATTGGAAACATCCAGCGCGTTCTTTTCGATAAACTCGCGGCGCGGCTCCACCTGGTCACCCATGAGCATGGTAAAGACTTCGTCCGCTGCAACAGCATCATCGACGTTCACCTTAAGCAGACGTCGCGCGCTCGTATCCATGGTGGTTTCCCACAGTTGCTCTGGATTCATCTCGCCCAGACCTTTGTAGCGCTGAATAGTCTGGCCGCGGCGCGCCTCAGCCATCAGCCATTCCAGCATGTCGTTGATGTTCATTACCTTCTGATTTTTGTCAGCGCGCTGGATCGTGGCCTCGGCGGTAAAATATTTTTCCAGGCGCTCGCCCAATGCTCGCATCGAGGCATATTCGCCGGAGGAGACAAATTCAGCGTCGATCTTGGTGCGGGTGGCCGTGCCGTGCTCATGCCGCAACACGCTCATTTCATGCAGATTATTGCGTGTCTCAATGCCTAAGGTCACTTCATAACGGCTTCGATGGCCGGCATCGGTGGACAACCGGCCCTGTAATTCCTGCACAAACTTCTCGGCCTGCTTTTTGTTCTTGAGTAGTTCAGCCGTAATGCGCGGCATGTAGATTAGACGACGCAGCGCTTCGGCGTCATAACGCCGTGACAGGCGCTTAATCGTCTGTTCCACGGCAAGATAGCTGCGGCAAAGATTGGCGAGCTCGGTTCCTTTCACTTCCTGACCACCCGTGGCAAACAGCACTGCATCCGTCAATGCGGCCTCGAGCAAGAATTCCTGCAATTCGTTTTCGTCCTTGAGATAGCGTTCCTGTTTACCCTGCTTGATTTTGAAGAGTGGCGGCTGGGCAATATAGACATGTCCACGACTAATCAATTCGCCCATTTGTCGGTAGAAAAAAGTCAGAAGCAGGGTCCGGATGTGTGAACCGTCGACGTCGGCATCTGTCATCAGGATTACACGATGATATCTTAACTTATTGATATCAAAATCATTATTCCCAATCCCCGTCCCCAGGGCCGTGATCAGGGTTGCTACTTCGGTGGAAGACAGCATTTTGTCAAAGCGCGCGCGCTCGACATTCAGAATCTTGCCCTTGAGAGGAAGCACGGCTTGAAATTTGCGATCGCGCGCCTGTTTGGCAGATCCACCGGCGGAATCGCCCTCGACCAGATACAGTTCGCATTTGGCCGGATCACGTTCCTGGCAGTCAGCCAGTTTTCCCGGGAGACCGGCCACATCCATGATTCCCTTGCGTCGTGTCATTTCACGGGCTTTACGGGCCGCTTCGCGAGCCCGCGCCGCATCGACAATCTTGATGGCAATAGCGCGTGCGTCGGAAGGATTTTCCTCAAGAAATTCAGAGAGTTTGTCGTTGATTATCGATTCAACAACCCCCTTCACCTCGGATGAGACCAGCTTATCCTTAGTCTGTGAGGAAAATTTAGGGTCGGGTACCTTCACGGAGAGCACGGCCGTTAAGCCTTCGCGAGCATCGTCGCCGCTGATTTCGACCTTTTCTTTCTTGGCCAAGCCTGTTTTTTCAATATATTGATTGAGTGTACGGGTCATGGCGGCCCGCAAACCGGCAAGATGAGTTCCGCCGTCGCGCTGCGGGATATTGTTGGTAAAGCAGAAAATATTTTCCTGGTAGGAGTCGTTCCATTGCATGCACAGCTCAACCGTGATGCGATCGCGTTCGGCCGTGATCTGGATCGGCTTTGGATGCAACGGGTTTTTATTCCGGTTCAGGTGTTCGACAAATGCTGCGATGCCGCCCTTATATTCGAATGTATCTTCCTTACCAGTCCGCTCGTCAACCAGCGAAATCTTGACCCCGGAATTCAAAAACGATAGCTCGCGTAGCCTTTTTGCCAGGATGTCATAATTGAATGTCGTATTGCTGAAAATTTTGCTGCTGGGCTTGAAACGGACATCTGTCCCTGTTTCGCTGCTCTCTCCAATTGCCTTAAGGGGTGCTTGCGGTACACCTAGCAGGTATTTCTGGTAATACACTTTGCCAGCGCGGCGTATCGTCAGTTCAAGCAATTCGGACAGGGCGTTAACCACAGAGATACCCACACCGTGGAGGCCACCCGAAACTTTATAGGAATTCTGATCGAACTTTCCACCGGCATGCAATACGGTCATTACTACTTCTGCCGCTGACCGTCCTTCGTCGGGAATTAAATCGGTTGGGATGCCGCGACCATTATCAGAAACTGTTATCGAGCTGTTCGCATGTATGGTCACTATCACACGATTACAGAAACCCGCTAATGCTTCATCAATCGAGTTATCAACAGCCTCGAAAACCATGTGGTGCAGGCCGGTCCCATCATCGGTATCACCGATATACATGCCGGGGCGCTTACGAACAGCATCCAGCCCTTTAAGGACTTGGATGCTGCCTGAATCGTAAACGGACGGGTTGTCCTTTTTTGACTGTGTCATTGAAGGTTGTGCTGTGACTGTTTCACGTGAAACCTATATTTTTGTGTGGCACGTTCCACGTGGAACATACTCATGGGGATGGCAATTAGAGCCGCATCGGCATTATAACGTATTGGGGATAGCGCGCCTCGGGAGATGCGAGAGTGCAGCTGCTATTGGGATCGTTGAGGCCAAAAACCACATACTCGCTACGCAGCGAAGAAATGGCTTCGATCATGTAATTCACATTAAAGCCTATTTCCATGGCTTCTCCTGAGTAGTCAACGCTCACTTCTTCTTGGGCTTCTTCCTGTTCCGGATTATGTGCCGTGATCTGCAAAGATTTGTTGCTCAGGCTGAAGCGAACACCGCGGTACTTCTCGCTTGATAGTATGGCGACCCTTCCCAGCGTTTCACGAGTTGACTCGCGTGGTAATTTCAGGAGCTTCGACTGGGAGTGTGGGATAACTTTTGTATAGTCGGGATACCGACCATCGATGAGTTTTGAAGTAAACACAAACCCGCTGGTTTGCGCGCGGAAGTGATTAGCGCTGACTTGAATTTCGACCATGCCATCAGGGTCATCCAACAGACGCATCATCTCCTGAATGCCTTTGCGTGGCACAATGACCTGTTTCTCGCTCTTGTTGGATTTCTCCAAGGGAATTTCGCTAATTGCCATTCGGTGACCATCGGTCGCAACAGCGCGCAGCTTTTTGTCTACAAACTCGAGTAGCAGGCCGTTCAAGTAGTACCTGACATCCTGCTGAGCAATGCAAAAGTGGGTTTGCTCGAAAAGATTCTTAAGGCTAGCTTGAGATATAGTAAGTGCTTGCTCCCACTGTTGTGATTGTATATTGGGAAAATCCGCGACTGGAACAGTAGCAAGCGCAAAACGACTCTTGCCGGACTTGATGGTGGCTTTCTCACCTTCTTTCTCCCTCTTGATGGTGATTTCTGCGTCAGCAGGCAAAGCGCGGCAAATATCAAAAAGTTTTCTGGCAGGAAGCGCGATCTCTGCGCTGGCGTTATTCCCCTTGAGCCCCTTTATCCTTGCAACAACCTCGATCTCCAGGTCGGTACCGGTTAGCGTTAATTCTCCGTCCTGCAATTTCAGCAGCACGAAGGACAACACGGGAAGCGTTTGGCGACGTTCAACCACACCGGCGACATAACTCAACGGTTTAAGTAAATCCTCACGCGTGAGGTTGATCTGCATTTCTATAATTTACCTAGATAGAATTTAGATTGTTGTAACAAGCAAGGCCTGATTCTGTTAACAAACCACCTATATCACGGCCGTGCAGCGCCAAATGAAATGAGTATCATGTGCGTAACAAGCTCAGTTCCTGTGAGCAAGAGCTGCAAGTTCTGAATGATACCGGCTCAGAGAAATTCTACAAACAACATGCACAGAGTTATCACCAGATTGTTAAATCAAGTTGTCAAAAGCCGGATAAGGTTGCTGTAATCCTCGTTCATCCTGGAATCCTTAGCCTTTAACTCCAAGACTTTCCGACAAGCATGCAGAACTGTTGTGTGGTCACGACCACCAAAAGCATCGCCAATTTCAGGCAAACTGTGGTCCGTGAGCTCCTTGGCGAGCGCCATGGCTACCTGACGCGGCCTTGTCACTTGGCGTGATCGGCTTTTCGAGTGCAGATCAGAGATACGGATTTTAAAATATTCCGCTACTGTTTTTTGAATGTTATTAACCGTGACTAAGCGTTCCTGGAATGAAATAAGGTCCTTCAGGCTATCACTAACCAGGGAGACATCAATTTGCCGGCCGGTGAAATAAGCGCTAGCTAAAATTCGGCGTAACCCGCCTTCGAGTTCACGCACATTCGAACGCACACGCTTGGCAATAAAGAAAGCAACGTCTTCGTGTAAATCCACCCCTTCCTGTTTGGCTTTCTTAATCAGAATCGCAACTCGTGTTTCCAGTTCCGGCGGATCAATCGATACAATCAAACCCGAACCAAAGCGCGAGATCAGCCGTTCTTCAACCCCCATCAATTCCTTCGGGAATCGATCGGCAGTGATAATGACTTGGCGCTTTGACTCTTGTAACGCATTGAAAGTATGGAACAATTCATCTTGGGAGCGCTCCTTGCCGATAAAAAACTGAATGTCATCAATCAGCAGCGCATCAAGGTTACGGTAAAGCTTCTTGAAGTCGTTGATCGCGTTATGTTGCAAGGCCTTTACCATATCGGAGACAAAACGCTCGGAGTGAACGTATGCAACGTTCGCTTCCGGACGATGCTTGAGCATCAAATCGCCCGCCGCTTGCATCAGATGGGTCTTACCTAAGCCAACGCCACCATAGATGAAAAGCGGGTTATAAGCCCCGCCGGGGTTTTCACCCACCTGCTTTGCAGCCGCGCGCGCGAGTTGGTTTGATTTGCCTTCGACATGTGTTTCAAAGGTGAATGTAGAATCGAGACGGCCGATGATAGACGGGGTTTTGGGTGATGGCGCTGGTTCTGCCGTTAACGCAGGGGTTCTGACATTCGCTGTCACCTGCCGCGACTGGCTTCCAACCTCAACTTGCACCTTAAGCGCACCACCACTGTATTCGCCGATCAACTCAGCAATCCGATCAAAGAACCGTTCCCGCACCCAGTCCATGACAAAACGATTGGGGGCCAGCAATCTCAATACATTTGTATCCTGGACAGCATGCAGCGGACGCAACCAAGTATTGAATTGTTGCGCCGACAGCTCCTCTTCAAGCCTTTCCAGGCATTTCTTCCAGATAGGCGAGTGCATTTGTTTGGTTGATCCACAAACGGACAAAATATGGGGAGCGGAAGTCTAGCCAGATAATCTGGAGTTATCCACAGGCATAATCGGCCCTTAGTATTTACAGCCAGTTAGGACAATTATGTATTGACAAACCTCGACACGAGGCAGTAAGTTTGCCGCCCTTTTGCAGCAACACCGTTGCCGCCGCTACCAACAGAAGAACCGAACCGATGAAACGCACATACCAACCCAGCGTGATCAAGCGCAAGCGCACCCACGGATTCCGCGCCCGCATGAAGACAGTGGGCGGCCGTCGTATACTGGCCGCGCGCCGTGCCAAGGGCCGTCGCCGACTGGGCGTCTGAATTTGACGACCGCCCGCTGCGGGCTGTCCAAGTCATACCGGCTGCTGAGGCCGGCAGAGTTCAAAGTGACCCTGAAGAGCAGCACGCGCTGGCGTGACGATTTTTTCGGTGTTTACGCGACCCCAAACCCTCACCCCTACGGGCGTTTAGGCATCGTCGTCTCGCGCAAGACTTCGCCGCGGGCCGTGGTGCGAAACCGCGTAAAACGCCAGATTCGCGAATCGTTCCGGTGCCAGAAGGAAAAATTCAGCGGGTTGGATATCGTGGTGGTGGCCGGTCCGCGTGCCGGAACGGCGCAGTTGATTTCATTACGTGCATCGTTACAGCAGATCTGGGATAAGGTCGAAAAACAGTGCAAAAAATCCTCATAACCATCCTCCGCGGTTACCGCTACCTGTTAAGCCCTTGGCTGGGGAATCACTGCCGATTCCATCCCAGCTGCTCCCATTACGCGATCGAATCCCTGGAAAACCATGGTGTTCTGCGGGGACTGTGGTTCACGCTGCGACGCGTGTTGCGTTGCCATCCCTGGCACAGCGGCGGTTACGATCCGGTTCCTCCTGCCACCCAAACCAGCTCTGTCTCGGCACATAAACATGGATAATCAACGCCTGTTTCTTTTTTTTGGACTAGCCCTGGTGCTGATGCTGCTCTGGCAGGCATGGGAACAGGAGAACGCACGCCCCCCCGATACCACGACCGCTACGGCAACATCCGCCACACAATCAGGCGCGGCACCGGATGTTCCCCGGGCCCCCGCGGTGCGACGGCGACGGAGGCAGTTCCCGCGCCCAAGGCCGCCGAGGTGTTGTCCCGCGGTTCGCGTATTGAGGTGCGCACGGATGTGTTTGACGCCGTCATTGATACCCAGGGCGGCGACCTGCGCGGCTTGGCTCTGCGTCACTACCCGGTCGCGGCGGATAAGCCCGAGCAACCGTTCCCGTTGATGCAAGACGAAGGTAGCGAGCTGTTTATCGCCCAATCCGGGCTTATCGGACTCGAAGGCCAGTATCCGAATCATAAAACCCGCTACACCGCCGAGGCGGCGCGCTATTCGCTGGCAGACGGCCAGAACGATCTGCGCGTGCCGCTGATCTTCCGCGCGCCGGATGGCGTGCAATACACCAAGACCTACATTTTCCACCGTGGCAGCTATGTGGTCGATGTCGAATTCGACGTGAAGAACGCCAGCCGCCATGAATGGTCCGGATATTTTTATGGCCAGTTCCAGCGTACACACACCCCTACCGGTGGATTCATGAACGTAGCCCCGAGTTACACCGGCGGCGCGATCTACACGCCGGAGAACAAGTACGAAAAAATCCCCCTCGACAAGATGGCGGAGAAACCGCTGAAGCGCCAAGTCACCGGCGGCTGGGTGGCGATGTTGCAGCATTACTTCGTGGGTTCGTGGATGCTGCCCAAGGACGAGCGCAATGAATTCTACAGCGACGTGCTCGATAACACGCGCCATGTGCTCGGCTTCAAAAACACCAACCCGACAAAAATCGCGCCCGGTGGAGATGGGCGGATCCGCGTCTCGCTCTATGCCGGCCCCAAGGAACACAAGATTCTCAAGACGCTTCCCGAAGGCATGGACCTGACGGTGGACTACGGCTGGCTCACGGTTATCTCGGCGCCGCTGTTCTGGCTGCTGGCGGCGATCCACCGCCTGCTCGGCAACTGGGGCTGGGCGATCATCGTTCTCACGATCCTCATCAAGGCCGTGTTCTATCCGCTGTCGGCCACGAGCTACAAATCCATGGCGCACATGCGCAAGATGCAGCCCAAGATGGCAGCGCTCAAGGAGCGTTACGGCGACGATCGCCAGAAACTCAACCAGGCGATGATGGAGCTGTATAAAACCGAGAAGATCAATCCGCTCGGCGGCTGTCTGCCGATCCTGATACAGATCCCCGTGTTCCTGGCGCTCTACTGGGTGCTGCTCGAAAGTGTCGAGATGCGCCAGGCGCCGTGGATCGGCTGGATCAAGGACCTCTCGGCGCAGGACCCGTATTACATACTGCCCATCATCATGGGTGTTTCGATGTTCGCGCAGCAGAAGCTCAACCCCCAGCCGGTGGATCCGGTGCAGCAGAAAGTGTTCATGATCATGCCTTTCATGTTCACCGCCATGTTCCTGTTCTTTCCCGCGGGCCTGGTGCTGTACTGGACGGTAAATAACGTCCTGTCCATCGCGCAGCAGTGGCGGATCACGCGCATCGTCGAGGGCAAGAAGTAACGCCGCATCACGCTCGCGTGATCCCCGCTGACACCATTGCCGCCATCGCCACGCCGCCGGGACGCGGCGGCATCGGTATCGTGCGCCTCTCCGGTCCTGTCACACGACGTATTGCCGAGACCATGCTCGGCAAACTCCCGCCCCCTCGCCACGCCACCTTCGCCCACTTTCGCGACCGCACGGGCCAGCCTATCGATCAGGGCCTGGCGCTGTTCTTTCCCGGCGCCGCATTCCTTTACCGGCGAGGACGTGCTCGAACTGCACGGCCACGGCGGCCCGGTGATACTCGACATGGTGCTCAGTCGCGCGCTGGAACTCGGGGCGCGCCCCGCGCGCCCCGGTGAATTTTCCGAGCGTGCCTTTTTAAACGGCAAGCTCGATCTGGCCCAGGCCGAGGCCGTGGCCGATCTGATCGAGGCCGGCTCGGAAACGGCCGCGCGCTCCGCGTTACGTTCACTCGAAGGCGAGTTTTCCCGGCGCGTGCATGCGCTCGTGGAGGGGCTCACGCGTCTGCGCCTGTACGTCGAAGCCGCGATTGATTTTCCCGAAGAGGAAATTGATTTTTTGGCCGACGAACGCGTACGGCGGGAGCTCGATATGTTGGAGCGCGACATCGGGCAGCTGCTTGACGTCCGCGCGCCAGGGATGCCTGCTGCACGACGGCATGACCGTGGTGCTGGCCGGTCCGCCGAACGCCGGCAAGTCGAGCCTGCTGAACGCGCTGGCCCAATCCGAAACCGCGATCGTCAGCCCGATTCCCGGGACCACGCGCGATGTGTTGCGCGAGCGCATTCACATCGACGGCATGCCGCTGCACATCGTCGACACCGCCGGCCTGCGCGACGCGCGCGACGCGATCGAATCCGAAGGCATCCGCCGCGCGCGCGAACAGATGGAACGCGCCGACCGCGTGCTGCTGGTGCTGGATGACGCCGCCGGTGGCCGCCTGCCGGCGGAAGTTGAAAAATTTCTGCCGCCGAATTTGCCACGCAGCGTGATCCGCAACAAAATTGATTTAAGCCGCCGCGCGGCCGGGATTACAAAAATATCGGGCAGCGTTGAAATCGCCTTGTCGGCGAAGACCGGCGCCGGGCTGGATGTGTTGCGTCAGCATTTAAAAGAAAGCATGGGTTTTCAACCGGCGGGCGAAGGTACTTTTATTGCGCGCCGGCGGCATCTCGACGCTATCCGCCGCGCGCAGGAACATCTCGTTCAGGGAAGAGCGCAGCTCAAGGAATCGCGCGCCGGGGAATTGCTGGCGGAGGAACTGCGTCTGGCACAGCAGGCGCTTTCCGAAATTACCGGTGAGTTCACGTCCGACGATTTGCTGGGGCAGATATTTTCCAGCTTTTGTATTGGGAAGTAATCATACGCGGAACGCCGCGATTCTTTTTTTCAGCAATGTGAATTTATTATGATCAGCCGCCGCACGGCCGTAGCGCAGGTCTTCATAGAGACCGGTAATTTCCGATATGGAAGACGCTAAGTCCGATCGTTTTCGTGCGGCACGTTCAGCAAATGCATGTGCTCCCTCGTGCGGCGCACGCACCATGCCGGCGCGCGCGAGCTGACGGCAGAAGCGCAGATAAAGCGCCAGCGCCGGATCAACGGATTTTTTCGGGCGCAACAAAAAAAACGCATAAACCAGCATGACCAGCAATGCGCCGACGAACAGCAGACCGGTCAGCCGACCCCAGGAAATATCGTCCAGCCCCAGTGACGTGAGAAACCGCTCCTGGCGCTCCTTGCCGTAGTCCACCACCCAGCGGTACCACGTCATGTTCGTCAGATCCCAATACCAGCGCGCATGACGCGCCACGTATTCAAACCAGCCCAGCTCCATGGCACGCAGCACGGCATCCGCCGGCAAGCTGCCGAGACCGATGCCTTGTTGCTCCAGGCGGCGCACGGCCTCCAGGCCGAGCTCGATGCGTTCGGGGGCCACCGCGCCGGTCGGGTCCACGCGCACCCAGCCGCGTTCCGCCGTCCAGATCTCCGCCCAGGCATGGGCATCGGACTGACGCACGATCAGATAATTCCCCGCCGTGTTGAGTTCGCCGCCGAGGTAGCCGACGACGACGCGGCTCGGGATGCCGGCGGCGCGCATGAGCGTCACGAATGCCGCGGCGAAATGCTCACAGAATCCGCGGCGGGTGGTGAACAGAAAGTCATCCACCGGATTGTCGCCGAGCAACGGTGGGCTAAGCGTGTAAAAGAAATTCTCCCGGCGAAAGTAATCGAGCGCGGCTTGCGCCACCGGCAAAGGATTTCCATTTTCCCGGCGCCACTGCTCGGCCAGTGCCCGCGTGCGCGGGCTTATGTTCAACGGCAGCCGCAAGGTTTGTTCGCGTTCCGATGTATTGAGCGCGCCGGTGTTGTAACGGGTATAGGAGGTGAGCGTGTAGTTCAGGCGTTCGCGAATCGGCTCGCGATGCTCCAGGGTGAAGTCCGCCTGATAGCGGGCGCCTTTAGGCCGCATCGCCGGCAGGTCGAGCGCCGGCATCCACGGCTTGTTGCTGGGTTCCAAGGTCACGTCATAGCGCACCGGATCGGCCAGCGGCACGAATGAAACCTTTCCCCCGGATTGCGCGGTTCCGCGGCGCCAGCTGCGTCCGTCGGTTTCCGTGAGCACCAGCCCGCGCCAGTAGAGTTCGCGCAGGGGTGGTGGTGTGCCGTCGAAGCTGACGCGGAAGGCAATTTCGGAGGATTCGCTCAGGTTCCGTATGCTGCCCGGCTGCATCACGTCCGGCATGCCGGTGAGTCCGCCGTGGGCATCCGCCGGCAGGCCCCAGAGCGTGCCGCTGATGCGCGGGAACAGCAGATAGACAATCACCATGAGCGGCAGCGCCTTGGCGAGCATGACACCCGAAAGCCGCAGACGCCGGGACATATTCATGCCCGCGGGCTGCATGAGATGCATCAGCGCCGCGGTGCACGCCGCCACCGCGACCAGCGCCCACGCGCCGAGCCACAACGATTGCGAATAAAGAAAGCTGCCGAGGATGACGAGATAGAACACAAACAGGCTGACCACGAAGTCGCGCTGTGTCTTGAGTTCGAGGAACTTCAATCCCAGCAAGGTGATCAGCAGCGCGATGCCCGGGTCGCGACCCAGCAGCGTATGGTATTGCCGAAACACCGCCACGATGACGAGCAGCATCAGCGCCAGGCGCACGAGGCGACCCGGCCGATACCATTGAAAGGCCTCGCAGGCATAACGCCACGCGGCACCGATGGCAAATACCGCGATAACCCACAGCGGCAGTTCCAGGGCGTGGGGCACCACCGCGCAGGCGCCGGCGGCGAGCAGGCTGTGAAGCACCGGCCGGCTGGTGATGGCCGCGTTCATGGTTTCGTTCCAAACAGCGCGAGCGCACGCAGGCACTCGTGCTGGTGATGTTCACCATTCGCCGGCGCCAAGGTTTTTTCCGGCAGACGCAGGCCATAGAGCATCCCGTCGCGTTCCGCATCCAGCACCCAGCGGGTGAGGACGGAGAGCCGCGTTTCCGTGTCCAGGCCTGGGAGCGTGTCCCAGTCGAGCCACGCCGTGGGCTGATAACCGCCGCCGAATTGCTTGATGTGCCAGCCTTCGCCGCGCGCCACCGCCTTCCAGTCCACGTGATGCGGCGAATCGCCGGGGCGGAACTCGCGCGTGCCGATGTAATCATCGCCGCCGGCCCCGAGCCCGTGTATGGAGTCGAGCGTTTCCTGGTCGCGGGTTCGGCGTGGCATGGAGTCCGCCGGGCGCGGATAAACCAGACAGGATTGTTCCAGCTCGACGCGGCGCGACCAGGAGTAGAGCAGGCCCAGCGGAAAGCGTGTGGTCACCGTCACCGGCGGTATCGCGAGACGGCCGCGCTGGGTGGTGGGTACCGGCAGTTCGACATCGGCGGAACCGCGCGCGGGAATGTCCACGCCGGCGATTTCATTTTTGTCGCGCATCACCGTTACGCCGAAGCGCGGTGTGTCGCTGTCGTTCGTCAGGTGAATCCGGAACACGGCGGTCTCGCCGGCGAATACCGGCGCACAGATTCCGGCGGCGAGGCGCAACCGAAAAAGGTTGCGATGGGTGTAGAGCATCGACACCACGGCGAGTGACCCGAGCAGGAAAGTCAGCGCATAAGCCAGGCCGTTGCCGTAATTGATCGCGGTCAGCAACTGCACCACGAGCAGCAAGGCAAACAGCAGCCCGAAGCGGGTCGGCAGCATGAACAGCTGTCGGCGCCCCAGGATGACCTCGCTGGGCGCGTGCGTGGCGGACATCAGGGAATGGGCACGGACTCGAGCAGGCGCGCGACGGAAACGACACGGCCGCCGCCCGCGGGACGCAGGCGATGGCCAATCACGCTCGGCGCAACTTCCTGGACATCTTCCGGCAACACCATGTCGCGGCCATGGAGCATGGCCCAGGCACGGGCTGCGGCCAGCAGCGAAAGGCCGGCCCGGGGAGAAAGCCCTTCGGCGAATTCGCCGGCGCGGCGCGTGGCATCGAGCAGGTTTTGTACGTAATCGAGCAACGGCTCGGCGACGTGCACGCGCGTAGCCAGTTGTTGCAGGCTCGCGAGCTTGTCGGCGCTGATGACGGGCTGAAGCGATTCGACCAGCTCGCGCCGGTCGCGGCCCTTGAGCAAGGCGCGTTCCGCCGCCCGATCCGGGTAGCCCATCTCGATGCGCATGAGGAAACGATCGAGCTGCGATTCGGGCAACGGGAAGGTGCCGATCAGGTGATGCGGATTTTGCGTGGCGATGACAAAGAACGGCTCGGGCAGTTTGTGCGTCACACCGTCGGCGGTGACCTGGCGCTCTTCCATGGCCTCGAGCAGCGCGCTCTGGGTCTTGGGCGTGGCGCGGTTGATTTCGTCCGCGAGCACGAGCTGGGCAAACAACGGCCCCGGATGGAAAACGAAATTCTTGCCCTCGGGCTGGTAGATGGAAACGCCGAGGATGTCGGCCGGGAGCAGGTCGGCGGTGAACTGGATGCGCTTGAACTGCAGGCCCAGCACCTTGGCCAGCACGTGGGCGAGGGTGGTTTTGCCCACCCCCGGCAGATCCTCGATCAGCAGATGTCCGCGCGCGAGCAGGCAGGCGAGCGACAGACGCGCCTGGCGCTCCTTGCCGAGCACGATCTGGCCGATACGGTTGATAACCGTATCCAGAATATGGGCGGGCTGGCTCTGTCTTTCCGGGGCGAGGGACATATTGGTGATATCGGGGTTTTCGGGTATGACCGAATGATCCTCTCAAAGTTATAGCCGAAACGGCCGGAAGGTGAAATTCGCCTGCGTGTGGCTTATGATCCTTTACCTGCAATTTACCCCATCCGTCCAGAGAGTTAGATGTTGCACCCTGAATTTTACGATGTGATTGTCATCGGCGGCGGTCATGCCGGCACCGAAGCCGCCGCGGCCGCCGCGCGCCTGGGCGCGAAAACCCTGCTGCTGACGCAGAACATCGAGACCATCGGCCAGATGTCCTGCAACCCGGCGATCGGCGGCATCGGCAAGGGACATCTGGTGAAGGAGATCGATGCCCTGGGCGGGATCATGGCGCGGGCCACCGATCGCGCCGGCATCCAGTTCCGCATTCTCAACGCGCGCAAGGGCCCGGCGGTGCGCGCCACCCGCGCGCAGGCGGACCGCGTGCTCTACAAGGCCGCGGTGCGCGCGCTGCTGGAAAACCAGAATGCCTCACGATATTTCAGCAAAGCGTCGATGATCTGATCGTCGAAGGCGACCGCATCGCCGGCGTGGTGACGCAGATGGGCATTGAATTCCGCGCGCGCGCCGTGGTGCTGACCACCGGCACTTTTCTGGGCGGCCGGATTCATATCGGTCTTTCGAACTACCAGGGCGGGCGCGCCGGCGATCCGCCGTCGAATGCGCTGGCCGCGCGCCTGCGCGAACTGCCGTTCCGCGTCGGGCGCCTGAAGACCGGCACGCCGCCGCGCCTCGACGGCCGCAGCATCGATTACTCGACGCTGCGCGGAGCAGCCGGGCGACGACGCCGACGCCGGTGTTTTCGTTCCTGGGCTCGCGCGCCGAACATCCGCGCCAGGTGTCGTGCCACATCACCTACACGAACGAGCGCACCCACGACATCATCCGCGCCGGCCTCGACCGCTCGCCGATGTACACCGGCGTGATCGAAGGCGTGGGCCCGCGTTACTGTCCCTCGATCGAGGACAAGATCATGCGCTTCGCCGACAAGGACCGGCATCAGATCTTCGTCGAACCCGAAGGACTGAACACGCACGAGATTTATCCGAACGGCATCTCCACCAGCCTGCCCTTCGACGTGCAATGGGATCTGGTGCGCTCGATCGCAGGGCTTCGAAAACGCCGTACATCACGCGCCCCGGCTATGCCATCGAGTACGATTATTTCGATCCGCGCGATCTGAAGCCGACGCTCGAAACCAAGGCGTTGCCGGGGCTGTTCTTCGCCGGCCAGATCAACGGCACCACCGGCTACGAAGAAGCGGCGGCGCAGGGCCTGATCGCCGGCATCAATGCCGCGCGCCAGGCGCAGGAAAAAGAAGCGTGGTGGCCGCGGCGCGACCAGGCCTATCTCGGCGTGATGATCGACGATCTCATCACCCGCGGCGTCACCGAGCCCTACCGCATGTTCACCTCGCGCGCCGAATACCGGCTCTGCGCTGCGCGAGGACAACGCCGATTTGAGACTGACCGAGATCGGCCGGAGCCTCGGGCTCGTGGATGAATCACGCTGGGCCCGTTTCAGCGAAAAGTCTGAAACGATAACCCGCGAACAGGAGCGGCTGAAGAAAACCTGGCTGCATCCGGAGTCGCTGCCCATGGAAGACGCGCTCCGTGTCATCGGCCAGCCGCTCGCCCGTGCCGCCAGCCTGATGGAACTGCTGCGCCGGTCGGAAGTTTCCTACGCGGCGCTCATGTCCCTGCCCGGCGCCGGCGCGGCGGCGGTCGATGCCGAGGCGGCTGACCAACTCGAAATTCAGGCCAAATACGCCGGCTATATCGAACGCCAGCAGGAGGAAATCGAGCTGCACCGGCACCACGAAGAGACGGTGCTGCCGCAGGATTTCGACTATCACCGCGTGCGCGGGCTCTCGGTCGAAGTGCGCCAGAAGCTGGTGTCGCACCGGCCCGCCACCCTGGGTCAGGCCGGGCGCCTCTCGGGCGTCACGCCCGCGGCTATTTCGTTACTGCTCGTGCATCTGCGCCGCCAGCGTGCCTAGCCGCCGAGTGCCGTGCGCTCGGCGCAAATTCCTCCGCACCCGTTTCCAGCGGCTAAAATGGTGAAGACGGTGGTGCAAGTCACCAGCGAACACACAGGAGGCAACACGTGTCGATTACCCCGGGCAGCACGCTGTACTACCTGATCCTGTTTCTCATCTTCGGTAATCTCTTCGCCTTATTTATTGGTGTGCTGATGATCGCGGCGCCACAGCGCTTGGGAGATCTGTTCAAGATTTCCAATCGCTGGATTTCCACGCGCCGGATGACCAAGCCGCTCGAGACGCCACGCCAGGCCGATCGCACCATGCTGCGCTATCCACGCGTGCTCGGCGCGATCATGCTGGCGAGCGCCGCGCTGATCCTGATCAAGGGGACGATTTTCATCTCCGGGGTGAGCGCTGCGGAAGGCGGCAGCTTGCTGGCGCGGCTCTACAGCAGTGTGAAACTGTCGGCCGTTGCGTGGGAGTTCATATGGGTTGCCTTGATAATGATAATTCTGCTGGGTGCCATCCTGGCCATCGTGGTGGGTCTGATGTCGCTGTTCAAGCGTCGGCAAGCTCAAGCATTGGGCCGAATCCGCCAACCGCTGGGTCTCGACGCGTCAGCTGACCAAGCCGCTCGATATGCCCCATTACCATCTGGATAAAATGGTCAGCGCCAAGCCACGGCTCTGGGGCGGCGTGATTACTGCCTTGGCGCTTTTCTCCAGCCTCGTGCTGTGGTGGTTTGTGCTTGGCGCCTGAGGCGCGCCGTCTGCAAACCCCGGTTAGTTCGGCGCCGTTGAAACTGGCGCCGCGCCAGTTTCGGATTTCCTCATATACGTGAAGGTGTTCACGCTGAGCGTGCCGCCGGCGGCATCCACCACGGAAGCTTTCCATTCGCCGAGCCACGTGGGGTCGAGTTTTTTGCTTGTATACGCCCGCCAGCGCGATGAACCGACCTCATGTTTTTTTTCCAGCAAAACCTTGCCATTATATTCCCACCGATGCGTGATGGTCTGCCCGGCCATGCCGTGGATTTCCGTGAAATAGGTGACGCGGGTTATGTCGTTAGTGAGGACTGAAACGGTATCCACCGGCTCGAGATCTTTTACCTGGCGGGTGAACAGCGCGCGCGTGACACTGCCGGCAATCAGCACCGGCGCGCGCGCCGAGGCCGGGGCGGCTTCCGCGGCGGGGCTGTTCGTGGATTCCGGCCGGTTGTTCTCGGCGGCGTTGGTAATCGAAATCCACAAGACACTGAAAAAGAGTGCCGGGAACTTCGATATCATGGATGTGTTCATGCGGGGCCTGTCTTCTGCGAGCTTAGTCCAGCGTTCGGGGCATGGATAGCGCAAAGGGGATGAAAGGCTTAAATTGCGTGACCAGAGCCGAAAAACATTGCTGAAAACAAGAACAGGAGCCTCATGAAGCTCGAAAAACTGTTGCAGCAGGGCCTACGCGAGATGGGGCTCGATCTCGCCGCGCCGGTGCAGAAAAAACTGCTGAACTTCCTGGAACTCCTCGAGAAGTGGAACCGTGCCTACAATCTCACGGCGGTACGCGACCCGGAGCAAATGGTGCCACGGCACCTGCTCGACAGCCTGACTGTGCTGCCATACCTGCAAGGGCCCCGGGTGCTGGATATCGGTACGGGAGCCGGTTTGCCCGGGATCCCGCTGGCTCTGGCCCGCCCGGATCTCGAATTCACCTTGCTCGACAGCAATGCCAAGAAGACTCGCTTTGCCACGCAGGCCTTGCATGAACTGGGCCTGAAAAACGTCGTTGTCCAGCAGGAACGCGTGGAGAAATTCCATCCGGAGACAAAATTCGATACGCTGATTGCTCGCGCGTTCGCGTCCATTCCTGATATGCTGGCCGCGAGTCGCCACCTGTGCGCGCCGCACGGCCGGTTCCTGGTCATGAAGGGCGTGTTTCCGCAGGAAGAGCTGGCGGCGGTTACCGACGGTTACCGATCGGAAGTGAAGTCACTGCGCATACCGGGCCTCGATGCCGCGCGGCATGTAGTCATCCTGGCGCCGACGAATTGACGGGAAGGAGCATCTGCCCGATGGGCAAGATCGTAGCAATCACCAATCAGAAAGGCGGTGTCGGCAAGACCACGACGAGCATCAACCTCGCCGCCTCGCTCGCCAGGACGCGCCGGCGCGTGATGCTGATCGACATCGATCCTCAGGGCAACGCCACCATGGGCAGTGGCATCAACAAGGAAGAACATCCCGTCACCACCTACGACGTGCTGCTCGGTTTGCAGCCGATCGAGGTCGCGCGGGTGCCGGTCGAGGGCGGTTACGACCTGGTGCCGGCCAACAGCCGGCTCTCGGGCGCCGAGGTGGAGCTCATCGAGCTCGACCGGCGCGAGCGGCGCTTGCGCGGCGCGCTCGAGAATGTGCGCTCGCAGTACGATTATATTTTCATCGATTGTCCGCCGGCGCTGAACCTGCTCACGGTGAATGCGCTGGTCGCGGCGCAGTCGGTGATGATTCCGATGCAGTGCGAATACTATGCGCTCGAGGGACTCACGGCGCTGCTCAACACCATCCGCAAGATCCGC
Source organism: uncultured Gammaproteobacteria bacterium (assembly GCA_963750625.1). Taxonomy (GTDB): domain Bacteria; phylum Pseudomonadota; class Gammaproteobacteria; order Acidiferrobacterales; family Sulfurifustaceae; genus Sulfuricaulis. Next base: position 36,586 of record CAVVRV010000001.1, on the reverse strand, counting down.
GAAACGCTGAATCCGCAACTCGAAATCGAGGGGCTGTTGCGCACCATGTACGACCCGCGCAACAATCTTGACAACGAGGTCTCGGCGCAGCTGAAACAACATTTCGGCGACAAGCTTTACCGCACCATCATTCCGCGCAACATCCGGCTCGCCGAGGCGCCGTCGCATGGCAAGCCCGTGATCGCCTATGACATGCAATCGAAAGGCGCGCAGGCCTATCTCGCCCTGGCCGGTGAGATGCTGCGCCGGGAACAGGAGGTTGCGGCGGCATGAGCAGGGAGATGGCGACCGCGCAGCGCGGAGCAGGGGCCCCTCTGGGGATGCGACCGGCCGCGAATGCCGCCGGACGCCGACAGGATGGCGTTCTGATCTTGTCAGGTCTCACGGAGGCGTCGGGCATGAGCAGCATGAAGAGGCGATGAGCATGATGACCACCAAGAAACCGCAACGCCTGGGGCGCGGACTCGATGCGCTGTTGAGCGCCTACGAATCGCCGGCGGAAAAGGATGAACTGCGCCAGATTCCCATCGACCAGTTGCAGCGCGGCAAATACCAGCCGCGCACCCACATGAACCCCGAGGCGCTGGAGGAACTGGCCGCCTCGATCAGAGCCCAGGGCGTGGTGCAGCCGATCGTGGTGCGTCCGATGTCCGGTGGCGACTACGAGATCGTTGCCGGCGAGCGCCGCTGGCGCGCGGCGCAGATGGCCGGCCTCGCATACATCCCGGCGGTGGTGCGCCAGATTCCCGATGAGGCGGCGATCGCCATCGCGCTCATCGAGAACATCCAGCGCGAGAACCTCAATCCCGTCGAGGAAGCCAACGCGTTCACCGCCTGATCGACGAATTCCACATGACCCACCAGCAGATCGCCGAGAGCGTGGGCCGCTCGCGCGCGGCCGTGACCAACATGCTGCGGCTGCTCACGCTGAACGGCGACGTGCGCGAATTGCTCGAGACCGGCAAGATGGACATGGGCCATGCGCGCGCGCTGCTCGCGCTCGACGGCAAGCTTCAGAGCCAGGCGGCGCACCAAGTGGTGGAGAAGGGATTGTCGGTGCGCGAAACGGAGCATTTCGTGCGACGCCTGCTCGCGAAGCCCGCGGGACATAAATCCGCCGGAGGGCGCATGGACCCCGACACCCGGGCGCTGGCACAAAAGCTTTCCGAAAAGCTCGGCACCAAGGTTCGCTTTCAGCACAGCGCCAAGGGCAAAGGCCGGGTCGTGATCGAATACAACACCCTGGAAGAGCTTGACGGCATTCTGGCCCATATCCGCTAGCCGCCAGGACCCTGGCGCAGTTCTATCCAAAATAGGGTGCATTATTCGCCTGGGGCACCGGGCGCTACCCGCTTGGCGGCCATTGGTGCGGCGACTATAACTAGATGTAGAGATATCGTTCAGAAGGGTTATGGAGGACCTGATGAAAAGGGCAACCGTATTTTTGATTCTGAGTTTGGTCGTGCCCGTGATGGCGGGCGCGCAAGACCTGGCTTCGTTGGAGCAGATGCGTCAGACGGCGGAACAAGGCAACGCCGAGGCGCAGCTGGAGATGGGTATTCTGTACGAGTTCGGCTACCACATGCCGAAGAATAACGTCACCGCGCTCGCCTGGTATCATGCGCTCCGCCGCGCAGGGCAATGCGCTCGCCGTCAAACGTAGCGACCAACTGAAGTCACACATGACGCCGGATGAAATTGACGCGGCGGACAAGCTTTCAAAAGAGCTGATGACCAAGCAGCCCGCACCAGCGGACACTGCAGGCACCGCCACCACCGCCGGAAAAGCCAGCCTCCTCTACACCACCAGCCACTGAGGCGCCGCCGCCGGAAAAGCCAGCCTCCTCACCGTAAGCTAACCGTTTCACGGGGCGGCCGATCCCGCCCATTGCATGCGTCATCTTCTGGTTGCCTATCCCCCGCGGATTACGAATGGCGCGGATGACAGGTTTGCGCGGCGTATCGTCATGTCGATGCGCCCTTGGACGCCGCCCCGGTAGACACTCAAACTGGAGCGTGTAACATTACCGCCCCGATGTCGGCGGTCGGCAACTGAACTGCAGCCGCATTACTGATTATGCTAACAACTCCCGGGTGACCCGGCGGAGAGAGGCAATGCTCGTAAAGGAAATCATGACCACCTCCGTCAAGGTGGCCAGCACCACCGATCCGGTTCGCGACATCGCGACCGTGATGTGCTTCAACAAGATCAGCGGTGTGCCGGTGGTCGACGCCCAGCAGAAGCTGATCGGCATGATTTCGGAGAAAGACATCCTGCATGCGATGTTCCCCACCTTGCAGGACGTGATGGAAAACCCGACCCCGCCCGATTTCGAGAAGCTGGAGCGCGAGTACCGCGACGTGGTCACCCTCAAGGTCGGCGACCTGATGACCACCGTCCTGTATGTCGCCGATCCGGACATGCCGGTGCTCAAGGCGGCCTCGATCATGTTCCGCAATCGCATCCGGCGCATTCCCGTGGCCAAGAATGGGGTGCTGCTCGGGATCATCAGCATTGGTGATGTGCACAAGGCGATGTTCCGTGAGAATCTGACACACCAGGGATAAGCTTACGTCCTTGGCGGAATCGTTAAGAATTTGATTTATGGGCTTTCTGGCACAATTCCTTGACGCTATATCGTACCGACTCCGTGGCGGGCCAAGACTTTAGCCGGATGGAGTGAAGCGGAATCCAGGGATGAACGGGGTCGCCGGCGGGTTTTATCGCTACAGGACGCGCCTTACTGATGTCCGACGAGTATCCTCGATCAAAGGCGCTTATATGCTCATTGACACTATGGTCATTGACCCTGTTGGCGGGCGCCTTTTACTATTACTGCGCGCCTTCCCATAAATGGCTCAACTGACAAGGTGTGGTTGAGTACACTGCGTTTCAGGAATCGGTAAGTTTAGTAACTGCGGACCTGGCTGCTTGCGAAGTGATGGTTATGGCTAAGAAGAAGTCTGTTGACACACCGCCGCTTACGCCGGTCAGGTCGCTCGGCTGTCGAGCCATGACCATCCATGGGGTATAAATCAATTGCTTACAGGATAGTTCTGGCGCAACTGGGAATTGCGCTGGTGCTCGCGGCTGTATGTCTGGCCGCTTGGGGACGATCGACAGCCGTAGCCGCCCTGGCCGGTGGTGCGATCGGCGTCGTCACCAACCTGTATGTGGCGCTCCGGGTATTCGGCAACGGTGCCGTGCGGCCGGCCCAGCAGGTATTGCAGCGTTTCTATGCGGCCGAGGCGGTGAAGTTCGCGCTGACGCTCGGGCTGTTCGCGCTCGGCATTGGCGTACTCAAGCTGAACGCCCTGCCGCTGCTGGGTGGTTACGGGCTGACCCTGGCGGTGTACTGGCTGGCGTTGCTCCCGACCCGGCCGAAGCTGGAACTGAACTGAGCAGCGCAAGCCATGAGCACATCCGAAGGCCCGAAGACGTCGACCGACTATATCGTCCACCACCTCACCAATCTCACGTCGGGCGAGGGGTTCTGGACGCTACATTGGGACACGCTGTTCTTCTCGTTGCTGCTCGGCTTGGTGCTGGTACTCGTCTTCGGCATCGCGGCACGCCGCGCCACCACCGGCGTGCCGGGCGGGCTGCAGAATTTCGTTGAGCTCATGGTCGAGTTCGTCGATAAGCAGGTCAAGGACACGTTTCATGGGCGCAGCGCGCTGATCGCGCCGCTGGCGCTGACCATCTTCTGCTGGGTGTTCCTGTGGAACGCCATGGATCTCGTGCCGGTGGACGCCCTGCCCGAGCCGGCAAAATCGCTCGGTGTTCCCTACCTGCGCATGGTGCCGTCCACCGACCTGAACGCCACCTTCGGGCTATCGCTATCGGTGCTGCTGCTGATAATCTTCTACAGCATCAAGATCAAGGGCCCGCTCGGCTACGCCAAGGAATTTCTCACCCATCCGTTCGGCCCGTACCTGTTTCCGGCCAACCTGCTGCTCAATATCGTCGAGCTCGTCGCCAAGCCGATCTCGCTGGCGCTGCGACTGTTCGGCAACCTGTACGCTGGCGAGATGATTTTCATCCTGATCGCGCTCATGTACGGCGGCGGCCTGGTGCTCGGCACGCTCGCCGGGGTGCTGCAGCTCGGCTGGGCGATCTTTCACCTGCTGATCATCACGCTGCAGGCGTTCATTTTCATGGTGTTGACCATCGTGTACCTGAGCATGGCGCACGAGGACAGTCACTGATCTGGTTTCGACTCTCAACTCTTTAACTCTTCCGGAGGAAAAAAGATGGAAACTCTGTACGGCATGACCGCGGTGGCGGTGGGTATCATCCTCGGCATGGGCGCGCTCGGCACCGCGATCGGCTTCGGAATTCTCGGCGGCAAGTTCCTCGAAGGCGCGGCACGGCAGCCGGAGATGGTCCCGATGCTGCAGGTGAAGATGTTCATCGTTGCCGGCCTGCTCGACGCCGTGACCATGATCGGCGTGGGCCTGTCGCTGTGGTTCACCACCGCCAACCCGTTCGTTGCCGCGCTCAAGGCCGCGGCCACGGCCGCGCACTAGTCGCGCCGGCCGGTCCGTTTCTCCCGCATTCGAGTGAAGGAGCTTCGCCCGTGAACATCAATGCCACCCTCATTGGCCAGATGATCAGCTTCGCGCTGCTCGTATGGTTCACGATGAAATTCGTCTGGCCGCCGGTCACCAAGGCGCTGGCCGAGCGCCAGCAGCGCATCGCCGACGGCCTGGCCGCCGCCGAGCGCGGCAAGCAGGAACTCGGCCTGGCGCAGAAGAAGGCCACCGAGATTCTGCACGAGGCGCACGCCGATGCCGCCGACATGCTCGCGCAAACCGCGCGCCGTGCCGCCGAGATCATCGAGCAGTCGAAGGACGAGGCGCGCGCCGAAGGCGAACGGCAGATCGCCGCGGCCCGCGTCGAGATCGAGCAGATGACGCACCACGCGCGCGAACAGCTGCGCGCCGAGACCTCGACCGCGGCCATTGCCGTGGCCGGCAAGATTCTGGAACGCGAGATCGACGCCAAGACCCACCAGAAGCTCCTGAACGAGCTGGTGGGCCAGATCTAAGGCCATGGCCGAGGCACTCACCATCGCCCGTCCCTACGCCAAGGCGGCGTTCGAGACCGCGCAGGCGAAGCAGCAGCTGGCCGCCTGGTCGCGCATGCTGGCCGCCGCGGCCGCGGGCGTCGGCGAGCCCGCCGTGCAGATATTGCTCGGCAGCCCGAAATTGCCGAAGCAACAGATCGCACAGATTTTCGTCGAGCTCGTGGGCCAGGAGCTCGGCGACAGCGGCGCGAATTTCATCCGGCTGCTGGCGGAGAACCGCCGTCTCGGTTTGCTGCCCGTGATCGCGCAGGTGTTCGCGCAACTGCGCGCCGACGCCGAGCGCACGATCGAGGCGACCGTGGTCTCGGCCAGCCCGCTCGGCGATGAAGAACGCGCGGCGCTGGCCCGGGCCCTGAAGAAGCGGCTCAACCGCGAAGTGACACTCCAGTGTGAAACCGATTCCCGGCTCATCGGCGGCGCCGTGATCCGCGCCGGGGATCTCGTGATCGACGGTTCGGTGCGCAGCAAGCTCGAACGGCTGGGCCTGGCGCTGGCCCGTTAGTGACCCGGCACGATCACATTTGAACGAAGGGGAAACGCCTGTGACTGACAGAATCTGCGTGATGAGGCGAGCGTGCCGGGTCAATAACGAAATTCTTACGATTTTGTTTATTGCGGCGGCACGGTGGCCTCGTTCGCGGACCCCGGACCCTTCAGCCGGTCCGGCACGTTCAGGTTGTTTCATGCCGCCGCAATAAACAGAGGAACGACGATGCAACTCAATCCATCCGAAATCAGCGAACTGATCCGCGCGCGCATCGAGAAGTTCGCGCCGCAAGCCGAGGCCCGTAATGAGGGCACGGTGGTCGGTCTCACCGACGGCATCTGCCGCGTGCACGGCCTGGCCGATGCCATGCAGGGCGAAATGCTCGAATTCCCGGGCAACACCTTCGGGCTCGCGCTCAACCTCGAGCGCGACTCGGTCGGTGCCGTGATCCTGGGCGAGTACAAGCACATCACCGAGGGCGACGCCGTGAAATGCACCGGCCGCATCCTGGAAGTGCCGGTCGGCCCGGAACTGATCGGGCGCGTGGTGGACGCGCTCGGCCAACCGATCGACGGCCGCGGTCCGATCGCCACCCAGCTCACGAGCCCGATCGAAAAGATCGCGCCGGGCGTGATCGCGCGCCAGTCGGTGAGCCAGCCGGTGCAGACCGGTCTCAAGTCCATCGACGCGATGGTGCCGATCGGCCGCGGCCAGCGCGAGCTCATCATCGGCGACCGCCAGACCGGCAAGACCGCGCTCGCCATCGATACCATCATCAATCAGAAAGGCACGGGCGTGATTTGCATCTACGTCGCCATCGGCCAGAAGGCCTCGTCGGTGGCCGCCACGGTGCGCAAGCTTGAGGAATACGGTGCCATGGGCCACACCATTGTGGTGGCGGCGAGCGCCGCCGAGTCGGCGGCCATGCTGTACATCGCGCCCTACTCCGGCTGCGCCATGGGCGAGTACTTCCGCGACAGCGGCCAGGACGCGCTGATCGTGTATGACGACCTGACCAAGCAGGCCTGGGCGTACCGCCAGATCTCGCTGCTGCTGCGCCGCCCGCCGGGGCGCGAGGCGTATCCGGGCGACGTGTTCTATCTGCATTCGCGCCTGCTGGAGCGCGCCGCGCGCGTCAACTCCGACTACGTCGAGAAGGTGACCAACGGCAAGGTGAAGGGCAAGACCGGCTCGCTCACCGCGCTGCCGGTGATCGAAACCCAGGCCGGTGACGTGTCGGCGTTCGTGCCGACCAATGTGATCTCGATTACCGACGGCCAGATTTTCCTTGAGACCGACCTGTTCAATTCCGGCATGCGCCCGGCGATCAACGCCGGCCTGTCGGTGTCGCGCGTCGGCGGCGCCGCCCAGACCAAGGTCGTCAAGAAACTCGGCGGCAGCGTGCGTCTGGCGCTGGCCCAGTACCGCGAGCTGGCGGCGTTCGCGCAGTTCGCCTCGGACCTGGACGCCGCCACCCGCAAGCAGCTCGATCGCGGCGCGCGCATCATGGAGGTCATGAAACAACCGCAGTACTCGCCGATGAGCGTGGCGCAGATGGCGGTGTCGCTGTTCGCGGTGAACGAAGGTTTCCTGGACGAGGTGCCGGTCAACAAGATTCGCGCCTTCGAGGACGCCTTGCAGGCGTACATGAAATCGAGCCAGGCGGCGCTGATGGACAAGATCAACGCAACGCCGGAGTACTCCGACGACGTGGCCAAGGCCTTGCGCCAGGCGCTCGAAGACTTCAAGGCGCATCACGTCTGGTAAGTAAACCCTCACCCCTTGCCCTCTCCCGCAAGCGGGAGAGGGGGAGCAGGAAGAGAACTTTATATATGGCGATCGGCAAAGAGATACGCAAGCAGATCAAGAGCATCCAGAACACGCAGAAGATCACGCGTGCCATGGAAATGGTCGCGGCCAGCAAGATGCGCAAGCGCCCAGGAGCGCATGCAGGCGGCGCGCCCGTACGCGTACAAGATCCGTAACGTCGTGAGCCACCTGCACTACGCGCATTCGGAATATAAACACCCGTTCGTGATCGAGCGCGAGACGAAACGCACCGGCATGATTCTGGTGACCTCCGATCGCGGCCTGTGCGGTGGCCTGAACACGAATTTGCTGCGCACGGCGCTGGTCGAGATGAAGGCCTGGCACGACAAGAAGATTGACATCGATCTGTGCACCATCGGCAGCAAGGGCTTCATGTTCAGCAAGCGCATCGGGGCGAACATCCTGTCGCACGTGGCGCATCTGGGCGACACCCCGCGCATCGAGGATCTGATCGGCACGGTCAAGGTCATGCTCGACGCCTACATCGAGGGCAAGATCGACCGGCTGTATGTCATATACAACCGGTTCGTGAATACCATGTCCCAGCAGCCGGTCATCGAACAATTGCTGCCGCTGCCGGAAATCGCCCCGGCGACGGCGACCGAGACCGAAACCGATGGGCTCAAGCATCACTGGGATTACATCTATGAACCGGATGCGCACGAGCTGCTGGACGATTTGCTGACGCGTTACATCGAGTCGCAGGTATATCACGGGGTGTCGGAGAATCAGGCCTGCGAACAGTCGGCGCGCATGGTGGCGATGAAGTCGGCGTCCGACAACGCCGGCACGCTGATCGACGAATTGAAATTGAAGTACAACAAGGCCCGCCAGGCGGCGATCACCCAGGAAATATCGGAGATCGTCGGCGGTGCCGCGGCGGTGTAAGGCATGAATTCTTAACCGCCAGGACGCCAAGAGCGCCAAGCATTTTGGAATTTTGATTTCGATTTTTTTTGGCGACCCGGCGGTTCAATAGATTTTGATTTTTGAGGCACTGAAAGATGACTAACGGAAAAATCGTGCAAATCATCAGCGCGGTGGTGGACGTGGAATTCCCGCGTGATGCCCTGCCCAAGGTTTACGACGCCTTGAAGCTCGCCGAGGTCGATTTGACGCTCGAAGTTCAGCAGCAGCTGGGCGACGGGGTGGTGCGCTGCATCGCCATGGGCAGCACCGACGGCATCAAGCGCGGCATGGACGTGGCCAACAGCGGCAGCCCGATCTCGGTGCCGGTCGGCACCAAAACGCTCGGCCGCATCATGGACGTGCTCGGCCGTCCCATCGACGAAATCGGGCCGATCGGCAACGAGAAATCGATGCCGATCCATCGCCAGCCTCCGAGCTATGAAGAGCAGGCCGCCTCGGCCGAATTGCTCGAGACCGGCATCAAGGTGATCGACCTGATGTGCCCGTTCGCCAAGGGCGGCAAGATCGGCCTGTTCGGCGGCGCCGGCGTCGGCAAGACCGTGGCCATGATGGAGCTGATCCGCAACATCGCCGTCGAGCATTCCGGCTACGCGGTGTTCGCCGGTGTCGGCGAGCGTACCCGCGAGGGCAATGACTTCTATCACGAGATGAAGGAAAGCGGCGTGCTGGATAAAGTCTCGCTGGTCTACGGCCAGATGAACGAGCCGCCCGGAAACCGTTTGCGAGTCGCGCTCACCGGCCTGACCATCGCCGAGAATTTCCGCGACGAAGGCCGCGACGTGCTGCTGTTCATCGACAACATCTATCGCTATACGCTGGCCGGCACCGAGGTGTCGGCGCTGCTTGGGCCGCATGCCGTCGGCGGTGGGTTACCAGCCGACGCTCGCCTACGAGATGGGCATCCTGCAGGAACGCATCACCTCGACCAAGACCGGCTCGATCACGTCGATTCAGGCCGTATACGTGCCGGCCGACGACCTGACCGACCCGTCGCCGGCGACGACCTTCTCGCATCTCGACGCCACCGTGGTGTTGTCGCGCCAGGTGGCGGAGCTGGGCATTTATCCGGCGGTCGATCCCCTGGATTCCACCAGCCGCCAGCTCGACCCGCATATCGTCGGCGAGGAACACTACAAGACCACGCGCGATGTGCAGGTGACGTTGCAGCGCTACAAGGAACTGCAGGACATCATCGCGATTCTCGGCATGGACGAACTGTCGGAAGACGACAAGCTCGCCGTCAGCCGTGCCCGCAAGATTCAGCGGTTCCTGTCGCAGCCGTTCTTCGTGGCCGAGGTATTCACCGGAACACCGGGAAAATTTGTCTCGCTCAAGGACACGATCCGCGGCTTCCGCGGCATCGTCGACGGCGAATACGACAGCTATCCGGAGCAGGCCTTCTACATGGTCGGCTCCATTGACGAAGTGGCCGAGAAGGCGAAGACACTCTAAATGTGGAATGGCGAATGCAAGTTCCGAATCGCGGAATCCGCATTCAGGTTTGAAAAATGGCTATGACAATACACGTTGATATCGTGTCCGCCGAGAAGGAGATCTACTCCGGCAGGGCGGAGATCGTGTTCGCGCCGCTCGTGACCGGCGAGGTCGGCATCCTGCCGCGGCATGCGCCGTTGCTGGCGCGCATGAAGCCGGGCGAGGTGCGCGTGCGCACCGGCACCGAGGAGTTGTTCTTCTATGTCTCCGGCGGTCTGCTGGAAGTGCAGCCGTACGTGGTCACGGTGCTCGCCGATACCGCGTTGCGCGCCCGCGACCTCGACGAGGCCGCCGCGCTCAAGGCCAAGGAACTTGCTGAGGAAGCACTGCGTAACCGACAAGCGAGTATTAACTACGCCAAGGAGCTGGCCGAACTGTCCGAGGCCGTCGCGCGACTGCGCACCATCCAGAAGCTGCGTGAACGCGCCGGCAAGTAAGCAGCCAGCGCGCGTTTTCTTATCCCCCATTTAATTCCATGACCGCATCCGTCGTCACCAAAAACAGGGTCGTATCCCTGATTTACGCCGTGCGCAACCAGAAGGGCGAGTTGTTTGAATACCGCGATCTGCCGGTATCGTACGTCCATGGTTCCGGTGTCGATCTGTTTCCCAAGATCGAGGCAGCACTGGAGGGACGCACCATCGGCGACCGCGTCGTGGTGGAACTGTCGCCGGCCGATGCCTTTGGCGAGCACGACCCCAAGCTCACCTTCACCGACGACATTGATAACGCGCCACCCGAACTGCGCCATGTCGGTGCCGAGTTCGAGGCGCAGAATGCCAAAGGCGAGAGCATCGTACTGGTGGTGACGCGCGTCGAAGCCGACAAGATTACGGTGGACGCCAATCATCCACTGGCGGGTCAGACCATCACCTTCGAGGTGACAGTGCGGGACATCCGCGACGCCACCCCCGAGGAAATCCGGAACGGCCGCCCCGCCGGCGATCTGCCCACGTTACAATAGATCACCCGGCCGTTTTTTTCCTATAGTTAACGGGATATGAAGGTGTCCTCGTCCTGACCCATGTCTGCCCCCCTTGAAGTCGTCATTCTGGCCGCCGGCCAGGGCAAGCGCATGTATTCCGACACGCCCAAGGTGCTGCATCAGCTTGGCCGGGCGGCCGTTGCTGGCGCACGTGCTGGAAAGCGCCCGCACGCTCAAGCCCGCCGCAGTGCACGTGGTGTACGGTCACGGCGGTGAACGGGTGCGCGAGGCGTTTGCGCACGCCGGGGTGAACTGGGCACGGCAGGCGGAGCAGAAAGGCACCGGCCACGCCGTGGCCCAGGCCACACCCGCCGTTTCCGATCAGGCCACCGTGCTGGTGCTTTACGGCGACGTGCCGCTGATCCGCCCGCAGACCTTGCAGGAGCTGCTTCAGGCCGCCGGTTCCGGCTGCCTCGCCCTGCTGACGGCGGAACTGGAGCAGCCCGCCGGCTACGGCCGTATTATCCGCGACACAGCCGGCCGGGTGGCCCGCATCGTGGAAAGCAAGGACGCCACCCCCGAAGAGACCGCGGTGCGCGAGGTGAATACCGGTTTCCTGGCCGCCCCGGCCGACAAGCTCAAAAAATGGCTCGCCGCCCTGCGCAATCACAACGCCCAGGGCGAGTACTATCTGACTGATATAATTGCCATGGCGGTGGCGGAAGGGGTGCCGATCGCAACCCGCTCACCCCAGGACATCTCGGAAATCCTCGGCGTCAACAGCAAGCAGGAGCTCGCGCAGGTGGAACGCATTCACCAGAAGCAGCAGGCGGAGAAACTCATGCAGCAGGGCGTGACCCTGCGCGACCCGGCGCGTCTCGACGTGCGCGGTGAGCTCAGCTGCGGGCGCGACGTGGTGATCGACGTCAACGTCATTTTCGAAGGCAAGGTGGTGCTCGGCGACCGCGTGCAGGTCGGCCCGAACAACGTTCTGCGTAACTGCACGGTGGGGAGCGACACCGTCATTCATCCGAACTGCGTCATCGAGCAGGCCGACATCGGCGTCGACTGCCGCATCGGGCCGTTCGCCCGCCTCCGTCCCGAGACGAGCCTCGCGGCGCATGTGCATGTCGGCAATTTCGTCGAGGTGAAGAAATCCGAGGTCGGCGAAGGCAGCAAGATGAATCACCTGAGCTACATCGGCGACACCACGATTGGCGCGGGCGTCAACATCGGCGCCGGCACCATCACCTGCAACTACGACGGCGCCAACAAGCACCGCACCGTCATCGGCGACAATGTCTTCGTCGGCTCGAACACGGCGCTGGTGGCGCCGGTGACCGTGGGTGCGGGCGCCACCATCGGCGCGGGCTCGGTGATCACCAAAGAAGCACCGGCCGGGGAACTCACGCTGACGCGTATCCCGCAGGTGACCAAGCCCGGCTGGAAGCGGCCGGTCAAGAAACCGAAAAAATAAACACGAGGTTTTTCCCATGTGTGGCATCGTCGGCGCGGTCGCGCAACGCAACGTGGTCCCGATCCTGATCGAGGGCCTGAAGCGCCTCGAATACCGCGGCTATGACTCGGCCGGGATCGCCGTGCTCGGCAACGGCGGCGCGGAACGTCTGGACCGCGTGCGCGCGGTCGGCAAGGTCAAGGCACTCGAGGACTCCATCCAGCAGCTCAAAACCGAGGGCCAGACCGGCATCGCCCACACCCGCTGGGCCACCCACGGCGTGCCGAGCGAGGACAACGCCCACCCGCACGTCAGCCATGGCGTCATTGCCGTGGTGCACAACGGGATCATTGAGAATCACGAGAAGCTGCGCAAGAAACTGCAGGAACTGGGCTACGAGTTCACCTCCCAGACCGACACCGAGGTGGTCGCGCACCTGGTACATCACCATCTGAAGAAACACAAAGACCTGTGCCAGGCGGCGATGGCCGCGATCGGCGAGCTCGAGGGCGCGTATGCGCTCGGCATCATCAGCCGCGACGAACCGCACCGCCTGATCGCGGCGCGCCAGGGCAGCCCGCTGGTGGTCGGTGTCGGCATCGGGGAGCACTTCATCGGCTCCGACGTGCTGGCGCTGGCGCCGGTGACACGCAACGTGATCTATCTCGAGGAAGGCGATGTCGCCGACCTGCGCTGCACCGGATACACCCTCTACGACGCCAGCGGCAAGAAAGTGGAACGGCCGGTGCGCGTATCCGAGGCTTCAGCCGATGCCGTGGATCGCGGCCAGTATCGCAACTTCACCGAGAAGGAAATTTTCGAGCAGCCGAAAGCCGTCGCCGACACCCTCGAAGGCCGTCTCGGCAAACACCGCATTCTCGAAGAGGCTTTCGGCGTCACCGCCGGGCAGATCTTCGACAATACCAAAGCCGTTCAGATCATCGCCTGCGGCACGAGTTTCCACGCCGGTTCGGTGGCGCGCTACTGGATCGAAAGCCTCGCCGGCCTGCCATGCAATGTCGAGATCGCCAGCGAATACCGCTACCGCAAGCACGTGGTCCTGCCCGATACGCTGGTGGTGGCCATCTCGCAATCCGGCGAGACCGCCGATACGCTGGCCGCGCTGCAACAGACCAAGAAGCTCGGCTACGGTCATTCGCTCGCCATCTGTAACGTGCCGGAGAGTTCGCTGGTGCGCGAATCGGAACTCACGCTGCTGACCCGCGCCGGCCCGGAGATCGGCGTGGCCTCGACCAAGGCCTTTGTCACCCAGCTGACCGCCTTGTTACTGCTCACCATCGCACTGGCGCGCCGGCATGGCCTGACGGCGGAGAAAGAAAAGAAATTAGTCGAAGAACTGGAGCAATTGCCGGGGCGCATTCAGAAGGTCCTGGAACTCAGCGATGAAATCCGCCAGCTCTCCGAACGCTTCGTGGACAAGCAGCACGCGCTGTTCCTCGGACGTGGTGTGCATTATCCGATTGCCATGGAAGGGGCGCTCAAGCTCAAGGAAATCTCCTATATCCATGCCGAGTCCTACGCCGCCGGTGAACTGAAGCACGGCCCGCTGGCGCTGGTGGACGCCAACATGCCGGTGATTGCGGTGGCGCCGAACGATGAGCTGCTGGAAAAACTGAAATCCAATCTGCAGGAAGTCCGCGCCCGCGGCGGCGAACTCTACGTGTTCTCGGTCAAGGGTACCGGCGTGCGCGCCAGCAACACCACCAAGATCCGCATGCCCGAAGTGGGTGAGTGGACCTCGCCGATACTCTACACCGTGCCGCTGCAATTGCTGGCCTATTACGTCGCGCTGGCGAAGGGGACGGATGTGGATCAGCCGAGGAATTTGGCGAAGTCGGTAACCGTGGAGTAAGTGTCTTCTCTCCTTGCAGGAGAGTCGTTGTCCTTCCCGAGAAGGCCATGGTTGTTGTCATCTCCGCGAAGACAGGGTGAGGCGGAGTTTTCGTGAACACACGTTTATAAATGAAAAGACGAGCGAAGCAGGGCTACTTTATTGTGTTCACGCCGCCGAACGGGTGCAACGGGTTTTGTTGCACCCCGGGCAGCAACAGGCCTTGAGTGACCAACAGCCGCCGAAAGGCGGCTTTTGACTTTGAAAAACTAATTGCGGGTGGCTCCGCCCCTGCACCCTGGGTGGCTTTCTTTTGTTCGGCCAAAAGAAAGCCACGAAAGAAAAGGTCGCCCGGAGCGCCCGCCGCTCGTAAAAACCAGGAGCGGTCCCCTCCGTGGGGCTCGGCTTCACTCAAATGTCGGCAAATCCGACAGAAGTCTGCGATGAGCTGGCCGCCATAAATCCAGTCTGTACAAGAACTAACTGAAGATGTAATTTGCACATCTGAAATGAAGCAGGCAGTACCGCACCGTGCGGTTGCGTAAAATCGAGCTGGGGGCATGACCTAAAAATTCATGGCATCTGTACGCAAAATCCCGCTGTCAGAATCCGTGCTCAACATGATACAAGCGCACGTCAAGATGCACTGCGAGATGTTTACCACCGACACCGTATATCTGGACACCATCGGCTACGTTCCTGGCGGTCGAACCCTTGTTGAGTCCCATCACTGGCCGGTCAGAGAGGCCTTCGAATACTTCCAGAATCTCGGCGTGGGACGACTGGAGGGAGATTCTTTCAAGGTGCTGGACCCGGATTATTTCCGCGTCGATCCTGATCGACTCATCGTTCCCGTCAATTTCTCAATCGACGAGCGCATTCGCTCGGACTTGCTGCTCATGCTTGACGTTTACGCCCAAGTTTTCGACGCCGAGAACCGGCTCAGGTTTTTTCTTAATCAAAAATTGGAGGATAAATTCGGTCCGGATTATGTTTTCTATTTACCGCAGCACGTCCAGGAGCGCATAGACCATGAGAAGTCGCGCACGAGTTGCTACGTGATCGATCCACGAAAAGGAGATCTGGAATTTACCCACTTTAGCGATCTCTCGCGGATCATTGTTGCTAATGAGGAATTCATTGCGGATAATCTGAGCCGTTCAGTGCTGCTCGAGAAATTGGATTATCTCAATTCCATCCGTAACCTTGCTGCCCACAACAACCTGATTGAAGCGGCTGAGATCACTCGTATCCACAATAACTGCGAGATTGTTCGCCTTATCACCGGGATGGAGCTGCCTGCCATTAAACAAACACAGCCGACGGAAGAACAACTGAGTACTATCGACATCTGAGCACCTTTTATACTCTGGTATTTCTGGCCCCGCGGGATAAGGCGGAGCTGTCCGGGGCGAACAAGCCGATCTTGGTGGCACTGCTCACACCGAACGCCGCCGCCGATAACACGCGGTTCTTTTTTGGCAGTGTCGAACCGGCACTCTGGTAAAATCCCCCCATGGATGTTTCCCACCTGCTGGATGATCTGAACGACGCGCAGCGCGAGGCGGTCTCGGCTGCACCGGGACCGCTGCTGGTGCTCGCGGGCGCCGGTTCCGGCAAGACGCGCGTGCTCACCCATCGCGTCGCCTGGCTCGTGGGCGTCGAGGGCGTGTCGCCACATTCGATTCTGGCGGTGACCTTCACCAACAAGGCCGCGCATGAGATGCGCGGGCGCATCGAAAGCATGCTGCAGGTGCCGGTGGGGGGTATGTGGGTCGGCACGTTTCACGGCCTGTCGCACCGCTTGCTGCGCACCCACTGGCGCGAGGCAAATCTCCCGCAGGCATTCCAGATTCTTGATAGTGAGGACCAACTTAGAGTCATCCGGCGGCTGATGAAAGGCCTGAACATGGACGAGGCCTACTGGCCGCCGAAGCAGGCGATGTGGTTCATCAACGGACATAAGGAAGAAGGCCGGCGGCCCAAGGACATCGGCGAGGCGAACGATCCGACCCAGCGCGAGCTGCGCCGGGTCTACGCGGCCTACGAGGAAACCTGTCAGCGCTCCGGACTGGTGGACTTCGCCGAGCTGCTGCTGCGCGTTTACGAAATGCTGCGCGACAACGAAACCATGCGCGCCCATTACCAGGCGCGCTTCCGCCACGTGCTGGTCGATGAGTTCCAGGACACGAACCGGATTCAATACGCCTGGCTGCGGCTGTTCGTCGGGCCCGAGCGCAACCTGTTCGTGGTCGGCGACGACGACCAGTCCATCTACGGCTGGCGCGGCGCGAAGGTGGAGAATATTTTAAAGTTCGACAACGATTTTCCCGGCACGCGCGTCATCCGTCTCGAGCAGAACTATCGCTCCACCGGCACCATCCTCAAGGCCGCCAATGCCGTGATCGGTCACAACACCGGGCGCCTCGGCAAGAACCTGTGGACCGCGGGCGAGGTCGGTGAGCCGATTCAGTTCTACACCGCGCTACACCGATTTCGATGAGGCGCGTTTTGTGATCGATCGGATTCAGGACTGGGTGGCGCACGGCCACGCGCGCGCCGAGTGCGCGGTGCTGTACCGCTCGAACGCGCAGTCGCGTTTATTCGAAGAACGGCTGATCAACGAGGGCATTCCCTATCGTGTGTACGGCGGCCTGCGCTTCTTCGAGCGCGCCGAGATCAAGGACGCGCTCGCCTACCTGCGGCTCATGGCCAGCCGTCACGACGATCCCTCGTTCGAGCGCGTCGTGAACCTGCCCACGCGCGGGATCGGCGCCAAGACCGTGGACGCCGTGCGCGAACACGCCAAGGGTGAAAAAATTTCCCTGTGGGAAGCGGCACTGAAACTGATCGCCTCGCCCGAACTGCCGGCGCGGGCGCGCGAGGCGTTGAATGTTTTTCTGCAGCTGATCGAGCGCCTGGCGCGCGAAACCGCGGGACTCACGCTCGGTGAGGTGGTGGAGCATATGCTGGCGGGCAGCGGGCTGATCGAGCACTACAAGAAGGAAAAGGGCGAGAAGGCCGAATCGCGCGTGGAAAACCTGGAGGAACTCATCAACGCCGCGCGCGGCTACGAGCACGACGAGGCCGAGGGCCTCGATCCGCTGTCCTCGTTTCTGGCGCATGCGGCCCTGGAGGCCGGCGAGGGCCAGGCCGAGGCCTGGGAGGACTGCGTGCAGCTCATGAGCCTGCATTCGGCCAAGGGGCTGGAGTTCCCGCTGGTATTCCTGACCGGCCTGGAAGAAGGCCTGTTCCCGCACCAGCACTCGCTCGAAGACCCCACCCGGCTCGAGGAGGAAAGACGGCTCTGTTACGTCGGCATGACCCGGGCGCGTAAGCAACTGGTATTGACCCAGGCCGAGCTGCGGCGACTGCACGGGAACGAGCATTACACCAGCCCGTCGCGTTTTCTGGGCGAAATTCCCGAGGAATTGATTCAGGAAATCCGCGCCAAGCCGGCGGTGGCGAGCCACCCCTCCCCCCGGTTCGCGACCGGCCTGCCGGCACAGGAGCCTCCGCCGGACGGCATGCGCCTGGGCAGCCGGGTGCGCCACGGGACCTTCGGCGACGGGGTGGTGCTGCGCTACGAGGGCCAGGGATCGCACGCCCGGGTGCAGGTGAACTTCGAGGCCGCCGGCACCAAATGGCTGGTCATTGGCTATGCCAACCTGCAGGCCCTGTGACATTGTGCCGCCCTTGCATCTCCAGCCGATGGACTATAGTTAGGGAAAGAATTAGAACCGGAAAACAGGGAAACCCGGGCGCGCAAGAATCAATGGGGATCGTGCTTTGAAGGAAACTAGGAGTGAGGCGCTATCGGCGGCCAGGGCCGTGGTGGCCATCGTGGTCATCGCTTTCTTCGTTGAACTCGTGATCATGCAGTCCCTGCTCTTCTTCGGGCACGCACACCACGAGTCGCTGCTGTTCACTATCCTGGATGCCGCGATTCTGTCGCTGGTCATTGCCCCGCCGATCTACTGGCTGGTGTTGAGCCCGATCAAGCAGGAGTACGAGAAGCGCCTGAAGGCCGAGCACCAGGCCGAGGAGATGGGCCGTATCGCCATCACCGACCCGCTCACCGCCATCATGAATCGCCGCGGGATTACGGTCGGCTTGCTTGACGCCATGGCCCAGGCCGAGCGCTACCGCACGCCGCTCACCGTCGCGATGGTGGATATCGATCACTTCAAGGAAATCAACGACACCTACGGTCACGACGCCGGCGATCGCGTGCTCAAGAGCGTCGCGGCGATTCTTTCCGATGCGCTGCGCATGCCCGACAAGGTCGGCCGCTACGGCGGCGAGGAATTTCTCATCATGCTGCCGCACACCAATCTCGCCCAGGGCAGCAAGATTGTGGAGCGTATTCGCGCCTCGGTCAGCAAAAAGATTTTCGATCAAGGAGCCAAGAAAGCTCGTGTGACGATCAGCGTCGGCGTGACCCAATTCAAGCCGGGCGAAGACCTCGAACAGCTGATGTCCCACGCCGACAAGGCCCTGTACGACGCCAAGAAAGGCGGCCGCAATCTGGTCGTCGCACGCAAGAGTCGTTAATCACCCCGTTATAATTTTCTTCGCCGCCGTCCATGCGGCACGGCATACCATTGGCGTGAGGGCCGCGCTTGCGACCAATAATTGCCGGGAGCAGAATGGCACAGATGAATAAAGAAAAAATAAAATGAAGCGACGCGACCTCATCAAGGGCGCCGGCGCCGGGTGTTGTCGGGCCTGGCCGTGTCCGCCGCGCGCCGCCGAGCTTCCCGCCATCCGCTGGCGCCTGGCGTCGAGCTACCCGAAGAGTCTCGACACGATTTACGGCGCGGCCGAACTGTTGGCCGAGCGCGTGAACCGCATCACCGAAGGCAAATTCCAGATTCGGGTATTCGCCGGCGGCGAGATCGTCCCGGGCCTGCAGGTCCTGGACGCTGTCGAGCAAGGCACCGTCGAATGCGGCCACACCGCGAGTTACTACTACGTCGGCAAGAACATGGCCTTTGCTTTCGACACCGCCTGCCCTTCGGCCTCAACGCGCGCGAGCAGAACGCCTGGATGTATTTTGGCGGCGGCCTGCAATTAATGCGCGAGTTCTTCAAGAGCTACAATCTCATTTCCTTTCCCGGCGGCAACACCGGCGTGCAGATGGGCGGCTGGTTTCGCAAGGAAATCAAATCGCTGGCCGACCTGAAAGGCCTCAAGATGCGCATCCCCGGCATCGGCGGGCAGATCATGGCGCGGCTCGGCGCGGTGCCGCAGACGCTGGCCGGCGGCGACATCTATCCGGCGCTCGAGCGCGGCGCGCTCGACGCCACCGAATGGGTCGGGCCGTATGACGACGAGAAGCTCGGTTTTCACAAGGTCGCCAAAAACTATTACTATCCCGGCTGGTGGGAAGGCGGGCCGCAGCTGTCGCTTCTACGTGAATCTGAAGAAGTGGCAGGAGCTGCCGGATCGCCTACAAGGCGGCCTTCGAAGCCGCGGCGGCGGAAGCGAACGTCACCATGCTCGCCGAATACGACGCCAAGAATCCGCCGGCGCTGATGCGCCTCGTGAAGCAGGGCGTGAAGCTGCATCCTTTCCCGCAGGATGTCATGGTCGCGGCGCGCCGAGAGGCCTTCAAAATGTACGACGAGGAAGCGGCCCGCAACCCGGCCTTCAAGCGCATCTACGGCGAGTGGAAAAAATTCCGCGACGCGAGCATGCAGTGGATGAAGCTCGCCGAGGCGTCGTACGCCAATTTCCTGTATTACACCAAGTAGCCACCGTTCCGCGTCGGTGCGGCTCGGCACGGCTGCGCCACGCGCGGCGTCAGCGTTTGTCCGGCGGCAGCAGGTAGCCGGCGTTCGGATCAGCCGGCATGGGTATCTCGATGCTTTCCGCCGAGATGGCCGGCGGCGCCTTGCCCACGATCTGCGGGAAGGCGAGCACGATCGCGACCATCACGACCTGAATCAGCACGAACGGTACCGCGCCCCAATAGATATCCGTCGTGCGAATATTCTTGGGCGCGACGCTGCGCAGATAAAACAGCGCAAAGCCGAACGGCGGATGCATGAACGAGGTTTGCATGTTCACGCCGAGCAACACGCCGAACCAGATCGGGTCGATGCCGAGCTTGGTCGCGACCGGCGCGAGCAGCGGCACCACGATGAACGCGATCTCGAAGAAGTCGAGAAAGAACGCCAGCCCGAACACGAACAGATTCACCACGATCAGGAAACCCGCCGCGCCGCCCGGCAGTTGCGTGAGCAGGCCCTCGACCCACAGGTCGCCGTCCACGCCACGGAACACGAGGCTGAAAACCGTGGAGCCGATCAGAATGAAGACCACGAAACTCGTGAGGCGCGTCGTGGAGTCCATCGCCTGCGTGAGCACCGTGCGCGTGAGGCGGCCGCGGAGAGCGGCCAGCATCAGCGCCCCGGTCGCCCCGAGCGCACCGCCTTCGGTGGGCGTGGCGATGCCGAGAAAAATGGTTCCCAGGACCAGAAACACCAGCGCCAGCGGCGGCAGCATCGAGATCACGGCACGGCGCGCGAGCGCCATCCCGCGTAACGGCCGCGCCGCGGCCGGCAGCGCCGGTGCCGCCGCGGGGTTTCACGAGCGTCACCGCCAGCACGTAGACCACGTACAGTCCGGCGAGCACCAGGCCCGGCAGCAGCGCGCCGCGGTACATGTCGCCGACCGAGGCGCCGAGCTGGTCGGCGAGCACGATCAGCACGAGCGACGGCGGAATGATCTGCGCCAGCGTGCCCGAGGCCGCGATCACGCCGGTCGCGAGCCGCTTGTCGTAACCGTAGCGCAGCATGATCGGCAGCGAGATGAGCCCCATGGCGATCACCGAGGCCGCGACCACGCCGGTGGTGGCAGCGAGCAGCGCGCCGACGAACACCACGGCATAGGCCAGCCCGCCGCGTAGCGCGCCGAACAGCTGGCCGATGGTGTCGAGCAGGTCCTCGGCCATGCCGCTGCGTTCCAGCACCAGCCCCATGAAGGTGAAGAATGGAATCGCGAGCAGCGTCTGGTTGGAGACGATCCCGTAGACGCGCTCCGGCAACGCCTGCAGCAGGCTGAAATCGAAGAATCCCGACTGGATGCCGATGACGGCGAACAGCAAGCCGTTGGCGGCGAGCGCGAACGCCACCGGATAACCCAGCAGCAGAATCACCACCAGCACCGCAAACATGAGCGGCGCCATGAGCGCCAGGCTCATACTTCCTCCCTCGGCGGCTCGTGCGGGAGCTTGCCCTGGCCGCGCAGGAAAGCCACGCGCTTGATGAGTTCGGAGATGCCCTGCAGTCCCAGCAGCGCGAACCCCAGCGGGATCAGCAGCCGCACCGGCCAGCGGATAAGTCCGCCCGCGTCCGACGACACTTCGCCGCGCTGGAAGGACTCGACGAAACCATGCCACGACAGCCACACCATGAGCACGCACAGCGGCAGGAGAAACAGCGCCGTCCCCAGCAGATCGATCCATGCCCGCGCGCGCGGAACCCACCGGCCGTAGAACACGTCGATGCGCACGTGGCCGTTGTGCTTGAGGGTGTAGCCGGCGGCGAGCAGGAAAATGGCGCCGAACAGGTACCACTGGATCTCGAGCCAGGCGTTCGAGGACATCCCGAAACCGTAACGCATCAACGCGTTCGCCGCCGAGATCAGCGTCACCGCCAGGACGAGCCACAACACGGCACGGCCGATGCGCTCGTTGACGGCATCGATGGTCCTGGCGATCCCGAGTAGTGGCGCAGGGACGCCCCGGTGACGGAGCTGAAAACGCAATTTCATGGACAGGTTTCAGACATGCATGCGGCGATGGAAACGAAGATGGGAACGGTGTGCATGGCCATGATGCCTTACCAGTTGATTCTGTCGATAGAAATTATTTTGAATGCGCGCATGACACGTTCCCCGTCTCACTCCAGCATGGCTTTCACCACCCGGGTCCAGGCGGCCGCGAGGTTGAAGCGATTGTAACCGCCGCCGCCGAGGCCGATGATCCGGCCGTGGCAGAATTCGTCGGCGAGCGCGCACAGGCGGGTGGTGGCGTGGGCATGGGCAGCGGGCGTGAACTGCATGTGGGTGATGGGATCGCCGGCGATGCTGTCAGCGCCGGCCTGCAGGATAATGAATTCCGGACGGCCGGCGCGCACGAACTCCTCGACCTGCGGCCACACCCGATGAAATGCCGCGTCGTCGGCGCCGGGTTCGAGCGGAATATTGAGCTTGGTGCCTTTGGCGGCGCCGGTGCCGGTTTCGTTGGCAAAGCCGGTGCCGGGGTAGAGATAGCGTCCGTCCTCGTGGATGTCGGCAAAGATCAGGTCGGGGTCGTCCTCGAAGGCATAGAACACGCCGTCGCCATGATGCGCGTCGATGTCCACGTAGGCCACGCGTTGAATGCCGTGACGCCGGCGCAGCGCCTCGATCAGCACGCCGATATCGTTGAACACGCAGAAACCCGAGGCCGAGTCGCGGCGCGCGTGATGCAGGCCGGCGATCGGCACGAACACGCGCCGACACCGGCCTTCGAGAATATTTTTGAGTCCGTCCAGCACCGTGCCGACGACGACCGCGCCCGCCTCAAACACGCCCGGGAACGCCGGCGTGTCGCCGGAATCGAGATAACCCTGGCCGCTCTAGCGATTGCCGGCGCACGCGCGCGATGTAGTCGGCGGTGTGAAACAGCGCGAGATCATCCTCGGTCCCGGGAACCGGAGCGCCGATTTCGGTCTGCCAGTCGAGCCCCTGGCGCAGGGCCTCCTGCCAGAACGCGGCCTGGCGGTCGTGGCCGAAGGGATGACCTGAACCGAAACCGTAGGTCGCCAACGCCTCGCCGTGATAGAGCCGTACGCGCATTTCCCTCTCTCAGGAAGATAGTGTCGGATCAATATAAGCCGGGACCCGGCGCACAGGCCAGCGGAAAAACAATTATCGCGGTGAGGGGGAGTGATCGGGCGGGTAAAGCGCCAGATAACTGCAATAGACCGATGCCACGAAGACCGGCAGCGCGACGACGCCCGCGCTGATCACGAACAGAACGCCGAGCCAGTGGTTTTTGGCGAAGGCCGCCAGGATGACGAGGTAAACCACAAAAAACGGTACGGTCAGCACCAGCAGCGGTACCGCATGCTCGCGGCAGGTTTTGAAGCTTTCAGCGATGGCATCAAATGGCGGGCGGTTCTTCAGTACCGTGAGCGGAACGCTGTAGAAGAGGCACATGGCCAGAATCACATACAACGCCGCGACCACCAGCATCTTGAGCAGCATGATGAATTGTAAGTCGCTGAAATTCGATGCCGCCAGCCCTGACATCATGGAGCCGCCCACGAGCGATTCACGCGGTATCATTACTATTACAAGCATCAGTCCCAGTGTCAGGATACTGAGCAGCACGGGAGGAACAGTTTTTTCCACGTGATTGAAAATGCATACCAATTCACGCGCCGGCAGAACGATCCAATCCTGTAACAGTGCTTGTACGGGAGAGGATTGTCCCAACGGTTCGGCATGGTTCGCATGCGCGCGTCCCCACACCACACTGGCGAGTAACATCGGGCTGATGAGGATCATCAGGAGCTCCCCCCTATCGGTATCTGTTTCAACAAAAAACCCAGTACCAGGTAAATCGCGGCCATGCCGAACCACAACGGCGGCTGTTCCTGAACCAGATGCCAGCCCTGGACAATCCAGGCGATGCCCTGGTGTATTCCGCGATTTTCCTCGGGCGCGGTCTTGTCTGGCGAAGAACCATTACTCATGCATGGTATCCCTGAGAAGCATGCAAGGAAAAAAATCCCGGCCCGGGTCTGTGCGGGAACATCAAAAGCGTTTGATCACCCAGGTGGGGATGGAGATGCGCGTCTCGAAATCGCTGCGACGGAATTGGCCGCTGCCTTCGTGGTCGATGAGGTAATACGGTTTGCCCTTGGCCGGGGTGACCTTGATCATGTAGAGCCGCCCGTTGAGGCGATACTCCTCATGGATTTCCGTGCCCTTGGTGGTGATGGTCACTTCCGGTTCCGCCTGTCCGGCACCGGGGATTTCGGGCGCCGCCGGGGGATTGTAATTCTCCGGAGGAGGCGGAGGCGGCGGCACGGGCGTGGTTGCCGGGGCCGCGGCCTTGCCGTTCGAGTCGCTCGACGCCGTCTCGGCCAGCATCGTGGGCACCGTCAGCAGGGCGAAGAGAAAAAATACAAAAGTGCGCATGAGTAATTTTCCGGGTATCAGAGATTGAGCTTGATCTCTCTTTCTTCTTCCGAAGGCGCGAAACCGCTTTCCTCATAATACCGGAAGATCACCTCCAACACCTCCTCGGCGCTGTTCACCACGCTGAAGAGTTCGAGATCGCTTTTGTCGATCGTGCCCTCGGACACCAGCTTGTCTTTGAACCAGTCCACCAGGCCGGCCCAGAATGGAGCATGCACCAGGATGATGGGAATGCGCGTGGTCTTGCCGGTCTGGATCAGGGTGAGCGCCTCAACCAGCTCGTCGAGGGTTCCGAAACCGCCGGGCATGCAGACGTAGGCCTTGGCGTATTTCACGAACATCACCTTGCGCGCGAAGAAGTGCTGGAACGTCAGCGTGATGTTCTGGTGCGGGTTGGCGTGCTGCTCGTGCGGCAGCCGGATGTTCAGGCCCACGCTCGGGGACTTGCCGGCATAGGCGCCCTTGTTCGCGGCCTCCATCAGGCCCGGGCCGCCGCCACTGACCACGGAAAAACCGGCGTCGGAAAGCTTGCGCGCGATCTCCTCGGTCAGGGCATAATAGGGGTGGTCCGGCGCCGTCCGCGCCGATCCGAAAATGCTGACCGAGGGCTGGATCGTCGAGAGCTGTTCGAAGCCGGCGACGAACTCGGCCATGATCTGGAAAATCTTCCACGATTCCCGTGACATGGTGCCCGAGGGCGCCACCTCGATGCGGAACTGGGCGTCCGCGCCGTTGGGTTTCGGGAACGGCGGTAATTTATCTTTGGGATCTCTGTCTTATGTAGCCCTACTCGTTCGTCCTTCATAAATGGTAGCCCTGCTGCGCTCGTCTTGTCATAAGATGTGTAGCCCTACTTCGTTCGTCTTGTCATAAGATACATTTTTAGCACAAACAATCAGGCCCCGAGCGACCCGACAAATACATGAGCCCCAAAGCCACAGACCGGAAGAAAAACGCTGTCACGGAAGCGTCGGCAGGCGGGAAAAAAGGCGGGCCACTTATCCTCGTGGACGGCTCATCTTATCTGTACCGTGCCTTCCATGCCATGCCCGCGCTCACCAACTCGCGCGGCGAACCGACCGGCGCGGTATACGGCGTGGTCAACATGCTGCGCCGCCTGCTTTCCGAATACGACACCGAGCACCTGGCGGTGGTGTTCGACGCCAAGGGCAAGACCTTCCGCGACGATATTTACCCCGAGTACAAGGCACACCGCCCGCCGATGCCGGACGAGCTTGCGGCCCAGATCGAACCGATTCACGACATCATCCGCGCCCTCGGCTTGCCGCTCATTCAGATCCAGGGGGTCGAGGCCGATGACGTGATCGGCACGCTCGCGCGCGCCGCCGCCGCGGAAGGCCGCGAGACCGTGATTTCCACCGGCGACAAGGACATGGCGCAACTCGTGGACGGACACGTCCGGCTGGTGGATACGATGAAGGACGCCGAGTACGACCACGATGCGGTGGTGGCGAAATTCGGCGTGACGCCGCAACAGATCGTGGACTACCTGGCGCTCGTGGGCGACACCTCCGACAACATCCCCGGCGTGCCCGGGGTCGGGCCCAAGACCGCCGCCAAGTGGTTGCAGGAATACGGTTCGCTCGATGAAATCGTGGCGCACGCGAATGACGTGCCCGGCAAGGCGGGCGAGAGCCTGCGCGCGTCCCTGGGGCATCTGCCGATGGCGCGGAGGCTCGCCACCATCAAGTGCGACGTGGAGTTGAAGAGCGCCCCGCAGGACCTGCGGCGCACGCCGCCGGATAACGCGCGCCTGCGCGAACTGTTCGCACGTTTCGAATTCAAGAGCTGGCTGGCGGAGCTGGGCGGCACGAACCCGGCGCCGGCGTCCGCGCCCGCCGGAGCGCCGGCCACGAACGCGGCCTATGAGATGGTCACCGACATGGCGGCGCTCGACCGCTGGCTGGCGCGGCTCGGGAAATCGGAACTCTTTGCCTTCGATACCGAGACCACCAGTCTCGATGCCTTGCAGGCCGAGATTGTGGGCGTGTCGTTCACCGACCGCGCCGGCGCGGGCGCCTACGTGCCGCTGGCGCACCAGTATCCCGGACGCGCCGGCGCAGCTCGACCGCGACGGCCGTGCTCGCCAAACTCAAACCGCTGCTCGAAGACGCCGCGCGTCGCGCAAGATCGGACAAAACTTCAAATACGATATGAGCGTGCTCGCCAACTACGGCATCGGGATGGCCGGGATGCGCACGACACCATGCTCGAATCCTACGTGCTGGATTCGACCGCCTCGCGCCACGACATGGACTCGCTCGCGCTCAAGTACCTCGGCTACAAGACCATCAAATACGAAGAGGTCGCCGGCAAGGGCAAGCATCAGATCAACTTCAGCGAGGTGCCGCTGGAACAGGCGACGAACTACGCCGCCGAGGACGCCGATATCACTTTGCGCCTGCACGAACACCTGTGGCCGCGATCTGAACGAAACGCCGACGCTGGTGAAGCTCTTCGACGAGATCGAAATGCCGCTGGTGCCGGTGCTGGCGCGCATCGAACGCCACGGCGTGCTGATCGACGTCGCGATGCTGAAGACGCAGAGCGGCGAGCTGGCCAAGCGCCTGCTCGAGATCGAGCGCGAAGCGCATAGCCTCGCCGGCCAGCCGTTCAACTGGGCTCGCCCAAGCAGATCCAGGAAATCCTTTACGACAAGCACAAGCTGCCGGTGCTCAAGAAAACCCCGACCGGCCAGCCGTCCACGGCGGAGGAGGTGCTGCAGGAACTGGCGCTCGATTACCCGCTGCCGCAGCTGATCCTCGACTACCGCAGCCTCGCCAAGCTCAAGTCCACCTACACCGACAAGCTGCCCGAGATGCTGGACCCCAAGACCGGGCGCGTGCACACCTCGTATCACCAGGCGGTGGCGGCGACCGGACGGCTGTCCTCGACCGACCCGAACCTGCAGAACATTCCGGTGCGCACCGCCGAAGGCCGGCGCATCCGCCAGGCGTTCATCGCCGCGCCCGGTTACCAAATCGTGTCGGCGGACTACTCGCAGATCGAGCTGCGCATCATGGCGCACCTCTCGGGCGACAAGGGGCTCATCCACGCGTTTGCCGAAAACATGGACGTGCATCGCGCCACCGCCGCGGAGGTGTTCGGCGTCACGCCCGAACCGGTGAGCGACGACATGCGCCGCGCGGCCAAGGCGATCAACTTCGGTCTCATCTACGGCATGTCGGCTTTCGGCTTGGCGAAGCAGCTGCGGATCGAGCGCGTGGCGGCGCAGGAATATGTCGAGCGTTACTTCAAGCGCTACCCCGGCGTGCGCGACTTCATGGAACGCACGCGCGAGACCGCGCGCCAGCAGGGTTATGTCGAGACGCTCATGGGACGGCGGCTGTACACCGCCGAGATCAATGCGCCCAACATGAACCGGCGTCAGGCCGCCGAGCGCGCCGCGATCAACGCGCCGATGCAGGGCACGGCCGCGGACCTCATCAAGCTCGCGATGCTCGCGGTGGACCGCTGGATCGCGCAGTCGGGGCTCGACGTGCGCATGATCATGCAGGTGCACGACGAACTCGTGTTCGAAATCCGCGCCGACACGGTCGACACCGCGCGCGATACGATCCGTCGCTCGATGAGCGAGGTGGTGACGTTGTCCGTGCCGCTGGTGGTGGACGTAGGCGTTGGAGGAAACTGGGACGAAGCGCACTAGTACCCTGAGCCACGGCTTCGCGGTTACATACACCCACGAAAATTGCGTGATGGGCTAAAAAAATTGTTTACGGCGACGTCATCGAAGGGCGAACCTTTTTATTTTGAATGTGTCTATAATCGTCGCGGACGATTTGGATATCGTCCTGCCCTGCTCCACCTCCCTGAGCGGGGCGAGTCCCGGATGGACATCATTCGGGACATGTTCGGCCCCGGACACTCTCCCCTTGTTTCCGGGGCTTTTTTTGTCCTGCGCATTCTTCGCTTCGCCGTCTCCGCTTCGCTCGAAACCCTGAGCCGCCTTCCGTGGCGAGCCGCTCGGCGGGGCGAACATCCACTGGACATTTGCCGTTTCCCTGCCGGCGCCTCGCCCGCGCCCACAAAATCGTCGGGACGTTGTCAGCGCATGCGCGCTCCCGAGGCGAACCCCAGTGGGGTGACAAATTGCTCCTGGCAATTTTGTATGCGTACCCAACAAAAAATGCCGCAAAATTGACCCTTTAAATTGACCGGGAGGCGGGCTCTTGGTATATAAAGCCGCCTTGATTTCCGCCCGAGCCGGGGTGCGATCCAGAAATCAGGGGATTCAGCCGTTTTTTCATGGGGGTTTTATGAAGAGCATCCTGTCTGTCGCCACCGCCGCCTGTCTGTGGCTTGTTCTTGTTGCGCCGGTTCACGCCGGCGGCAATGTCGCGGCCGGTCAGGCCAAGGCGGGAATATGCGCAGGCTGTCACGGCGCGGATGGTAATGGCGGGGCCGATCCCACGTGGCCCAAGCTGGCCGGCCAGGACCCGGATTACATCGCCAAGCAGCTGGCCGATTTTAAATCCGGCGCACGCAAGGACCCGATCATGTCCGGCATGGCGGCCCCGCTCAGCGCGACTGACATGAAAAACCTGGGCGCCTACTTTGCCAGCCTCAAGGCCAAACCCGGCGCGGCCCGCGATGCGCTGCTCGCCAAACAGGGCCAAAAGATTTTCCGTGGGGGCAACGCCAAGATGGGCGTATCCGCCTGCATGAGCTGTCACGGGCCTTCGGGGCATGGTATCCCGCCGCGTTTCCCCAAAGTGTCAGGCCAGAATACCGCTTATACCCAGAAACAGTTGCTGGCTTTCAAGGCCGGCAACCGCGCCAATGACGGCGAGACCATGACCCGCACCGCCTTCCGCATGTCGGAGCAGGAAATCAAGGCGGTCGCGGAATACATGGCCGGTCTGCACTGACGTCGCCGAGACAATTCCTCCCGCCCAAGTCTGAATTACCCGTACGGCAGTCGCTTTTCTGCCGTGCGGCGGCAGGTGCCGGCCTTCGCCCACCCACGGTCCCCCTGACTGCCGTAATCCGTCCATGCCAACGATTTAAAATTCCTATCTATTACAATCGGTTAACTGTTACCCCGGTGTGGCATGAGTATTGCTCCTACAGGTACTGAGAAACACGGAATCGCGCAACAGCAACAACGGATTCCGGGCGGCCCGAAAAGGGCGAAAGGAGCGAACCATGTTAAGCCACATCGTGAATCTGGTGAACGACTACAAAGTGATGCACGGCGCGCGGCCGAATGTCGTGTACATGAACGAAACCCATTACGGGTACCTGCGCGAAGAACTGCCGGGCGTGCGCGACCATGACAATCTGGTTGCCATCCTCGGCGTGGACATCGCCCTCAGCGACGAGGCGATCCGTCCGCAGGTAGCCACGGTCAGGTTCGCTTCCGAGAATATCCTGGTGAGCTGACGCAAGAATTGATGTGCGGGGTGCACATGCGGGCCGGACCACCGGCCCGTTTCTTTTTTACAGGGTCTTGAAAACCTTCTCCGCCTTGTCCAGCGTCGCCGCGATATCGGCGTCGCTATGCGCCGCCGAGACGAAGCCGGCCTCGAACGCGGACGGCGCCAGATAAACCCCTTCCCGCAGTATCCCGTGAAAGAATTTTTTGAAGCGCTCGACGTCGCAGGCCATGACCTGCGCGAAGCGCGTCACGGCCGGTTCCCGGGTGAAGAAAATGCCGAACATGCCGCCGACGGACTGGGTGGCCAGGGGCACGCCCGCGCGCTGGGCGCGTTCCGCCAGCCCCCGCGCCAGCTTTGCGGTCTTCGCCGTGAGTTCCTCGAAAAAGCCGGGACGTGAAATTTCCTTGAGCGTCGCCAGTCCCGCCGCCAGCGACACCGGATTGCCGGACAGCGTTCCGGCCTGATACACCGGCCCGTCCGGGGCGATGCGGCCCATGATGTCGGCGCGCCCGCCGAAGGCGCCGACCGGCAGGCCGCCGCCGATGACTTTGCCGAGCGTGGTCAGATCGGGCTTGATGCCGTAGATGCGCCTGGGCGCCGCCGAGCGCGACGCGGAAGCCGGTCATGACTTCGTCGAAAATCAGCACCGCGCCGTGCTTGCGTGCACAGCTCGCGCAGGCCTTCGAGGAAGCCCGGCACCGGCGGAACGCAGTTCATGTTGCCGGCCACCGGTTCGACGATCACGCAGGCGATGTCCTTGCCGAGCTTGGCGAAGACCTCGCGCACCGGTTCGAGGTTGTTGTAGTCGAGCGTGAGCGTGTGTTCCGCGAGACTCGCGGGCACGCCGGGCGAGGTCGGCACGCCGAGCGTGAGCGCCCCCGAGCCGGCCTTCACCAGCAGCGAATCGGCGTGGCCGTGGTAGCAGCCTTCGAACTTCAGGATCTTGTCGCGTCCGGTGAAGCCGCGCGCCAGGCGAATCGCGCTCATGGTGGCCTCGGTGCCGGAACTGACCATGCGCACCTTCTCGATCGAGGGCACGAGCCGGCAGATCAGATCGGCCATCTCCACTTCGATGCGCGTCGGCGCGCCGAAGCCGAGCCCGTGCTCCAGGGTTTCCTTCACCGCCGCCAGCACCTTGGGATGGGCGTGGCCGAGGATCATCGGCCCCCAGGAGCCGACGTAATCGATGTATTGGTTTCCATCCTCGTCCCACAGATACGCGCCGAGCCCGCGCGCAATAAACACCGGATCGCCGCCGACGCCCTTGAAGGCGCGCACCGGCGAATTCACGCCGCCGGGGATGTGTTGCTGCGCGCGCTTGAAGAGGTCGGATGAGATAGTCATGATGTGTTCCAAATTAATATTCATGTAGGACGAGGATTAAGCACGATTTTGTCAGGGTTCGCGCGTAACCCGCCGAATCGATTTGGCGGGTTACGCAAAACTCGCCTAACCCGCTCTTCAAGTTAAAAAGCCGCGTGTAGCGTTCTGCCGCGGCCCGCGACATCGACCTGACCGAACACGCCTTCGATCACGGCCAGTGCATCCGCCCCGGCGGCGAGAAGGTGAGCGCCATTTTCCGTGCGTGATGCCGCCGATGGCAACCACGGGAATGTGCAGCTTCTGTTTCGCCGCGCACAGCAGTTCGAGGCCGGCGCGCACCGCCTGCGGTTTGGTGCGCGACGGAAAGAAACTGCCAAAGGCGACATAGTCCGCGCCCTCGGCCTGCGCCTTCACGGCGCGCGCGAGATCGTTGTAGCAGGACACACCGATAATCGGCTGCGGCCCCAGTTGCGCGCGCGCCTGCTCGATCGAGGCGTCTTCCCGTCCCAAATGCACGCCCGCCGCCTGCACCTGTTTCGCCAGTTCGACATCGTCGTTGACGATGAACAGGGCGCCGTGCTTTCGGCACAGGGAGGCGAGTTCGCCGGCCTGCCGCGCACGATCCGCGGCGCCATGTTTTTTGTCCCGGTACTGAACGATGCGCGCGCCGCCGGCGATCGCCTCGCCCACGGCCGGCAGCAAGCGCGCGTCGTCGAGGTATTGGGTATCGGCGATGGCGTACAGTCCGGCGATGCGTGATTTATTGACCATTTTTTGACCACTTAAATTATGCGGCGTAGTATGCCAGCTTATACGGACGCACTGAAACTGTGATCGAATTTAAGTTGGTCGGCGCGCAGCGCCTGGAAAAATAGTAGTTGTGCAGAACACATTGCTGATGAGCACAACAAGAAGTGAACAACAAACGCCTTCTAACTTCGCGTTCGAGGCCGACGCGGTGAGACAGCGCACCGTTTCCTGTGTTGTTCGTGCCCCGCGCGGCTCAACGCGGCGTTAGGCGGCAAGGAGACTTCAGTAGTGAAACTACCAAACTGGTTCAAGATTTCGTGGTGGTTGTTGCTAACTGGGGCAGTAACCTATTTTCTGTGGCAGCGGTATCCGGCTTGAGCGGGGAACGCTGTTCCTGCCGACATCGTCGCGTTTGTAGTGTGGATGGCTTTGTTGTTGGCGCCGTTGTTTAAGGAAGTATCGCTTCTCGGCATCACATTGAAGCAAGAAGTGGGAGAACTTAAGAGGTTTGTCTCAACACAAGTGGCAGACGTAAGGGCAGACCTCAAGAATGTGGTTGATGTCCGAGTGAGAATACCATCCCCGCGCCACCACCAGATGCACAACTGCCTGAGCTTGAAACACGGATAAAACGATATCTTAGCGAGGCGCTTGAAACACACTTCCCCATCAAAAAGGACTCTTTTGAGGCCAAGTCACCAATTAAGGTGGATGACCATGTCACCCTTCTATTTAGCATTCGTTACTCTATTGAAAAGGAATTGAGAAGAATCGCAATTGCGAGAGAATTGGTAATGTTTCAGCGAAGAGCAATTCCTGTATTCCAGGTTACGCGCTCGCTTGTTGAGGCAGGCCTCATAGACCAGACACTAGAACGCGCAATACGGAAAGTGTATTCAGAGT
The DNA here is from genome assembly GCA_963750625.1 of uncultured Gammaproteobacteria bacterium. Taxonomy (GTDB): domain Bacteria; phylum Pseudomonadota; class Gammaproteobacteria; order Acidiferrobacterales; family Sulfurifustaceae; genus Sulfuricaulis. The sequence continues at coordinate 3,929 of CAVVRV010000001.1, read as the reverse complement.
TTGCTCACCGGCCGTGCACGGCGAGCCAGTTACAGACGCGCAAGTAAAATTTGTTTCTGATATCGGCCCTGCCTTAGTCTCTTCCCTGAGGGCAATCAGCTAATGCCGCATAACACGGCGCTCAACCTGACTCGCTACGTCGGCGCTTCGCGCCTCGTAGCTCGCGGGTTAGCTTTGCGTTGGGCAGCAAACAGACGATACGGGCTAGATCAAGAGAGGCAACTCAGATGCTAGGGCAACCGCAAGACCAACAAGATACAGAAGGCTCTGCGAGATCTATGATTTCATCGCGTTCCCGCATCGTAAGGGCTGCGCATTCTCCCCTTGGATTTTTCGTGCTCGCCTTGCTAATCGTCGAAACCTTTCTTCTGGGTTCTGGAACCTGGTTCGGGTTGCGGAGGTTTGGAAGATCACGTCCATTTGTGTCGGCGTATTTCTCTTTCTCGTCGTATTTGGCACCGTGGTTTGGCTTGTGATTGCATATCCACAGAATCTTGTGTTTGGTGAGGAGTCACACGTTCAGTTCGCCGCGATGAAAATGTTCGGAACTGAGAGCCGTCTTATCACTGGAAGTGATCGAACGCCTTACCCCCAGTAGCAGCCCCCGAACCACCGGTGGGTCAGTTGCCGAATAAAACGGAGGGGAATCAATAATGCCTCTCCAGACACCGTTCGCATATATCGTAACTTACGATCTCAAGCAGCCCATTGAGAAATACGCCCCTTTCTTCGAGGAACTGAGACGTTCATATAGGTGGAGCCATTACATCGAGAACACATGGATTGTGGTGCGATATGACGCTCTTGTTGAACTTGGCCCTAAGCTCCGTCCCTTGATCTTCCAGACCGACCGTCTGCTGATCATGCCGGCTAAGGGCCCCGCGGATGGATGGCTCCCGCAAGACGCTTGGAAGTGGATTCAAGAGAACGTGCGAAACGAGTGGTAGCAGATCCGTATGGCGCATTGCTGCCCAACCCATCATTCCACCGGACCTGCGCGAAAAGCCGCGCAGGCCGGTGAATTCAAACGTTGGGCCTCTTAGGAATAGCCTCGTGAGCATCCCATCACAAGTACAGGAACTGATCGACAGTAGCGGCAACACCTTCCATGCGAAGGTCGCCCGTTGGTTCGCCTCCGACGGATGGAGAACCACTATCAGTCCGTACTACATGGACCAGACACAACAAAAGGCACGAGAGCTTGATCTCATCGTTGAGAAGGTATGGCCCATTAAGGGAACTTTCGGAGGTCGGCGGGCGAGGTTGCTGTTCGACTTTTCGTCGAATGCAAGTTCTTGCCCGGCTACTCCGTGTTCTGGTTCACCGACAAGGACCGTCCGCAATTGAAGAGATGCTCTGTGCATCCGGGAAATACCGCCGCAATAACACCTACACAGCAAAGCACCACTACCTTTCATCCGGTGATCGAGTCGCAAAGCTATTTGCCTCCTCGAACGCTCGGGGCCAAGAGTCCGAGCCCTTCTATAAGGCCCTAAATCAGTCGCTCAATGGTCTTGTTTCAATGAGAATGCAGTTGCCTGGCGGGGTTCTTCGTCTGACCGGAAACGTGGAGGTTTTCAAGTAGCACTTGATTTCCCAGTCGTTGTCTGTAGTTCCTTCTCCCAGCTGTACGCAGCGGACTTCACTGGTACACAAGAGACCAGTCTAATCCGCGACAACTTCCAACTCGAAGTGCAATACGCCTACGTTGAGAGCGTCCGGCCAAAGCCGCGACGAACTCTTTCTTCTCGACGTCGTAGAGTACGGGAGCGGCTTCCCCAGTTCGTTAAGGCAATCGACGAGGATGCTCACCTCGCAGGTCTCTTTGCACGTCGTGACTAACAGGCCCAACAATTCGCTCAACCTGACTCGCGGTGCTAGCGCACCGCTCGCAGGTTAGCGCCGCGTTAGGTTTATTACGCCACCGGCAACCGGAGTGAACATGGAATACTTACACGTTCATGTATTCAAGGACAGCTTCGGCCCGATGATCGAGTTGCTTAACGCTCATGACGTAAAATACCAAATGCGTGAGCAGCGCTCGGGCGCAGTAATGGCAGCCTCTGGTGTCATTGAAGTGCTCCAATCACCGGCTATGTGGGCCGCCTTAGCGGCAGTTGTGGTCGCATTCATAAGAAGTAGAAATGGCCGTAAGGTGATAATCACAACCAAAGATAACGAAGTAATTCACGCCGAAGGTTTAAATCCGAAAGAGCTTGAAGAGATACTCAAGAAGTCAAAGAGCCTCGCGGCTATAGACCCGAGTAAGAATGCTGAACAAGACAAATAAACCTAACACGACGCTCAAGCGGACGCAGCTTGCGCTGCGCCGCTTAGCGTTGCGTTAGGAATTGAAAAGGCGTCATGTCGGAAGAGCTGAAATTTGATTTGATGCAGAATGCGATAGATTCTCTTAATTATGCAGTTGATTTAATTGCATATGAAAGTGACCTCAATCCGCCGACAAGACACAAAAGGGCAATTCTCGCCGTATCGCACTCCATTGAACTGTTATTAAAGGAAAGACTAAGAAGAATTCATCCATCCCTGGTGTGGGAGAACGTAGATAAATATCCAGGCTTAGATGCAAGAACAGTAGGTACCGAAACAGCCTTGGTGCGATTAAAGAATATTGGAGCATTAGAATTCAGCAATGAAGACGAGATTTTGTTGCTATCATGAGAAAAACAAGGAATGCGATTGAACATTACTCTTGGGCCATATCGAGCAACGAAGCAAGTCTGATTGTTGGTACTTCAGTAGCTTTCGCAGCATATTTCATGAAAGAGCATCTAGAGTACGATCTATTAGGTTATGCGGAACGCGAGGGCGGTACTCTTTCTGATTTAATGTCGAGCAATAGATTTTTCACAGAGGCTCACCGCCAACGAGAATCGTTTGAGTATTCAGGGGCACAATTGAATGTAGGCCAATGCGACTTCTGCAAAGCCATATTGCAAAGGAGGATGAGGGAGTATGTCCTAAATGTGGGCATTGGAGTCCGAGCAAATATCAACGGTGGTTTGACGATGAAATACCTTTTTAAAGAATTCCTAACTATCGGGTCTAGCGGCCTCCGCACCGCTGCGCGGTACTCCGCCGCTAACCCATGGCGTTAGCCACAACAAAATGAACAAAGAGTTGATAGATGTCCTTCGCCGTAGGATAGCAAGCACCTCGGTCGGCCCTTCCACAGCACGAAAAATGGGGCCTAGAGGAACCATAAAGGCTGCGCGTGAATACCTTGCGGGCCTCAATTTGGGAGCGCTTCGCAAGGAAAACAGAAAAAGAATTTCGAGTTGTGCTAGACCAAGCCACATCCCGATTTTTGGGTCATCTGCCGGAGGGGCGCAAAGCATTGGGGTGCGGCTAGGAAGTTCCTAAACATATTCTTACGGGGCGCTGTTTATAATCGGTTTCTATGTGAACGTTACAATCTTTATCGGATTGAGCGGTGGCTTGAACTACCGCTCGATAGTCATGTGGCGAAAGGGCTTCGAAAAGAAAAAGGAGGCGATGATCTTCCAACTGTCGGTCTTTATGACAACACGGGTATTGGCTTTGGGGATTTTAGTTCGTTATGCTCGAAAAGGCCTAAAATATTCATCAGGCCGTAACGAACGAGCATATATTTTGTATTTTTCGCCTGCTTGGACTTTGGTTTAATCTCAGGAGGAATTTGTCATTTTTTATCCGTATATAAATATCGGCTTAAAAGAAGCCGTATCTGTTCAACAATCGATCAGTTAAATTGTATCAGATACCAGCAGAGATAACAATAGATGTTCCCAAATAAGCCGTTCATTGACGTTGGACTCAACCCAGTGCAGCTTATGATAACAATCCTCAACCTTTTCCATACATACCTCCTGGCAATCGAGCCGGCCGGCCAGCTTTTCAATATAATTGCCCTGGTCAGAATTTATCGC